>CAXTNK010000033.1:17379-50078 GCA_964245665.1 uncultured Acidobacteriaceae bacterium
GTTATGTGGGCCCGGATCGATGTATCAAAACATCTTGCGTCGCTAGGCTTCGACACAGGGCGCAACGGGAGAGATCCTGGAAACTTTCCTCGCGAAGACGGCGCTGAACGGACATCAGTGCAAAACGGACTGAAACAAACTCGAAGCTTTACGCGCAGGTGCTCGTCGACTCTGCATCCAGAACGCGATGGGCAGATGGCTGTGGCGTCGGATCATCTAGAGTCTCTGTAACTTTTGCTGATGGAGCTGGTAGATCAGTTGGGCAAGCTTTATCCACTGACCATTCCTGATTTACGCGGACAAGGCAATCAGTCATTCGTGCTCACAGTGACATTCCTGCACACACCGCTCAGCAGGAATGTGGTGCATCGCCTCCTGCATTGGTCAACGGCGGGATGACTCCAAAAATTCTTGCCAGATTGACTTCACGGATGACCTATCCTTTTCTCCACACAACTCCGAACCAACTTTGCCGGAGGCAGCCAATCACGCGATCACAGGACGATCGAACTGTTCCAAAGAGGCCTAGGCATATTCCTCATTTCTGCGATGACACGTCGTCTGCGCATCGATCGGACGCCAGTAGGGCCAGTTTTACGGCACCATCTTGAAGCATCATCAGATGGGCAGTAGGAACGCTGTTTATTGTTCTTGAAGAGTATCTGAGTGGATCATAAAGGCAAAAGCGCGCGATGCACAAAGAACATTGGCTGCTCACAAAGGTGGTCACGAACAAGAGTGATATGTCCATTTCATTCATCCCAAGTGACGCCGCAAGGGCGCCGGAGATCCGAGTGAGCGTCGCCTCACCCCATTGCTTCCAGGCAACCTGGAATGACCAAAGAGCGACTAGACATACGGAGCCCATTGATCTCAGTTGGTGTTACTTGTTGATCTTGAGAAATCTGGTCCGTGGAGCAGTGGCGAGAAAGGCGCTTGACAGTTAAGTCAAGCTGTCATCTGTAGTTACCCTCAATGTCGCGGCGAAGAACTCAACATCTCATTGAGAGTTATTAGGCGGTCCAAAATCGACAGCAGCAAGTAGGGCAGTTCAGGTGTAGTTTACACAGTTATGTTCACTGATAGAGTTCGATGGCCAAGATAAAGACGCTTCGTATGCAGCCGTCGATGAAACGCTATTCGCCTGCCACTTTCTGAATGGATGATGTCCATAATAGAAATTGGAGTAATCGCCAACGCTCTTTGACGACAAAGCCTAAAAAGACATACAAGGTGATCTCATCGGCATGAAGGCCTGAATAAGTTTCCATCCGCCACCGGATATATTCGCTTTTCCATGGTTGTAAACGATGACCACGAGTGGCATTCCATAGAAATCGGAGGGCACTGAGCACTACACAGTTCCCCTGGTCACATGTTTAACCGATATGATCGTTCGATGTCCCATCGATATAAGCCTGTCAGAGTTTCGGCCGAATGCTGGGCACACGGATACTTGAGATTAGCATGACGAATGCAATAACAAAACTAAGTCGCGAGCAGGTTGAAGAGCGAGCCTTGTTTTTCAAGGGCAGCGATTGCGTCCTCAAGACCTGTTTGTTGGTTTTCTGTGGTTGAGAGCGCGGTCGCCACCTGCGCCGTGTCTGCTCCCATCAGGGACGTCTGTTGCACAGTCAACTGCGTTGATTGCGAGGTAATACTGCTTTGCTCGGTCTTGATGCTGCTGAGCGAGTCATCGATGTTCGCTCGCTGGGTTGACAGAAATGAAACCGATCCATTCAAGGTAGAGGTCAATGAAGTCGCTGCGGTTGTGTCTCCCGTCTGAAAGGCCGAAATAAGCTGATTCAGTGTGCCAAGTATGTTGGTTGCACCCGCTGCGCTATTGAGAAAAAGCTTACTGCCATCCGTTGTGATAGGAATTTCGCTCCCATCCGGCGCCTGCAGGTAGGAAATGTGGGAATCTCCCTGGTATGTGACAGTAGCAGGCTGCGTAGGCATCGAAGAAGCGCTTAAAGTGAATGGCTCGGTCTGGCCCTTACTGCCAGCAAACAGATAGCTTCCCTGAAAGGTGGTATTTGCGAGGGAGAGAATTTCAGCCCGGATTCCGGTTAACTCTGTCGTCGTAGCCTCAGTGTCAGACGCATTTTGCGTTCCATTGCTACCCTGCGTCGCCACAGTGATTGCCTGCGTCAACTGGCTGATCACAGATGCGACCGCAGAATCCTGTACCTGCAGCACGCTGCTTACATTCGTCGAAGCCTGCTGATAACTCACATCCTGTTGAAGGAGCGCCGACAGACTGACATTGTCGCCCACAGCGACTGGGTTATCTGAAAGCGCGTTGACGGACAACCCGGACGAAAGCTCATTGGTGAGCGATTGCTCTTTTGTTGTAAGTTGAGTGAGAGAGCCGGTGAGTCCTGCCAGGAAAGAAGCACTGATTTGCACGTGAACCTCTAACTTGCCGCGGTTTCGATGCCTAGGTTGATGGAGGAGGCAACCAGGGTGTCTATGATGGTGAAAACTTTGGAAGCAGCTTGGTATGCCTGTTCCATCGTCTCGAGTGTCGTTGCTTCGGAGTCCAGACTCACGCCGGAGAGCGCAGTCTGTTGATTCTTGAGCTGTGCCAAAGATGCTTGTTGCGCACTGTTTGTCGAACCGACGCTGGAAACAGTGGACCCGAGGGCAGAGACAAAGGATGAATAGTAGTTGGCTGGTGTCAGACTAGTGAGACTGCCGAATGATGTGCTGGCGAGGGCTGCCATAGCGGCTGCATTCGTTCCGTCTGCTGACCCCTCTCCGCTGGCCGCTGCGGCAAGCGTTGAAGGATTGGTAAGCGCAACTGATATTAATCCGGCGCTTCCCGCAATGGCGGTAGGTAACGTGAAGATGGCTCCTCCAGGGTTTCCACTTAAATCGCTTCCAGCTTCGTTCAGCGTGTTGATCTGCTGTCCGACCGCGGAAGCAAGGTTGTCAATTGCACTCATTGCCGACGGAATATCCTCGTTAGCAACCTGGATCATGCCGCCTGTCTGCCCACCGCCCGCCAGAATATCCTGGGTGATGTCAGTTGAGCCCTGGTAGATATGGGTAGCTCCATCTAAGTCCGTTACACTCAGCGTTGATGAATTACTTCCTTCAACCAGAGGGACGCCATCTGCCGTAGAAAGCGAAATACCGTTTTTCTCGGTCGTCGTCTCCTGGACACCGATCAATTGGGACAGGGTCACAAGGTCCTGCTGCCGTTGGTCTTCCAGGGTACCGGCGTCCTTATTAGGATCCTGGGATTCGATCTCTGCATTTAAGCCAGCGAGGGAAGTCAGCAAGCCATTTGCCTGGGTCACAACGCTCGATACCTCGCCATTGAGGCTCCGCTGCTGCTGCTGAAGGCTTGAAGCAGCACCATTAAAACTACTGGCGAGTGTACTCGCAGAAGCAAGAACAGACTGGCGGATACTCACGTCTGCAGGCGAGGCTTCTAGTTGCTCGAGTGAACCGAAAAATTCACTGAGACTGCTCGATATTCCGCCGTCTGATGAACTGAGCCCGGCGCTGGAAACAGTGGTGGCGGAGGCAAAGGTGGACTGGAGATTCTGAAGCGCGTTGAGTCTCGATGCTGTAGCGGCCTCCACCTGGGTCTGAACGTCAATAGACTTGTTGAGAACTAGATCACGCTGCGATACTGCCCCTGCATCCATAACGCCATCTCCGAGAGCTTGCTGACCAGCCTGGATCGGATCTGCCTGTTTCCATATTGCGGCCTGTTCGGTGTACCCGGGGGTGGTTGCATTTGCGGTATTATTCGCTGTCGTAGCCAATGCCGCCTGATCAGCCTGCAAAGCTGACATGCTGATATTCCAGGAGGTACTTAGTGTTGCCATGGGTGATCTCTCCGCGGTAGCGTGTACGTGATTTCACCACCCCGGCGTGATAAAGAACGCCTGAGTGTGGAAAGATTAGACCACGATAACTCCAGGAGTCGTTTCAGCGTTTCGCACTTGGGTCCCAGCGCTCGTATCTCTGTTCGGCTAAGCGCGAAAGATTCTATGTGCATCAATCGGTGTGAATTTTCCTCGAGTGCTTTGATCGCAGCAGGCTCAAAACCAACTAACACAACTGCTGCTCGTTCAATGGAATCTTCAAGCATTTGGCAGCTTGTCTGCCGCGGGACGTCAATCATCGCCTATTGCCTCTTGTAGAGCTAGCAGCACGCATTCGACACTGTTGCAGATTAAACACATGAAGACGGCGCGCTTGATGCGATCAGCGCAGTACCGTTCATTCAGTGGGATACTTGACCATCGTATCCATGATGCTCGAAGCAAGCACCGCAGAGTCAACCTTGTAGGTGCCACTCGATATAGATGACGTGATCTGCTGTACGTGCGCGTCACCAGGCGAACCTTCGGACAGCGCGAGAGCCAGCATAGAAGCAGTTGGACTGATTGCAGACGTATCGAGGGACTGAGGCTGCGAAGGCACAAGATCGGCCATGCGCGATGGTGTCCTGGCCGATGAACCGGAATTGTTGACTTCAATGTTTGAAGGTTCTTTCGCACCGTCGTTGGTGCGTATGTTTTGAAAAATCTGCATATCTTCTCCGTTAGTCTGAGTATCGGCAGAATTGATCAGGGCATCAGGGTCGCCGCGAGTTTGCACCCGTGGGTTTCTCAAAATGCTCGATGAGCTGATGCGCAATTCCGAAGCCGCCTCGGTCGGAGATTGCCCGCGCCATCGATTCACTGGCAAAAGTCGACAAAGCATCTGCGCTGCCGTTATCCCCATCGCCATCCGGCGAACTCATGGAGTCGTTCTGTAGAGGTGCTAAAAGCTCCTGCATAAGGCTTGCTTCGAATTGGTGTGCGGCATTCTCGAGCTTGGGGTTACGCGCAGTGGATGATGACGACACTTGATCATCTCTCCCGAAAGTAGGCCCAGTGTTCCTGAAGGCTTCATCGATAGAACTCACTCTACCTCCAATTCTGCTTCCAAAGCACCAGCCTCTTTCATGGCCTGCAGAATGGAGATCACATCCCTGGCCGAGGCGCCAATAGTCTGCAGGTTCTGTACCAGATCATCCACGGTCGCACCTGCTTTAAGTTCAATGTGATTTACGGGCTTATCTTGCGCCTGGACAGAGGTTTGCCGGACCACCTCTGTGGCACCGTTGCTCAATGCGTTCGGCTGCGAGACAACAAGTTGACTTACCACGTTCACCACCAGGCCCCCATGCAGAATCGATACTGGCTGAAGCCGTACATTGCCGCCGATCACGACTGTCCCCGTGCGTTCATTGACAACAACCTTAGCTCTAGGATAGACCTCCACCTCGACTGCCTCTACAGTGGCAAGCAAGGATGGGATATCTTCATCCGATGTCACAGCGAGTTCGATGCTGCGGCTGTCAATGACTCGCGCTCGCTTGCTCTTCAACTCCAGATTGATTGCTGCGCACGCGAGTTCGGCCGTCTTAAAATCAGCGTCGTTCAGCAGAAAACGAAAGGCATGCTGTTTTGAAAGATCAAAGGCGACAGCACGTTCGACCGTACCCCCTGAAGGAACGCGCGCAACCGTGGGATGATTGAACTGCTTTGCATTGCCATTTGCATTGACAGCATATCCGCCAAGCAGGACTGGACCCTGAGCTTGGGCGTAGATCTGTCCATCTGTGCCATAGAGCGGCGTAAGCAGCAGGAGTCCACCTTCGAGACTGCCAGCATCTCCGGCAGACGAAGCGGTGATATCAATCATCGTGCCGGGTTGAGCAAAGGCGGGTAAAGTAGCTGAAACAAACACTGCCGCAATGTTGCGGACGGTGAGACTGCCAGCAGACGCTTGAGGAACGTTCACGCCAAGTCGAGCAAGCGTCGAGATAAGAGTCTGAATTGGAAAGACCGTAATCTGGCTATCACCTGTTCCATGAAGTCCAACGACGATGCCGAAACCGATAAGCTGGTTCCCTCGCACTCCTTCAATGGATGACACGTCCTTCATCCGTGCGAGTCGGCTTACATCGCTCGCACAGCCCACGTGTTCACCAGCAGCCGCAATGCAGAACAGCATGATGGCGAACCGCAGGCTCGAAGTCCTACGATCCCGCCCTGCTTGTTCAAAATACCAAAAGTTTTTGAATAAAGCGGACCAAAACATTCTGGCGATATGTGAAGTCATTGATGATTCCCTTGCCCACTACTTCAAGCTCCAGATCAGTGATGGAGGTAGAAAGAACCTGGTTTTGCGAGTTGATATCTGCCTGACGTACAAGTCCACGCAGTCGTATTGTCTGCGTCTGCTGATTGAATGCAACCTGCCGGTCTGCCTGAACGACAAAGGCGCCATTTGGGAGCACCGCCATCACCTCACCGCCAACGATCGTACTAAGACTGGAATCGGTTACACTCTGGCCTTGCGCATTTAAGGCGGAGCTTGAAGTTTGGTTTAAGAGGTTCTGCAATGCGTTCCCGGCAGAGAGTGCGCCAATCAAAGCGGAGACCTGAGAATTGGCACTAGATGCCCGCGAATTCTTTACACTGCCATCGGTCGACGCAGTTAGACTTTCAGAAACAATAATTGAGATGAGATCGTGCGGTTGAGTCGCCTTCAAATCGGTTGATAGGCGGCTTAATCTTCCATTATCACTCCAGATGGCTCCGGGACTTCTTACCTCGGCTTCGCTAGCATCCTGTACACGCTTGATATAGTTGTTCAGGGCGGCATCCGCCGGATTCACTACCGTATGAATGCTGTGCACCTTTGGCGAAGCCAACATAGGTGACACTAGAACACTCATTAGGAACAATAGGGCACACAATACTCCGCCTACAGGTCGATACAACCGATCCTCAGTCACCAAGAAGCCTTCAATTCTCTGCGTAACATTTGGACAGTTTGAATATCAGAGATCCGCCCTATCAATACAGCTCCGTCGATTGAAGACCGGCATCGGATAGTGTCCCCCACTGACCCCGCTTCAAGCGCGATTACTCTGATCGAAGCTTGCGCATCCTTAGTCGTGTAAATCATCGAAAGACTGGCGGCGGTCTTCACCATCAACACCTTTTTCACTCTAACCCCACATTTCCACTGACTTGGCGTCGCGATCAACTGTGGCGGACGCTCGGGATGGAATGCGTCGAATGTAGCAGACCATCCGCACGGTACAGTAAGACCATTCTTTCCGCCGACCAAAGTCCGGATGCTGTTCAAAGAAGTTGCATCGGCGGTCACTTCTGATGCCGCGGCCACACTTGGCATGACAAACAAGAAGAGGATGTTTAATAAAGTCAAATCCAATCTCAAGATGTAACGCCTTGTCATATTGATCTCCGGTACGCAATCAGGGCCTAACGAGTCATGTTATTTACTTGCGAATACATGTCATCCGCTGCCTTTATCACTTTGGAGTTGCTTTCATAGGCCCTCTGCGCGAGAACCATCTGGACAAATTCCGACACAACATCGACATTCGAGTTTTCAAGATAGCCTTGCTGCAATTGACCTAACCCCTGGGTCCCACCCGGCAAACCCGTTATCGCGTCCCCCGAAGCGAGAGTCGCGGAGAACATATTACCGCCCACCGCATCGAGCCCTCCTGGATTCGGAAATGTGGCTAACTGAATCTGTCCAAACTGCGATCGATTCTTCTGGCCGTGCAACGTCGCATTAACAACTCCGTACGGAGTTATAGTTACCGCAGTCGCATTTGGAGGAATCGTAATGGCCGGAATCAACGTCTCGCCTTCTTCCGTCACCATGGTGCCTTGATTATTCAACTGAAAATTTCCAGACCTCGTGTAGCCAGTAGTTCCATCGAGCCGTTGCACCTGAAAAAACCCGCCCCCTTCGATCGCCAGATCAAGCGGGTTACTTGTCTGGTTGAGATCTCCTTGCGTAGTGATAAGCTCGGTTGCCGAGGATTTCGTACCCAGTCCAATCTGCAAGCCTGCGGATATAGCCTGCTGGCTCTGCGCCGCGCCAGGAGTAATTAAGTTTTGATACACCATGTCCTGAAATTGAAGGCGTGTCTGCCGAAAACCCGACGTGGACGAGTTGGCAAGATTATTGGCAATCGTATCGAGGTTCAATTGTTGAGCGCTCATCCCGCTCGCTGCTGTGTAGAGTGCGCGTATCATCTCTGCTCCCGTAAAACTAATGCAACTAGTAGTTTTAAATTTTTGGCAGATCTTCGCTGGCCGTCTTATCGAAAGTGCCCTGAAAAATTGTGAGTGCCTTTTGCATCATCTCTGCTTGCCGCTGCACCAGCAGAAGTTGCATGCTCCCCTGAATGACGCTCTGGTTAGACGCCTCGAGATAATGTTGACGGACAGTGGCTCCGACACTAGGCGCTGCTGTCTTACCCAGGTTCCGATACTTATTCTTCCCCTCAGGAGCCAACTCCCGACGATCAAGCGCAAAGATCCCGATCTGCCCGCTGATGGCTCCGTCGATTGAGACCGAGCCATCTGAACCAACCGAGATATCCCCAGATGGAACCGAGATTGGTTTGTTCAGTGAGTTAAGTACTGATTCGTTCGATTGAGTTTGCAGACTACCATCGCTTGATCTCTGAAATGAGCCGTCCCGCGTGTAGCGAATACCTTGTGGTGTGAGTACCGCAAAAAATCCTGTACCTTGAATTGCGACGTCCAACACGTTGCCGGTCGAAACAAGTTCGCCCTGGCCAAGGTCGATCTGATTGCCTCCCAAGACACCAAAGGAATTCAAACCAGTACCCATCTGTGAATCAGGCGCGTCCTTGCCCAAGACTATCGACTTAAAATATTCCCGCTCGGCGCGGAACCCGGTTGTACTAGAGTTAGAGAGATTACTAGCGGCCGAATCTAGTGATTCTGCGCGCGCCAACAATCCGGCATAAGCAGCATATGCACCACTATCCACTTAATCTCCTCCAAGTGCTTTACACATGTTTCAATAGCAATTTCGTGGCCCAGCGCCTTCTAACTTATTGCAACATTCTAAGGGTCAGTGCTATCGTCAGCATTGGTCACAGTAAGCAATATGTTTTCCACCTTCTCTCCTAATCTATTCGAGCCGCTACGTAACAGCCGGACCCAAACATACTTTCCAATAGTGGCGATCTGAACATTACAGGTAGGAGACTCGTCGAGAAGCAAAAGAATCGAACATGAAAGGTTCTTCAGTGACCGGGTCCGGAATAATCGATCGTGCGCAGGCACAGAATCGAACGCAGACTTCCTGGCGGCCCTTGCAAGCCTTTCATAGACACTGGGCACAAGAATGACCGGTTCCACATGAAAACCCGTCATTTTTTCAATTGCCCTGTTGAGGCTTGAATGTACCTGCTGCTCGACAGCCAAGTAAAGAATACGTCTTGCAACTATCCTTACCGGTATCGCTTTGTAAGCATCCGTCAACAGATACGGCAGCAGTCCAGAAACTTCCGGGGACTGATCACTTGCCAACAAGACTGGAAGCCCCCACTGCGCCGCTACTCCGCGAGCCACGGTCTCTTCTCCTATCGCACCCGTAGATACCAACCACTCTCCTATACGACCATTTCCAGCAGCGCGCTGGCGACCGAGTGCGAGCGTGAGTTGCTCATGTGTAATCCACTTCCTCGATAACATCAGAAGGCCCAGTGGCATCCTGTGAATATACGGCCCCGGGACCGTCCTATCAGGCTGGAAAGCATCCTGCACATCGCTCGCAATCAAGGCATGCAGACAGGCACGACTACAGACATCCTTACCTTCGTAAAAGGTTAGATTGCGTGTAGAAGCTGATTTGGAGCCTATCCCCTTGCAGCCTTTGCGGGCGCAAGTAATTAAATTCCGATCGCTTTCTTCCCATACTGCAGGAGGCTCAGTTATCGCGAGTCGCATTCCGCCCCATTCCCGAGCCTGCTGGGTCCATTGACGACCATATTTCAAAAAAGGCAACGGACACTCTCGAGGGAAGGCTTCAACTCAGCCACTTCTGTAACTCGCAGGCCGTACTTGCCATTGCACAGGACGGCTACACCACGTGCAACAATCTTGTCTCCGATGAGCAGATCTACCGGGTCGTTCACTTGTCGATCGAGTTCGATGACATCTCCCGGGCCGAGATCCAACACTTCACCGAGCGTCATTTCACGAGACCCAAAGCGCAAAGTGGCTTCAAGTTCAACGTCCATCAGTAACTCCGGAGGTTCGGGTTCTACCTCCATGCCGACGGAGTTCGAATCGGCTACCCTACCGTCCTCAACTTCAGCCATCTAGTTTTTCCTTTCGCAAAATCGGCCTCTACTATCTAATCCGGAATATTCGCGACGTTGATCACTTGCTCATCTACGCTGCACAGCTTCCGGGCGGCCTGTTTTTCCCGAGCGAAAGACGTGTAATGCTGCTCGAAGATGAAGCACGGCTGAAGCGTGCACCTGCGAGATCCGGGATTCGACCACGCCCAGAACATTGCCAATCTCTTTCATCGTCAACTCCTCGAAATAATAAAGATTCATGACCAGTCGTTCACGCTCAGGCAGATTTTCGATGGCATCTTTCAGACGCGCGTGCATCTCCCCCCGCAGGCACTGAAAGAGGGGATCATCTTCAGTCCGATTGGGGATATACGCGAGTTCTTCTTCGCCAGAGTCCTCTGACCGCTCGACATTCAAGGTGCCGACTTCGAGGCTCTTCAAATCTCCGAGCACATGTTGATAATCAACTAGTGTCATCTTCAACTCGGCGGCGACTTCCACTTCACTCGGAGAACGTCCTACGCGCCCGGTTAGTAACTGGATCGCTGTTTCGATCTCACGCGCCTTTCGCCTCAGGTCGCGCGGACTCCAATCAAGGGTTCTAAGGCTATCGAGTATGGCTCCGCGCACCCGAAACTGTGCGTAGCTGCGAAATTTGACCTTCTTGTCTGGATCGAACTTCTTATACGCATCCATCAATCCCAACACGCCTGCGCCGATCAACTCATCCAATTCAACATGGCTCGGCAGACGCTCGTGAATCCGCCGTGCTAAAAAACGGACCATCGACAGGTGCGCCGCAATCTCTTCTTCCTGCATTGGTTCGCGGGGCGCTTTCTCTCCACCCGGAATTAAATCATTAATGACCAGCACAGATGCCTTTCTCGCGTTAATCGACGAAGGATCCTGGTTCTGCGTTATTTTGTTTACCGATCCAGCAAACGGATCTAATACCGATCGCCGAAATTGATCGACGACCATCGAGGTAGGAATTAGCTCATGGTTGAAGAACGTGACCTGCTTTTCCAAAATACGAATCCCCCATTACCTACTTCGTGCTCGGCATCAGCCGTTGTACATAAACGCGGTTTCATCGAACCAGACCCATATTCCTAATCCGAACCTCTGTCGGAATCTCGAGAGGTGACAACACCTGTAGTTTGGGAAGAAAAGGCTCCAGCCATCGCTTAAGGTGATATCGAACGGGACTCGAACATAGGAGCACGGGAATGGCCATCGTAGGAGTACTTCCGATGAGTTGTTTCAAAGAATCAAGAATGCGCCGCAGGATATCGCCCTGGTTGGGAATTGCCCCGTCTGGACCTAAGCGGTCCAAGTCGCCTTGTATCAGGGTGCGCAGATCACCCTCAATCTGTCCGTCGAGCATAAAAGCGGAGATCATGCCGTCGTTCGCAATTAAGGGCTGGACAAGCCTCCTGCGAGAACCGAAACGCACAGCCTCGATCAGTGCAATCAGATTCTTATTCGCGGGGGCATTTTCGAGCAGTATTTCAAGAATCGAGCCGAGATCTCGAATCGAGACCTGTTCTCGTAGCAATTGCTGCAGGATTTTCTGCACTTCCCCGAGTGACAATATCTTAGGAACAAGTTCTTCGATTAATTTGGGGTGAGAGTCGTTGAGCGAGTCGAGCAAACGTTTGGTTTCACCTCGCGTAAGCAGCTCATGCGCGTGCTGACGGATAAGCTCAGAGAGGTGTGTACCGATCACTGTTGTTGTATCGACCACGGAATAGCCGGCGGCGATTGCCTGCTCTTCCTGCGCTGGAAGAATCCAGCGGGCCGGGACACCGAAAGCCGGCTCACGTGTTTCTTTACCTGGCATCGGGCGCAGCTGGGCATCAGCGCTCACGGCCAACAACGAGTTACCCTCCGTCTGCCATCGGCCGATTTCAACGCCCCGCATCGACACAACATATTCCCTAGGCTTCAACTTGAGATTGTCCGAAATGTGGACTGGAGGAATCAGGAAACCTAACTCGGTTGCGAGGTGTCGCCGAAGCGTCCGCACTCGCATAAGCATCTGTCCGCCTTGGCTTTCATCAACCAGTGCAATCAATTGAAAACCGATTTCAAGGCTCAACTCTTCAAGTTTTAGCAGCGAAGCGAGGTTTTCCACCGCATGCTGTTGCTCCTTCTTCGTTCCTGCCTGCTGCTCCAGAACGACAGTCGGAGGGACAGACTTATCGAGTTGGCGACCGAGCATGAATATGGCAAAGGACATCCCGAGGAAAACCAGTTTAGGTAAGCCCGGAATTGCGGCCATGGCAGCAAGCACTCCGCTTGCAATGAACAATGTCTTCGGTTTCCCGAAGAGCTGATTTCCCAGTTCAGCTCCAAGACCGGCGGACGAAGAGGCACGCGTTAGAACCAGGCCGCCCGCAACTGACACCAGCAAAGATGGGATCATGGTCACAAGGCCGTCGCCGACAGTCAAAATTGTATAGGTCTTCACTGCTTCCAGTAGAGGCACGCCCTGCTGCAGAGTGCCAATCAATAGACCGGCAACAATATTGATCGCCGTCAAGAGAATAGTCGCCATAGAATCCCGTTGGTTGAAGCGAGCAGCCCCATCCATCGCGCCGTAGAACTCAGCCTCTCTTGCGACCGCTTCCCTCCTCTGCCGAGCCACACTCTCGTCGATAACTCCGGCATTAAGATCCGCATCGATGGCCATCTGCTTACCCGGAAGTGCGTCCAGGGTAAAGCGCGCTGTTACTTCCGCGGTCCTCACTGCGCCGTGACTGACGACCAGGAATTGAATCGCGATCAGAGCGAGAAAAAGTACAAAGCCAACCACATAGTTACCGCCAACTACGAATTGACCGAAGGCCTCAATCACGCTGCCTGCTGCAGCGGTTCCTTCACTACCGTGTAGAAGGATGCGCCGGCTTGACGCGATATTCAAGGACAGACGGAAGAGAGTCAGCAATAGCAATAGGGTCGGAAATACCGAAAGTTCCACTGCTTTGCGTACCTGCACGGCAGTGAGAAAGACCAGCACGGCCGAAGCCATGGAACATGCCAGAAGCAGATCGACTACAGCTGCCGGCAGCGGAATCAGCATTACGAAGACAATACTAATTGCGCCAATCGGCAGGCCGAGTTCGCGGACACGCTCGAGGGTAGCCGGCCACCAAGCCGAGGTTGTTTCTGCTTTCTTCTCGATCGTCGGTACATTTGCAACCTGTTGCGCCATCTCGGTATTCCTCTTAGTTGCGCTCGATCATGGTCAAGGCTCTGTCCTTAGGGAACGAGCGGTCCAGTCTGCCGTGCTATCAAACCCTGTTTCGTTCTCATTCCGACATTGTCCCAATAGTTTTTGCTGCAGGAGTCCTGGCGTCCCCAGCCTTTTCCGAAACCCTTTCGCGCATACGATCTTCCATTTCCTTCCTGTATAGGAACGCCAGAATCCCAGCAACCGCTGCATACAATTCGATGGGAATGTTCTGGCCAGGCTCAACCGATCGATAAAGTGATCGCGCAAGCGGTGGATTCTCGATGATGGGGACACCCGCCCACTGAGCTTCCTCTCGGATCTGGAGTGCGATCAAATTTCTACCCTTCGCGAGAACTTTAGGAGGATCCATCGCAATGAAGTCAAAGCTGAGAGCCACGGCATAGTGCGTTGGATTTGTCAGCACTACGGTTGCTTTCCTTACGTCCGCCCGAAGCTGACGTTTTCGGGATTGTCGTTGGAGCTGGCGGATGCGTCGCTTGATCTGGGGACTTCCTTCGCTCTCCTTCATTTCATCCCGCACATCCTGCTTGGTCATTCTTAGACGACTCTCGCGTGTGCGCCAGGTATTCAAATAGTCGATGGCGCTCCAGATGGCCATCGCGATTGCAGTGCTCTGCAGTAATGCATACACGTTGTCGAAGAGAAGTGAACTTTGCTTCCAATCGGTCGTTGGATTCATCCGCTGCTGGCTGATCTTATGCGTTACCAGGACTGCCAGAAATGCTGCCGGAATCATCGACTTGCTCAGGCGGACCAGAGCCTGGCCTCCCAACAGGTGTGTGGCGTTCGTGATCGGATTCAGCCTAGACCACTTGGGGGAGAGTGCCGTGAATGAAATCTGCCCACCGCCTTGCATGATCCCAATTGCAATCACTCCCGAAACAATCGCCGACGCAAATAAAAGAAGGGGAGAAAGAGTATGAAGCACGATCGATCGGCATATGACCGCTATCCCACGAGTGGACAAACTGGCGCTATTCGCGCTCTCAATCAGGGACATACAGGAAACGAAGCCTTCTTTCCATGCGCGACTCCATGCGCTCGCGAAGGCTCGCAGCGAGAAGACGGCCCCGAGCATAGCTGCGGCACCATTCAATTCGCGACTGATTAGACGATCTCCCTGGTCAACCGCCTTTTTACGCTTTTGCGGACTCGCCTTCTCTGTACGCTCCCCAGCCATTAGAAGTCTCCTTAGCCAGCGAACATCCGAGCCACGGAGACTTGCGCGCAGTCTAGGAGCCACGAAAAACGGTGCTCGATGAATACCGCCCAAGCGGACAACGAGACCATCAGGACGACGTAGCCCATCAATGTTTTAGCAGGTACTGTAAGTGCCATCACTGGTAGTTGAGGCGAAAGTCTTGACAGGAAGGCGATCGAGACTTCGACCAACACTGTGGCAGCAATGAGTGGAGCGGCAAGTTGGAATGCAGAGAGGATAATTCCGCCCGCCATAGGGATAAGAAGTGGGAGCGACGCAGTCCTTAAAGCCCCTCCACCTAGCGGTACCGCTCTGTAGGTACGAAGCAAACCGCCGATCATTGCGCGGTCGGCGCCCGTGCTTACAAGCAGAGTGGTTGTCAATGTCTGAAACAGGGAAGAAAACAGCGAAGTCTCGATATTGCTACTTGGGTCCAGCAGGTTGACAAGGGTGAAACTCATTTGCAGGCCTGCTATCTGACCTGCCATGTTCGCGAGTTCCATCACGAGGGAGAGAACGAGGCCAAAGATCAATGACACGGCTGTCTCCCTGGCGATTGACATTACCCCAATATCCAGATTCCCGCTTGAATGTGCGACGATACCCGGTCCAAGAGCAAGCGTCATTGCGAAGAGCAGAACAGCCTTCAAGCGCGGTGCAATGACTGCAGACGAAAAGCATGGGGCAAACACGAAAAGGCCGCCCAGACGTATGCCAACCAGAATGATGCCGCTCAATGTCTCAGCAATCGTCACTGGACACCCTCATAGGAACGGAAATATTCAATGTTCTAGAAAACGGCCAAAGTCTGTCAGCATCAGGGTGGTGAATAGGGTAAGGTGGCGCAAGTACCAGGGCATGCCAATAAACACTACTGCTGCTACGACGAGAAGGCGAGGGACAATCGAGATAGTTTGGTCCTGGATTGAGGTAAGAGTTTGTAGGAAGCTGACTAATAAACTGGTAATACTAGCAGCCAGGATAACCGGGGCGGCGATGACGATGGCCTCCCGCAGTACATCACGAAACACATCTGTTATTTGATCGGGTGTCATTTGTTTCTAAAAGCTCTTGAGCAAAGAACCTGCGAGCATATTCCATCCGTCGACAACTACAAAAAGAAAGATCTTTAGAGGTGTCGAAATGGTCACAGGCGGAAGTTGCATCATGCCGATTGATGTGGTTATGGACGCGACGACAATATCAACCAGGAGGAACGGAAGGAACAGGATCGCACCGATTTGAAATCCAGAACGCAGTTCGGAGAGTATGTATGCAGGCACAACTATCCGCAAAGGTAAGTCCGCCGGTATGCGCGGTCTTGTTTCCTTATCCGCTGCAGCGAAAATCTCAAGATCTTTTTCCCGGGTATATCGAAGCATAAAGTTTTTTGGAGGCAGGATCCCCAGATGGATCGCCTGCAAGCCGTCAATTTTTCCCGCCTGGTAAGGAACGATTGCCTGAGCGTTGACCGCCAACAGAACGGGTTGCATCAGAAACCAGGTCATCATGAGACTTAGAGCGAGGAGTGTCTGGTTGCTCGGGGCGGTCTGCGTTCCGAGAGCCTGCCGAAGGAAATGGAAGACTATAAGCAGTCGCACCATCGGCGTTGTCGAAAGCACTATGGCTGGCAAAAGCGTGATGACCGTCAGGGTGAAGACGATGGTCCATGGAATATCCTTGGTTTTCATCGTTCCGGTAATCAATCTTTGTAATGGTACGATGCTGTCTGCCTGTAACAGGAAATGCCAGGTGTGAGAGAGGAACATCATTGAACTACTCACCCTATGATCCCGATCGACGGAACAGAAAAGTCAGATTCTAAACGGATCACAGCAGAAATATTGTCTGCACCTGCAGCGACCAGGAATTTACACCCCGCAACATCCACGAGAGTCAGGCTCTTTCCCGCCCCGAGGCCGAGCCTGCCCAAAATCACGAAATTTATACGGGACTCGTGTGCGCCGCTAATGCCACCACAAATCCGGTTGAGCCCTTGGACACACTTACCTATCAACTTCTGGACGGGGCTGAGGATACTCTCATTCCCTGCAATGTTTTGCGTTGAGTGGATCATGGCTCAGGAGATGCGCGTAATACGAACTGATCGCTTCTGGTCGGCAATCGCAAATTCTGCCCAAGCAAGTCTAACGTGACCTGCCGTAAGGGGAAGATCCTCAGAGCTAGGCCAACCCGTCGACACGATACTCCCAGCATGAAGGACAGCTAGCGATTGCATTTTGAAGGATGGAAGAGGGATGCGAACATGCAAGGTGACTGGCATCGCAGCAAATGAGCCGATTGGGCGTAGTTTTGTTGGTGAACTTGCGACATCATCCCGTCCGGTGCCTGATTGATCACCGTCTAGTCTGATATGTCCTCGGATAAGACTTGAAGAAGCATCTCCTGCGTCGGAAACATGATCGTGAACGTGCTCATCAGTGATTTGCTTGTCGCTCATACAAATCTATGTGCACGCGAAGCGCCATGTAGCCAGGCTTATCTTAGATCTTTTTAAGACAACCTGGCCAGAGGCGCGCCCGCGGTCGTTACCTTTTAATGAATCATATTGATGGTCTCTTGCGTGATCGTATCGAAGGTTGTGATCGACTTGGAATTGGCCTCAAATGCTCTCTGCGCCACGATAAGATCAGAGAATTCCGCAGATATGTCTACGTTGGAGCCTTCGAGCGAATCGCCTTGGATAAGGCCGTTGCCATTCGAACCGGCGGCCCCGTACGCGGCCAGGCCCGAAGACAAGGTCGTCCCATACGCATTACTACCCAGCGCCACCAGACCCTGTGGGTTCGCTACATTTCCCACTGCTATCTGGCCAACATTTGATGTTTCACCATTGCTATATGTCGCAGAGATAGTACCATCACTTGCGACAGTGAAACCATCGTATATACCGCTTTTATATCCGTTTTGACTGTATCCACTCACGGTCGACGTTCCCGCAACCTGGGTAATGAGTGACGTTCCACCCGTTCCCTCTATCTGCAAGTTGAAATTGAGGGGCGCAGCGCCATCAGTCATGCCACCAAAAGTGATGTTTGCGAGGCTGGTCGACGAAGGGTTGGAAGCCGCGGCCGCCGCTCCTAGAGTAACGGTTGTGCCTGATGGTGAAGTTGGTGTGGTGGTTGCGAGATTGCCGTTAAAGTCAAATGTGAGGATGCCCGTCGTGTTTAATGGTGGAGACGTGGCGTCCCCCGAGGGCAGGGCAATGCTGTAGCTCCAGGTGTTCAACGCGGTCTTGGTCATCGTCGCTGTCATTGTGTGCGCGACACCCAGCGAATCAAAGATCTGCACTGTTGCCGGCACAACGGTGTTGTTAGGTGAAGAGGCATCGAGAACTGCAGTGAATGACACCTTCGACGTCGCCTGCGCCTGCTGTGTCTGTCCGACCGGTAAGGAGATCGCAGACAGAGTGGCATTTGTATCAACAACACCATTAACAGCTGGATAGCCCATTACCGTGGCACCATTCGCAGTCACCAGCGCGCCATTACTGGCCACGCTAAAATCACCGGCACGGGTCAACTGGGTTGTGCCTCCGTCATTCACGACGAAGAAACCGTTTCCATTGAGAGCCATATCAGTTGCAGTAGTGGTCGAACTGATCGGTCCTTCCGTGAAGTCTGTCTCAGTCGTCGCCACCCCCACGCCTGATCCTACCTCGAGTGGATCGTCCGCACCGTTCGTCCCAAGCTGCTGGTAGAAGAGTGCCGCAAAATTTGTGGTCTGGGATTTGAAGCCTGTGGTCGTCATATTCGCGAGGTTGTTGGCAATTGTGTTCAGCGACGTATTGTCAGACTCCAGGCCAGTAAGAGGAATTGAAAATGATGGCATTTGCTCTCCGGTTAAAGTTATTTAGAAGTTCGAGTTTATTTAACTAAGGTTGGGTGAGAGGTGTTGGATGTATTTGAGCGCCCATAATCCTTGTCATTCAGCGATTAGATGGTCGGAATCATCCACGGCTTTTCACTTCCGAGCACTCTTGTCTAAACGTCCTCAGGCGCTTTTTGCGTCGAAACGTTATTAGAGGTAGCGGATGTCGAAGAAGCTGATGAAAGATCCTGATTAATCGAAATGAGCTGTTGCAGGCTATTCACCTGTACCAGCTGGTCGATGTAAGCATTAGGATCCTGGGTAGAAGTAGGATCTTGGTTTTTTAACTCGGTCACCAGCAGGGTAAGAAAATCACTGGAAGTGATAGTGCCTGCACTAGCGGCCGAACTTGAAGAGGTTGCCGCTGCAGCTTTGGCAGAAATCTGTGCTGTAGCGATTTCAGCAATAGAAGGTGCTATTGCCGCTCCCGCCTGAGCCTGGTGTACTGCAATGGCGCTATAATTTGGCATTTTGTCCTTTGTCGGTGTCGCTATGAGCAAGACCGTTTCCCGAAACTAGCTGTCACCTAAACGCGTATGTCTACATTTCCTGAGATGAGGTTGTGGGTTTGAGTAAAAACTTCTTGAGCAGTACCCATTGGAGATCTATGTTCTTCCCTGCTTCCTTGTGGACTCTCCCGCTGGTCGTGTGTAGAACCGCGGCGATCTCCGCCTTCAAGACCAATCGTTACTTGACTGATGGGCGTTCCGCTCTCGGCCATAAACGAATGCAGGGAGCCTAAGTGAGCACCGAGGGAAGCCAATGACTCAGCGGAATCCGTTAAGAGGCTGGCACTCACCCTTCCCTCGATCAGGCGTGCACTAACCGTTGAAATCCCCGAATCATTTTGCGGTAGCGATGCCTCCAAAGATCGGACAGACGACGTGAACTGAGGATGGGTGTATGAAACGACATTATCCATCCGATGGAAAGGGTTTGTGAGAGACGAGCCGCTGTCCAATGCTGGTTCTGTGCGTGGAAAAGCGTTGGCGGAGGGAAGCAAGCCCTGACTCGTGGCAGGACGATCAGTCATCTGATCTGGATTGGACATCATTGCGTTCAAAGGCATCGGGCTGGTGCCATTCGACTCGTATGTATGTAAAGGCTGAACGGCCCTTTGTTCACGCGACGAAGACATCTGCGATTGACCTATCTCATGACGGCTACTCTTAGTTGTCTTCGCTGACGTTTGGTCTCCGAGGGAACTCATCCCCTTCTCCGAATTCTTCATTGTGGAATTGGATTGTTCCGATCCATACACTCCGGCGGCACTTCCTGTTTTTGCGGCATCTTCATTAATAGCCGGCATTACACCTATTGTGGCTGAGATGGCCTCCTGTGTGGCAGGTGAGACGCCGCGAAGTTCTCCAGAGAGGGTTAGAGATATCGGTACAGCCGGTATTTCGGCTTCGGTTGACCCTCCACTCAGCCGAGACTCAGTTGACGCGATATGGGTGGATTGGCTCGTCATTTCTCCGGCGTGCACCAAAGTCGCGGTGTTAAAATCTTGCAGATCCGTCAGATTTGCTTCGACTAGGGTTCTAGCAGGAACAGTCGCATGATGAGCACTATCTGGGTCAATTGGACTTGATCCATCGTTGCGCTGCCAACCTGCTAACAGCTTAGCGATACTTGCATCACTCGTTCTGGTCTCGCTCGCGTGTTCGTTGCCGGAATTTAGGGATGCCGATGACGCGACGCCATGTATTGATTGCATAGCAATTTGTACCTGGGCTTGCTGTGGAAAGCGTGATCCGGTTGACGTGTGAGACTCAACTGTCTTCGACCTCCCCCACACACGGGAGGTTGAGAAACTGATCGAACTTCCGCTTGTCAATGAGGCATTGGGCTTCGGATCGACATGACTTCGCGTACTCTGGCCTGAACCGATTAAGGCATCGCTGACGGGATCGACCATTCCTAGTGATTTCTCATACTCATTTGCCTGCAAGGCTCCTGTAGTCATTTCAGTTGCACCCGAGTCACCTAACGCTAAGCCCGGATGCGATCTATTCGAAAGAGACTGCCCATTTAGTTGCAGCGAAGCAGCTTTCTCTAGGCCGGGTGCCGCCCCCCCCAGGTCAACACTAGTTATATGGTCAGACCCAGTGCTCATAACCTTCCCCTTGTTAATTGCGGGCTCCTGCATCCCCTTGACAAAGTTCGAATCACGAACGAAGGAGGAAGTCTTCGTTTGCCTTCTAGCGGAAAGAGCCTGATCGTAAGTTCCTTTCGGTACCAGATTCAGCTGCTTGCCTGCATCGTTTGATATCGAAGATCGAACTGATGGTTCAACTTCCTTTAGCAACATTTGCAGATACTTAAATGGAGTAGATGTTGAGACGCTCTGCTCTTTTGAAGAAGGCATCGCTCCGGACGAGTCTGGGGATGACGCCTCAGGACCGTCCGTTGGCAAAGACGCCAGCCTTTTCATCTCATCTGCGAATTTGATATTGAAGGTTCCTGGCAGGTTTGATCTTTCGTCAGGGGAGGACTTCCTCAGGACTGAGACTGCTTGGGCACCCGGATTTTGCGAGTCAATTGAAAAAGGTTGCACGCCATGTCTTAGCACTTACATAGCCAAGCCCACATCATTAATTATGATTTCTCACAGATTCAATAACGGATACGTACCGAGGGTATCGCTAGTCCCGCTTTGATCGTTTGCAGAGAAATGCATCGTCCAGGGCAATTTGCTCACGACGTCTGAGTAACTCTTTCCATTGAGCGTCTGAATCCGCTGCTATACAACCAGCCTTGCTGCGCTCAATCTTCGCTGCCACGTACGATGATAGGCTTTGAAGATATTCTTTCTTTCTGAGTTCGAGTACGGCCTGGCACTTAGCGAACGCCTGGCCTAGTAGTTGAAGGCTTTGAGCATTGAAGGCTGCATCGATGTGATCTCCGCTTTCCATGGACCGCAACTGGCCTAAATAAGTCGTTCTCATGCATGAATCGAGTTGTTCTATGATGGCTTCGCCATCAGCCAATCTTACCTGTGCCAAAGACACATTCTCTTCTTCTACACGTTCCTGCAAGATCCGCAACCGGAGGAGTTTTTGATGCTGCTGCCGGAGTTTTATCATCTTACCAACGCCTCAAGCTTTACCATCGTCTCCTCAAAGGAAGCTGTTTCCAATGGCTTCTGTTGAAGAAAGGCACGAATCTTGGGTCTCATTGCGATGGCCTCGTCTAACTCTGGATCGGTGCCGCTCCTATACGCGCCTATCCGTATGAGATCCTCGGATTTCGCGAACACCGCCATCAAATGTCGGACGCGTGCAGCATTTGAGGCATGCCGCTCTCCGATGACAGAAGACATCAGTCGACTGACTGACGCTGGAACGTCAATCGGTGGATACCACCCGTCCAACGCTAAATCCCTGGATAGAACAAAGTGTCCATCCAAGAAAGAGCGGGTGGCATCAACAATCGGATCCTCCTGATCGTCGCCTTCCATAAGCACCGTGTATACGGCGGTAATACTCGCTGAACGAAATCGACCCGCACGTTCTACCAACCTGCTGATCCTAGAGAACACTGATGGTGTGTAACCTTTGCTGGTGGGAGGTTCACCATTCGCCAGGCCAACCTCGCGAGCCGCCATTGCATACCTCGTCAAAGAATCAATAATCAGTAAGACGTCCTGACCTTGTCTCTGGAAGTATTCAGCGATGCTGGTCGCACTCTCTGCTGCCCTTATTTTTAGCAGCGGCGATTGGTCTGAGGTTGCCACTATCAATACTGTTCGGGGCAAACCGTCCAGACCGAGGGTTCGTTGTGTCATTTCTGCAACCTCTCTACCGCGCTCGCCAACTAATGCAATGACACAGATCCTGTTTTTACATCCTTTTGCCAGCATGCTGATTATCGTGCTCTTTCCTACCCCCGAACCACTAAATATCCCGACCCGCTGACCATCGCCCATAGATAACATACTGTCAATCGCGCGGATGCCTGTATCGTACAGGCGATTGATAGGTATCCTATCAAAGGGCAGAGGTGCCGTTTGGTGGAGCAACATAAAATCTTTTGCTTGGATAGGTCCCCCGCCGTCTAAAGCTTTACCCAAGCCATTCAGCACACGACCAAGCAAAGCAGGCCCCACTCCGATCCTGGCCTGCTGCCCAGTCCCGATCACCTCATCGCCATAACGGACTATCGCTGCATCAAAAAGCATGATCAGCATTCGCTCCTGACGGAAGCCAACAACCTCGCCCAGCGAACAGCCTCCCTTTTGGGAACGTACTTCGCAGATCTCCCCTACGTCACTTAGTGGACCTGTCGACTCGAGCCACTGACCGTTAGCCTCCGTCACCATACCGCGCCAAGGCGCCGACGAATACCCTTGAAGTGACTGCATCCAAACGCCACAAGGGTGCCTCACTACTTGGCTAACCAGGCTGCCGCCGTCGCACTTTCGCCAAGCATCCCTTCGAACTTCCTCTGAATTTCAGCCAGCTGTGCTGCTGCGCTGTAGTCGGCAGAAGCACCAGCACTTTCCAGTCGACACATGCCGGGGCCGAGGTCAGGGTCAATTATTATCGTCGCAATCTCTGAACCACCATTCATCTTTCCGAAAAGATTGAGCCAGTCAAGATGATCCATTGCGGCTATCTTGAGGATCAACTTCGATGGAGTCTTCATATGATCAATCGCGTAACGCACCGAGGCTGCGAGGAATAGAACGTCGACTTCCGCCTGCCGGCATAGAATCTTCTCAGCAATCTTCAAACTAAGTGCAATGACTCGCGGTTGGATTGCGACATCTTGTTCCCGTCTGGACACCATCGACGCCTCGATAACTGACGCAACAAGCTCTGCATTCCGCCGGCTCTCAGTCGCATGGAACTCACTTGCCTCCAACTTGCCCGCCTGGTAGCCCCTATCCTCCGCGTCATCGCAGAGCTGCTTCTCTGAAGAGGCTGCCGAATCAGCTTTCGACCCAATCACTTTGGCTGATATACCGAGGAGATTGTGCTGTGGCTCAGCCCCGTGTGCGGGCCCACTCGAAGGAGGAGAATGTGCCGCGTTAGACGGCAGCAAAGTAAATTCGCGCAAACTGTTACCCATTGCTTGTTCGCATCGATTGTCAGTCTTCGTATACTCGAGCGTTCTAACATCTCTTTGCTGATCATCCATGATAAATAACTCTTCTATAGCGTCTTCATGCCATCACTGCATCATCCTGCTCGACTCGAAGTACAATTGTGCCTTCCTCTTCTAACTTCCGAGCCAAGGCAAGAACTTCCTGCTGAGCAGAGGCGACATCTTTCGACCTGACTGGCCCGATGATTTCCATATCTTCTTTAAGCATTTCAACGGCGCGTCCCGACATAGCTTGAAAAACGTGTGATCTCAAATCTTCTGCGCAGTTTTTCAGAGCTAGAGCAAGTCGTTTCTTATCGATCTGACCTACTATCTCGCGCATGCTCGCCGGCGGGACCGATATGAGATCTGCAAAGGTAAACATAAGGTGTCTTATTTGAATCGATACATCTGGGGATGCCTCTTCTATCCGCTCTAAGATCTTTTTGGCTGACTCACCGTTCAACCGATTCAAAAGATCTGCAACTGCTTTAAATCCTGAATAGGACTTCCGGTGGGGGTCGACCACACTTTCCAGTCTCTGGTGAAGTATGAAAGCGACCCTCTGGGCCATCTCGGGCGAAAATTGCCTCATTTCTGCGAGTCTCTGGATGGCTGCAACGCTTTGCTCTTCCCGGAGACTATCGAGCACCTGTGACCCCTGCCTTGGATCCAGGTGAGCTAATACAAGTGCTACTGTTTGCGGGTGCTCCGCATCAAGGAATTTCCCCAGCTGTTGAGGATCGACCTTTTGTAGCATGGAGAGATCTCCATTATTTTCTTGCTGGGAGCGCCGAATTTGGTTCAGCAAATCCTCTGCGCGCTGCTTACCAAAACTTTCTACCAATAGTTTGGTTGCATAAGCAAAGCCGCCTTGAGTCAGGTAGCGGTTGGTCGTCAGTAGTTCATGGAATTCCTCTAACACTTGACCAGATACTGCGGAAGGTGTATCCGGTAATAGCGAGATTTCCGATGTGATGCGCTGCACATCTTCTTCACTTAAATTCTGTAGAAGCTTTTTTGCAGAAGACTCTCCCACGGCCACCATTAAAATAGCAGCCTTTCTTATTCCTGGTATTACTGACATGTTAGGGTTTCCCACGGCTTCGTCCCTTAACCTCTCCAGCTGCTGACCTAACCCTTCTCGAGACCATGGAATTACTCTGATCGTATCCAGGTTTGCAACACACGTGCGCTTTGGGATGGATCAGATTGGATCTGAGCAACAACTTGATCAAACAGACCTCGCGAATGTCCAGGTTCCAGTGCACCTTCTTCGCTTGCCGGCGACACTCCGTTGGCTATGACTCTGACGAAGGGTGCCTCAGTCAAGCTGGTCTTCATTGCGAAGATAGCTGGCCGCACCACGAAGAATAAGGCACACAGAGCTATCAGCGCAGCTGATACATCTTTAATTATTGGCTCCCCCAAACTTATATGGTGCGTGAAGCCGTTGAGAAAGCTCTGACTTTGGACGATATTGCGTTCGAAGTGAAGATTCTGAACTACGACACTGTCACCTCTACTTAGGTCGTATCCTACGGCAGCCTGGGAGAGATTGGACAACTGTTTCATCTCGTCTTGCGTCCATGCCCTCGTTAGAGGAGGCTTCTTGGGATCGGTGCTCGGCAAAACCTTGTCATTCACAAGGACCGCGGCAGTAAGTCTTCGAATACTGCCAGCGCTCTCAAGAGAGTGCTCCGTTTTCTTTGAAGCTCCGTAGGTTCCGCTCTCCTGCTTACTGCTTTGCGAAGCCGGCTTTTGAGAGGGAAACAGAGGTACCTTTTGCTCAGATGTATTACTAGCAGTACCAGGTATACCGGATGCAGGAATCGACTCTCCGAGAGTCTGTTCCGATCGCTGCATAGAGAGGGTCACCACCGAAGCAGGATCGTAATCTTCGTTCACGGTATCATGTGAGGAGAGATCGTAGTCTATGCTCACGGTGGCGTGAACGTTGCCTACGCCGACAATGGGTTCTAAAGTCTCGAGTATGTGATCAGTCAAAGAATGCTCGTAGAGATCACGGCTATCAGCAGAGGAGCTGCGGCCGCCTAAGGTGCGTCCATCTGCATCGATCAATGCTACGTTGTCAACACTAAGATCATCTACTGCATTTGCCACCAGAGCCTTAATCGATTGAGCTTCGTCACGAGAGAGTTCTTTAGATTTCAGCTTGATGACTACCGAGGCTTTAGAATCGCGCTGAGTTTCTGAAAACAAAGAGTCGTGCGGAAGAACTAAGTGAACACTGGAAGCCTCAACATCACTGATGCTGTCTATTGTTTTTTCTAGTTCGCCTTCAAGAGCACGCTGGTAATTTACCTTTTCATCAAAGTCTGAACCCGCCCAGTCAGGCTTATCAAAAAGTTCATATCCGAGTCGACCGCTCTTACCACTCGCCTTCGAAGCCGAGGTGAGTCGGGCTTTATCGAGTTCTTCGCTTGGCACACGAAGAATCGTTCCATCGTTCGACACCTCGTAAACCATATTTGCGCTGCTGAGAACGGTAGCGATCTGGCGTGCCTCATCTGGTGTGAGGCCGGAATATAGGATTGCCCAGCTGGGTCTCAGAGTCCACCAGGACAGGCTCGCCAAAATTGCTAGCAAACCTAAAGCACCATAGATAGTCTGTGTTCGCTGCCGAGATGAGATAAGTCCCCACCGAGATAAGACTAGGTCGCGAAAATTGTTCATTTTCAATTAGTGATCCCTGGGGGCTAGCATCGATGGTTCTGGAATCCTTACCTTAGGGCATCGCCTCAAATGGTGTGCCGACTAGAATTGCATACTCATGACTTGTTGGTAGGCTCCCAACGCCTTATTACGAACAGCAAGCGCCAGATCGAATGCTAATGACGCTTTCTGGGTTGCGATAAGAGCAGTGTGGATGTCAGTTCCGTCCCCGCTCAACAGACCCTTCACTTTAGTAGCTGAGTCTTGCTCGGTCTGTTGTAGGCTGCTCATCGCTTGCTGAAACATACCTCCGAATGAAACATTGGACGGCGTTGTAGGATATGAACTTGTCTTCTCGGGAGAGTTCAATGTTTTCGCAATGCCAGAATTTAATAGTTCCGAAGTTATTTGCAATGGTGTCTCCTTTATTTCACTATTTCGAGAGAGCTAGCGATCATGCCCTTCGTAGCCTGAATTGCGGAACTGTTCAAGCTATACGCCCGCGAAGCGCCTACGAGGTCCACCATCTCTGTGAGCGGATTGATGTCCGGAAAAGCAACAAAGCCATTCCGGTCTGCATCTGGATGCTGTGGATCAAAGCGTTCTATCGGAGGAGCAGTATCCGAGACGATTGCAGCTACTTTGACTCCTCCATTGACAGCCCCATCCGACGAAAATATGTCTTTAAAGACCGGTTTATCTAGCTCCGACCCTTCGGCCTGAAATACGACTTGTTGGCGAACATAAGGTCCCCCCAAAGCTGTCCGGGTCGTGTCGGAATTGGCCATATTAACCGATATGACCTCCGCCCGGAGTCGCTCCGCAGTCAAGGCGGAGGCACTCACATCTAGAACATTGAATAGGTTCACTTTGATCGACCTCCCGTGTGACACTTACTTGGAATGAGACGCCTACTTGGAATCTGAATGGATTGCCTCAGAGACTTGAGCGATTTCCTGTTTTAGCAATGCCACGCCGGTCCTGAACTTTAATTGCGCTTCCGACATTTTCATGCCTTCACGGTCCATGGAAACGTTGTTTCCATCGGGCCGGCTAATCAAACCGTCCACTAGCGAATTTACGTCGGGCCTGTTTTTGGCATCCATGAGACCGGGCTCCTGACTTTCTTTGAGCGCCCGTGCCATTTGCTCACCAAAATCTATACCACGGGTTTTATAGCCGGGGGTATCGACGTTAGCCATGTTGGCAGCTGTAGTCTTCAATTGAAGGGTGGCTGTGTCTAGATAGCATTCAAGTGTTCCCGTAAGATCGGTTGCCATACTCATTCCAGATTTCCCCAATTACTATCTCGTGGACTGCGGCCTACTCAAGTGCAGACAGGACACAGATCATAAATCGATTGGAATACAAGCGAACTCTATTTCGGATTCACTGATCTCGTGCCGACTTTCGGCAAGGATGAATGAGCGCTCGACTACATGAGCTAGTTCGCGTACGTTGCCAGGCCAACTATGTCGCTGCAATTTATCCAATGCGGCGGGTGACAGCACTTTTTCGCCAGGTTGCTTGAGCAGCTTTGCAAGGAAGAAACCTGCAAGGACCGGCACATCATCCATGTGGCTATTGAGGGAGGGTGTTTCGATCAGGAACACAGCCATCCTATAAAACAGATCGGCCCGGAATGTACCTTTCAAAGATAGCAGGCCTAGTTGCTGGTTCGAAGCAGCGACTATCCTCGCGTCTATGTGCAGCGTATCGTTGTCGCCAATTCGTTGAATCTCACCAGACTCTAAGAAGCGAAGAAGTTTAGCCTGTAAAGTCAGAGACATTTCGCCAATTTCATCCAGAAATAGAGTGCCTCCAGCGGCGGCCTCGATGCGTCCTGTTCGTTGGTTGAGTGCTCCTGTAAAGGACCCTTTTGTATGTCCAAACAGTTCAGACTCGAGCAGACTTTCAGGAATTGCAGCGCAATTAAGTGCTACAAAGGGTCTTTTGTTTCGTAGACTAAGCCTGTGCAAAGCGCGCGCGACAAGTTCTTTCCCGCTTCCTGAAGGTCCTTGTATTAGTACGGGAGTATCACGTTCAGCTACGAGTCGGATCCGACGGCACATCTCTACCACTAACGGATGACTTCCAATGAATTCTGACAGCACCATGCTATCGCCTGCAATGCTCCGATTGAGGTCGCTGAATACCGAAGACTTTTCGGTCATCACAAGTGTCCCTTGAGAAGACTTCCGTGATCGCTCAGGATAAGGCTCCTTGCCGGGATAATCCGGCTTGCCCGGCAACACCACCGTCAGGCCTTGTTTTAAAGGAAGTCCATAAGACTGTTTACCTTCATTGGCACCGCTTATTGGCGCTGTCTCTGTTCCGCATAAACCCTGATTGATGCGAAGTGCGTATAGCAGTTCTCCATGTCGGCTGTTACGCAACTTGGCCGGTTTCTCGTAAAGGCCGTCAGTCGTAAGAAGGTCCACTCCGGGAAAGGAAGACTCAACCTCTCTGACGAATTCTCGTATCTCCAGATCGGGGAACCATGAATCCATGATTACGGTGGATGATGCGCCCAACTCAAGCTGTGCCAGGGCGTCAGCGCCTCCGCAGGCTTCGAGTACACGCCAGCGCAAACTTATCAGTGTGCTTCTCATGCGCTCGCGGAAAAATGTGTCGCCGATCGCGAGGATAGCTACCGGAACGCTCATAGTATTACCTCTCCGTCGCTGATCCGTACTTTCATGATTGCGGTGCCAATGCTGCACCAATCCTGTATCCCTGTCCTCGGACTGTTGAAATTAACGGTTGTTCGTGGGTCTCCAGAAGCTTTCGACGAAGGTAATTGACATAGACGTCTACCACATTCGTGCTGGCTTCCGTATTCAGTTTCCAGACTCGCTCCATGAGTAGATTCCGAGATACACACCTGCCCTTATTCAGCATCAGGCATTCGAGCAGACCATACTCTTTGTTAGTGAGCATGATCGACAATCCATTACGGCGAACAGAGTGGTCCATTCTATTCAACTCAAGATCGCCTGCTCGCAAGATTGCTTCCGCTCCCGATTGTCTGCGCAATAATGCGAAACAACGAGCCCGTAATTCTCTTAGGGAGAATGGTTTCAACATGCAGTCATCGGCACCGAGATCGAAGCATCGAAGGCGTGCATCCAAACTCGATTCGCCGGTGAGAATAAGGACGGGTGCATTCATGCTCATCGAACGAAGTGTCTGCAGCACGGCGGCCCCATCACGCTTGGGCAATCCAAGATCAAGGAGCGTTAGATCTGGCATTTCGCATTCAATCGCCTCGACCGCTGCTTCGCCATCTATGCAGAGTGTGACTTCGTACCCGTCTGACAGGAGAGCGCGCTGCAGAAAGCCCCCGAGTGCACGATCGTCTTCGGCTATTAAAATTCGATTCTTTAGGTTCATGGGAGGCTCTCGATGGGATTGAACTGCAACTCCACTTTCCCGCGAAGGGAGCTTTACATCAAGAAAGATATGTTCGCTTTCTGTTCGCGATTTTCAAAATGGGAATTTCATTCTTTCTGTTCCCAAATAGGGAAGTACGTATCAACTACAACTGATTGATTGTGCTTGCCTATTCGCCTTTCATTCGCTAATGTAGATGTATGTCAGTTACGCGCCGCCAGCGACAGGTTCTTGACTTCATCACTGATTTTGTCCAGAAAAATGGCTACTCCCCCTCCTACGAAGAAATCGCGAGGGGATTGGAATTGCGTTCTCTTGCGACGGTCCACAAGCACATCAGCAATCTCCAGAAAAAGGGCTTGCTTCAGCGAGCGCACAATCGCAGCAGGTCAATTGATGTGCTTCCGGCGAAGTCAAAGAACAAGGCAGTCGACTCACTTCAGTTGATGGGAAGAATTGCTGCAGGTCGGCCTGTTGAGGCCGTAGAGGTCGCGGAAAGCATCTCTTTAGGTGACATCATCGGCTCACGCGATGTCTTTGCATTGCAGGTCAAGGGGGACTCGATGTGTGACGAACACATCCTCGATGGAGATTTTGTTCTTATAGAAAAGGTTAGCACTGCCCGGGAGGGCGAAATCGTGGTGGCCCTAGTAAGGGGATCAGAAGCAACGCTGAAACGTTTTTATCTTGAGGGAGAGTTGGTTCGACTGCAACCTTCGAATGCAGAAATGAAACCTATTTACGTTCCTACAAAGCAAGTAGCAATTCAAGGAAGAGTTTTAGGAATGCTTAGAAAATACAATTAACACGCGATCCCTAAAGTTAGAAAAGCCCGGCCGTTGGGTCGGGCCGGGCGCACTTTGAGATGAGTTGTTAGGCCAACACTTTAATGATGCTCTTCTCGATTGTGTCTTTTGGCACAAAACCCACGATTTGGTCGGCCACTTTTCCGTCCTTGAACAGGAGCAGTGCCGGAATTCCGCGGATACCATAACGCATCGGCGTGGCTGAGTTTCGATCAACATCCATTTTCATAACCTTGATCTTACCCTCGTATTGGGTAGCGACTTCATCCACTACCGGCGCGAGCGCTCTGCAGGGTCCGCACCATGCCGCCCAGAAATCCACCAAAACAGGTTGCGAAGACTGCAAAACATCCTGCTCGAAATTCGCGTCATTTACCTCAGAAACTGCGTGAACCGCCATCATTCCTCCATTTGCCTCAAGCGTTGAAGCTACAATCACAGCCTCATAGGATGCCAGCACAAGCTATAAAGTCGCAAGCACAGACTTTGCCGCGCAGCATTTTTGCAACGTTGACTAATCACTAGCCGTTAAGTCGTTTGTTGACAACTGATTTTCGATTTTCGGTTAATACTGCGCTTCAAGCTGCTTGCTACTAACTCCACCTCTGCGGCCGTCGGAAGAGAGCGTCGAAGTCTTTCGAGGGCATCGTCGACGCCGCTTGTTTTGACAAGGACCAGAACCGAAGGCCCTGCCCCGCTGAGAGCCACACCTAGGATGTCCGCTTCGCCAGCCAATGGCAGAAGAAGGGGCAGTAACGGGCAAACCTCCAGTCGATACGGCTGATGAAGGCGGTCCGACATGGCCATAGTCAGCAAGTCGGGACGGTTCTGATGAAAAGCTGCAGTTAGCAACACTGCATTCTGAATATTTATTACCGCATCAGCTCGGGAGTACATCGCGGGGAGTATTCCCCGCGCCATATTCGTGGAGAGCGGTTGGTCCGGAAGAGCGAGAATCGCTGACCATTCAGACGGAGGATCAATAGAAACTGCTTGTATGTCCGCACCCGTTCCGCCGGCAACAGCGAATCCGCCCAGCCAGCAGGCTGCAGCATTATCCGGGTGGCCTTCCAGTTCGCATGCTTTCCGCAGGATATGGTTGTCATCCCATCCCAATTCGCCGAAGTGGTTTGCCATTGCAATCCCAGCCAGTCGCGCGGATGCGGAGGAGCCTAGTCCTTTGCCGATAGGTATTTCGTTGTCGATCTGTAACGCCAATGGTATCGATCGAACGTCAGCGGTTTTGAGGATGTCTTCATAAACAGCCAGCATCAGATTGCGTTGTAAATTGCTGCAAATCTCGGTGTTTCTGCCGCTCGCAGAAATTGACAATACATCTGCGGCCTGGGCTCGAATGTCGAGGTGCAAATCCAATGCCAAGGCAACAGCGTCGAAGCCTGGACCAAGATTCGCAGAGGTTGCAGGCAGACGAATGTGAAACGGCTTCATATCTGTTGCGCTTCCAGGGTCCTTAAAACCGCAGAGACGGAGGCTTCGAGCACCTGTGCAGGTCGTTGAAAGTTACTGATTTCCTCTTTCAGAGGATCCAATTCAACAGGATGGAGCAGTTCGCCTCGGTGAAAATCGATGGTGTAGTCGGCGTCTTTCAGAGTATGGCCGGTCAACAACATGACAACGGACTCGCCCTGCCGGACCTTACCGGCACGGATAAGTTTCTTCAATCCAGCCAGGGTGACAGCGGAAGCGGGTTCGCAGCCTATGCCTTCACTGCCAATCTCTGCCTTTGCGAGCGCGATCTCTGCTTCTGATGCCTGCTCGCAAAATCCGCCTGTCTCGTGGATAATTCGCGCAGCTTTCCGCCAGGAGGCAGGATTGCCAATACGAATCGCCGAAGCTCGCGTTTCCGCTACGACCGGCTCGAGATGCTCACCGCCGAATTGCAGAATACTCGTGTAGAGAGGGTTGGCGCCTTCCGCCTGTATGACAGAGATGCGTGGCAGGCGACTCGTCAGACCGAGATGCTTCATTTCGACAAAACCTTTTCCCAAGGCTGAACTGTTGGCCAGGTTGCCACCCGGAACGATGACATGGTCAGGCACGTCCCAGTCAAAATGCTCTGCGATCTCAAATGCCGGCGTCTTCTGGCCCTCAAGTCGGTAGGGATTGACCGAGTTGAGCAGATAAATTGGAAATTCACGAACGATCTCGGTCAGAATCTTTACGCATCCATCAAAGTCCGTACGA
>CAXTNK010000034.1:0-36671 GCA_964245665.1 uncultured Acidobacteriaceae bacterium
ATGTCACGCAGGATGCCGCCAACTCCTGTCGCCGCGCCCTGAAATGGCTCGATATAGGAAGGGTGATTATGGGATTCAATCTTGAAAGCGCAGGCCCAGCCATCGCCTATGTCGATGATGCCGGCATTCTCGCCGGGACCCTGGACGACCAGCTTGCTCTTCGTTGGCAGACGCTTGAGATGAACACGCGACGACTTATAGGAGCAATGTTCGCTCCACATGACGCTGTAGATTCCTAACTCCGTGAGACTGGGCGTGCGGCCGAGCGCATCAAGGATGCGCTGATACTCGTCGGCTGTAACACTGTGCTGCGCCAGAAGTTCAGGAGTAATAGTAACTGGAGACGGGGCCACGGCAAGCGACTCAGGTTGCATAGCGTTAACCCCATTGTCGCACGCGATTTGCCATCGAGGCAGACGCGCTTCGCGCAAAGTCTGGCTTGCCACCCTTCTCAGACAGAACGGAAAAGCGGGGCGGCATTGTCAGGGAGAGCCAGAAAACAGCTAGTTACCCAACGCGGCGCGGACTGCCCGGATGTGCTCGGGACCGGTCCGGCAGCAGCCGCCGATCCAGTCAGCGCCAGCGTCCCGCCATTGCCGGGTCAGGTTGCGCCAGTTGGCGACGGATGCATCCACCTGGTCGTCTGCTGGCTTCCAGTTGCGGCTGGCGGCGTCCCAGTGTTCGCCTGAGTTGGGATAGACGGCAATCTTTTTCGAGGAGACTGTCCGCATGCGCCGGATGAGCGGGGTGGCCAAGGCAGGAGACAGGCAATTGATGCCGATGGCGACAATCTGCTCGAAAGGCTCGAGGGCAGCGGCGCATTCGGTGATGGCCTCACCATGGACGGTGGTCGCATCGTCACGGCAGGTAAAGCTGATGGCGGCGGCGATGTCTGGAGCACCAGCCAAAGCGGCCACTATGGCCCTCGCTTCGTAGAGCGACGGTACAGTCTCGAAGAGTAGAAAGTCGGCGTGGGTGGTTGCCAGGGCGCGGATCCGGCGGAGATGGAAGGCCGTCAATTCCGCCTGGCCGATGCCATAGTTACCGTGGTATTCCGCGCCATTGTGTAGGGCGGCACCGTAGGGTCCGAGCGAAGCAGCAAGCCACACGGGACGCCGATATTTGTGATGAAACTCCGAGCAGGCACGCTCCGCCAGGTGTACAGAAAGCCGCATGGCTTCGACAGCCTCGGCATCGGAAAGACCAATTTCGCGAAAGCCTTCGTTGGAGAGCTGGTAGCTCGCGGTGGAGATGCAGTCTGCCCCGGCGAGCAGGTAGGCGAGATGGAGGGCTTCGATTTTCTCGGGCGAATCGCGCAGCACATGCCCGGACCATAGGGGGCCGGTGATATCGCAGCCCGCGGCCTCGAGTTCGGTAGCCAGACCGCCGTCCAGAACACGCAGGCCGCTCAGGTTAAGTTGACGTCTAGGTTTCATCGCAGATGATTCTAACGCGACGCTGGTGCCCGTTATCAATGGGCTAATTGTTTAGATGTTGGCGATCATGAGGCAGCAAAACCGGCGTCATGAAATACTTTGCGGGCGTGGAGTGGAGCCGGTCATTGTCGCTGGCAATCCGTCGGAATCGCGCCGGCCAGGGGATGCTTCTCTCTACAACCCAGCCACGCGGCCGGCCGAAGCCACGTCCTGCCTTCAGGTGGCTGAAACGTTGTGGTGGGAATCCATGACTGGGCAGCCTGCACCGCAATCAGACGGGATGACAAGTCTGAATCCAGTGGCAGCAGCCTGCTGTCATGGCCGGGCACGGGAGATGCTTCGACTACGATGCGCTGCCCCGAGCATGACATAGCCATCCGTGGCCATCTGCACATGGCAATGTGCGCAAGTTGACGGAGACGGACCAGTCTTTATTAACGCGACGCGTGATCCGCCTTGCGCGCAGCACGCTTCCAGCGGACGCCTTCTTTACTGTCTTCGATCAGGACGCCTTTGTCAGACAGTTCTTTTCTAATAGCATCGCCACGCGCGAAGTTCCGGGTGCGGCGGGCCTGGTTGCGTTCCTCAACAAGGGACTCAATTTCGGCGTCAGTCAGGGCCAGGCTGGCGCGTAGATCGGCATTCGCTTCGTCGAGACGGCCTTCCTGCTCGGCCCATTCCAGCGCGGCGCGGGTGATAGCTTCGTCACGGTCTTCGAGCACGGCGAAGATCTGGTCGAAACGGGCCAGGGTTTCGACGATTGCTGGAAGATCGCCTGCGTGCAGAGTGCCGGCATCCGCGGCGGCATTGGCGAGCCGCACCAGGTCAAAGATGGCGGCGCGCGCTTCGGCAGTGTTCAGGTCCTCAGCAAGGGCGGCAGTGAACGCATCGGCGGCCTGCCGGGCGTGCTGCTGCAGTCCGTCATTCGTCCCCTGCGGCCACTTGCCAGCGGCTTGCCCTTCGAGCAGCCGCTTGTGGAAAGTGCGCAGACGCTCGACGGCAGAGGTGGATTCAAGCAGCCCGTCAAAGGTGAAGTTCAGCTGATGCCGGTATGGCACGGAAAGCAGCAGGAAGCGAATCGCGGAAGCCTTGTAGCCGCGCAGAAGCAGGTCGCGCAGGGTGAAGAAGTTGCCTTCGGACTTCGACATCTTGCGGCCTTCGACGAGCAGGAAGCGCACATGCATCCAGTGTCGCGCGAAGGTCTTGCCGGAGGCTGACTCGGACTGGGCAATCTCGTTTTCATGATGTGGGAACATCAGGTCTTCGCCGCCGGCATGCAGGTCAAACGATTGTCCGAGAAACTTGGTCGCCATGGCCGAACACTCGATGTGCCACCCAGGCCGGCCGGGGCCAAGCGGTGTCTGCCACTGCATCTCGTTGGGATCGGCCGTCGTCTTGGCTGCTTTCCACAGGGCGAAGTCGCGGGCAGCGTCCTTGTCGTATTCGTCCACCTGGACACGCGCGCCATCCTGGATGCCGGCAAAGTCTTTCTTGGAGAGCTTGCCATATTCCGGAAAGCCGGCGATGCGGAAATACCACGAGCCATCTTCGGCCTTGTAGGCGAGATCTTTCGCGGCGAGCTGTTCGATGAGCGCAGTCATCTCCGGAATATTGTCGGTAGCGCGTGGAACGAACTCGGGACGCTCGCAGTTCAATGCGTCCATGTCTTCAAAGAAGGCCTTCTCATAGCGTGGTGTGTACTCACTGATAGGGACGCCGGCAGCGACAGCGTTGCGGATGATTTTGTCATCGACGTCAGTAATGTTCATGACATGACGAACGGCAATGCCCTGCTGCTTAAGGAAACGGCGCAGGAGATCGACATGAAGGAAGGTACGAAAATTGCCGATGTGGCCGTAGTCATACACCGTGGGGCCGCAGGCGTACATGCCCAGTGCTGGTGTTTTTTCGCTATCAGCAGAAGGATTTCCAGGCGCAAGAACTTCCACCTGGCCGGACATGGTATTGAAAAGTCGAATGGTCATGAGAAGGCGAGGACTACCTCTGCCGCCATGTGACGGCCAAAACCGTATTCTCTCATGCGATGCATGCCATCTCGCGAGCGCGGTTTCGACCTGTACCGCAATCGAGGGCTTGTCTGCATCTCATGTTGCTGCTGAAGGCACATCGTGGAGGGACCGGCCAGGCTCATGCAGTACCTGATGTCCCGCCCTCCTCGATGCGCTGAAGTCAGATTGAACTGGAGAAAGAAAATGCGCGGATTGGCATGGACACTGGGAACATTGGGAACGGCATACATAGCATGGCTGATTTTTCGACAAACGGGCGATGACGCCCTGCAGGCTGGCAAGCGAGTGGCGAAAGCGGCCACCTCTCCGTCGCCGGTAACGGAGCTGGCAGGCCAGTTGCAGCAGGCCTGGGCGGAACATCATACGACTGCCTGATTCTTCAGGGAGATGAAAGCGCAAGGCCTCCGGTAACCCGGAGGCCTTGGTGTTTACAGCGCTTTTAAAGGGACAACATCGCCTGCTGTGCTTCAAAGAGCTGGCGGATACCGCGCTCGGCAACATCGATCATCTCGTCCATCCTGGCGCGGGAGAAAGCCTTGCGCTCAGCCGTCGCCTGCACTTCGATCAAGCCGCCGTCGGCTGTCATCACGACATTCATATCGACTTCGGCCTGGGAATCTTCTTCATAAGCCAGGTCGAGCAAGACTTCACCGTTTACGATGCCGACGGATGTCGCGGCAGCGAGCTGGGTCAACGGGAAGGTCTTAAGCGCGCCGGATTTTGTCATCCGGCTCAAAGCCAGCGCCAGCGCGGCGCAGGCGCCGGTAATGGCCGCAGTGCGGGTGCCGCCGTCAGCCTGCAGGACATCGCAATCGAGTACAACCGTGCGCTCGCCCAGCGCCTGCATGTCAATCACAGAGCGTAGCGAACGTCCGATGAGGCGCTGAATCTCGTGTGTTCTGCCGCCGATCTTGCCACGCTCGCTCTCGCGTGGGGTACGGGTAAGCGTGGCACGCGGAAGCATGGAATATTCCGCCGTCACCCAGCCGCGCCCGCTGTTCCGCAGCCATGCCGGAACACCCTGTTCGATGGTCGCGTTGCACAGGACACGCGTATGTCCCACTTCAACCAGCACGGAACCTTCGGCCATCCGGATGTAGTCCGGGGTGAGTTTGACAGGCCTCATTTCGCCGGGCTGCCGGTTGTTCTGACGAAAGGAGACGGGTGCGCCGGGGGTGGGCGCGGTATTCAAGAGTGTGGTCATGCATTGATTCTAGAGGTTACGGATTTTTCAACCGGCCGGCGACATACGTCTGAACCGAGTGCCCCGATCCGGGAACAGTCCCATAATGGAAAAATGGGCGGGGCAGAGGGTAAATCCAACGAGATTCAGGGTTTACCGCTGACAAGGTGTTATGCGAGTTCCGGATTGGAACTGGCGCCCCGCAAGAGCCATATGACCGTGAAAGGTTTTGCCATTTTGAATCAATGAGTTGGAGCGGATGAAGGGAGTGGCGTCTGACGTGTATTAAGCAATGTCACAAGTGAAGGCGTTTCCAGTCGTCACTGCGATCGATAAGGGGCACGCCAATGCGACAGGTACCAACCCACGTAACGTTTCCTCCAAGTCTCCTCACTAAAGCAGCAACCTCACCGATCCCTCCCTCCTCCGTGACCCCTTCGATCGCGAACTACCCGGCAGGACTGGCGCATGACGCACGCAACATGCTCGCCGCCATGGATATTTATTGTGAATTGTTGAAAGCACCGGGTGTGCTCGCCGCAGAGCACATGCACCTGGCTGATGAGTTGCTTCTGCTGCGCGACACCAGCAGCGGCCTTGTGGACCGTATGCTGATGCAGGCACTGCAACTAGAGGGCGGCGATGGCCAGGGGGCGCCGGGGTTGCGTACCTCATATGATCCGGCAGCGCTGATCGCAACCGTGGCCGTAACACCGGCTGCACCCTCATGGGGGCACACGAGTGCCGACACTGGAGCCCAGTCCGGTCGCAAGCAGGTCGAAAGTATTGCAACGGAACTTCTCTCTTCGCACAAGATGCTGGCTGCCCTGGCAGGACCGAAAGTGCACGTCGATATGGTGGTCGAGGACGCTCCGCTCGGCGGACTGATGATCGCCGCGGCGGACTTTACGCGGGTGCTGATCAACCTCGTGCGCAACGCGTCAGAAGCCATGGGTACCGGAGGGCGCATCCAGATCACTGCCAGACCGGCGAGTTTGGCGGCGGGTATGGCACCATCTGTCCTGCTGAGCGTGGAGGACAATGGGCCGGGTATTCCGCTTGCGCTGCTGGAACGGATCTTTGAGCTGAGCAGCAACAATGAAGCTTCCAGCGAACATTCACGGAGACGTATGAGCTTTCGTCCGCGTGGGCTTGGTCTACGCATTGTTCGCGAACTGGTTGAAGGTGGCGGCGGCATGATTCATGCCTCGAGATTGCCGGAACGCGGCTCCCGTTTTGAGATTGTGCTTCCCATGGTTACCAAAATTCACGCTGCCGCATGAAAGTATTCCCACTTCAGGAAAATTTGTGGCGTACTATCAAGAAAACCAAGCACAATCACAACTTTGCCATGACACAATTTACTTCGCCGGTATCGAATACCGGCAAGCTGCACTTACTTGTTGTCGATGAAGACTCGCCAACGCGCGCCGCCTGTGCGGAAATTGCCGCAGAGATGGGCTTTGTACCTCACCAGATTGAAAGCGCCGTAGAAGCGCGGCGTCTGTTACATAATCATGCGTTTGATGTAGTCCTGCTGGAATTGAAGTCTCCACAGGGCGAGGGTCTCCTGCTGCTGGATGAGATCAAGTCTCTGCAGCCGGAGACATCGGTGCTGATCATGCACGCTTCAGCTTCGATCTACTCCGCGGTTGAAGCGATGCGCAATGGGGCGGCGGACTACCTGACCAAGCCATTTGCGCTCGAAGAATTGACTGCCGTCCTTGAACGGGTGGCAGAGCGGCAGAATGCCTCCGGCATCAGTCGAGCATTGCGAGAGAGACTGCGGGTGCAGCAGGGCGTAGGTAACATCATCGGTCGGAGTCCGGAGATGGAGAAGCTCTACCGCATCCTGGCCAAGGTATCGCAGACAACGCATCCGGTTCTGATTCTTGGTGAAAGCGGCACAGGAAAGGAACTGGTTGCCAGGTCCATCCACACCAATGGGCCCAAGGCAAGCAAACCGTTCATCCCGGTTGATTGCGGGTCACTGGTACCGACGCTCATTGAAAGCGAGTTGTTCGGTTACGTAAAGGGCGCATTCACGGGGGCGGTTCGCTCGAAGGAAGGCCTGCTCGCGACGGCAGAGGGCGGAACAGTCTTCCTGGATGAAATTGGCGAGCTGCCACTTGATCTGCAGGCAAAACTGTTACGTGCACTGCAGGAGAAAGAGATCAGGCCGGTGGGCGCGACACATCGCATACCGATCAACGTACGGATTCTGGCAGCTACCAATCGGGACCTGGCCACAATGGTCGAGCGCGGCACCTTCCGGAAGGATCTTTTCTACCGCCTCAATGTGGTTAACCTGCGCATCCCTTCCCTGCGCGAACGTTCTTTTGATATCCCGGTGCTGGCTGCACATTTCATCGAGCGGCAGAACCGCGCCCGGGGCAGCAGTCTAACAATCTCTGACGAATCCCTCCGTACCATGGTTGACTACTCGTGGCCTGGGAATGTGCGCGAGCTTGAGAACGCAATCGAGCACTGTTTCTCCATGTCTTCGGGCCCAATTCTGCATATGCGGGATATGCCGACGCAATTGCAGAACCACATGCTGCAGGTAAGGCGGTTCGCCGCGAATGCCGAAGCCGCGAAAGACTCTCTGGCGAATCCGCCGGATGAATCGGTCACTTCGCTTGCAGAGCTTGAAAAAAACACGATCCTGAGTACGCTCTTCCGGCTGAAGGGAGATAAACTTCGCGCGGCCCGGCTGCTCGGCATCGGAAAGACAACGCTCTATCGCAAGCTGAAGGAATACGGCATCGGTGAGGAACTTGTCTTGCAGCCGGGAGACTAGAAGTGCTCGGAACCTAGGATGGATTCAAAAAGGCTGGTGAGCTATCCGCTGTCAAGGTCGGGCGCGACTCCTGAATATCTAGGTCACAGATCCGATGCCGGTTTGGATGCAAGAGAGCTCGAACTGTTCTTATCAACACGATGAAGCCGAAACTATTCGTTCGCAGCCCGCTTTAAAAGCGGGTTGCAAGAGGCCGACGGAACAGGTCAAGCATGTATGAGACCGGTTCTGAAGTGTTCAATCGAGGTTAGGAAAAGGTACCATCATGAGTCAGTCCAATCACCAGAGTATTTTATTGATCTCTTCGATGACCGGTGCAGAGAACTGCGCAGCGAACCTCGCCCACCAGCTCGGTTTTACGGTGGATGTTGCAAGAGATCGCAAGGAAGGTATAGCTAAACTGAGAAAAAGAAGCTATGCCCTCGTAGTGGTTGACGATTCGATCGCAGAAGGCGATAGCCGGGGCGCCGAACTGCTGTCGCGCTACACAGGTTTGGCCGTTCCACTACAGATCAACTTCGCGCTCTCGGGGACAGCGCGTCTGGCCCGCGATGCACGGGCAGCACTCAGTCGCCGCGAGCAGGAACAGGCCCTCGCCATGAGGGCCGCGGCGTCGGCGCTCGAAAGTCAGCTAAAATCGACGGTCACAGGATTACTGCTCCAGTCGCAGCTTGCCCTGGCGGAACCGGCGGTAACGGCGCCGGTGGCGACCAAACTGCGGATGGTCATCGAATTGGCAGGCAGCCTGCGGCAGCAGTTGGAGCGGGCACAGGTGTAGGCCGTTGTTTGTCGCGGTGCTCCCTTCCTTATTGTTTCGGACAGTTGCTGTTCGTAGCGAGAGCCGGGATCCATATTTCTGATGAAGAACGCTCTTGGCTTGCTAGCGCGGATGACAGTTTTCGCGTTATGCTTCGCAGCCATTAGTCCGTTGCCTATTTTGTAGGAGATGCTCGTCGGCTCGAGCCGGGGCCAGCCGGCAGTCGTCAGGTGGCCTGTGCTGGAGGTGCCTCCGGGATTGTCTTGAAGCAAGGAACTTCACATTGATGGACAACCGATGCCGTCAGTTGTCGAGACGATGGTCTCGCAACCAAGCAGCGCAACCTGTACGAACCGACCTACGCCATCTTGAGGCTGATTTTATGAGGTGTTCGGTGTCACGTTTCGCAGACGAGCTTCGACTGCGAGGCAGGCAGCAAGAACGAGTGGCATCGGTCATCCGGGCCGTTCCAGTTCGAAGCGATCCGTTGTTCGGATGTAAGTAGAGCCGGCCATGCGCCCGACCGCGTTGAGTTTGTCGGGATCGATACTTAACTGGTCGTTGATGATTTCGTCTGCGACGTGAAAGCGAAGTACCTCGCCGAGTACCAGCGTTCCGCCGAGAGGTTTGTCACTTGCGCTGACCAGTTGCACCAGACGGCATTCCATCTGCATGCGCGATTCGCCGAGGGGCGGCGGCGCAACGAGTTGGCTCGCGACAGGCGTCAGAGCAGAGAGCTGCCACTCGTCGACGTCAGGCGCAACTTCGGCGGCTGCCTGGTTCATCTTGCCGACGAAGTCTTCTGACACAATGTTAAGCACGAATTCTTTGGTGGACGCGATGTTGGCCAGGGTGTCCTTGGCAGACGGAAGCTGTTTTGCGTTCGACGGCCGGAACATCGGACAGAAGACGACGATAGGCGGGTTGGCGCTGGCGACGGTGAAGAAACTGTAGGGCGCGAGATTCCTAATTCCGTTCGTATCCTGGGTCGAAACAAAGGCGATGGGACGTGGCAGGATCGTGCCTGCCAGCAGTTTGTAGTTCTGCTGCGGGGACAGCTCGGCAGCATTCAGGGTTTTCATGGTTGCTTGGATGCTTCAGGCAGTTTCGTGGCTTGTATCCATTGGAGCGGGGCTGAGGTAAGCGGCGTCCGAAATATCACTTTAGTTCTTAATCATGCGTCGTCAGAATGAAGCATGGCAGACTGATCTCGCACAAGCGGCGCAGCACGCAAAGATAAATTTTGGGTCCATCAGTCTTAACATCGTTACGGCTCATGCGGGTGTGATGATTGTGCTCTTGTGAAGCTTCGGACAAAAGCCGGTCACGGTGCTGTTTGCCGAGCCACGGACACCCGACCGCAGATGGAATCAGAACGCGCGTTCAACAGATGCCTGGTGCTTACCCCGAGTCAGGTGCGATCTTCGTCGAGGTAAAAAGCTGGATGATCCATGAACTCGAGAGCATCGAGGCAGGCATGATTTACTGGTCTGTCGGTGGGCATGAGGAAACAAAGATCCATGGCAGCAAGCGCGGCGCGGCACGACAGCTTCAACGTGACATGCGAAACGGCGTCACGTGCAAAAGCCTTGCGGACAGCAGCATACCTTTCTTCAAATGTGTAGTTGCGTTTCCAAATATTTCTCGCACGGAATGGGTGAAGGGGATTTGAAAAGGCCTCACATCGCTTAAGTTATCTTGGTCTGGCAGAGCCTACTTGGCTTTCGTGATAGGTTCATATCGCTGATGACTCAGAAGACGCAGCCGTTCGCCGTTGCGAAAGCGACTCAGGAAGCTTCTATTAGATCGTACTTAAGCGGACTTATCATTGACTTCAGTAATTATGGCGTGATTTGAATCGTCTGGGACTTGGAAAACAAAAGTTTCATCGCGGCTTCCTTTGCCCTCATCCCACCACCCGCAATAAATGACAAATACCTCGCCTGCTGAAAATTCAAAATACGATGCCGACGGCGGTTTAGACAGCGAATTCACGATGCTATTTGCGTTGGTTTCAGGAGTAGTGCGGCACATCACCAGCTGAAGCAGAACCCTGACGTACAGAAGCTTCTCGAAGTCGCAGGTAAGCTCTTCTTGTTTGCTAAAGAGAGCAGAGAAGTAAAGCTAGATTCGTCTACTTACCCACTTATCTGACGTGGATCCGAGAATGAGACTCTGGCATTGAAGAATTCCTACTCGCCACTTCCTATGTTCCGTGCAGCGGTGTAGGGCAGTGTGGTCTTACATATTACACAAAGATGAAAGAGACTACGTATCGCATTGTCTTACCCACAGAGGTACGTGTGCCGTCGTAAACTCCAACCGTTGGTTGTTGAACTTGCAAAGTTTAAACGAGACATAAGTTGGAGCCTGAAAGTTGCCCTTGGTCTAAGTGGACCGATGGAGGCACGCTTTTGCGGAGCGCGGCGTGCCACTCCCTGTAATTGCACTGACCGACACTCGCTTCGACGAGAAGAAGCGGGTCATGATAAGACCATCTCCTCGATAGAAAGAGAAAGTTCGTCTCAGCGACGTCCTGCTGGTGGCATGAAGTCCAGAGGAGTATCAAAAGGAGGCTGAGTCGGTCGCGGACGTTCAAAGTATGTTCAGCGGATCAGGACGCCTTTTGGCCGGGCAGGAAAGAGAGAAAAGCGCGAGTATATTTTTCAGAACGCCGAGCCCACTCCGGCGAGTGTGAAAGCGGTCAAAAGGTATGACTGCCCCATCGTTTTCGTGCTTGGCGCAGACCAGTTTCGACTGACGTTGAAGGGCGTGCCAGTTTCTACGTGGCCAGCGACTCGGGCGAAGCTCCATTTGTTTGTGACGGGAGTGCACATGGCATATTCCCTTGCTGCAGAATCTGAGGCGGTGGGCGTAGTGCTCTCAGGCCAATGCCCGGCGGTCCTGGTTCAGTGGTAAGTGGCGAGGATTCGCGGGACGGCGTTTTGTCACTTTTTTGGTGCCGGTCGATTGGGGGCTTTGCGCTTCGCTTCGTTTGTGGCTGGTTGGGAATTGCGGGTGCTTCGCTTCGCTCAGGATGACAAACCTGATTCAAGGGTGAGTGTTGCAGCTTTTGGGATTTGGGACGGTTAAGGTCTTGTCGCGGCGAGACGCAGATCTCTCCACTTCGCTGCGCTTCGGTCGAGATGATTGATGAGGGTGGTCGAGATGATAAGTGTGGTGCTGCGCTTCGATAGAGATGACAAAGGTGATGCGGCCCTTAAGTCAAATGACAGATAAGGGTAGTCAAGATGGCAGATGAGCGCTGCGTTCGGGCTAGATCACAAGCGTGGAGTTGCTTTTTGGCCAGGATGGCAAATGTGACTGCGGATCGGTCAAGATGACACGGATCTCGACCGGTTCGAGGTAAGGCTGAAACATTACTTCCCTTCCATCAGGAAGGCTGCATCTGGTCGCGGATCTGGGGGCTTTCGTATAGAGAAAGATCGCGGGTAACGATGGTCAGGCCGGAGGGGGTGACGAAGTAGTTTTTCTTGTCCTGCTCGAGATCGTAGCCGATGACTGTGCCCTCTGGCAGATGCACATCGCGGTCAATAATGGCGCGCCTGATGCGGCAGTGACGGCCAATGTTGGTATGGGTGAAGATGATGCTCGAGTCGATGTCGGCATAGGAGTTGACGCGGACGTCCTGCGAAAGAATGCTGTTGCGGACAGTGGCTCCCGAAATGATGCAGCCCTGCGAGATGACGGAACTAATCGCCATGCCGGTACGACCGGGTTCACCAAAGACGAACTTGGCCGGCGGATATTGCCGCTGCCGCGTACGCATGGGCCAGGCGTTGTCATAGAGGTTGAAGACTGGTGATACGTTGACGAGGTCCATGTTGGAGTCGTAATAGGCGTCGAGAGTACCCACATCGCGCCAGTAGAGGGCCTGCTTTTTGTTCTCGTCGACGAAATTGTAGGCGGTCATTTTGTACTTGCCGAGGATGCTGGGCAGGATGTTGTGGCCGAAGTCGTGCTTGGAATCCGGATCTTCGGCGTCTTTCATCAGGGCCGGAAGAAGTACGTCGGTGTTGAAGATGTAAATACCCATGGACGCGTCGACCATCGCTGGATTGAATGGAGAACGCAGATGGGTCTCTTTAGGCTTTTCAACAAACCCGACGACGTCGCCGTTCTTCGCGACTTCGACGACACCGAAGCGTGATACTTCGGACGGATCGATGGGCAGCGTCGCGAGGGTGACATCGGCGCCCACGTCATTATGGTGCTGCAGCATACGGCTGTAGTCCATTTTATAGATGTGGTCGCCAGACAGAATGATGACGTGCTTCGGCTGTTCGGAGCCGATGGAATAAATGTTTTGATAGACAGCGTCGGCCGTTCCCATGTACCAGTTGGCACTGACGCGCTGCATGGGCGGAAGGATCTCGATGAATTCGCCGAGTTCCTGCGCAACAGCACCGCTCCAGCCTTCGCGGATGTGGCGGTTCAGCGACAGGGCCTTGTACTGGGTAAGGATGTAGACGCGGCGCAGGCCGGAGTTGATGCAGTTGGAAAGGGTAATGTCGATGATGCGGTACTGGCCGCCGAAGGGTACGGCGGGTTTAGCGCGGTCCCGCGTGAGGGGGAAAAGTCTTTCCCCGGCGCCGCCAGCCAGAAGTACTCCCAGCGTGTCCTTCATGCCGATCATGGTGTTCCCGATCATCGTGTCCTAACCTTCTCTGCGCCTCGGCGCTTGCATGGTGACTCAACTTTTTGGACGCAGAAAAAACCACGCCATTCTGAACCGGCACATCGTATCACGGTGAAGAGCGTGGCTTAAGAACACGAAACTGGGAGGGCAGTCAGGCGCCATCTCCAATGCCGGGCAGTTCGTCATCTGGTCCAGAATGTTCGTCGCCCTGCATGGAGATGCGTAGTGAACGGAGGAAATTAACGTCTTGTGAGGTGAAACCTGACGCATCTGCTTCAGCACTAAGTAGCCCCTTGACATCGGACTTCGATGCATCGGGCAGAGAGGTTGGTTGCTGCTCAACTTCATTCAATCCGATCGTAGCCTCGAGCATGAGTAGAACATCAAAGCCGTGACGGCGAATGTCCTGCACCACACCAGCGATCTGCTCTGATTCGGAGACTGACTCGTGGATGGCTTCGCCGAGCTGCTGAATGAGCTTCTTCATACGCTTGTCCAATGTGTGACCCTCCGGCGAATCCGTTGTGTCGACCAATCCCCCGGGTTACGTGATTCCGGAACCGAGGACAGCAGAGGATGACCGGCATGACCTGATCTCTTTACCTTACTTCTGATGTGAGGCTGCCGCAATGTGGTGCGGGCCTCTAAAAGAAACTTTTTCACGGCACTGCTATCCTTTGGTGTTAGACCGGGAAGCTATGGAACCAAATTCGTTTGGGCGAAAAGTCGGGATGGGCGTAAGGATCGCGGGCAATATTGCCCGCGAGCGCGCCGCGGAAGCGGCCAGGAAGTCGGCGGAGCGTGCGGCGCAGCAGCCTGCCCAGGCGGTAAGAACGACGGAACGAACGCAAGAGCCGGTTCGGCAGGGAGTCGTGATGCCGTCGCAGGCCGAACTGAAGCAGAGAGGGCGAGACCTCGGACGGGGTATCGGGCGCGGCACCAAGAGCTTCGGGCAGTCTTTTTTCGGGCCGTTTGCGCATGCCGGCGGGGTGCTCTGGCTGGAAATTACCGGCTGCTTCTTTGCACTGTTTGCCGCGTTCTTTGCGCAGAATTTGTATGTCCTGCGTGCGCAGTATGCGACGGGGCCGCTGCACCAGAAGTTCATGTTGTACGGGGCTCTGATGCTGGTGTTTCTTTATTTCTCGGCTAGTTCATTTCTGCGGGCAAAGAAAAAGTCGCGGAAGCAGAAGCTGGCCGGAAGATGAGGGGGCGAAGGCACGGGTTTGCCTTGGTTGGCGAGGGAGGAAACGCAGATCTCTGCGCTTCGCTTCGCTTCGGTCAAGATGACAATTCTGTTGTGGCCTGGACTTCAGTGCCGACAGAGCGGTTCGCATGAGCGCCGACAATCATCCTGTCAACGCGGCCAAGCCGATTTATACGCAGGCGAATCTCGCAGACGCAGGGTTTGACGAAGCCACGGATCTTGGCACTCCGGGCGAGTATCCGTTTACGCGCGGCATTCAGCCTTCGATGTATCGCGGACGACTGTGGACGATGCGCCAGTATGCGGGCATGGGCGACGCAGAGGAATCGAACCGACGCTATAAATTCCTACTCGCGAATGGGACTGCGGGGCTCTCCGTTGCCTTCGACCTGCCCACGCAGATTGGGTATGACTCTGACGATCCGATGTCGCTTGGCGAAGTCGGTAAAGTTGGCGTGGCGATCGATTCACTCGAAGATATGGAGCGACTGTTCGACGGCATTCCGCTCGATCGCACGTCGACGTCGATGACGATCAATGCAACGGCGAGTATCCTGCTCGCACTCTACGTGGCGACAGCGCGGCGTTCGGGAGCAGACCTGTCGAAACTCTCGGGTACGGTTCAAAATGACGTACTGAAGGAGTACATTGCGCGCGGGACGTATATCTATCCGATCAAGCATGCCATGCGCATCATCACCGACATGTTCGCGTGGGCGCGCACCGAGGTGCCGGAATGGAATACGATTTCCATCTCCGGTTATCACATGCGCGAGGCCGGTTCTACGGCGGCGCAGGAGATTGCCTTCACTCTGGCGAACGGCATCGCGTACGTGGAGGCGGCTATTGCTGCCGGACTCGATGTCGACAGCTTTGCGCCGCGGCTTTCCTTCTTCTTCAATGCGCATAACAATTTTCTCGAAGAGATTGCGAAGTTTCGTGCGGCACGCAAGATCTGGGCGCACGTGATGCGGGAAAAGTTCAAGGCAAAAAATCCGAAGTCGTGGATGCTGCGCTTTCATACGCAGACGGCCGGCTCGACGCTGACGGCGCAGCAGCCCGAAAACAATATCGTGCGCACGGCGATTCAGGCGATGGCAGCGGTGATGGGCGGCACGCAGTCCCTCCACACGAATGGGTATGACGAAGCACTGGCGCTGCCGACGGAAGAAGCGGAGCACATCTCGCTGAGGACGCAGCACATTATTCAGTATGAAAGTGGTGTTGCTGCGATTATCGATCCGTTCGCCGGGCCGCCGTGGTGACTTGCAGCCCGTCGATCATCTCAACACCACGCCGGCCAACGGACTGCAGCAGCTGCCCCGTCAGCGCATTGCCCTGCACGTTGTTGCGGCGCATCTCACGCTGCAGCTGGAGCGCGAAGTGCAGACCTACTTCGATCGCATAGAAGCGCTTGGCGGGATGCTGCGAGCGATCGAACGCGGCTGGGTGCAGACAGAGATACAGAACGCGGCCTACGATTATCAGCGAGCGGTCGAAAACGGCGAGCAGGTGGTGGTGGGCGTCAACAAATTTGCGCGTGACCATGAGCCGGGGGTGCCGCTGCAGAAGATCGATCCGACGCTCGAACAGCGCCAGGTGGAACGAGTTCAGGCCTTGCGCATGAAGCGGGATGCGGCTGCGTGGCAAAGCTCGATCAGCAGGGTAACGCAGGTGGCCCGTGAAGGTGGCAACCTGATGCCCTCGATTGTGACAGCGGTCGAAAGCTATGCAACCGTCGGCGAAATTGCGAATGCCATGCGCAGTGTTTTCGGCGAGTATCGCGAGAGGATCGTCGTTTAGGGCTGTTATGTCGATGGCAGCGTGACCCGGTTGGCAAAATGCGTGTGTCGCAGTGCCTGCCAGACTTTACCCGCGTCTAAACAAACACGTACCAGGAATGAGGAGAAGTCCATGTTGAAAGTCCAAAAGCTGATGACCACTGCAGCGCTGGTGTTTGTACTAGGAGGCGCGGGCTTAGCGCAGACAACGGACGCAACTGCGCCGGATACCACCTCGCAACAACAGCTGCACCAGGAAAAGAAAGCCGCGAAGGCGCAGAAGAAAGCTGATAAGGCCGAGAACAAAGCCCTCAAGACAAAGCAGCAGAAGAAGGCTGACAAAGCACAACGCAAGGCAGACCGGCAGGCGGCGAAAGCTTCCTCTTCGCAGTAAAGCCTGCATCAAGCCGACTGCTCGTGGAGGTCGTTCAGTTTGCGGCGAACCAGGCAAGGTCGCCAGCCATTTTGTTTACCACCGACTGCCAGCGTTCACCATTGGCCTGTCGAAAGAGCCTGGCGAACGGGTACCAGGACGTGGTTTCGTCTTTGAGGCCCCACCGCCAGTCTGGAATGAGCGGGATCAGAAGCCAAACCGGCTTTCCCATTGAAGCCGCGAGATGTGCAACTGCCGTATCGACGGAAATAATAAGGTCGAGCCCGGCTATCATCGCGGCCGTGTCAGCAAAGTCGCTGCACCAGGCACAATCGTCCGTTAAGCCAAATGGCGGCTCGGGGCCGCGCAGTAGAGTTGCCGCTTCTCCTTTCTGCAAAGAGACAAACTCCACCGATTTGACAGAAAAGAGTGTCGATAAGTCGTTGAGTTTCAGTGATCGCAGCTGGTCGCGCGGATGACGGGGGTTGCCCGACCATACCAGACCGATGCGGCGCGATCCCTGCGCCCCAAAACTCGTCTGTTGCGTGTCGAGAATCCAGTCACAGGCAAGGGGCAGCGGGATATTGCTCGCCTCTATCCCAAGAAGCAGGGGCAGGCTCATCAACGGGCAGTGGCAGGCAAATTCCGGCCGTGGATCATACTGGCGAATGCAGGTGTCAACGCCTGGAGCGTCTTTGAGGAGACGCCACAATTCGGCTTGCACTTCCAGGACCACTCGACCGCCCCGCGCTGCAACGAGCGGGATAAAGCGGGCAAACTGGATCGAATCGCCCAATCCCTGCTCTGCGTGCAGGAGAATGACAGTACCGTCCAGGGGCTCGCCTTTCCAGACCGGCTGCGCGAAACTGCGCGGAGGCGAGGGGAACCCGCTCCACTGCCAACGCCACTCGTATTCCTGCCAGCCCCTTCCATACTGGCCATGCAACAGCAACGCCGTACTCAGGTTCCAGTGGGCAACGGGGGAAGAAGGCTCTTCGTCCACGAGCTGCTCGAGGTAGCGGAGCCCTGTCTGGTCCCCGGAAAAGGCCAGGGCCAGACCCAGGTTGCTGCGCATGTCACGATTCCCTGGCGCACAGGCAAGGGCAAGCTGGTACGAGGCGATGGCTGCGTCCGTATCGCCGGTACATTCTTCGGCGTTTCCGCGATTCTGGTAGGCCTTGCCATAGTTCGGCCGCAGATCTATCCCTTGGTTGTAGCTGCGAATAGCCTCCGGATACTCACCGATTGCAGCTAAGGCAGAGCCGAGATTGAAGTGCGCTTCGGCGTAAGCGGGGCGGATCGCGAGCGCTTGTCGAAAGGCAAGTACGGCTTCCGAGTGCCGGCCCATGTCATGCAGCGTTGAGCCCAGATTATTGTGAGCATCCGATTCCCCGGGGGAGAGCCTGACAGACTGCTGGTAGCAGATTAATGCTGCAGGCAGGTGCTTTTGCTGATGAAAAAGACTGCCGAGGTTGAAATGAGCATCCGCATTCCCTGGTTCAACCGCGATGGCCGCTCTATAGGCTGCTTCGGCTTCCTTGTGGGAGCCACTTCTCTTCAGGATGTTGCCCAGATCGTTGTAATACGAGATTTGACGTGGCTTCGTCCGGAGAGCAGTGACGATCAGTCGGACCGCAAGCTGCGGGTTGCCCTCATCGGCGGCCACGATGCCGAGAAGATGCAGGGCTTCGGCATGGTTGGGTTCGCGCACAAGAATGTTTCGACAGATGTCTCCGGTCTCTGCCAACCTCCCAAGCTGGTAAAGAGAGGCCGCTTCTGCAAATGAGTCGAGAATGGGAGGCAAATATATCCTCTTCGGCGTCAAGAGCCGTCTCTACTCATTATCGAAAAACTTGGTCTGTTGCGGAACAGAGAATGGCATCAATTTCGGACAGAGTTTTCATTCTGGGATGCTTGACCCGAAAGGGGAAAGGCGCCATGTTGAGAGGCCACCGGGATCGTCCGTAAACCAGAAGGTGATTGCCGTGACTGACGTAGCAGGAAGGAAACCGCAGCGACAACCAGGAGGAGCTAGTTCAGCATTCAGTAGCTTGCAGCAAAAACCAGAAGCCTGAAGCAGAAAGGGACGGCCGAAGCCGTCCCTTTCCTGGTGGTGCAGTTCAGACTACAGAGCCTGAACGTTCTCTGCCTGCCAGCCCTTGGGGCCTTTGGTGACATTGAACTGAACGCGCTGGCCTTCCTGCAGTGTGCGGAAGCCATTCGACTGAATCGCCGTGTGGTGAACGAATACGTCCTCACCGTTTTCGCGGCTAAGAAAACCAAAACCTTTTGCGTCGTTGAACCACTTAACTGTTCCCTGTTCCATTGTTGTTCATTTCCTTAAATCAAGATGACGCTGAATTAGACTGGGCCATCTGCAAGTACTGTGAACTGAAGTACGGGACTAGCAAAGGAACCAAAAATCGTCTTCTACGTTGAAACAAGACTAACAAGAGTGTCGAGTGTTTGCACGTTTAAACTCGCTCGGTAACGATAAATTTGATTACCGCAGGGTGAATTACTCTAAATTGCACATTGCCCGGTGCAATTTCAGCGTCATGAGGAGCAACATCAGGCTGGCGCACCCGAGCAATGCCCTCCCGATGCTAACCTGAGTAGTTCGGAAGACTCTTCCAAAAGGATCAATTCCCTTGTCCACTCCCACGCAGACCCCGATCCAAGCGCCCGCCGCCATACGAAAAACTGCCTTGAATGCCACCCATCGCGCTCACAGGGCAAAGATGGTCGACTTTGGAGGATGGGACATGCCGGTTGAGTATTCCGGGCTGATTGCCGAACACATGGCTGTGCGTACTGGCGTCGGCTTGTTTGACGTGAGTCATATGGGCGACATTCAACTGCGCGGGCCGGGCTCGCTGGCGGCAGTGCAGAAGATCTCGATGAATGATGCGTCGAAACTGCAGACGGGCCAGGCGCACTATTCGGCAATGCTGTATCCCAATGGCACATTCGTCGATGACGTGATCGTGCACAAGTTCAGCGATAACGATTACCTGCTGGTCATCAATGCCGGAACGCGTGAGAAGGACGTGAGCTGGGTGCGGCAGAACGTTGGCGCAATGCATTCCGTGCATGTGTCGGATTACTCGGATTACTATACACAGCTGGCGATCCAGGGACCGAAGGCGGAAGCGACACTGCAGAAGCTGACCGACCGCGACCTGTCAGGGATCAGGAATTACTGGTTCACGTGGGGAACGGTCTGCAGTCTGCACAACGTGATGATTGCCCGCACTGGGTATACGGGTGAGGACGGTTTCGAGATCTATGTGCCGTCGGATGAGCCGACCAGTGTGCGGGTGTGGAACGAAGTGCTGGCGGCGGGTGAAGAGTTCGGTATCCTCCCGTGCGGCCTGGGTGCGCGGAATACGCTGCGGCTGGAGAGCGCGATGGCGCTGTATGGGCATGAGATTTCGGACGAGATCAACGTATTCGAAGCCGGGCTTGATCGCTATGCGAAGTTCGACAAGGGCGCGTTCGTTGGCTCGGAAGCATTGCTCGCACTGAAGGCTGCGGGTGGCCCGAAGCGCAGGCTGGTTGGCCTGGAGATGGTGGGCCGCGGCATAGCGCGCGATGGTTACATGATCAAGGACGCGGACGGGAAGCAGATTGGCATAGTCGCATCAGGCTCGCCTGCTCCTTTCCTGAAGAAAAACATCGCCATGGCGCATCTACCGATGGAGTACCAGGCGCCGGGCAGTGAAGTGATGATCGAAATTCGCGGCAACCTTGCGAAAGCGGTGGTGGTGCAACTGCCTTTTTACAAGCGTCCGAAAAAGACAGCTGCGCAGTAGGAACAGTGTCTGTCGGCAGCGCTGACAGGGCGAAAAAGTTTGCCCCGGGACAAGAGCGGCAGGTTCGAGTCAACTTACAATACGAGTGGAGAACGATTGCATGGCCTACCCGGCAAATTACCGCTACACGCGCGAACATGAGTGGATCGATATCGATGGTCAGCATGGCAAGATCGGCATAACTGACTACGCACAGAACTCGCTTGGCGACATTGTGTATGTCGACCTGCCAAAGATTGGTTCCACGATTGAAAAGGGCAAGACTTTCGGCTCGGTCGAATCGGTGAAAGCCGTGTCTGATTTATATGCACCCGTGACAGGTACAGTTACAGAAGTGAACGAAGAACTGGCGACGGCGCCGGAGAAAATCAACACGGACGCGCATACTTCGTGGATTCTGAAGGTCGAGATCAGTGATCCATCGCAGGTGAATGAACTACTGACCGGCGAAGCGTACGAGACGTTTGTTAAAGAAGAGACGCATTAAGTCTGAGTGAAGTAAGAGTCATGGCTGATTCGCCGAGCATGTACGCACAGAGGTGCTTGCATTGAACTGTGGAGATGCAGATCTCTCCACTACGCTTCGCTCCGGTCGGGATGACAAGATGAAGCGCTTTGGTCGGGATGACGTGGCGCAGCGGCACAAGAAGCCAGCTTTAAACTCTGGCGACCGGAAGGATATCGATGCGTTATTTGCCGAAGTCAGATGCAGAACGGAAGACGATGCTGGGGGAGATCGGCGTGTCTTCTATCAATGACCTGTTTTCCAGTGTGCCGGCGGAGTATCGCCTGGAGCGCGACCTGGTGATTCCGCGCCAGATGGGTGAGTCAGAGATTGTCGATCACTTCAAGGCTGCCGCTGCGCATAATGCTCTCGGCTACTCGAGTTTCCTGGGCGCGGGCGCGTATCGACACTACAAGCCAGTGGTGATTGATGCACTAGTGCAGCGCGGCGAGTTTCTGACGTCCTACACGCCGTACCAGGCCGAGATCACGCAGGGCACGCTGCAGGCGATCTTCGAATTTCAGACGATGATCTGCGAACTCACCGGAATGGAGATCGCTAACGCATCAATGTATGACGGTTCGACCGGCGCGGCGGAAGCCGTAATGATGGCAGTGCGCGTGACTGGCCGCACCGAAGCGCTGGTTGCGAAGACGGTGCATCCGGAATATCGCGAAGTGCTGACCACCTATGCGCAGCACCAGGGAATCACGAAAAACCTCGTCGGCTATGGTGAAGACGGTCGCTTGGATCTGAAGGAACTCGAAGCATCTTTGACGGACAAGACGGCGTGCGTCCTGGTGCAGTCGCCGAACTTTTTCGGCGTCGTTGAAGATATCCCGGCGATCGCGGAGATCGTTCACAAAAAGGGTGCGCTGTTGATTGTTTCGATTGCCGAGGCAATTTCGCTCGGCGCGATCCTGCCACCGAAAGAAGCAGATATTGTCTCGCTCGAAGCGCAGTCGTTCGGTGTCGCGATGAGCTATGGCGGTCCGTATTGCGGCGTGATTGCTTCGAAGGAAAAATTTCTGCGGCAGATGCCGGGCAGGCTTTGCGGCGAGACCAAGGACAAGAATGGCCGACGTGGTTTTGTACTGACACTGTCGACGCGCGAGCAGCATATCCGCCGCGAAAAAGCGACATCGAATATCTGCACGAACCAGGCGCTGGTTGCGCTGATGGCGACGATCTTCATGACGGTGTATGGCAAGGAAGGCATTCGCGACCTGGCCATTCACAATCTGGCGAAGGCGGATTACGCGGCTAAAACGATCTCTGCAGGAGACGACGCGAAGCTGCTATTCACGGGCGCGCCTCGCTTTCACGAGTTCGTTCTGCAGACCGCGACGAATCCCGATGAACTGAATGCGCAGTTGCTGGAGCAGAAAATTATCGGCGGCCTTTCGCTGGCGCGATGGTATCCGGAGCTGGGCAATGCGACGCTCTGGTGCGCAACGGAATTGACGACCAAGCAACAGATTGACCATGCTGCCGAAGTGGTGGCAAAGGCCGCGGTCAGTGAAAAGCTGCTGGCACGCGCGTAGAAAGGGCTATCCACGATGGCAACGACAGTGATTGATACAGAGAAGGCCGTAGAAGAAAAAGCAGCGCCGTTTGTCGGCACGCGGCACAAAGTTTCTGCGCACCTGTCGCAGAATGAAGCGTTGATTTTCGAGAAGTCGTCGCCTGGCAAGAAGGCGTATCGCCTGCCGCCGCTCGATGTGCCGGAAGTAGATGCAAAGGCCCTGCTTGGCTCGGCGGCGCGCGAAGACATGGGTTACTTGCCGGAGTTGAGTGAGATCGAGATCATCCGGCATTTCACGCGGCTCTCTACGTGGAACTATGCGATCGATCTCGGCATGTACCCGCTGGGCAGTTGCACAATGAAATACAACCCGCGCGTGAACGAGATGGTGTCGCGTCTTGAAGGGATCGCCGAGGCGCATCCATACCAGCCCGAATCGCTCTCGCAGGGCTCACTGCAGATCATCAAGCTATTGCAACAGTGTCTGATCGAGATAACCGGCATGGATGCAATCACCATGCAGCCGGCGGCAGGCGCGCATGGTGAGTTTACCGGCATCCTGCTGACGCGTGCCTATCACCAGGCGCAGGGTGACGCGCGGCGCAAGATCATTGTTCCCGATTCCGCCCACGGCACCAACCCGGCGACTGCTGCGCTCTGCGGCTACGAAGTGGAGAACCTGCCATCGAATGCGCATGGCATGGTAGACGTTTCGCGCCTCGCACAGATGGTGACCAATGAAACCGCGGCGCTGATGCTGACGAATCCGTCGACCATCGGTGTGTTTGAAAGCGAGATCCACAAGATCGCGGATGTGCTGCATGAAAAAGGCGCTCTGCTCTACATGGATGGCGCGAATATGAATGCGCTGGTCGGCAAAACGCGGCCGGGTGATTTCGGCGTCGACGTGATGCACCTGAACCTGCACAAGACATTTTCCACGCCGCATGGTGGGGGTGGGCCGGGCTCAGGTCCGGTGGCCTGCAAGAAGATTCTCGAGCCGTTTCTGCCGACACCAGTTGTTGTGGAAGGCGCGGATGGCGTGCTGCGTTTCGACTACGATCGTCCACAGTCGGTTGGACGCGTGCGCATGTTCTACGGCAACTTTGGAATGTTCGTTCGCGCGCTGGCTTACATCCTGGCGAATGGGCCGGACGGCCTTCGCCAGACGACAGAAGATGCCGTGTTGAATGCGAACTATATTCGGAAGAAGCTCGAAGGCTACTATGAGCTTCCCTATCCGACTCCATCGATGCACGAGGTGGTTTTCAGTGATCGCAAGCAGCAGGCGAAGGGCTTGAAAACAGGCGACCTCGCGAAGCGGCTGATTGATTACGGATTTCATCCTTACACTGTTTCGTTTCCACTGATCGTGCCGGGTGCGTTGATGATCGAGCCGACGGAGAGCGAATCGAAGGAAGAACTGGACCTGTTTATCGACGCGATGCAGCAGATTGCGCGCGAGGCGGATGAAAATCCTGAAATCATTCTGAATGCGCCGCATGCGACGCGTATCTCGCGGCTGGATGAAACGACGGCGGCGCGCAAACCAATCCTGCGGTGGAAGCCAAAGGCTTCGTAAATGTAACTGGGCGAAATGCTGTAGAACCCACGTCTCAAAAGCGAGATGTGGGGGGCACGCGGTTCAGTGGCTTGAAGAACCAAGCTAATTCACAAGACACTCAAATATTTGCATCGAGTGTGCCGCGCCAGACAGTGACTGCCTGGCCGCTGATTTTCACGCGGTCGCCTTGGAGTTCCAAGCGTAGCTCTCCGCCTCGGATTGAGGCCTGGTAGGCGAATAGTTTCTGCTTGCCAAGTTTCTTTGCCCAGTAGGGAGCGAGTGCGGTGTGCGCGGAGCCGGTGACGGGATCTTCCGGCACGCCTACCCGCGGGTAAAAACAGCGGGACACAAAGTCGTACTCGGTCGAGCTCTGCGCAGTAACGATGACGCCGCGAACATCGATACTCGCGAGCCGTTCCATGTTCGGCTGCAATGCGCGGACGTTTGCTTCCGATGCAATCTCGACGAGCAGATCCATCCTGTTCTGCGCTACATGGAGAAGCGTATTCTCGCCCAGAGCGACCTGCAGGGCGGAGGGTGTTTCGACTTCGCGCGGAGCGCCGGTGGGGAAATCCAGTTCAATCCAATCGTCTGCGCGCGTTGCTGTCAGCAGGCCGCTGCGCGTGTGGAAACGAGCAGTCTCGCCTGCGGTGAGAACGCCGCTCTCCCAAAGAAAATGTGCGCTGGCAAGCGTGGCGTGGCCGCACAGGTCGACCTCCCGGGTTGGCGTGAACCAGCGAAGGTTGAAGCCGTCTCCGTTAGGCAAAAGGAAAGCTGTTTCTGAAAGGTTCATCTCGGCTGCCAGCGACTGCATCCAGGCATCGGTGCGCGGCTGCGCGGGATTGGCGAGCAGGCAGACGGCTGCAGGATTTCCCTTGAACGGCTCGGCAGTAAAGGCATCGACGACAAAAATGGGAAGAGTGGCCATGCCGACATGGTAGTGCATTTCGCAATTCAGACGAGCCGCCAAGGGTAGTCATGCCGAACTGCAATTTTCCTGAAACATTTTGCATTTCAATAGCCGCGTTGCTGGGTATTAGCGTGCGAAGGCATAGAGGCTGAGCTTGGGACCAGAACATTTTCCGATGCTGTTACGAGAGCACCAGGCGATGGTTTTCTCCATTGCGCTGCGTGGCCGCCGTCTGGATGCATAGAGTCAACGGCAAGTCGACCGGCATGGTGATCCTGAGTGCAGAAGAAATAGAGCTTTCGTTTGTCTGCATCGACGGCGTTCCGGACCCGGGCATGTTGTCGCATTTGAGCGGACAGTTCGGTATCCCGCAGGTGAATGCGCCGTCGGGCAATGGCAGCAGGAAACTCGTCGCTCCGGATGACAGCACGGATGGTAAACAATGATCCGCGGGATCGGAGCCATCGGAGCCTGCTGTCTCGCCAGTATCCTGCCGCTTCCAGTACTGCATGCAGATTGCGACTTCAATAACGGGGTGGCATTCATCGAGGATGCTTATCATTTGCATCGGGAGCACATACCCTTGATCGGACTTGGCAGCATCTGCGCACGGGTCGCCACGGGCGGTTCGAGGACACTTCGAGTTTCGTGAACGTTCCAGTTTCCTGATCCCCGCAACGATTGTGGACGGAGAACTCAGGTCTCAAAAGCGAGACCCGCGGGGCCCCGTTTTCCATAGCCCGACGGTTGCCGGGGCATAGTCCTTCCCGTCAGACGAAAGTTTTCGCATCAGAGTGGATTATGGACTGGTTGTTGACAGATTCTGGATGTACCCTGCGAAGGGTCTTGAAAGGACACATAGCAATGAAATTCAATTGTTGTAAATACTCCCTGGCAGTCGCTGCGATTGCTTCAAGCTTGATGATGGGCACAGGTCTGGTTGCACAGAGCACGATGGGAACGGCCAAGCCGGCGCAGTCGGGCAGCATGTCCGGCTCAACCATGTCTGGTTCGACGATGAGTGGTTCATCTTCCGCGATGCCGACAGACGCGCAGATCGCTGACGCGAAGTCCAAGGGCATGGTCTGGGTGAATACCGGCACTAAGGTCTACCACAAGGACGACCAGTTTTATGGCAAGACGAAGCATGGCCAGTTCATGAGTGAAGCCGATGCGCAGAAGATGGGCGCGCACATGGCAAAGCCTTCACAGATGGGCAAGAAGCCGGCTGCCTCAGGCACAATGGCTGCACACTAGAACACTCGCAACTATGCCCGGCTGTCCTGCGTGAAACAGCGTGGACAAGCCGGGTGTGCGCTCGCTTGCGGCTGACCGATCAGTGAACACGGTGCTGAGTCGATCAATACATTTTTTTGGATCAACATATCTTTCGCATAAACACATTTTTCAAAGAGGAATCCATCATGAGTTTTCTATCCGGGATTGGCGACATGTTGAAGCAGTATGCAGGTGGCAATGTGCCAGCTGGCAATCCTGAAGAGCATTTCGATCAGGTGGCGCAGAATGTACCGAGTTCCACCATGGCCGGTGGACTAGCGTCTGCGCTGGGTTCCGGCGGATCAGGCGGCTTTGGCGAAATGGCGTCCAGACTCTTCTCCAATGGGAATAGCGGCGCCCAGGCAGGCATGCTGGGAACGCTGCTGGCCGCGGCAGGTCCGGCAGTGCTGGCTCAGTTTACGCAGAGCCATCCTGGTTCGCCGCTGACCGGCATGCTGCAGCAGGGTCAGACGTCGGTCACGCCGGAACAGGCTGCTGCTGTCGATCCGAACGAAGTGCAGGCACTGGCCGCTAATGTGCACCAGGAGAATCCCGGGATTGTGGGCAGGATCAGCGAGATTTATGCCGAGCATCCCACCGCCATCAAGGCTCTCGGGGCGGGGGCGCTCGCGATTGCGATGAAGCATATCAGTGAGAATCACAACGCGTAGCAAGTGTGCCGAGTCGTTGGCTCATAGTCATGGAATCTGCGCCGTTGGAATGAACGCAGATTCCTCCGCTTCGATCGGGATGGCAAGATAATGTGGCGAAAACGTTCGCGGCCTCAGTGTGCGGGTAATGCTTCGAGGCCGCGGATGACTTCTGACTCCATCTCGATCCGCTTGTCGGAGTAGGAGTGATCGGTAGCGATGTGCGCCGTCAGGATGCGGTCGTTCCCTTCGGCCGATACAGCTGCAGCAAGCTTGTCTGCCGGCTCGGCAAGACCATCATCTGAGGTCACAATCAGCATCGGGGTCAGTTTGAGCCCGGCCGCATCGCTTGCCAGAGCCCACTCGGGATGCTCGATGAGTTCGGTGGCCAGTCCGTCCGGCGTGCAGCCTGCCAGTGGCGCCATTCCCTCAGCCGCCAATGCTTCTGAGACACCAGCCAGGAGCTGCTTCTTCGCTGCAGCGTCCGACCCTGCACGCAACTGCGCGCGTCCTGCCATATCTGCTGCGGAGATGACACCGACGGCCAGGACTTTGTCATCATGCGCGGCCGTGTAGAGCGCGATCATGCCACCCATACTGTGCCCGAAGAGGACTATCCGGGATGGGTCGGAACGTAGATGCTTTGCGTTCGCCGGATCGCGCAGGTAGACGAGCGCGCTGTTCGCGTCTTCGATGGAGTGCTGGAAGCTGAAGGTACCGGGAGAACCCCAGCTGCCGCGGTAGTCGAAATAAAGGACGTTCCAGCCATCCCGCCGGATGGCCTGCGCCAGGTCGAGGTTCTTCTCATTGCCGGGAAAGCCATGCAGCATAACGACTGTTCCATGTGGGCCTGCCCCTGCCGCTTCGTAGAACAGCGCATTCAGCATGGAGCCATGACTGGGTAATTGGAAGCCTTCCATTGCTGCAGGCGCGGCTTTGTCCGGCGCTGGGTCTGTGGTGATGGAGGCGGGCGCCTGGGCGGACAGCTGGATTGAGAACAAAAGAGCTGCGAGTAGAACGAGACTTCGAGGCATGCCTAATTCTGGCGGAGCGGGGCCTTGCATGCAATGCATTTACTTCGGCCGGGGCAGTCGACACATCTGTTGCTCTCTTGTGGGTCATAAAGAAATGAGAGGAGCGCCTCGCTGATATCAATCAAGAAGAGGAATTCCGCAACGCTGAAGATACTCGACCGTTCCATCGTAAAAGGATGGTGGGCGAGTCGCGTCGGAAGTATCACCATTCGGGATAAAGAGAATCATTCCTTGTCGCGCTCGCGTAAGGATCACACGATATGCATTCTTCAGATAGAGACGCTTAGACTCGTCCCTCACTGACTGCCACTTAGTACCTTTGAAAGCCTGCATGATCCATCGCTTTCTATTGTGATGGAAATCTCCATCCCAGCAAACGCCCACCCAGTCCAGTTCTAAGCCTTGAACCGCAAACTCGGTGGCCACATCCTCAAGGTAGTAGGAAGATCGAACATCTGTACTTCCATTGAGAAACCAGTTCGTTGGATCAACGGCCACCTTGATGTGAATCCCAGCCGGCTTTAGCCGCTGTGCGCCCTATGCGGCGACCAGGCCATAACGTTCGCTTCCTCGAGCTCTCTTGCGGAGCCACGCCTTTGCGGTGGAAAGGCTGCGGGTCAAGTAGATTGGGTAAGCTGCTTGGATACCACTGTACGTCATACGCGCAGCTTCGGGCTCATTATCGACCACTTGACCTACAAACTGCGAAAGAGCTTCCGCCCGGAATGAGCGCATTGAGACGGAGAGATGTAAGTCTTCATCTGAGCGAACCATTGATGATGCCAGAAATTCCTGCACCTGACCTTGGGAGCCATATTCAGGAAGTGATATACGAGATGAAACGTGCACCTGCCAAAGAGGAAACGTCGTTTCGAGAGCGCTTATCCACCCGGAGATGCCGGCCTCTCCCGTATTGATCTCCTGTCCTCCGCCAATAAGGCACACGACTGTACACCAGTCCGTGTGGCGATCCATGACGCTGATGAGGAATTCCGGCTCTGACATATTGAAGTCGTACTGGCCGCGCTTACGCTGCAGAAACTAGCCGCCTGCTCACGAGTCCAAGCGCGTTGTGCTTCGTCAAATACGACCACCTTCTCAACAGGGATGTCGTTATTGCCCACATAATGATCTCGAAAATGATGGATATTCTGAATGAAGCTGCGTACCTCACGTCCCGCTAACTTTTTGGAGATTCCTTCGCGAGAGGCCTTATCCCGAGCAAGCGCTTCCCTCAGGACGTCGACGAGCGGGCCGTTGCCGGATAAGAAGATTGCGTGCTCATCTTCGTGTTCATCTGAGCGCCTGGTAGCGATGTTTAGACCCGCAAGAGTCTTACCCGATCCGGGAACGCCAGTCACAAAGCAGTTTGCCTTCGTGCGGCTAAGACGCGCCTGATCGATCACCGAACCGACCTTGGCGCTCGTCTGTCTCAGATTTTTAGCGCTGGCATCGCGGCGCCGAATATCACTAACGCTGTGTGTGCGATATAGAATCTCCGCCGCTTCAACGATCGTTGGAGTCGGTTTGTAGCCTTCTGACGTCCACCTTGCAACGTTAAGCGACGGAAAAGCGTGCGTCGCGCAGATGCTTTCGATGATCGTCCCGACATCGTCCTTGTTTGCACCGATCGGCGAAGCGACCAGGTCGGCTGCAAATCTTAGTTCAGCCATCGGCTTGCGCTTGGCCTCACTTGCGACCAGAATGGGAACGATTGCAACGAAATGGCTACCCTCGTGGAAATTCTCAAGTCAAGTGCGTAGTCTTCGACTTGATCAAAGCCGCTTGCTGTGTGGTCGCGAGCTCCTACCTTAAATTCAATAACGAAGACAATATTTTGCGCAATCAGCACAGCATCTACGCGCTTCCCCATCCGGGGAATAAAGAACTCAAGAAAAAGCCACCCTCGCGTGAGATTGGTGAGAACAGATTTAAGGAGTGAGATCTGTTGAAGCCATGCCCATCTCTGCTGTTCCTCCAGAGCATGATGATGCTCCGTGGTCAGAACTCCGAGGATACGCTCGGCATCATCTGTCAAAAACGCAGAAACTGGTGCGCTGTAATAAGCTTTGATCGGCATCTTGTCTGTTCACTGAAGCTTACCTGGTCCTCAGAATTTTGTAGGGCGCTTCCCGCATAAGAAAAGCGCACCCATGAGGATGCGCTTTTCTTTAAATGAAATAACGACAGCGGGCCAACCGAGATAAGCGCCAAAAAGCGCCGACGCCCGTACGGCGAGTACCTAGGCGGCGGGGTTTTCGCCTTGTTCTTCGGAGATGGCTTTGTCCATTTCTTCGCGACGCTTGGCCTTGATTTCCGCGCGCTTCTGGCGCTTTTCGTCCAGTAGCGATTCGGAGCCCAGCAGTTCGATGAAGGCCTTCTCAGCGCCATCGCCCTTCTGGAAACCGGTGCGGACGATACGCAGATAGCCACCCTGGCGATCGCCGTAGCGTGGTGCGACGACTTCGAAAAGACGGGTTACAGACTCGTCGGTCATCATGTAGGACAGGGCCTGACGGCGAGAGTGCAGGTCCCCCTTTTTACCGAGCGTGATCATTTTCTCGACCAGCGGACGGGCTGCCTTACACTTGGTGATGGTGGTGTGGACGCGGTCCTCGAGCAGAATCGAGGTCACGAGGTTTCGCAACATGGCGCGGCGGTGGCTCGTGTTCCGGCCTAATTTAAATCCAGCTTTACGGTGACGCATGGCGAGTCTCGATTGTCGGCGTGAAGCTTATGTCAGTTGGCTATGGTCCCAGGTCTGAAGATTCAGACCTGGGCACCCGGTCGCGACTGGCCGACTTACCTTTCCTAGAAGTTCTCTGGTTCGTTCTGCAGCGGCGCGTCGTTGACGTCGAATACATCATCATCGTCGTCATCGTCGTCGTCGTAGCGGTTGTAGCTTTGCGCCAGCGCCTGCGCAGGCAGGATGCTGGTCGGTCCGGGGACGGCATTGCCATTCTCGTCAATCTTCATGCCGAGCGACAAGCCCATCTGGGCCAGAATTTCCTTGATTTCGTTGAGCGACTTGCGACCAAAGTTCTTGGTCTTCAGCATCTCCGGTTCGGTCTTCTGCACCAGTTCGCCGATGGTCTGGATATTTGCGTTCTTCAGGCAGTTGTAGCTGCGCACGGAAAGCTCAAGCTCTTCGACCGAGCGATTGAGATTCTCGTTACGGAGCTGCATGCGGCCTTCGTCGGCGACGTGCTCGGCTTCCATTTCCTCTTCAAAGTTGATGAAGATGGTCATGTGGTCTTTCAAGAGCTTGGCGGCAAGACCTACTGCGTCGGCGGGAAGAACCGAACCATTGGTCCAGACTTCGAGCGACAGCTTGTCGTAGTCCGTAATCTGACCAAGACGGGCTGCTTCGACGATGTAATTGACCTTGCGCACGGGGGAATGAACAGAGTCGACCGGGATGAAGCCGATGCCGAGATCGCCATCGAAGTTCTTATCGGCAGAGACATAGCCGCGTCCACGCTTGAGGCGCATTTCCATGTCCAGCTTGCCGCCTTCGCTCACGGTTCCGATGTAGACGTCCTTGTCGAGAATCTCTACATCACCGTCGGCTTCGATCATGCCCGAGGTGATGACACCGGCGGTGTCGGCGCGCAGGTAGAGGGCCTTTGGGCCTTCGCCATTCAGCTTGAACGGAATCTGCTTCAGGTTCAGGATGATGTCGGTCGCGTCTTCGACTACGCCCGGAATCGATTGAAACTCATGCAGTACGCCTTCAATTTTTACTGCGGTGACGGCTGCGCCTTCAATAGAAGACAGCAGGACGCGGCGTAGTGCATTGCCAATGGTCGTGCCGAAGCCGCGCTCAAAGGGCTGTGCGCTGAACTTGCCATACTTCTCGGTGAGTGTCTCGTTCTCGAGAGCGAGACGTTTCGGTTTTTGGAATCCTCTCCAAAGCATCGGTTACTCCTTCATAGCCGCACGTGCGAAGCATTCTGCCGTGGACGACCGGTTTTCTCCTGGTAAGGGATGGTGGTGGTGCCTCCGGACACCTTCGCAAGCGTCCGGTGAAAATCAAAGTCTTACTCGCCGTGCAGCTCGTTACTTGCTGTACAGTTCGACGATCAGCTGCTCATTCACTGGCAGGTGAACATCTTCGCGCTTGGGCAGGGCGATGATCTTGCCGGTCAGTTCCTTGTGGTCGACCTGCAGCCATGCAGGTGCCTGGTTGTGGCTGGCAAACTCGGTAGATGACTCGAGCACGGTCATCTTCTTGCTGTTCTCGCGGATCTTGATGACGTCCCCAACGGACACCTGGTAGGAAGGAATATTGACCTTCTTGCCATTCACTTCGACGTGGCCGTGCCGCACGATCTGGCGCGACTGGCGGCGTGAGGAAGCGAAGCCGAGGCGGTACGCAACGTTGTCCAGACGACGCTCCAGCTGCTGCAGGAGCAATTCGCCGGTGACGCCTGTCTGACGCGATGCCTTCTCGTAGTAGGCGCGGAACTGGCCTTCCAGGGTGAAATAGATACGCTTTGCCTTTTGCTTTTCCCGCAGCTGCAGACCGTAGCCGACAATCTTGGCCTTGCGATCGCGGCCGTGCTGGCCGGGGGCGAAGTTGCGCTTCTCGATGGGGCACTTGTCCGTATGGCACTTGGTGCCCTTGAGGAAAAGCTTCATGCCTTCGCGACGGCAAAGGCGGCAGACTGGTCCGGTATAACGTGCCACGTAATTTCTCCTGGTTCAGAGGTCGACCGGTTTACGAGCATGAAGCTCTTCGTCCCGGTCCCCATTTATTTGTCATCCTGAACGAAGCGACATGCTCTTTCTTCGTCAGGCAAGGCATCAACTCAGACGCGCCGACGCTTGGGCGGACGGCAACCGTTGTGCGGAATCGGCGTAACGTCCCGGATGGAACGCACTTCGATTCCGGCGGCAGCCAGCGCACGGACAGCCGATTCGCGTCCGGAGCCGGGACCGCTGACGCGTACATCCACCGAACGCAGGCCGTGATCGCGGGCCTGGTTTGCAGCATTCACTGCCGCCTGCTGCGCTGCGAATGGAGTTCCTTTACGCGAACCACGGAAGCCGAGCGAGCCCGAGCTCTTCCACGATAGCGTATTGCCCTGGTTGTCTGTGATGGTGACGATCGTGTTGTTGAACGAAGCCTGGATGTGCACGAGACCAAATGGCACATTCTTTCGTTCGCGCTTCTTGAATTTTTTATTCTTCCCGGCCTTGCCGGCGCCTTTTTGTTCCTTAGCCATTATTTGGTCACCTTCTTCTTGCCCGTCACTGTGCCCTTACGCGGTCCTTTGCGGGTACGCGCATTGGTGTGTGAACGCTGGCCGCGCGTTGGCAGGTTACGGCGATGGCGCAGGCCGCGGTAGGACTGAATGTCGATCAGGCGCTTGATGTTCATCGAAACATCTTTGCGCAGATCGCCTTCAACACCGCCCTGCGATTCGATGACCTGGCGAATACGGTTGATCTCTTCTTCGCTCAGTTCCTGGATCTTCTTGAACGGATCGATGTCCGCGAGCGTCAGAATTTTGGCTGCGCGCGGGTTACCGATACCGAAAATATACGTGAGCGCGATCCGTGCCTGCTTGTTGCGGGGCAGATCGACGCCAGCAATACGTGCCATGTGTATCCTTCACTATGCCGACTGCCAGCTTCACCGGCGGTCAACGGTTATGCTCTGCTCTACAGAGCCTGCCAAGTGGTGTCCGGGTTCAACGCAAGCCTTCATTTCGGCTAACTAGCCCAGTTCATACGACGGACAGCACGGGTGAGACAGAACCAGGATTAACCCTGACGCTGCTTATGCTTTGCGATTTCGCAGATAACACGGACAACACCATTGCGGTGAATGACCTTGCATTTGTCACAAATCGGCTTTACGGATGCACGAACCTTCATAACGACTCCAACCTTCCGCCAGTTGAACCCCGGCGATGTACCATGTTGCGTCTATCCGCTTTGCTTTGGATAAACTATTCCGTCACCGCCAGTCCCAGGCTGCGAGATGGCAGGAACGATCACTTGTACCGGTAGACAATGCGCCCGCGCGTTAGATCGTAAGGGCTCAGTTCTACGGCAACCCTGTCACCTGGGAGGATACGGATGAAATTCTTCCGCATACGACCCGAGACATGGGCTAAAACCTGGTGCTTGTTTTCAAGCTCCACTTTAAACATCGCATTGGGCAACGTCTCAACGACTGTTGCCATAACCTCAATCGCGTCTTCCTTCGACAATCCGTATCCTGTTTTCCGTTCGTCCGGCTATGCGAGCCAGCGAACCACGCCTTGCGTGTCAACTACCATTCTTTATTCTACAGGCCAGCAGTGCGAATCCCCTAAAGGGTAAGGACTGTAGCGCCATCTTCCGTCACTGCCACTGTGTGCTCGAAATGGGCACTCAGGCTGCCATCTTCCGTGACCGCGGTCCAACCATCTTTCATCACCTGCACCCCGGCCGCCCCGATATTGACCATCGGTTCGATACAAATTACCATGCCGGGCCGTAGTTTCATGCCCCTGCCCCGCTGGCCATAGTTCGGCACCTGCGGGTCTTCGTGCATCTTGGTTCCGATTCCGTGACCCACAAACTCCCGTACCACCGAAAACCCGTCTGCTTCTACTACTTCCTGTACAGCCGCACCAACATCGCCCAAGGTCGCACCCGGTTTAACCGCGGCAATACCACGCTCCAGAGACCTCTCTGTTACCTCGAGCAATCGCTGCGCCTTCTTGTCAATCGCACCAACAGCGATCGTCGTTGCAGAATCGCCGTAATAGCCATCGATGATGACGCCACAATCGACTGACACAATGTCCCCTTCACGAAGCGTGCGCTTGGCCGAAGGGATGCCATGAACGACTTCAGCGTTGACCGATGTACAGAGCACGCAGGGAAATTTCGTACCGCCAGCGCCTGGATACCCTTTGAACGCCGGTTTCGCGCCAAGTTCTTCCATCCTGGCCGCTGCCGCCTCTTCGAGGTCCCAGGTCGTCACACCCACCTTAACCATTGCGCGCACGTGGTCCAGTACCTGCCGGACGACGTTGCCGCTGCGCCGCATCTTCTCGATCTGCTGCGGCGTTTTTAGAACAATGGCCATAGGCCGGAAATTCCTTTCAAACTTAGTCCGGAGTGAGTTAACACTCACTCAGATCTACTTCTTGAAGCTGAAGTATTACTTGCGCAACCGGGCTACTGCCACTTTGATACTTCTGGTGACTTCGTCGACCGGCAGTTCACCGTCAACTTCAGCAAAACGCCCCTGCCCACGATAATGCTCGACGACCGGAGCCGTCTGCGCTTCATAGGTCTTGATTCGCTGCTCAAATACACTCTCGACGTCATCCGCCCGTTGCTCGAGTGGGGTTTGGTCATCGTCACAACGCATGTCGTGCTTCGGTGGATGAAGGTAGACGTTGTAAATGCGTCCGCAGGTAGGGCAACTCCTACGTCCGGTGATTCGACGCAGCAATTTAGTATACTCGACCTGAATACTGATCGCAACTACGTCGAGATTGCCGGGAATGGAATGAAGCCGCTCATCCAGCCAGTTGGCCTGGGCCAGGGTCCGCGGATAGCCGTCCAGAATGTAGCCAAGCCGAGTGTCGGGCGAGGTGAGCCGGGCGGCGACCATCTCGTTGACCAGTCCGTCAGAGACCAGCTTGCCCTGCTGCATTTTCTGCATGTCCTCAAGAGGCAATTTTCCCGCACTGAGGAGACGTTCGGCTAAAGCACTGGGGACGGTCGCGTGGTTTTTAATCTCACGAAGAATATCTCCAGTTGAGATTTGCGGAATGCCCCACGCAGCCATGAGTGCCTTGGCCTGGGTACCTTTGCCAACTCCCGGTGCGCCGAGGAGCAGGATCGGTCCCAGCAACACGAGCTCGATGTGCGGTTCGTCCACGAGCGGCGCTACCAATCCAGTTACCACGCCTTGCGACCGCGCACGCGGCCACTGCGTGGCGAGAAGCCTTCATAGTGGCGCATGATGAGCTGCGACTCGATCTGGTTGACGGTGTCCATCGCCACACCGACGACGATCAGCAACGAGGTGCCGCCGAAATAGAATGTGATGCCCAGACCGTGCGTGACCCAGGTCGGGAATTTGTCGAAGATGAACCCGACGAAAGGCAGATCATTGAGGTGAATACCGCTGATCAGGATGGTCGGGATCAGCGTGATAAGGATCAGGTAGATAGCACCAACCAGTGTGATGCGGGTCAGGATGTCATTAATGTAATCTGACGTCCGCTTGCCGGGACGGATACCTGGAATAAAGCCGCCATACTTGCGCATGTTGTCAGCAATATCATCAGGTCGGAAGACAATTGAGATGTAGAAGTAAGCAAAGAAGACAATGGCGGCAGCCTGGAGCAGAACGTACCAAGGCTCACCAACGCGCAGACCGTCAAAAATGCGCGTCATGACAGCACTGTTCCGCACCCAGCCAACGTTCGCGAAGAGCAGAGGAGCGGAGAGGATCGAACTGGCAAAGATGACCGGCATGACTCCGCCGGAGTTGACTTTGAGCGGCAGGTGAGTCGATTGGCCGCCCGTCATGCGGCGACCGACAATCCGCTTGGCATACTGCACCGGGATACGGCGTTCAGAGCGTTCAACGTAAACAATGAAGGCCACGATAGCGACCATCGCGACTACCAGGATGATGAGTGCGGGAACGGTAAAGGCGCCCCATGCCTGCGTCTTCGCCTTATCGTATAGTTCCGAGATACCGCGGGGCAGCCCGACGACGATACCGGCAAAAATCAACAGACTCATACCATTACCGATGCCGCGGTCGGTGATCTGTTCACCCAGCCACATAATGAAAGCCGTGCCGGTAGTGAGCGTCACGACCGTCATGGCAACAAAGCTGAAGCCCGGGATCAGTGCGTAGTGCTGCCCAGAGAGCGTCAGCGCAATCGCCATGGACTGAACGACGCCAAGGATGATGGTAAGGTAACGAGTCCACTGTGTGATCTTACGGCGACCCATCTCGCCCTCTTTTTGCAGTTTTGCAAGAGGTTCGTAGACGACTGTCAGCAACTGGAAGATGATCGATGCCGTGATGTAAGGCATGATACCCAGCGCGAAAACCGTAAAGCGACGCAGGTTGCCGCCGCTGAACAGATCGACCAGGCCAAGAGCAGAGCCGCTGTTCTGATCGAAAAACTGCGAC
>CAXTNK010000034.1:36681-41085 GCA_964245665.1 uncultured Acidobacteriaceae bacterium
GTACACGGAAGATGTTAGCTAACTTCTCAAACATGTCGGTTCACTCGGCTGCCGGAAAATTTTAAGAGTAAGGAAAGAAAACCTAGACCGCAGCAGGCTCTGATCCAAGTACGATTGCCTTGCCGCCAGCCTTTTCGATCTTCTCCTGCGCGGACTTCGAGAACTTGTGCGCATGGATCGTGACTGCAGTCGTCAGTTCGCCATCACCCAGCACCTTGATCAGGGCATTCTTCTTCGAAACCCAACCATGGCTTTTGTAGGTGTCGATGGTGACTTCGTGCGCTCCGTGCTGCTCCTGCGCTTCGGCAATGCGCTGCAGGTTGATCACGACGTACTCGGTGCGGAAGATGTTGGTAAATCCGCGTTTGGGTAGACGACGATGCAAAGGCATCTGGCCGCCCTCGAAACCGCGCATCAGGCTCGAACCTGAGCGCGAACCCTGACCCTTATGACCACGAGTAGACGTTTTACCCATGCCGGAGCCCATACCGCGACCGACACGTTTTTTGTTGCTGTTTGCGTTTTTAGGCGCACGTAGATTGGAAAGATTGGTTGCCATGTATTTCCTCGCTCAACGCCAGGCCTTTATGAGGGAAGGCCCGACTCGCTTTTAATTTGGTTGTAGAAATGCGCCAATACTATTTTGACACATTGTGGGCGGGCTACCGGTACGACAGCGCCCGAATACCCCGGCCCACTCGAATGCTAGCTCTCGAGAATACGAACGAGATGCGGCACAGCTTTAACCATCCCGCGGATCGAGGGGGTATCCTCGCGCTCCACGATCTGGTTGAGCCGCGTAAAGCCCAGCCCATGGATTACGCGCTTATGCTTCTCCGGTGTGGCGATCTTTGACCGGAAGTATTGCAGCTTCATCATCGTCTTGCCGTTTGCCGAATTGGTTGCGTCTGCCATGTTAGTTCAGCTCCTCGACTGTCTTGCCACGCATCGCCGCAACTTCAGCCTTATCACGCAACTGGATCAGGGCATCGAACGTCGCCTTGATCACGTTGTGGGGATTGGCCGAGCCGAGGCTCTTGGTCAACACATTCTGTACACCGGCAGAAGTCATAACAGCGCGGACTGCACCACCAGCGATGACACCGGTACCTTCAGGAGCCGGCTTGAGGAGCACCTGGCCAGAGCCGAAGTGGCCGAGCACCTGGTGCGGAATCGTCGTTTCTGTCAGGTTAATGCGGAACAGATTCTTCTTTGCCGACTCGATGCCCTTCCGGATCGCCTGCGGCACTTCTTTCGCTTTACCTGATCCGTAACCAACGACACCGTGTGCCGGATCGCCAATCACGACCAGCGCCGCGAATGACATATTCTTACCGCCCTTGACAACCTTGGTGACGCGATTGATCGCAACGACCTGGTCCTTCAAGTTGAACTGGTTGGCGTCTACCTTCTTTTTCATTGCCATGCTTTTTCCTGATCCTTCTTATCATGCGCGTGATCGCTCCTCGTTCGAGCGTATCCGTAAATCCCTGGCTGTTACGTGGAACTAGAAATCGAGTCCGGCCTCACGGGCTGCATCGGCGAGGGCCTTGATGCGACCGTGATACAGGTAGCCACCGCGATCAAAGACGACCTTCTTGATGCCTTTTTCCTGCGCCTTCTCGGCAATCAGTTTGCCAATCTCCTTCGCGGAAGCGACATTGCCGCCAGTTTTGAGCTTTGCAGCGATCGACGAGGCCGAAACAATGGTGTGGCCGTTCGCGTCGTCAATAACCTGGGCGTAAATATGGTTCAACGAACGGTAGACGTTCAGGCGTGGACGCTGCGCAGTGCCCTCCATCTTCTCGCGGATACGGAAGTGGACTCTCTGACGAATTTCGTTTCTTTGTCTCTGCGGAATCATCTATATCTCTTCCTATCAGCGGAGCCGCCTCGCGGCCCCGTTCGGTAAATGTGTGTAGAACTACTTGGAACCCGTCTTGCCGACCTTCTTCTTCAGCTTTTCGTCGGAATACCGGACACCTTTGTTTTTGTACGGGTCCGGCTTGCGCAAGGAACGCATATCGGCAGCAACTTGGCCAACCTTCTGGCGATCGATACCGGCCACAGTGATACGAGTCTGCTTCGGATCGATGGTCGCCGTGATGCCGGTGGGCAATGGGAACTCGATCTGATGGGAATAGCCCAGGGTGAACACAACCATGTTCTTACCCTTCAGTTCTGCACGGTAGCCGATGCCGACAATGTCGAGATCTTTCGTCCAGCCCTGGGTAACGCCGTGCACTGCGTTAAACACCAGTGCACGAGTCAAGCCGTGCACACCAGCCTGTGATTCATTCTGGCGTGACGCAATGATCTGGCCATCCTTGGTCTCAAGGCTGATGCCGGGAGCGATCAGGGCGCTGAGCTTGCCCTTCGGGCCTTCGACCAAGACAGTGTTGCCCTGGATCGTATACTTCACTCCGCTGGGGAGTGGAATCGGCTGTCTTCCAATACGTGACATTGTTCCTAATCCTTGTGGCTTGCGAGTCCCGGTATCTTGAATAAATACCGTTCCACTGCAGCCTGCCGGGACAACTTACCCGGTACTTCTTCCAAACACTTGATCAGCCAACATGCAGCCATGGATACCGCGCCGATAGGCGTCGAACCCTGGACGGAAGGTCGCGGCCACTACTTACCAGACTTCGCACAGTATTTCGCCGCCTACACGCTCGCGACGCGCCTGCTTGCCAGTCATGACGCCGCGCGGCGTAGTGAGGATTGAGATACCGAACCCTCCCTGGACTCGCTTGATCTCATCACGGCCGACATACACACGGCAGCCGGGGCGCGAGATACGTGTTAGGTCGCGGATGGCAGCTTCGTTGTTGGCGCCGTACTTGAGGTAGACACGCAGGATAGCGCGGCCTTCTTCTTCAGTTGCCTTATAGTTGGCAATGTAACCTTCTTCTTTCAGGATGCGCGCAATCTCCGTCTTGAGTTTCGAAGCGGGCACGTCCATCTTCTGCTGGCGGGCCCGGATGGCATTGCGGATACGTGTCAGAAAATCGGATACAGGATCGGTCAGACTCATTCTTTCTCCTTCATCTCCCGTTCGCTTCCGGATTGCTTACCGGAAGAACCAGCGGAAATGGCTAAACACAAGATTGACTTACCAGCTGGACTTTACAACACCCGGAATATCGCCCCGAAGTGCAAGCTGGCGGAAGCAAAGACGGCAGACGCCGAACTTGCGAAGGAATGCACGAGGACGACCGCAGAGCTGGCAGCGATTGTGCTGGCGGCTGGAAAACTTCGGCTTCTTCGCATCTTTAACGCGCTTTGCAGTAGTAGACATAATTCCTTAATTCCTCTCGAACTAGGCAGCTGTACGGAAAGGAACACCGAAGGCACGAAGCAGTGCGCGGGCGTCATTGTCCGTCTGAGCGGTGGTTACGATGGTGATGTTCATACCCTTCAGCTTCTCAACCTTTGCGTAATCGATCTCCGGGAAGATCAGCTGGTCGCGAATGCCGAGGGTATAGTTGCCGCGCCCGTCAAAGCTCTTGGTCGAGACGCCCTTGAAATCGCGGACGCGGGGCAAGCCGATCGAAATCAGGCGATCGAGAAACTCGTACATGATCTCACCCCGCAGGGTAACCATGGCGCCGATGGGCATACCTTCACGGACCTTAAACGCCGCGATTGACTTCTTTGCGCGGGTCGTCACCGGCTTCTGGCCGGCGATGGTTGCCAGGTCGGCGACCAGTGGATCGAGCAGCTTCACGTTCTGGGTCGCTTCGCCAAGTCCCATGTTCAGCACGATCTTTTCGAGCCGGGGAACAGCCATCGTGTTCTTTAGATCAAGCTCTTTCTGCAAAGCCGGCTTGATCTCTTCGTTGTACTTCTTGCGAAGTCTGGATTGCTTTTTTTCGATTGCCATGTTTCTCTCTTTTCTCGTGCGTCCGGTCTCGGATTGGTGCAGACTGCCCGTCTACCGTTACGGACTTCCTCTTGCGACTTACTTCTTTTTCGGAGCCAGCGTGTTGCCGCACTTTTTGCAGACGCGCACTTTGGTGTCGCCTTCAATCTTGTGCCCGACGCGTGTGGGACCGCAGCTTCCACAGACCAGTAGGACATTCGAAACGTGAATCGGCGCTTCCTGCTCGGCGATGCCGCCCTTGATGTTCTTTTGCGGGTTCGGCTTTACGTTCTTCTTGATCACGTGTACGTGCTCAACCAGGATGCGGTTCGCATCGGGCATCACGCGCAACACGCGGCCCTGTTTACCTCGGCTGCTACCCGAGATGACCTGCACAGTGTCGTTCCGTTGAATATTCAATGCCATGACTTTTCTCTCTTCTCTTCGCTCGGCCGGCCGTCCGACCGGAAAACACCGCTTACTTGTCATCCCGACCGGAGCGAAGCGTCGCCGCGGGAACTGATTTCATAGCCAAAGCC
>CAXTNK010000034.1:41095-47878 GCA_964245665.1 uncultured Acidobacteriaceae bacterium
GCCAAAGCCTGTGCTAGATGACTTCGGGCGCCAGTGAAACAATCTTCAGGAACTTTTTCTCCCGCAATTCACGGGCGACCGGCCCGAAAACGCGGGTTCCTACCGGCTCACCCGCATCGTTGATCAGCACGGCTGCATTCGAATCGAACCGGATGTATGTGCCATCGCGGCGACGATATTCCTTGTGCGTGCGAACAATCACTGCCTTGACGACTTTGCCCTTCTTCACCTGGCCATCCGGCGAGGCTTCTTTCACAGCGGCGGTGACGACATCACCCAGTCCAGCCTTTTTACCGCTCGATCCGCCAAGGGGAAGGATTACCTGCAGCTTGCGCGCGCCGGAGTTATCCGCCACTTCAAGCATAGTTCTCATCTGTACTGCCATGTCTTACTCTCCCCTAAACCTTGACTTAGCCTGTAATGCCAACCAACTGTCATTGCGACCGAAATGGTGGGATCTGCTTCTTGACTCGAACAACGAAGCTACTTAGCTGCTAGTGCAGCCGCATCTTCGATCTGGCCCAGTGCCGAGCGGCGCACGATTTCTTCGAGGTTCCACCGTTTGAGCTTGCTCAGCGGCCGGCACTCACGAATGCGCACAACATCGCCCACATGGGCGGTATTGGTTTCGTCGTGGGCGTAGAACTTTTTAGTAGTCTTGATGACGCGCTTGTACTTTGGATGTGCACGGCGCATTTCGACGGCGACCACGATTGTCTTCGCCATCTTGGTCGAAGTGACATGGCCAACCTTTTCATTACGATGCGATACGTGCTCCGTCGCATTCGTTGAGGATGGGGTCGTTTCTGGCTTCGTGTCAGTCATGGTTTACCGGCTTCCCTTCTTGGCCTTCTTGGCAGGTACCACATTTGCCGGAGTGGCAATGCCGAGCTGTTGCTGGCGGGCTACAGTCTTGATGCGCGCGATGTCCTTGCGGAGACCACGGATCTTCTTGACGCCTTCGGTCTGCCCCAGCTTGGCCTGAAAGCGAAGGCGAAAGAGCTGCTCCGAGGCCTGCTGCTCCTCGTGCTTCAACTCCGTCTCGCTCAGGTTCTTGATCTTTTCGAGTTCCATGTCTTTTCTCTTCCGGGGAGATCCATCTCCCCACGCAAACTAATTACCGGTCGCCAAGCTTACTTTGCAACGACTGCAGTTGCTTTCACGTCATGACGCATGACAAAACGCGTCCTGAGCGGCAGCTTATGCGAAGCAAGCCGCATCGCTTCCATTGCGACCTCAGGCGCTACGCCTTCCATCTCGAACAAAAGCTTGCCCGGGCGGACGACAGCGGACCAGTGATCCGGTGCGCCTTTACCCTTACCCATACGGGTTTCAGCAGGCTTTTTGGTGATCGGCTTATCTGGGAAAATGCGGAGCCAGATCTTCCCGCCGCGTTTGATAAAACGGGTCATTGCGATACGGCTGGCTTCAATCTGCCGATCCGTAATGTAACCGCACTCCATGACCTTCAAACCATAATCCCCGAACGCCAACTCGGACCCGCGCCACGCTTTGCCCTTCATACGGCCGCGCTGCTGCTTACGGTACTTCACCTTCTTGGGCATCAACATAACGAAACTCCAGCTTCTCGCCGTGAACTTACAAAAATTTTAGACCCTGCCAAAACTCAGACCTGCCCATGCCCGCAGCCTAAAGCGCGGCATGCGGCCATGGACACGAAACTAGAATGCCCCGGTGCCCACAGACTGCGGCTGACGGCGCTTCTGTTCGTAAATGTCACCGCGATAGACCCAGGTCTTGACGCCGATGATTCCGTACGTGGTATGTGCTTCCGCAAACCCGTAGTCAATATCAGCCCGCAGTGTGTGCAGCGGCAGACGACCCTGGAGATACCACTCGGAACGGGCGATCTCATTCCCGTTCAAACGACCCGAAACACGCACCTTGATGCCTTTGCAGCCGAAACGCAGCGCGGAATCAACCGCTTTGCGCATCGCCCGGCGGAAACCGACGCGCTTTTCCAGCTGCAGAGCAATATTCTCTGCTACCAGCTGCGCATCCAGCTCAGGCTTGTTCACTTCTAGGATATCAATAAAAACGTCGCGATTGGTGCGCTTCTGCAGATCGAGCTTCAGCTTTTCAATCTCGGCGCCCTTACGGCCAATCACAATGCCTGGCCGCGCGGTGCGAATGATCAAACGAAGCTTGTTGCCGGGACGCTCCACTTCGACCGAGCTGACACCGGCGGCCTTGAGCTTTTCCTTCAACTCTGCCTTCAGCTTGACGTCCTCGACCAGCAGCTTCGCATAGTCGCGTACTGTAAACCAGCGTGAACGCCATGGCTTGTTGATTCCAAGGCGAAACCCATAAGGATGGACTTTCTGTCCCATATTGTTCCTTTACTCCCCGGCTTTCGGGGATGTGTAGTTCTTTTTCTTGGGCTGCGACTTCTTTGCAGCTGCCTTCTTGGTCGCAGCCTTCTTTGCTGCCGCGCCGCGTGCAGCAGCCCTCGCCAGAAGACCTTTTTTCTTTGCGGGTGCTTCGGTTTGAGTATCGGCCGCGTCTATTGCGCCTGCTGCCTTGCGTTCGGCTACCGAGATGGAAATGTGCGAAGTGCGGCGCTGGTATCGGAAGGCACGGCCCATCGGAGCAGGGCGGATACGCTTCAAGCGTGGACCGTCGTTGGCGATGGCTGACTTGACAAAGAGGTTGTCCACGTCCACGTCGAGACCCTTTTCTTCGCTCAGATAATTAGCGTTCTGGATGGCTGAACGCAGTACCTTTTCGACTAGCGGGGCAACACCCTTCTTGGTGAAGGCGACGGTCTGGAGTGCATCCTCCACGCGCCGGCCCTTGATCAGATCCAGCACCAGCCGCGCTTTTTGCGGCGAGACGCGCTGAAACTTGGCTTCGGCCCTGAATTCTCGTGTGTCCAATTGCATTTCGTTATGCCTTCCTAATCCTGCCTATGCCCATGCCTCAACCACGCAAGGGTCCCAACTTTTCACAGCCTTACGCCCAGGGCGTCGACGCCTCTACGGCCAATACCTAGCGCGGCTTCGATGCTGCTTCGGATGTCTTCGCCGAGTGACCCTTAAAGGTCCGTGTCGCCGAGAACTCACCCAGCTTGTGACCGACCATATTTTCCGTCACATAGACGGGAATAAACTTTTTGCCGTTATGCACGCCGATGGTGTGTCCTACCATATCCGGGTGGATGGTCGAACGGCGCGACCAGGTGCGAATCAATTTCTTATCATTCGCCTGGTTCATGACGTCGATCTTCACCATCAGGTGCGTGTCGATGAACGGGCCTTTCTTTGTCGAACGTGCCATCGAATTCCTCTTGTTCTTCTTTTTTCGCGCTTCGCTGCCGGCTACGCTTCGCCGGATTTAAAACTACTTGGTGCGGCGTCCAACGATGAAGCTGTCTGTCCGCTTGTTGTTACGTGTCTTGTAACCACGTGTCGGCTGACCCCACGGAGTCACCGGGTGCCGTCCGCCTGAAGTCTTACCCTCACCACCACCGTGTGGATGATCAACCGGGTTCATCGAGACGCCGCGGTTGGTGGGGCGAATGCCCTTCCAGCGGTTACGTCCCGCCTTGCCAATCGAGACGTTTTCGTGATCCGTATTTCCGACCTGACCCACTGTCGCCATGCATTCCACGAGCACGCGGCGTGTCTCTCCAGATGGCAATTTCAGAAGTGCGTAGTCTCCTTCTTTCGCTACCAACTGCGCCTGACCGCCGGCCGAACGAACCATCTGCGCGCCCTTACCAGGCCGAAGCTCGACATTGTGAACCGTCGTGCCTGAAGGAATGTTCTTCAATGGCAAAGCGTTGCCCACCAGAATGTCGGCATCGGGACCACTCATAATGGTCTGGCCAACCTTCAGGCCGACCGGCTGAATGATATAACGCTTTTCACCGTCCAGATAGTTGATGAGCGCAATTCGCGAAGAGCGGTTGGGATCATATTCAATCGTCGCAACCTTACCCGGAATACCGAACTTGTCGCGCTTAAAGTCAATGAGCCGCAACATCTTTTTGTGACCGCCACCGTGGTGGCGCATGGTCATGCCACCGGCACTGTTACGACCACCGGTGCGCTGCTTTACCACGAGGAGTGGCTTGTGTGGCTCGTTTGTCGTAATGTCATCCGTCACCAGCGTCGTGGTAAAGCGCAACGACGGGGTAATCGGTCTATATTTCTTGATCGCCATCTTTATCTCCAGAGGGCACTGCGTGCAGCGAACCTCTTGGTCTAGATACCAGGTAAAAAACTTCTACAGGCTGTCGACATATTCCGGCATCTTCTCGCCGGCTTTCAGCCGCACATACGCCTTCTTCCAGTCAGGGCGGTACCCGGAGAACTTCCCCCGACGACGCTCTTTGCCAAAGAAGTTTGCCGTACGTACTCCATCAACCTTTACCTTGAACAAGGCTTCAACGGCCTGCTTCACTTCAGTCTTGGTTGCCTTATCGGAGACTTCGAATACCAGCGTATTCTCGGTCTCCTTCACGCCCAGGCTCTTTTCCGAGATCAATGGGCGGCGGATGACGTTATAAGTTGTCGGCATTACGCTACCTCTTTCTGTGCCGCAGCCAGCTTGCGCTTGGAAACACTCTTCTTCAGCGATTCCTGCAACTGCTCAATCGCTGCGCGAGAAAAGATTGCGCGGTCGTAACGCAACAGATCATAAGGGTGTACTTCGTTGCTCAGTACAAGCTCTACGTTCTCGAGATTGCGCGAGCCCAAAATGACCTTCACGCCCAACTGACTTCCGCTCTCAACCAGCAAGGCTGTACGCTTTGCTTCAAGCGTGTTCAACGCCTTGCGATACAGCTTAGTCTTGCCTTCGCCTAGTTCGAGGCTTTCGACAACCGTGAGCTTGCCATCGGCCAGCTTGACAGCAAGCGCGGCACGCAAAGCGCCCAGCAGCTTCTTCTTCGGAAATGCGTAGTCATAGGAGCGGGGCTGCGGTCCGTGGACCGTGCCGCCGTGACGCCAAAGAGGTGAGCGAACCGAACCCACACGCGCGCGGCCAGTTCCCTTTTGCTTCCAAAGCTTTTTGCCCGAACCAGCAACTAGCTTGCGGTTCTTGGTGGCGGCTGTACCCTGGCGAAGTGCAGCACGGTAATGCTTGACTGCTTCCCACAGGAGGCCTTCGTTCAGCTGACCTGAGCCGAAGACTTCTTCAGCCAGCTCAAGCGAGCCAACCTTCTCTCCGCCGAGATTTAATACATCTATGTTTGCCATCGCTTCTCTTTTCCTGAGAGGACCGGAGCACTTAACCCCTTGATCCACTTTGCCCGGCCTAATAAAAGACCATAGCTAACTCGAAATCTTGTCCCTGCCTGTATGACGCGCGACAGGCGTAGACGCGCATATGGACAGTCCCTACTTCTTCTTGCCGGCGGAGGCTTTCTTCGAAGCCTTCAACGGATCGACTGTGCCAGCTCCGCCAAAGCCACGACGCTCACGCGGCGGCGACTTGGGCTTCGAAATCAACACATATCCTTCACGCGGTCCCGGAACTGCGCCTTCGACCATGATGAGGTTTTCTTCCACATCAATACCGCGAATACGCAGATTGCGAACGGTGATGCGATCTACACCGAAGTGACCCGGCATACGCTGGCCAGGAAACACACGCGAAGGGAATGATGACGCGCCGATAGAGCCTTGCACCTGGAACATGTGACCGTGAGACTTCGGACCTCCTCCGAAACCGTGCCGGCGAACAACACCCGCGAAGCCGCGACCCTTGCTGGTGCCGATGACATCAACCCACTTCTCGTCTGAGAAGATATCGACCAGGACACGGTCACCGGCTTTAACTCCCTGTCCTGCTTCGTCAGCTGCAGCCGTTTCTTCACCTTCAACAGCAGCCTTCACCTTGATCTTGTCCACGCCGACTTCGCGCGTGATCTTGACCGGTGGCACATTGCTCTTGTCGAAGTGGCCCTTCATCGGCTTGTTAACTTTGGAACTCTTTACAAACTCAACCAGGCCGATCTGCGCGGCTTCATAGCCGTCGGTCAGCATCGTCTTCAACTGCGTTATGACGCATGGACCTGCCTGCAGGACAGTGATAGGATGCACTTCGCCCTTCTCATCGAATACCTGCGTCATGCCAATTTTCTTGCCGATAATTCCTGTGACTGCCATGTTTCCCTTTCCTCATCATGCGCACATCAAGCTGCGCACTGCCGGTCTTGCTTTGTTTAACACAGACTTTTGTTATCCCAACCTGAGCAAAGTGGAGTGGAGGCGTTTGAATCTCCCCCATTCCTGCATGGTCATCGGTTATTTCTCAAAGGCTTTGATCTCTACATCGACGCCAGCGGGCAGATCGAGCTTCATAAGCGCGTCTACTGTCTGCTGTGTCGGTTCGAGGATATCGATCAGACGCTTGTGAGTACGGATCTCAAAAGCCTCGCGCGACTTCTTGTCGACGTGGGGAGAACGGAGAACGCAATACTTGTTCTTGACGGTCGGCAGCGGAATGGGTCCAGCTACCTGCGCGCCGGTACGCTTAGCCGTGTCGACGATTTCGCCTGTCGATGTATCGAGCACGCGGTAGTCATACGCTTTCAATCGGATACGAATTCTTTGTCCAACCATATCAACTAGATCCTTCTGCTTAAGGCGAAGCTCACGCTCTCAAGCCAAACATCCCAACTCAAACTTTGTCATCTCGACCGGCGGGCGGCGAGGTGGAGAGACCGCATCCCGACTTTGCCAGCCCGCGTATCGCAGGACTACTTGATAATTTCCGAGATGGTACCGGCACCGACTGTGCGTCCGCCTTCGCGGA
>CAXTNK010000035.1:0-10031 GCA_964245665.1 uncultured Acidobacteriaceae bacterium
CGCCTCCAGGTGTTCTTTGATCTGTTGCCGTCTGGGGCTTGATGCTTCCAGATACTCTTTCGAATAACCCTTTATCTCCGGCTGCCCATGCTCTCCCCGTTCGATTTCATAACCGAACCGCTGCAACTTTAGAGCAAGCTCTGAACGATAGACCGCCGTCGCATACTGCTGCGTTCTATAAAGCTCCTGAGGCTGAAGGGCCCGAGTGGTGCCATCCACAGTTTCCGTTACGTTGAAGACGACTGCATGTGTATGGAGCTGCGGTGCAGCATAGCCATTCACTGGGCGGCTGCTGTCGTGTTCGAATTTGGCGACCGCCCACGCGCCTGTCGTCTGGGCGGGATAGTTACCTCCAATCCGGGCCTGAACGTATCGCTCCATCTCATCAAGTGCCGTACGCACGCTCTGGCGATGGGCTTCACGAACACGCTCATCGCCCCCGACCAAAGCTGTTAGCGAAACTGATTTCGGAGCACTGAACGTCGCATCCCACCCGGCGCGATGCTCCATCGAATGCACCTTTCCGCCCCGGCTGTCGGTGTATTCCCTGGCTACCTGATGCCTGACAAGCTGCTCTCCGGTCTCTGGATGCTGTCCTTCTGAGAGCCTTATGAACTGCTGCTCTTGGACATCTCCAGACAAGCCCCAACGTTCAGCAAGCTGCCCTTGCCACTCTCCAAGCACTTGTTCACCTTCGGTGTAATAGTTCTCACGAGCGTTTGCGAACTCCTCGCGGTGGTACAACTGCGCCTGTCCCGCGCTGACCGGTTTGGAGATCGTCACCATATCGCAATCACTCGAAGTGTGGGCCTTGTTCGTTCACAACCTCACGGCGTTTCTCAGAGACTTTCACAGAGGTTGGCGGTTTCTTTGAGACTTCCACCTTCATCGCCTCCTCCTGTTCCTCAGAACCGACTACTTCTGGTTTCGGAGAGGTCGTTGACGGCATCGGCGGGCTAAGCTTTCGTTCAACGAATTTCGCCACGTTGCTCTGCAGACTCAAATAAGGAAAGCGCATCGGAAGAACCAAATTTCCATGCTTCATGTACCCATGCAAAGGGTCCAAGCCACCAACTTCAGACGCCATGACGAGGGGCTCCCTCGTGATGTCTCGTTGTTCACTTTCTGAGTTCTGAGGAAACTTTCCGTGCGTTCTCGACTCCCGGAAACGTTCGATCTCGATCTCTCCAATGGCCTTTGAAATCCACTCCGAAGCTCCGGGTTCACTCGTCTTGAGAAAGATCTTCGTGGCGGGCTGCGACAGCATGGCCTCGGAGACATGCCCGTAGAGCGCCTCAACTTGGGCCTTCCCTTGGAAGCCGAGGACCATGGGGTTGTTGGACTTTCGATTCTCCGTGACCGCCGTCGTAAGCTGCGGAAGCCGCTGCAAACTCGCAAGCTCATCCAATACGAACCAGGTCTTCCGCTTCACCTCTGATTCATCATTCATCATCCGTAGAACAAGCAAATCCAACCACAGACTCATCAGAGGACGCATTCGCTCGCGCATCGTGGGTTTGGACGTGAGGAAGATCCAACCCTTGCGTTGCTTTGACCATTCCACAGTGTTCCACCGGCGCTGTGTCTCGATCTCCTTTGGCAGCAATTTGAAGGCGTCCGCCACCATATTTAGCGAGCCCAAAACACCCGACCTTTGGGCTGCTGCGGAGCGGTCGATCATAGCCTCCATCTCTGTACCCTCGACGCGTTTGTCGATCTCTTCTGCATGGCACATCCAGTAAGTAAGCTCTTCTGGCGTGGGCTTCAAGTTGAGCAGATGGGCGAAGATTTTCCTCGGCGCTTCAACGAAGAAACGGTTTTCGCGGCCCTGATCTGGAAAGAGCGAAGCGGAAAGCGTGAGCGCCTCGGCTTCGTGCGGGACCTCGTCGCCAGGGCTCCAGTACGGACATCTGCCGTCGAGCGGATTCAGGATCACATCACCGCGCGCTTCGCTGTAAAACTGCGGCAGATACTCCAGCGCTGGGTCATATACGATGGCAGCTTCCCCACGTTCCCAAACCTGGGCGAGTATCTGCCGGATCGCTGCCGACTACCCAGTCACTGAATAACAGACTATAAGGAATTTCATCGCCTCCCGATCACGTGGAACACGCGCCCATTGGCTGGCCTTCTTCCTGAAAAGCCTATCGGCCAAAGTTCGTTCTTCGTTGATGAATGAAACACCGTCAGGCAATCGCAATGAGAAGACACTCGATACGCCCAACTTCTCGTTGAACTCTGCCGTCGTGACCAATTCTGGCCCACGCAGTCTCCGCCCATGCTTATAGAGCAACTGTCGTGCGCGATCCTTGGGAATTGCGAAGCAAAGCCCCAGTGCGAAAACGAAGATTGAAAGGTAAAGCGGCCTTTGTGCATGATCCCAGAAACCCTGATCTTGGTAGATCCAATGACTCATGAACTCGTGAATTAAGTGGTCGTTGAAAGTCCCCGTGTACCAACGGAGCCCGACCAGCCCGTGGTCAGTCCCTTCACGAGTCAGCCGATAGAGGATGCGTCCATCGGCTTGGACTTCCTTCTCGGCCTCATCGCCCAGAATGAATCTCAGTTGTCCTTTGGCGGTCACTCCTTCAAGCAGCTCATACCGTCCTCTTACCTTTGCAGAGGTCGCGCCACGCACCCCGCTTTTCAGGTAGCTCCCGAGGTAGAGTTTCTGCGCGAAACCCCAACTATGGGCGTATTGGCTCACCGTTGTTCCTGCGAAGAAAACGAGTGCAGCGAAGAACGCTGTCCAGGTCCATAGTGGCTTCCTACTAGGCCACTTCGCGTAGGTTTTTCGTCCCCATTCCGGCATCTCGACCTCCTCGTTTGCGCTGCCTTTACCGTGTCATTTCATATCCAAATCTGCTAAACGCGCGCCCGCCAAACGCTCCATTGCGCGCATCATCTTGTCGGCGTCCGTGCGATCGATAAGTGCCTGTGTCGACTCCGCCGTGACCGGCTTTCCCTGGGAGACGGAGAAGATCAGGTTGATAAGAATTGTTCGAAGGGCCAACACCTCGGCCAACGTGACTTCGCCGACATTCGATGTTGCTTCAAACGGCGTGGCAAGTAACGACCTCCTCACCCACGTGGAAAGGGTGAGACCGGTACTCTTGGCGCGCGCCTCCAACAGAGCGAGTTCAGCCTCGCTAACTTTGGTACCAACCGACTTTGTAAGAATGGCCTGTCGTTTCACGTGGCCTCCCGATGCTGAGGGATGACGTGCTAAAGAAACGTGCTGCGAATGAGGATTTGAGCGGAAAACCAAAGGTTCCTCGCAGAAACCTCAAATCGCCAAGTCCTTGTCTATGAACTCGTTACTCCGGAGAAACCCAGGTTGCTACGCAGCAACCATTCTGGGGTGACGTGTCATCTACTGCCGGTGCGAAGCACCGTTTGCCTTACAGCTCGCCATACTGAAGCACAAGGCCATCCCATAAGCGGCTGACTTCGGGTGATTCCCAGGCGAGGCGAAACAGCTCCTTGACCGATTTCCACTGGGCTTGCGTGAAACTGAACGTAATGCCGTTATCGTTGGCGCGGAACGCTGCCGTAATGGAACCGTCTTCCTGTTCGCTCGTGTACCCAGCGAAGTAATAGCCGGTCCAATAGGAAGCCTTCTTGGAGACATCGAACTCGTTCAACATCGAACGAAACTCAGATATCTTCGGATACCGACTCAGTGGATAGAGCGGAGCCAAGTCACCGGGGAAGTTCAAACAGAAAGAGAACTCCCCTCCGTCCACTCTCACGAACGTCAAGATATAACCGTCGTACTCGACCCACGGCAATGGAAGTTGTACGACATTACCCAAGTCTTCGTCAGAGGAAAGCCGGTCTCGCAATGGCTCCTTCGCATGGAAGTAATGACCGCGTGCGCACACCCTCCAGAGCACATCCCAATGTGGCCACAACATGTCATTCAACTGCTCGATGTTGGGGAACTTCTCTTCTTCCAAAATCACGTAGAGATTTCGCGCCAGGAGCGTCGGCTTCCACTGGTTCTTTCGAGGATTTTTCAGAGTCGAAATAGTGGCCTTGATGGCGCGTCGAAGCAACGCCGAATCTGCCTCTCCCACTTCCTTCTCGATCCCCACTTCGCGGACCGGAAGATTGCTCAGGTAATACTGATCTCGCGAACTTGGTGACGCCGTTTGCATGTCATAGAGGGCTCCAAACGCCTCAAGGATTCCTGCAAGCGAAGCGTAAGAGATCTTGTTCGGGGTCGTGTTCGCAAATGCCTCGGCTCCCTGGTGGCAGTAGCATGCCACCAGAGTCCACTCCGCCTGCGATAGCAGGTGCCTTCCCTCGGCCTTATGACGGATTCTCAAGAGAGATTCCGTCGGATCACCGAGCAGCTCTACAAGCTCAAGGCGATCTTCCCTAGCCGACTCAAGGAGCTGCTTCGCAACCTCTGATGTCGAAACGGTATTGCCACTCTTGGAGTAGATGATTTCCTTCAGGCGCTCAAGTCGACCTCGCAGAGCCTCAGAAACGCGCACAGAGATAACCGGCTGTTGTAGATTCGGCTTTTCCGCCACAACGACACCTCGCAGATACGAAAATTATGTATCGTTACAACTTGACAATAAGTATCTGACTCATTATTGTCAAGTCATGTTCGACCTCTAGGGGTAGAAAATGCGTCTTGGGCCATCCATCCAGCAACGACTAATCCGCACTCGGCAAGCCGCAGAGTATCTCTGTATGAGCGAGTGGAAACTACGACGGCTCATCCAAGACGGACTGCTCCCGCACCTGCACGACGGCGAGGGCTCTCCCTTCCTTCTCGACATCCGAGATCTGGACGCGTATGTCGAAAAGCACAAACACCACGGCACCGACGATCCGATCTTTCGCCCGCTGCCAGTTCATGAACCCTCAACCTCATCGAAACTGAAGGGAGACGACTATGCCGCGTCCTCGGGGAACAGGAAGCCTGTATCTGCAGAAAGACAGCGCGGTCTGGTGGATCAAATACCATCGCAACGGAAGATCGTTTCGTGAATCCACCCGAACGACGGACAAACGTGTAGCCAATCGCATCCTCGGAAAGCGACTGGCAGAGATCACTACAAATACCTTTGTCGGGCCCGTACATGAGCGCATTACCGTGGCGGAATTGGCGGAAGATCTCTTCCGCGATTACCGCATCAACGGGCGCAAGACGACCGACGATGTGCAGACCCGTTGGCGGCTGCATATCGAACCCTTCTTTGGACCAAAGCGTGTCTCCGATGTGACAAGCGATTTCGTAGCGAAGTACATCGATCACCGTCAAACGGAGAGTGCGTCAAACGCGACGATCAACCGCGAAATGGCCGCGCTCAAGCGGATGTTCCGCATAGGGATGTACGCCACCCCGCCGAAGGTCTTTCGATTGCCGAAGTTCCCCAAGCTGATGGAGGACAACATCCGGACTGGCTTCCTCGAAGACGCCCAATATAGGAAGCTCATAGCGTATTGCCCTGACCTCTGGTTCCAGGCAGTCGTAGAGATGGGCCGAACCTACGGCTGGCGAATCAGCGAACTCATCAACCTCAAGGTTGGGCAGGTCGATGTGGAAGCTAGGACTATTCGATTGGAGCCAGGAACGACGAAGAACAAAGACGGAAGAGAGGTCACGATGACGACCACAATCCATAACCTGCTCACACAGTGTGTAGTGGGCAAATCGGCTGCCGACTCCGTGCTCACTCGCCCCGACGGAAAGCCTGTCAGAGACTTCCGTGAGACGTGGGCTAACGCCTGCACATCCGCCGGCGTCCCAGGGTTACTCTTTCACGATCTTCGCCGCACCGCAGCGCGCAATCTGCGGCGAGCTGGCATCGCGGAAGGCGTCATCATGAAGATTGGCGGCTGGCGTACTCGAAGCGTATTCGAACGCTATGCCATCGTTTCTCAAAGCGATATTTCTGAAGCGCTCAAGAAACTAGAATCATACTAGTCTCAAGCCTGCCCGCCTTGTGTGAGGTCGAGGAGACGATCAGACTCACAGCTTTCGCACAATGTTTCCAGCGCTCTAAGCGCGAGGCGGATTAGGTAGGAGTGAGGAGAATGCTCCTGACTCTCTAAGAGGCGGTAGCTTCACAGACTGGTTCTCGGAAAGAAATCTTGCTGCAGCGGACGAAACTGCAGTCGGCACAGCTAAGCGTCCTTCCACGATCTTTTCTGCAACTCTCATGAGAGCTACCGGGGTTTCGACTCCGGGATAGTGGCGACGACTGAACATCGTCTCTGCTCGGCCTCTTACTACTGATTCGTTCTTGAGCATTTTAGAGAGAGTCGCGGCTTTGACTCTTCCCCACATTTTCGAGCCGCGAAGTACGAATAAAGCCGCGGAAGATAATTGGGCGTTTCCCGTTCCCTTTAATGCGTTCAATACATAACCTATCTGCACGGTGGATAGTGGTAGGACGGGGCCGCCCCAGTCCCAGGCGTGAGCTGCGACAGTCTGCAGAAGCTCCGTGGCGTTGCTTCGGTTCAAAGATGCAGAGATCCAGTATTGCTGTATCGGGGACCTCATCAGCCATGTTAGGCCGGCGGGCAGGCCTTTAGGCTTCTCGACAAGGAGCGAAATGATCGAGACGAACTGCCCATCCATGTTGATGTGGCTCTGCATATTCCGATGCAACCCAGAAGAAACGAGGCGCGCTGAAGAAGCTCTCCTTGGCCCTTCGACTTCGCCTGTGGCCGATCCATATAAGCCTGATAGAGTACGCTTCAACCCGACCCAAGCCTCACCACTTGCCGCTCGATACGGGGATCTGTCCTGCATCCATACGTGCTGACCAGCGTACACGACCCGGCGTGGGCCAGTTGCATAACCAAGGAGCGTAGCGGCGCACCGACACGCTACACATGCAAGAAGGCCTTCGCCATTCATCATTTCTGTCAACGTTGTAAGTAAGCTTTTTGTGGCCTGCTTTTGCACGAGACCCTGATTGCTTCTGAACGACTGAAGTTTCTCAATTATCTGACTTAGATCTGAGACGTAGGCCTCTGGTAATCCAGAGTAGTCCACAATCATAGCGGGGGCTTCGTCGTCTGATTTACGGCTTTGCATTTCGAGTCCCGCAAGCGTCAACTCGTCGCAAAGGCGCCAGATGGCAAATCGTGACCCGAGGAGACGGGACTTGGGACCTACCTCAACGCCTATTCCGTTAAAAACAAATTCCTGCAAGAGCTGTTCATGATAAAGGCTAGTCGATTCGATATTTCGGAGTTTGATATCGAATGAGCCCGCAAGATACCAATGCCGCATCAAGTTTTCTAACGGTATTGTGGCGAGGGCGTTTTGCTGCTCTAGCTGTACTACCACGCTCTTTCCCGCTCTGGCTGGCCATTCAAGTTTGATCAACGCCTCAAGCTCTGAGTTTCCGGATTAGGAGCACATCTCTTGCAGAATTTCAGCAGAATCGAAAACATTCAAACATGTCGTCCAGAGGCGGTGCAACGCTTGCCGGTCTTCCGAACCACGTGAGTGCTTGAGCAGTGCCCTCAATCTCATCCGAGGCTGCTCGCTATCGCAGCTTCTAATGAGTTTCGGCAAATTAGAAAGGAGGTCCTTCGGCAAAACTCTTGCTTTGTCGTCCTCCAGATCCAAAATCTTCATTACAAATGCAAGGGCATCGCGATGCACGTGTCCCGGGATAGTCAATACCCCTTCCTGGAGGAGCTGCCCGATAATAGTCAAACCGTCGGATCTCCAACCCGCATCAATTTCCTCATCTAGCTCACGAGCCCGCGATAGCAGGTCAGCACGTTCGTTTGCTCGTCGAAGGCCCGCAAGAAATCTTGCCACCTCTTTCCAGAATGGCCGCCGAATCATCATTCCAAAGAGGTCGTGAGCATTTGCTTCGCACTTGTCATTGATGAAAGCAGCCGCGAAATACTCGCGTACAGGTTGAATTTCAAATCCGTACTGGGTTAGGAGTCCTTCGCCTGACAGGGCCACGATGAGGCCTAAGCGTTCTTCTCCAATTCTAAAAAGATTTTCCCCAGTATCTGAACGTCGATCTTGTGACTCGAACCAACTCCGTACAAGCTTGATCAAATCGGGGCGAGTCAATCGGGCACCGGCCTTATCGTTCTCTGCTCTACTATGGATTTCGAATCCGATTACCTCATGTAAAGTTTCGATGTCGTCTCGGTGGAGGCGCAACGCAGGACTTTTTTCAACATCGCGATCAATCACTGTTTTGAAATACTCGCGGTAGAGCTCGGCGCGCTTATCCGGAAAGGCTTCGCCTTTCAAGCGAATGAAATGAAGCAGCACAGACAGCTGCATTGGATTCTTTGCTAGTGCTGCCACATGGTCTTCTGTTCGTCGCTTGGCGAAAGAGCTTAAGACTCTTTCTCGATCTGGCCGATCACTGCACAATACATCTGTCCACCGGTCTACATATTTTTCAACTCTGCCTTCGCTGAGCGGTTGAAGTTGAACTCGCTTGAATTCCTTTAGCGCATCAAGTCTTCCAGCTATAGCTGGCGGGCGAGAAGTCACTATGACGCGCAATTCTGCTTCTCCTGCGCCTTCGAAGCGAGTGACGCTGTCCGCTATTTTTGCTACGACATCGTCTCGCAGAGACTCGCTACCGACCTCATCCAGACCATCGAAGATCAGCAGAACGTCTTGCTTGTGCAGGGCCTGCTGCAAGTCTTCTACCTCGATCTTTGCGCCACCTGCGTCTTTAGTGAAGAGCTCGGCCAAGTATTGCTCTACACTTCCATCGTTGTTGCCTAACCACTCGGCGAATAGCCGCAGCTCTATGCGGATTGGAAATCGAGCTCGACGAACTTGAGCAGAATATGAACGATATTCCGATGTAGAACCGACCAAAAGAGACCTATAGATCTGTACCAGCATCTGCGTGACCGTACTTTTCCCTTGTCCTGGTCCTCCTTCTAATATGATCTTGGCCAGCTTTGTTGAGCGTTCAGACGTTAACAGGGAGAGTGCACCTGGCTCATACATATAGCCATCAGGCGACGCATTCATCGGAAAATCGTCGACCGCCACCATTTCGTAGGACGATTGATGTTGATAGAAGAAATGGGGGGATACATCCACCTGCCGAGCGTCTAGATCAACGAAGAGGTTGGAGAGCCTCTGCTCGAGATTTACTTGACGAAACCGTACTATCGCATCACGGCTGAACTGGGCGCTCAGGGCTATTCGTATTGAGAGGGGCAATCCCTTTGGATCTTTTTCAGCAATTTTTCCAAGGTACGGAGTCACTCGACCAGCGAAGAGCTCAGGAAAAGCAGACCACACGGATGCGGCCTGATCAAGCCAAGCGATCAGATGCTCCTGCCACAAGACTTCCGCATGAAGACCGGGACGTCCCCTCAGGTATTCGTTGCGTTTTTGGTCGAGCTTCTCAAATGAATCCCGACTCGATGGAACATTCGTTATCAGGAAGAAGTAATCAACTTTGTCTTCTTCTTCCCTTGGCAGGATGTTGCTCGACAGCTCATCGACAAAATCCTGGATCACCGCCGCTCGGGTCACGGCGCCTGGCCGGTCAGTGGTGCGATGTTGTTTAACCTGGAAGATATAACGACCAGGTCTCACCGAGATTGGATCTCTAGTTCCTTCGGTCGGAGGGATATAGACGCTGAAGTATGCGGAGCCGGGCGGAGTCTCGGCGTCCCTTCCGCCATCGGAACCTCGGAGTGGCAAGAGGCGTATACCTTCACCGTACCGCGCGAGCAAAAGGGCGTTGACTAGCCGTTGGAAGCCAGCAGGATCAAGCTCATCGAAGTAGTACTGGGCGGGCATACCTGATCATATCCATGAAGACCTGCAGTTGGCGATGCATCGGTTGAGAACGTGGAGGTGGCTTCGGGATTGTCCATCAGTCTTCACACCATTCTTCCGAAGACCTGTCGGGAGGCTCGTGTCGCAAAATCAGACACGGAGCTGAGCACGAGCGAGCGCCACCATCTGACAACGCGCCATTCTGTTTTAGTATTCGGTTCGGTCATAGTTCGGGCATAGAAAAACGCATCCGAAGATGCGTTAATTT
>CAXTNK010000035.1:10041-44515 GCA_964245665.1 uncultured Acidobacteriaceae bacterium
ACGCGTAAAGGCTGCTGAAGCGGAGACAGAAAAGCCTTCTCAAATGGGAGAAGGCCTGCGTTCCGTCGATGAATCTTGGTGCCGGGAGGGGGGGTCGAACCCCCACGACCTTGCGGTCGGCGGATTTTGAGTCCGCTGCGTCTGCCAGTTCCGCCATCCCGGCTGCTGTGTCTGATGTATTCGCTCCAGACCAGAATTACAGCGCAGGATGATAGCTCGCCTGCAGCTAATTCAGTTTCGCATGGTCGCGGTCCACCTGCAAGAACGTCCCGTTCTTCATTCCGGTGGAGAGGCGTCGGGCAGTGTATTGGGGCATGAACGGTGCGAGCGTTTATTCTGATCGGCAGATGCCAAGTCCTGAACGCCGTCCCGGCCTGATTTCCGAACTTAGACTGCTGACTAGCCGTCAGCGCAATGCCGTCATCACCAGCTTCCTCGGCTGGACGCTCGATGCGTTCGACTTCTTCATCATGGTCTTCGTGGTGTCGGACATTGCGGGCGACTTCCACACCACCGTCAAGCATGTCGCGTATGGCATTACGCTTACGCTGGCCATGCGACCAATCGGTGCGCTGATTTTTGGCTACCTCGCGGATCGCTACGGCCGCAAGCCGACCTTGATGACAGTGATCGTGCTCTACTCCGGCTTTGAACTGGCGTGTGCTTTTGCGCCGAGCTTAACCATCTTCCTGATCCTGCGCGCAGGCTTTGGCATAGCAATGGGCGGCGAGTGGGGTGTGGGTTCATCGCTGGCCATGGAGTCGATCCCGCCTTCGACCCGCGGCGTGATCTCCGGCTTCCTGCAGGAAGGCTACATGGTCGGCTACCTGCTGGCGGCGGTCCTGTACTGGGTCGCGTTTCCACACATCGGATGGAAGGGCATGTTCATTGTTGGCGCGGTCCCGGCGCTGCTCGTGTTTTTCATGGCGCGACACGTGGAGGAGTCGCCGGCGTGGCAGTCGCAGCGGCATTCCGCGAAAGACATGCTGCGATCGGTTGCGGCGAACTGGAAGCTGTTCATCTACATTATCGTGCTGATGGCCTGCTTCAATGCATTCAGTCATGGGACGCAGGATCTGTATCCGACCTTCCTGAAATCGCGTGGGCTGGCAGCGGCACGGGTCAGCCAGCTGGCAATTCTCGGCAGCATAGGCGCGATCCTTGGCGGCATCTCGTTCGGTGCGTGGTCGGAGACGATCGGCAGGCGGAGAGCGATGATCATTGCGGCGCTGTGCGCACTGCCCGTGATTCCGCTCTGGGCCTACTCGCATAGTCTTGTTCTGCTCGCGATTGGTGTCTTCCTGATGCAGGTGATGGTGCAGGGAGCATGGGGAATTGTGCCGGTATATCTGAACGAGATGTCGCCGGATGAGGTGCGCGGAACGTTTCCGGGACTGACGTATCAGCTGGGCAACTTTGTGATCTCACTCGCAGCGCCGTTGCAGGTGAGCCTGGCGATGAGTCACGGCGGCAGCTACAGCTATGCGCTTGCTGTCTCGGCCGGTGCGGTTGCGCTGCTCATTGTGCTGGTGCTCGCTCTGGGCAGGGAACGGAAAGGCGTGGCGTTCGTCAAAGGCTGAAAGCTCGACATACCGATACGTATGCAGCGTGGTGAGATCAGTGAATTCAACTTTCGTGGCTTGCGCTGCTCATCCAGCCAAGTATGCTTAGCTCAATGCGGCTGACACTCTCGAGATTCGGACGATGGATGATCGTCGCAGTGCTTCTGCTGCTTGTACTCGCGGTTTTCATGACCTGGTTCCAGCGGCATGAAGAAGTGGATACAACTCCGGATGAACAGAAGATCGCCCGGTCGCTCGAGATCATTCGGACCAGTAGTCCGTCCGATCGCAAAGTGCTGAAGGTCCTGTTTTATGGGCAGTCAATTACGCGCAGCGGCTGGGAGAGTGCAGTGATTGAGCACTGGAAGCAGCGCTATCCGAACACAGTCTTCGTCGTTCAGAACCGTGCCCTCGGTGGCTTCAGTGCAGTCGAGTTGCTGCGTGCGACCGAGCAGGATATCAGTGCCTTCTATCCGGACCTGATCGTCTTCCATGTCTACGGAAATCATCATTCGTATGAGAAGATCATCCGGCTGTTCCGGTCGCGTACGGCTGCCGATGTGATTCTCCAGACGGATCACGGCGAGGTTCTGCCTGACCCGCCGTGCAGCGAAGGATTGCACCTGGAGCCGGAACATGAGCCCGGCTGTAAAGGGTTTGTATGGCTGCGTCAAAGGCAATGGAAAGATGAGATGTCGTACCACAAGATCCCCATGTTCGGCCGCGAATACGGGGCTGCGGTCGAACCGCAACGGGGCTGGTGGAGAAGCTACCTGCTGAGCAATCATCTTGCGGCGAACGCCCTGCTGGTGGACGAGGTCCATCCCAATGCACAGGGGAAAGCGCTGCTGGCTGCGTTCTTCAATCAGTACTTTGACAATCTCGTCGACCATTGGCATGGAGAAGCGGAACACAATGTAGTGTCGCTGCCCCTCGATGCCGCCCAGCGGAGTCAACCATCGGTGACCTTCAACTTTGACGGCAGCCGCGTCGAGTTGCTGGCCAACAAACCGCTCGCAGTTCTGCCTGCAGTCGCGATCGATGACGTCGCGCCAAAGGACATCGATGGCTGCTACCAGGTGACGCGTGCCAGTTCCATCGGGACCGTTCCTGACTGGCCGGCAGTGCGGCGCATCACGCTGCACAAAGACCATGTTGCGGAGGACTGGCAGGCGACAATCACCAAGGTGTCGCCGGACCAGAAGTACTTCACCTTTTCAGTGAACGGTTCCGTCAGTGGAGATGAAGGCAGCGGCGACGCTTACCATGATTTCCATTCGAAGGCGGGTAACCTGTCTATCGAGTCAGAGGACTGGATGGTGGGACGTGCCTTCACCGACAGCCATAAGCCGTTACCCGATCCCTTCGTCGTGCACTGGTCTGTGCAGTATATTTGCGGCGACCCGCCTGAGGTGATCGATATGGGCGACGGATCGAAGCAGTATCGCTATGTGCTGGCGGCTGGTTTGTCGAATGCGAAGCACACTCTGCGACTGGGTGCGGAGAACGCGGGGAGTGCCTCGTTAACGTCCGCCCTGACAGGCGCTGCGGAATTAAGAATCTACAGGCCGCCGCTGCACGCGGATTGATCGTAGCGCAGGCATTAGTCATTGGGTTCGACCAGGTATTGTTCGATTTTGCCGTCGGGCATCACGTACGTCGTAATGGAGAGTGACTTCGACTGCTCTCCAGCGAACTGCACTTTGAAACTGCGGAAGGTCATGCCGCCGCGAAGTTCATCTGCCGTCTGCGTCACACTCGCTGGCGGTCCGAGTTGAGCCAGGCTGCTCTTGAAGTCATCGATCGCCTGCTGCGAAAAGTAGGCGTTGCAGTAGTCGGTCAGAAGGCTGCGATCGAGCTTGCCAGCCTGCAGTTGAGTAAAAATCTCTTCCGCCTGTTTCGCTGCGTCTGACTGCGAAGTGCGCGTAGTCATTGAGAGCAAAGGGGCGATGTCCCTGGTGAGCATGCCTGCAGCAGGCGATGCCATCTCGTTGGTCAGGACCGTGATGGCCATTTTTAGATTCGCATCGACTACATTCTCCGAAACAAACCCGGAGACTTCGCCGCTGTGTTCATACACTGTTCCATGGTCGGTCTGCCGGATGAAGAAGCCGAGCCCGTAGCCACTGCTTTTTCCATCTTTCAGCATGACCGGTTTGAACATTTCCGCGTAGGAGGATGGCTTAAGCAGCGACTGTTGGATGATGCTGATATTCCACTTCGCCAGGTCGCTCGGGGACATGGCCAGTTCGCCCGCAGCGAACATCCAGCCGGCGCCTTCTTTCGGTGCGGGACGCGACGGGCCAAGTGCGTAGCGCTGGTAGCCGATCGGGTCGCCTGCCGGTAGACGCGCGGCGTCACTATTGAGCACGCCGTTCATGCTGAGCGGCGTGAAGATGTGCGCAGTCAGAAAATGGATGAGGTTGTCACGACTCAATTGCTCGACGATACGGCCGGCGATGACGTAGTTGGTGTTCGAATACTGCCACTTCGCGCCGGGCTCGAAATCGAGCGGTTTGTGCGCCCAAACGTCGAGAATGTGCTGCGCGTTGGTCGGCACAAGCATTGAGGTCATGACGTAGTCTTCAGGCCAGTAATCCTGGTAGCCCGACGTATGCGAAAGCACCATTCGGACGGTGACTTCGTCGGCACGCGTCAGGCCTGGCAGGAACTTCGAGACTGGATCATCGAGGGTGAGCTTGCCCTGCTCGACCAGCAGCATGATGGCAGCTGCGGTGAACTGCTTGCTGATGGAGCCGACCGAATACTGCATCGCCGGCGTCGCGTCGAGAGCCGCGGTTCCATCCTCAGGCAGATGAGCTTTGCCGTAGGCTTTGACGTAGGCAAGCTTGCCGTCCTCGACAATCGCAATGGAAGCGCTCGGGACGCCCGTGGTTTCGAGTACATGCGCGGCGGCTTGATCGACCTGCGCGGCGACTGCTGGCGAGAGTTGTGCCTGCGCAGTTATGGTCAACAGGAAGCTCGTAATTGCAACGGCAGAAAAGCTGCTTCGTGGGAACATGTCAGCAGCAGGGTAGCAGACTTGGGCTGCATATTTATGTTGGGGTGTGGATGACGACACGACGCGAGTTCCTTTCGCGGACCGCGGCTGGCGCTGCTGCTGTTTGACTCGGCGGTCTGCCGGTAGATGCACAGCAGATGCTGAGAAGGTGAAGCCGATGACTGCACCGAAACGACCCGTCATGGTGACGCGAGACAACGGTGAACACATGTTTGCCGAGGCTCACCAGATGCTGCTGGATGGCGAAGACACTCTGACTGCAGCGCATCATGTGTATCGCTCTGGAGCGTGACGGCCGGTCAGCCGAAGGTATTGGCCGTGAATGACGGCAAGGGTCGGATAGAAGACTGTGTGGCGCTGCTGGAGGGAACAAGTATTGGCCACCGATCCAGTAATTGGCAGGTTTTAAGTCCGAATTGTTCGTGCTCGGAGAGAAAAAGGGGCGACAAGTGTTGTGGCTGGGCTTTGTTGCATAAGAAAAACTGTGTAGCCGGGAGGAATGCTTTTGAAAGATGCAGTAGCGAAAGACACGATGGCTCGATTGCTCGAAGGTCATGCACGTTTCCAACGTGAAGTTTTCCCGCTGAGGCGGGAAGATTTTCGCCTGCTGGCCGAGATCCAGCAGCCCCACGTTCTTTTCGTCACCTGTTCCGATTCGCGCATCGTGCCGGACATGATCTTTCAGAGTGAGCCTGGCGACCTGTTCATCTGCCGCAACGCCGGGAATGTTGTGCCGCCCTACGGGGTCGCGAAGGACGGACTGTCAAATGAAGGTGTGTCGGCGACGATTGAATATGCGGTGAAGGTGCTCGGCGTGAGCCACATCATTATCTGCGGCCACTCGGATTGCGGCGCGGCGCGCGCGGTTTTCGAAGGCCGCGATCTGAGCCAGTTGCCGGTGACAAGCCGTTGGCTGAAGTATGTAGACGCAGCGCGGCCGAAGATGCGTCCCGCAGCAACAGGTGCAGATGAGTTGACGCAGTTGAAGGAGTTCATCTGCGCGAATGTGCGGCAGCAGGTAAAGAATCTGTGTACACATCCCGAGGTGCGGGAAGGTATCGAGGCGGGAACACTTGCCGTGCATGGCTGGTTCTACGAGATTCGCACGGGTGAGATTGAATCTGTCGACATTGAGACCGGCGAGCACTGCCTGCTGGCAGAGCGCGCTTAGGGTCCGGGCAGGGAAGGAAACGCGGCGCCTTCGACTTCGCTCAGGACGACACGCCGTCTTTCCGCTCAGGATGACACGCCGGCATGTACCTCCACAGCAAGGTGCTCTGGTGATGACATTGTTGGCGAACATTACTTCTTGTATAAGTTAAGTTTGGTGTCTTCTCCCGTTTTGTCGCCGCATTGATGCAGTCGCGACGGAGTTGAGGCAGGGTCGAGAGCAGGATGCGGGACATTGAAAGCAGGGGAACCAGATGTTGAATGGCCGCCGCATTGCCGTAGTGCTGCCCGCGTACAACGCAGCGAAAACGCTGAAGATGACGATTGATGAGGTCCCGCGCGACCTGGTGGACGACATCATTTTGACCGATGATGCAAGCAAGGACAACACGGCGGAGCTGGCGAGGGAACTGGGCCTGGTGACCATGCGACATGACAAGAACCGCGGCTACGGCGGCAACCAGAAGACCTGCTACACGACAGCACTGGCGCGCGGCGCGGACATCATTGTGATGCTCCATCCGGATTATCAGTACACGCCGAAGCTTGTGACAGCGATGGCTTCGATGATCGCCTACGACCAGTTTGACTACGTACTGGCGTCACGCATCCTGGGCAAAGGCGCGCTGGTGGGTGGCATGCCGATGTACAAGTACATCTCGAATCGAGCGCTGACGTTTGCAGAGAATGTACTGCTCGGCCAGAAGATCTCGGAGTACCACACCGGCTACCGTGCATGGAGCCGCGAGGTACTGGAACGTCTGCCGCTGATGTCATGCTCCGATGACTTCGTGTTCGATAACCAGATGATCGCGCAGGCGCATTATTTCGGCTTCCGCGTAGGCGAGATCTCGTGCCCGACCAAGTATTTCGAAGAGGCTTCGTCGATCAATTTCAGTCGCAGTGTGACGTATGGCCTGGGCGTGTTGAAGACGGCTGCACAGTACCGCCTCAAGAAGTGGGGCCTGGCCAACCCCGTAATCTTCGACGATTTGCCGCAAAGCCGTCTGCCGTACAACGGGACCACGGTTGCGCCGGTTTAGGGTTGAGTTCACGATCTGTCGCAACACTTTCCGTCTTACATTCAGACCAGCGTGAGCCTGAAGATACGTACTAGCGAGAGCGATTACGGTTCAAAACCTACGGCACGACATCGGTTGCCGTCACGTAGCTGACCTGATGGATGGCCATCCATGTACTCGCGTAGGAGTTGAGTGCATCGGCTGAGGTCGACCGGTAGTCGCGCAGGGCATCGATGTAGTCAAGCAGCGCGAGGCCGCCGTGTTCGTAGCTGAACTGAGCGATGTCAAGGACGTCCTTCGCTTCGGCCAGGTAATGGCCGTTATAGCGGTCGGAAAGGGCCTTGCTGGTGGTATAGCCAATCCATGCCTGGTCAACATCGGAGTAGACCTGGTTATGCGAGGCGGTCACCGAAAGTCGGCTCTGCGCAGCAGTGAACTCACTGCTTTTCTTATTGCCCTGGTTGCGATCGAAGATACGTAAAGGGATATTGACGCCGAATCCGGCCGAACTGTAGCCGCCGGTGTAGTCAAACTCACCTTCGAGCGTAGGGTCGGTGGTGCCGGTCGCGTAGGCCAGCCTGACGTTGGCGTCGGCGAGGTTGACGCCGAGCTTCGCCGCCTGTAGATCGGGTCGAGCATCAAGCGCTTTCTGCTCAAGATCCATCATGGTGGAAGGAATGGCTGGAGGCACTATATCGCCGATCACGTCAAACCCCTCGCGAGGTCTCTCGTAGCCGATGAGGGTCTGCAGCTGCGCGGCGGCCTGAGCGAGATTCTGAATGGCATTCTGCTCGTCGGATTCGAACTGGGCAAGCTGCAGGTCGAGCCGCTCATAATCGAGCTTCGCAAGATCGCCGGCCTTGTAGCGATCATTCGAAATCTCGAGTTCGTGACGGTAGTCTTTCAGGTTGTCGTCCGAGAGCTTTTTCGCGGCCTTCGCCAGCACGAGGTTGGTGAAGGCCTGGCGCACATTGAGAATGATGCCTCGTTCCTGGTCGTGATACTGCGCGTCTGTCTGGGCGGTCTGGGCCCTGGCTGAGTCCACGCGCCAACGGCGCTTCTGGCCGCGCTCAAACAAACGCGAGACCTGAAAAGCATATTCATACGGGTTCGCCGGGTTATCGGAACCCAGTGTGACGTTGCTGGCAGCCACACCGAAATCCGGATTCTGGCGTACGGCGGCTTGTATCTCCTGGGCCTTCACGGAGTAGAGATTCTGGCGAGAGGCGAGGAGCGTGGGATTCTGCTGCTTTGCGAGGGCAACAGCTTCGTCCATGGTGAGGGCCGGACCCGCGCTGTTCGTGGCGACGATGGGCGCTTGTGCCGAAAGAGGGAAAGGGGCTGCGAGGTTTACAGACAGAAGGGCAATCGCCAGGAGTGCTTTGCGTGCAGAGTCGGTTAGACGAGGGGTGCCTTCCGGCGGAAGCGTGTGCAGAATCATTCTCTCCAAGAATTACAGGACCATCATAAATATTCGGTAAGTAGCGGGTCGGCTTGCTGCCCTGGGTCGCTGACTCTTATGACGATCGGGTTGGACGATTGGACGCTTTCCAGCTTCATGCCGGTCTATGGAAGCCTCTTCTTCTGCGTGAATCACCCTTCTCTGCGGATCACCCTTGGTAGAGGCCGTTAAGGATGGGGCACCTAAAATCTTGGCTTGGTCTAGTGGGCTCCGGCGGGGGCGCGGCCGGGTTTGACTTTGCGGAAGGTCCAGACCAGGAGTACGCAGAAGAAGCCGAGCAGTGCGGTCCATCGGAAGACATCGACGAATGCCCAGAGCAGGGCCTGGCTGCCCAGCTGCTGGTAAATCTGCCCCTGCGCGGCTGCTGCGGCGTTGGCTCTACCGGTCTGGTGGCCAAGGTAGGTCTGCAATTGCTGCATCCGGTGCTCGAACGCATAGCCGCTTACGGGCAGGTAATTGAGTATCTGATTCTGGTGGTAGTCGGTGCGGCGGGTCAGTTCCGTCTGCGCCATCGATATACCGATGGACCCGCCGATGTTCCGCAACAGGTTGAAAATGCCGCTGGCATTGCCTATCTGTTCATTCGAAAGGGTGCCGTAGGCCTGGGTCGTAATCGGCACAAAGACGAAGCTGAGAGCGAAACCCGAGGCGATGATCGGCCAGAGAAGCGTGGTTGGGCTGATGCTCAGATCGATATTGGCGAAGAACAGAGAGCAGACGGCAAACCCGGCAAATCCCAGGGACAGGAGGATGCGCGGATCGATCTTGTTGCCCAAGTAGGCGATTACCGGCATACCGATAATCGAACCAATTCCGCGCGGGCCCACGACCAGACCGGCGGCGAACGCCGTGTACCCGAGCAGTTCCTGGTAGAAGAGTGGCAGGATGGTGATGGTCGAATACAGTGCGCAGCCGAGCATGAAAATGAGGCCGCAGCCGACAGCAAAGTTCCGGTTCTTCAGGACGCGCAGGTCGACCAGCGGATTTTTGGTGGTGAACGACCGGTAAAGGAACGCGCCCAGTCCCGTGACCAGGAAGAACGCGACCCAGCGGAGCCAGTGCGCGCCGAGCCAGTCATCTTCCTGACCCTTGTCCAGCAGGACCTGAAGGCAGCCGGTCCAGACGGCGAGCAGACCGAAACCGATGCCGTCAAATGGCCGGACCTTGGCGTTTTTAATGTATGGCGGGTCGTGCACGAAGCGATTGATCATGAAAATTGCCAGGATGCCGATAGGGATATTGATGTAAAACGCATAGCGCCAGCTGTAACTGTCGGTCAGCCAGCCGCCGAAGGTCGGTCCCAGGACGGGTGCGACGACAATGCCGAAGGCAAAGAAAGCCATGGCCGCGCCCCGCTTGGCGGGCGGAAAGCTCTCGAGCAGGATCGATTGCGAAAGTGGCTGCAGTGCGCCACCGCCAGCGCCCTGGATCACCCGGGCGATGAGCATGATGCCGAGCGTCGGTGCCGCGCCGCAGAAGAAAGACGCGACTGTGAAGATGGCGATACATGTGACCAGGAAGCGTTTCCGGCCGAATTTGAGGGCGGCCCAGTTGGACGTCGGCAGGATGACCGCATTCGCCACCAGGTAGCTGGTAAGCACCCAGGTCGCCTGGTCATTTGAAGCCGAAAGTCTGCCGGCAATGTAGGGCAGGGCCACGGATGCGATGGCCGTGTCGAGCACCTCCATGAAGGTGGCGAGCATGACGGACACGGCGATGATCCATGGATTAACGCCCGCATTCTGGGCGGTCTGAGGGCCGGAGCTTTCTGGCATGACTTAAAGCAATTCTATCCTTCGTGGATTGCTGCAGTTGAGATGCCCGGCGAACCGGCTTGGCTTCAGTTCCGCCGTGTGCTTTAGTGAGTGTCGCGTGTCAGGGCGGGCATGAGCGAACCAGGCCTCGTTGCCCAATCGAAATTAAACAATTTATTGATGTTACCGGTTTACCGATTGCACTACCGGCGCCTACCCTTTATTGCTTTCTAAGTCTCCGGGTAACGCTCGACTCGGCTGGCATCGCGACTTTCCGACTCGCTGCCATTGGGATTTGCTTTAAAACGATTTTCTCAGCCTGCTTTGTTCTCTCCTTCAACATCCGTCGCTTGCCAATCATTTCACGTCTCTTTCTCCCACCGGATGCTGGGCCTGGGTCTACCCCAGGCTGGGGCTTCCGCGACGGCGAGCGTGACCGATGGGGCACCGTGAAAGCTGTGACGTATGGGACTGCCGTGGCGCTGATGTCGAAGGTCGAGGCCGGGAGCACTGGCGTCGGTCCGGGCCAGGTTCTCTCAATGGTGCGACAGGGCTGCGCGGCAATGGGAACGGTACTCAGGCTTGCCGATCCGTTCGTCATCTTCACTATATCCATCTGGTGACCACGGAGGGCCTGCTGATCGCGAAATGCTGCTTACTGGATGATGGTCCCGGTTGCAGTCGTCGCTACTTGCAGTGTGCCCAGGTTGGCAATGGGCACGCCGGTAGCGTAGGCAAGCGAGACCTTGATGGTGATGGTGCTGCCGGATGTCTTGTCCGGACTCCAGACGGAACTGACAGTCACGGCGGTGGCCGGGAGCGCGGTCAGGTAGCCGTAGACGATGGTTGAGAGATCGGTTGCAGCGCACGGGTTCAGGCTGGCGGCACCGTGGAACTCCGCGTACCGGATGGCCACGCGGCTGCCGTAGGTCGCACTACTGTAACAGTAAAGGAACAAGCAGAGCAGAATGACGCCGAAGGTAAAGAGGAGAGCGACCGGTAGTACAAAGGCGATTTCGATCAGGGTGCCGCCGTCCTCCCGCCTGGAAAACCGTCGAACGTGCCTTGCCGCCAGCAGCACGCGGGAAAGTGCACTCATGCAAACTATGGCGAGCTCCAGCTGACCCGCATAGTCGACGAGGCTGAGAGCGCGATAGTGGCAGGGATGCCGGTGACCTTGAAGAAGAGCGGAACAGATGCGCTTGTGGCGACTTGCGCGTATTCCGCAGGATTGTTGCCGGAGGCGCAGGTGGCGCCAATGCAACTGATGACGGTATTGCCGGGGGGACAGGTGCAGAAGTTGGAGGCGGTTGCAGTAAAGTTCGGAATGCCATTGGCTGTCGTCTGCGCCGCGGTCAGCATGCCCGCGACATTTGTGCCATTGCCCGAAGCCTCAGCATAGCGCGTGCCATTGGTCGCGGCGTCTGTAACGATCATCGCCTGCTGCAGGACAAACGTGTAATCCATCAGAGCGAGAAAAACAAAGACCAGCAGCGGCATCATGATGGCGAACTCGATCAGGGCATTCCCGCGATCGTCCTTGAGACATCTTGCCAGGCGATTTGTGAAGTGTTCCGCCCCGGCCGCGAGGCTGCAGGCTATCTCCGTTCGATCGCGCCGGTGCTTCCTCATAGGGGGTGTATCGGCAGGGTTGCGCGCCGCATGAGTCGGGATTCAAGATTGATCTCCCGTCGCCGATACCGTCTACTGAGCGTCTAACACGTTCGCCGGGAAAGGGTCAGTATGCAGTGGGGAAGGGAATGCCGCTACGCGTGCGGGTATAGCGTCAGGCCGCAGTGATCCTGTACATGGTCGGTCTGCTGTCCGTGCTGATCTGCTTCTGCGGATTGATGCTTGATGTCGGGTACTTCGAGGTGTTGAAACTGCGCATGCAGACCGCGGCCGATGCCGCAGTCATCGGCGCAGTGTATGCCAGTGAAAACGGCAGTACAACGACCATCGGCGGCATTGCGGATGCGACTCGGAACGGCTACACGACGGGCATCAATAATGTGACCGTGACGATCGCCAGCCCGCCAACCAGCGGCGCGTATCTCGGCGTCGCATCGGCGGTGCAGGCGACGGTTACGCAACAGGTCAACGCGATCTTTTTTCCCAGGTCGTTCACGCTGCTAGCGCAGGCGACTGCCATGGGCGAGCAGGTGCCCTGCATGTACCTGCTGTCGCAGTATTCAAGCGGCTTGTCGCTCGATGCCATTAACCAGACAATCACCGGTAATTGCCCCGTGTACATTGGCAGATCCTACCGTTTCAACGGCGGCAGCAGTGATACCGGCGACCAGTTCTATGTCGCCGGTCCGGCAGCAAATAGCTCTGGCAGCGTAAGTCCCGCACCCTACTTCGGAGTGCCGACGATGAGGGACCCTCTGGCCTACGTCCCTGCTCCACCCGTTGGCGGATGTACCTACGTGAATATGTCGGTGACCAGCGCGACTACCCTGAACCCTGGAACCTATTGCGGCGGACTTAGTGTTCAGACTACCGCTAAGGTGACTATGAATGCCGGCATCTACGCGATACAGGGGAACCTGAATATCACAGGGCCGACGCTGATCGCGACCGGCGTCACCATTTACATGACCTCCGGCAATGGTTACGCGGCAGGCACTATGTCGCTCATTAAAGACATCAACGGGACGCTTTCCGCTCCAACCACCGGTACCTGGCAGGGAATCCTGTACTTCGCCGATCGGTCACTCCAGCCAGGTACGCAGGAACTATCCATGATGTACTGGAACCCTGCATCCACCACCGACGGCATCTTCTACCTCATTGGCCAGGCAGTCACCTGCTCACGGATGGTCCCTAAAGCCTACCTGGGTGTTGTTGCCGACAATCTGGAATCCAACAACAACGGCTTTAATCTTGCGGCCGACTATAGTTCTCTGGCCGGCGGGAACCCGTTCCGTCCGCTGACAGGTGGCGCTGGACTTGTTGAATGAACCACTTATGGAGGACCACCCACCCCCCGGACAGGCCTTATTGTCGCTCGCTAGGAGGCCTTTTCGTGGCATAAGCCTGTTCTCTGCATCCTCTAGCTAAACTCTGCATCAGATATGTTGACAACAAGTCACTCAAGTGCGATGCTAGATAAATCGCAGGCGACTTTAGCGGGAGCGCATTACACATGGCAAAGATTATTGGTATCGATTTAGGAACCACCAACTCGGTGGTGGCAGTGATGGAAGGCGGGGAGCCAAAGGTCATCCCCAATGAAGAAGGCGGTCGGACGACCCCTTCGATTGTTGCATTTACGAAGAGTGGTGAGCGGCTTGTCGGTCAAGTTGCGAAGCGCCAGGCGATCACCAACCCGGAAAATACGGTTTACTCGATCAAGCGTTTCATGGGACGTCGTTCCAACGAAGTCAACGACGAAATGAAGATGGTGCCTTATAAGGTCAAGCCGCAGGGCGACCACATCGTCGTCGAAGCGCAGGGCAAGGACTACACGGCTCCGGAAATCTCGGCGATGATTCTGCAGAAGCTGAAGAAAGCGGCGGAAGATTATCTTGGCACGACTGTCACCGAGGCGGTCATCACCGTCCCGGCGTACTTTAACGACGCCCAGCGCCAGGCGACCAAGGATGCGGGCAAGATCGCCGGTCTTGACGTCAAGCGCATTGTGAACGAGCCGACGGCTGCAGCACTGGCCTACGGTCTCGACAAGAAGAAGGATGAGACGATTGCTGTCTACGACTTCGGCGGCGGTACGTTTGACGTATCGATCCTCGAAGTGGGCGAAGGCGTGATCGAGGTGAAGTCGACCAACGGTGATACCCACCTGGGCGGCGACAATATCGACCAGCGCATAGTCGAGTGGCTGATCGACGAGTTCAAGAAGGACGAAGGGCTGGATCTTCGCGCGAAGGGCAATGAAATGGCCCTGCAGCGTCTGAAGGATGCAGCGGAGAAGGCCAAGATCGAGCTTTCGACAACCGTCGAGACCGAGATTAATCTGCCCTTCGTAACGGCGGACGCAACTGGTCCGAAGCACCTGGTCAAGAAGCTGACACGCGCGAAGCTGGAGCAGCTGGTCGACGATCTTCTGCAGCGCTCGATTGAGCCCTGCAAAAAGGCACTCGCTGATGCTGGCATTGATGCCAGCAAGATCGACGAAGTCGTCCTGGTCGGCGGGCAGACACGCATGCCGAAGATCCAGGAACTGGTGAAGGGGCTCTTCAAGCGGGAGCCACATCGTGGTGTAAACCCTGATGAAGTCGTCGCAATCGGTGCTGCGATCCAGGCTGGCGTACTTGCCGGTGAAGTGAAGGACCTGCTGCTGCTCGACGTCACGCCACTGACCCTATCGATCGAAACGCTGGGCGGAGTCGCGACTTCGATGATTCCGCGCAATACGACCATTCCGACCAAGAAGACGGAAACCTTCTCGACGGCTGCGGATTCGCAGACCGAAGTCGAGGTCCACGTCCTTCAGGGCGAGCGGCCGATGGCAGCGCAGAATCGGACCCTCGGCAAGTTCAAGCTGAGTGGTATTCCGATGGCGCCGCGCGGCGTACCGCAGATCGAAGTGACATTTGACATCGATGCAAACGGCATTCTGAACGTGACGGCGAAGGATACAGCGACCAGCAAGGATCAGAAGATTACGATCACATCGTCATCAGGTCTAAGCAAGGAAGAAGTGGACCGGATGGCCAAGGAAGCAGATGCGCATGCGTCGGAAGACAAGGCCAAGCGTGATGAGATCGAAGCGCGGAACGGCCTCGACAACATGGTTTACAACGTCGAGAAGATGCTGAAGGAGAGTGGCGACAAGGTTTCCGGAAGCGATCGGACAGATGTTGAAACAGCTCTTGCCGAGTCGAAGAAGACGCTCGAAGGCTCGCCTTCTCCTGCGGAACTGAATGCGTCGCGCGAGAAGCTGACGGCAGCCTCACATAAGCTGGCGGAAGCGATGTACAAGGCAGGGTCTTCGGCCGGTGCGCCAACGGACGGCGCCGCTGCTGCCTCAGGCACAGCGTCTGAGCCGGAAGCGAAGAAGGACGAAGGCGTCATCGATGCTGAATATGTCGATGTCGATGAGAAGAAGTAAGCACATCGGGTGAGCGGCCTCATACAGGCCGACGAAGGGCGCCCGCAGATTGGGCGCCCTTCGTGTATCCGGCTGGAATGACAATTGCAGGCTCAGCATCGAAATTGCCTGGACCGGGTCTAAGTAAGCAGGTAGTCGGGGGAGGATGATATGGAAAAGGAAACGGTTTGGATGGCAGAGCAGTTTCGTGCGGGACAGACCCTGAACAAGATCACGTTCGACACGAAAGAAGAGGCTGAACAGTTCACGCGCAAGATGGGTCATCTCGAGCCCGATCTGTTCTGGAAGATCGAAGCCATCCCTGTCAAACTTGTCTGGAATTAGATTTGCCATCCAGGCGACTGCGGCTTTGCCGCTTACGCCTGCGCTTGATTGTGGCATGGACGCCGAGAGTAGTTGGATCTGTGGTCGATCCTGGAGTGGGGTGCCCCAGGTCTCGCGTTGAGACCTGGGTTGATCCAGAACCGAATTGAGGAGTCGGGCTTGCCTGAGGGGAACGAGGTTCATCGGTTTGCGGAGCGGCATGCAAAAGCATTCGCAGGCAGGACAGTTCACGTGGACTCACCCAACGGGCGCTTTACAGATGCATTGATGCTGGATGGCCGCAAGCTGAAACGGGTCGAGGCGATAGGAAAGCATCTCGGTTACGTGTTCGGCAAGGACCTTACCCTGCACGTGCACCTCGGGCGGTTCGGTGACTTTACAGAGGGTAAAATGCCCCTGCCGGAGGTAAAAGGCGTGCTGCGGTTTCGCATGTGGACCGCAAAAGATTTTCTTGAACTGCGCGGAGCGACGGATTTTTCGGTATTTTCAGATGCCCAGTGGCGATCGTTGCTTGCGCGGTTGGGACCGGATCCACTGAGCAAGGGAGATGATCCGGAGCTCGCATTTGCGGTTATCCGGGAACGTAAGACGCCGATGGGCGCGCTATTGATGGACCAGTCCGTGATCGCAGGGATTGGTAACATTTACCGGGCAGAATTGTTATACCGGGCGCGGATCAATCCGCATCGGCCGGGGAATGAAGTAGATGAAGAGGCACTGAAAGCGATCTGGGAAGATGCCGTGGCACTGATGCCCGATGGGATGGTCGATCGCCGGATTGTGACGACGCGGCCGAAAGATCGTCCGCATACGAAAGGCAACGCGGAGGACAGTGAGGTGCACTACGTGTACCACCGCGCTGGCAAGCCTTGCTGGGTATGCGGTACCAAGATCGAGCGTGGAGAGATGGCGGGTCGGACTGCCTACTGGTGTCCGCAATGTCAGAAGGAATAAACGTTGGGAATAGAACCATGCGCAAATCTGCCTGATGTGCATGGTAGGCTTGCCGAAATGCAACCTAGGACGCGCGAATTTCAAGCAAGAGTGGAAACGACCGAGGCGCTTGCAGGCACGGGATGTTTCAAATTGATGGGACGCTGAACAAATATGGCATCGACACAGACGAAAGATTATTACGGGCTGCTGGGCGTTAAGAAGACGGCGACTTCCGATGAGATTCGGAAGGCATTCCGCAAAATGGCGCGCAAGTATCATCCGGATGTAAATCCGAACGATAAAAAGGCTGAGGAGAAGTTCAAAGAAATCTCCGAAGCGAATGATGTCCTCAGCGATGAGAAGAAGCGCAAGATCTTTGACCAGTTCGGCTTCTATTCTGACCAGATCGATCCAGCGCAGGCGGAAGCAGCGGCGCGCGGCGGGTACGGTCCAAGGCCGGGCGGCGGTGGTGCCGGCGCTCCCGGACAGGGCGTGCCATTTGATTTTGGCGGCTTCGACTTCTCGGACTTTGCAGAACAGCAGCGGCGGGGCGGGGCGCCGACTTCTTCCGGCCAGGGTCCCGGGTCGGCTGGCTGGGGCGGCTTCAAGGACATTTTTTCCGGCATGTTCTCGGGTGGAAGTCCCACGGGCCGGGGGCAGCAACAGGGGCCGGTTCCGGGTACGGATCTGGAATATCAGATCAACATCGATTTCTGGGCGGGTATTGAAGGCGGCGTGACGAAACTGCAGATCACCCGCCAGGAAACCTGCCCGGCGTGCAAAGGGCGCTCTGCCAGCGGCGGCGTCATGACGTGTCCGGAGTGTCACGGTTCGGGCCAGGTGACGCAGATGGGCGGCCGGATGAAGTTCAACATCCAGTGCCCGCGTTGCGGCGGTTCAGGCAAGGTGGAGGATTCCTGCAACACCTGCCATGGCCAAGGAACGGTGTCAAAACAGGAGACAGTCGAGGTGCGGATCAAGGCGGGCACGCGCGATGGCCAGCGGATCCGACTGGCGGGCAAGGGCAATGTCGGCACCGGCGGCGGGCCTGCGGGCGACCTTTACCTGATCGTGAAGATTGGCACTCACCCGGTATTTACGCGAGTGGGGGATGATATTCATCTGAGTGTGCCAGTGGGCGTTACGGAAGCAGCACTGGGCGGGAAGATCGATGTTCCGACCATTGATGGACGGGCGCAGCTGCGCATTCCGCCGGGGACGCAGGGTGGCCAGAAGCTGCGCATGAGGGAAAAAGGCGTCATGTCGGCGAACAAAGAGGGTTCGCGCGGCGACCAGATCGTCACCGTCGAGATTGCGGTCCCGCAGTTGAAAGATGAGCGATCGAAAGAGATTCTGCGTGAACTGGCAAAGTTGAACCCGGAAGATCCGCGCGAGGCGATGTGGGCAAAGATCTGACTCAGCCGGATGCCGACGTAAAGCTCCTGCTTAAGGAGGTCATGCCGATTACCCAGGCGGCCTTGGAGCAGAAAGAGGCGTTCAAGCCGATCGGGGCATTGGTTGAGTGCGATGGGACAGTGCGCCGGATCGAGTTTGTGATTGATGATGCCGTGCCCGTCAAACAGACGATTGACCGGCTGCGAACAATAATGCGGCAGGAGGTTGAGACCGGCGCAGTGCGGACGGCAGCGGTGGCCGCAGATGTAAAAATCTGGCGCCGCGCCGATGGTGACGAGGCGTCGAACGCCGTCTCGATCCACGTGGAGCACCAAAGTGGATATTGCGTGGACCTGTTGATTCCGTACAAAGTACGCAAGGGCATGATCAGCAGGATCACCTCGAAGAAGCAGGTCATGTTCCGCAAGATGGTCGCGCAGGAAAGTGAACCGTTGTTCTGGACGGCGCAGAAGCCTGGCACGCAGACGCAAAGTAGAGGCTGATATGGCAACGAAACGTAAATCGAAGGGTGCCTACATGATCTCGGCGGTCGCCGAGATGTATGAAATTCATCCGCAGACACTGCGTCTCTACGAGCGCGAGGGATTGCTGAAGCCGTCCCGGACGGAAGGCAACACCCGGCTCTATACCGACGAAGATCTGGAGCGGCTGGAGTTCATCCTGAACCTTGCGCGCGATCTCGGCGTCAATATAGCAGGGATTGCGATCATTCTGCAGATGCGGGAGCGGATGGAGGAGATGAATTTGCAAATGCAGAGTTTCGTGGATTATGTGAGGACTGAAATGCTTTCGCGGATGCAGACGGGATTCCGCGGCAACATGGCCGGCAGTGATGCCGCGATCGTGCCCCTTCGCAAGGCGATGATGGTGACGGGAAAGATGATGCGGCCGGAGCGAAAGCACTGAAATGACCTCCTGCCCTCAAAAAGATCACTGGACGAAGTCTGCTTTGGAGTAGTCTGAGCGAGGACTGTTTCTACAATTTTGCATATATCTTTACTCAAAGATGCGCTTCTCGGCCTGGGAATCTTCGGGCTGGTGACCTCAACCATTTACGGTGGATTGGTGGCTTGGGCGTCCCTGCAGTTTATCCGGCAGACCTGCGTACAGTGCAGCGCAGGCGGGTGCAGTCCCCGTCCCGGGGTCAGTATTCTGAAGCCGCTGCATGGTGCAGAGCCTAATCTGGATGCGCATCTCGAAAGCTTCTTCAATCAGCAGTATGCAGCCTTCGAACTGCTGTTCTGCGCGCGCACGCCGGAGGATGCGGGGCTGAAGACTGCTCGTGCCGTGGCAGAGCGCCATCCTGAAGTGCAGGCCCGTTTCTTTACCAGCGGCGAACCGCCATTTGCGAATGCCAAGGTTGCGTCGCTCGAAGTGATGTATGCTGCTGCCCGGCATGATCTCCTGATTATCAGTGATAGCGATGTGCAGGTGACCCCCGGGTATCTGCGTGAAGTCATTGCGTCCTTTGCCGATCCCGCTGTGGGTGCGGTGACTTGCCTTTACCGCGGGGTTGTATCCGAACCGGATGCAAGGCAGCCCAAGGCTGCGGACGTGGACAAGCCATCGATCTGGGCGCGGCTCGAAGGTGTGGGCATGTCGATTGAAATGTCATCAGGCGTACTGGTCGCGCGTATGCTCGAGGGCATGCAGTTCCTGCTCGGTCCGACGATGGCGGTGCGACGCAGGTGTGTGGAGGAGCTTGGCGGTTTCAAGGCGCTGGGTGAGTATTGTTCCGATGATTTTCTGCTTGGCAACTGGATAGCTGCACGCGGCCACAAGGTGGAACTCTCCCACCATGTGATCGATCATGTGATCCTCAACACGGGCTTCCTGTCGTCTGTGAAGCACCAGGTGCGCTGGATGAAGTCGACGCGCTGCTCACGGCCGAAAGGGCATCTTGGCACAGCGTTGACCTTCTGTACGCCGTTCGCTCTCCTGGCAGCAGCCGCATGGCTCTGGATGGGGAATGTGCATGCCGCCGTCTGGGCGCTCGGTTGGGGGATCGGCAGCCGCATACTGCTCGCCGGGCTGGTGGGTGGAGTCGTCCTCAACGAGCGCAACCTGTTGCAGACCATGCTGCTCTATCCCCTGCGCGATCTGATGGGATTCGGATACTGGGTGGCCAGCTATGCCAATAACCGCATCCTGTGGCGCGGTGAAGAGTATGAATTGCTACAGGGTGGAGCGATGCGGCCCGTGCATCCGGCGTCATCCAAAACCGCCGAGACGCCAAAACATGAGGCAGCACTCACACATTAGAATCCGCGCTACACCTGCTCAGCAGTGCAACCCCAAAAACAACCAACGTGACGAAAATCTTGGCGCTTCCTTGCAATCATCGCGGTTGCAATAAAGCCGGGGCTGGCAGATTACGGGTGGCCGACAGGCGCAGCCTCGATGCAGCAGTTGAGCGGTACGACGCCTTCGAGTCATCAGCAGATCAGTCCCGCGCAGACAGCGGCACTGGCACGCGCCGCAGCCTACACCTCGAAGATGCAACAGGTCGCAGGCGATACCTGGGCGGCTTTTCAAATTCCATTGCGACCTCGCCGGGCAGATGCAGCAGGACCTGGACAGCGCCTACCAGCTGCAGTTCGACCTGACGCCGGACGACCAGGACATCGGGGTTCCGCAGATCAACGTACAGTCGCAACCTCCTCATTTTCATGCTGCGCTGCTCGCCCATGTGCTCGTCTGGCCGCGCATGGAAATAGCGCAGACATTGCTGCACGGCAAGGTAGTGGACTTCCGGCTGGTTCGGCGGAAAGACCAGTAGCACATACGGCGGTGTTATCGACTTCGCTGCCGAACTGCGATCGAGCAGGCGCGCGTGGCGGAGAGTTCCGTTGACAGTGAGGAGGAAGTCGCTGACGTTGAGATCAGGGATGCGATTGCCGTGACTGTCAGTGACTCTCACCGAGACAGTGGCCTGCTCGGCTCTCTCAAAGTCGTGAAGGCGCAGCAGGTCGAGTTCGGTGAACAAGACCCGGTGTTTTGCGTCTTCCAGTACTCGTTCGATGGCTGAACTAGAGGGCAGCGACGTGGGGGTGGGTAGCGACGGCACCTGGTACTGACACCATGCCTGAGACGAAAACAGGATGCCGACAAGCAGCAGGGTCGCGCGTGTCGGCAGGTTGCTCATGCAGCGTCACCTATGGGTGCCCATTCTTCCACGCGCCGCCACGGGCTGGAAACTGTCTATCTACTGAATAGATGGGAGGCGGCTATTTAAGCCTGGATGGATCCGGTTCTTTCCAGAGTTTGAAACCGCCGCGAAAAGCATTGTCATTCGAGCCCAACTGGATGTGCCGGGGCAGCTTCTTGAGCAGTTTGGCCTGGCCGCCGCCAAGTACGACTGAATCCGTACGCAGGGCAGCATGGAGTATTTCGATAACTTCGTAAGTGGTCTTGCGCCACTTCTTTTTGCCCAGGCGCTGCAGACCACGCAAGCCGACGTAATCCTCATAGGTGCGACCTTTTTTGTAGGGAAGGTGAGCCAGCTCCATAGGCTGCACAATACCTTCAATGACCATGGCGGAGCCGAGGCCTGTGCCAAGTCCCAGGAAAAGGAGGCGGCCGCCGTGGTAGGAACCCAGCGCCTGCATGGCTGCGTCGTTAAGCATGCGCACGGGTTTGCCGAAGGATGTTTCATAGGAAAAATCGACCCAGCCCGGACCTAGATTGTGCGGATCGAGGACGGGGGTGTCATTTGCGACCGGACCGGGATAACCGATAGCGATGCGATCGTACTTCCAGTGTTCGGATGCCTTGAGCACGGAGGCTGTCATGATCTCCGGCGTCATGAACGACCCGGAGTCAATCTTGATGGGAGTCTTTTCGCCCTCTGCTAAAACCTTGACGTGGGTACCACCTATATCGATCGCGAGGGTCCGCATGCGTGCTCCTGTCTGCGTTGGTTAAAAGAAAAGTTCATTAGGCTAAGAGGCATCTGCGTCTGTGCGGTTGCCTGCTTCGTCGTCCTGCTTCAAGGCTCGACAGGTTGATCGGTGTAGAGGGTCTTGTCCGCCAGTTCCTGGATGGCGAATAGTGGGCGCCCTTGCAGCAACGCGACGACGTGGTCGCGGTCGTCGCCGGTGACGACAAGATAGTGGCGCACGCCGGTATTCCACAGCCGGAGCAGGTCAGCGTCGTCCAGAAAAATGTGGGGTGCATCGGGATAAAAGGAGCCCCATATCATTGACGAGCTTCGACCATTGACGAGCAGCGCCTGCCGCTGGGTGTAGAAGATGACAGATGACGCATTGGCCTGGTCACCGTAGATAATCAGCTGGGCATTCGTCTTCAGACATGTATCGCGCGTGGCGTCTCCGGAGATGTGGTTGATGGTTTCAGCAAAGGGGCGCGAGCCAAGCATCCCCCCGAAGCGTACCAGCGCAATGTGCGCGGCGATAAGAAAGAGGGCCGATGTAATCGCAACAGTAACAGTAGCGTTAAGATGGCGCCCCCGGCGACGGTAGCGCAGAGCCAGTACAGGGCCGATGAGCAGGGTGAGCGTCGCGAGGCCGGCGGGCAGTCGCAGGCCGGCGAAGGATGGACCGGTGAGATCAAAGATGTGCGACATGGAGAGCGAATAGCCGCCGATGCCGCGATGCGCAAGGGCAGCGCCGACATCCGGCGTAAAGGGCAGGTTGCGCGAAGACCACAGGCCATAGCTGAGCGCAATCGCGACCACCACACCGACGGCTGAAAGGAGCGTATGTAAACCGAGCAGGGAGTCGCCGGTCTTCTTGCGCAAGTCCGGGTCGGGCTCTTCTGCATTGTGTTCATAGCCGGCGACAACAGCCGCAGTGAGCATCAGCAGCGCGAACCAGGCGGGAAAGGTGTAGTACTCCTGGTTAGTCGAAATCGAAAAGAAGATGAGGATGAAGCCGGCATGGAGCGACAGCAGCCAGATGGTCTTTTTCCGGAACTCTTCGCGCGCTATAGCGGGCAGCGCGGAGTGACTGCGGAGGCCGCTGAACCAGGTGGCACGCGCGCGCCAGACATGGCTGAAGACCAGCGGTACGTAGGTGCTCCAAGGGAAAAGCCAGACAAGGTGGCCGACCCAGAAGATCCATGTTGCCTGCTTGTTGTAATCGTGCGGATAACGATGGCCGAGAAAGCGCAGGACGTGCTCGTTGATGAAGTAGAAGTAGAAGAACCCGTGGACTCCAGCCGCGGACGGAACGTTCCCGATGGGGTGTCCGTGGTCCGGATTGCGCAGTCCCGCGAGAATGTGCCACGGCGCGGCGATGAGCAGGAACAGTAAGACGCCGGTGAATGGTTTCAGTCGCCGCCATAAACGCCAGTCGCCTGTGAGCAGCAGGTATGGGAAGAAGGCGGCGCAGAAGAAGACCGGAGCGATGAGTCCCTTCGTCAGCATAGCCAGGGCGAGCGCGGACCACATCGTGTAAATCTTCAGCGGACGATTGTCTTCAAGTCCAGTGAGGAAGCAGTAGAGTGCCAGGGCCAGCAGGAAGCTGAGGATAGCCTCAGGTATCAGAAAGCGTGTGTAGAGGAATATGCCGAGCGTCGAGACGATGGCGAGCGCGGCGTAGAACGCAGCGCGATCATCGAAGGCCCGGCGTGCCCATCGCCAGACCAGGATAGCGAGGGCGAGTACGGCAAGGGTGAGTGGCAGGTGCGTGGCGAAGACGTTGAAGCCGAAGATGCGGTAGTCGGCGGAGATGAGCCAGTACGGCAGCGGCGGCTTTTCGAGGTAGCGTATCCCGTTGACATACATGGTGACGTAGTCGCCGGTAAGCACCATGTGCTGCGCGGCCTGCGCATGGGTCGCGTCCACGTCGTCCTCAAGTGGAGGCGCGAAGAGCGAAGCGAAATGAACCGCGAAGAACACGATCAGGATGAACATCCAGGCGCGCCGTGGAGTGGAGGCAAGATTGGCGCGGAAGGCGGGCGGTGCGATGGTGTCAGTCTGCATGGTCGAAGCGGAACGTCAAGAATACCAGCCGGAAGGCGATACGAGGTATATGCGCGAACTGCAGAATGACTGTGTGTGGTGTATCTTCTCCGAAGATGATGCGATTGCTTTCGGGATACTTCGACTGATGCTCAGACTTGCAATGATGAGTATGTCTTTTTCCATTGGGTGCTGTACAAAGTGGATTCCTGCTCCGACGTTGCGGGTCCAGGCGTGACCGGTCCGGTCTTTGCTGCCATCGATCTTGGATCCAACAGCTGCCGCTTGAAGATTGCGCGCGTGCAGCAGCATTCGCTCAAAGTGCTGCACGAAGACCGCGAAGTGACGCGGCTGGGCAAGAGTGTTTTTGAAAGCGGGCTGGTGTCGCCGGAAGCGATGGCGCACACACTGTCAACGTTGAAGCGGTTCCGTAAAGCTACACAGCAATACAGTGTTGACCAGGTGCGCGCGGTCGCGACGGCGGCCTTGCGTGACGCTCGGAATGCGTCGGCGTTTATTGCGTGGGTGAAGGCGGAGACGGGATGGGAACTGGATGTGATCTCCGGACTCGAAGAGGCTCGGCTGATCCATCGCGGAGTCATGCAGGACCCGGCGGCCCAGGGAAAATGCCTGCTGATCGATGTAGGCGGCGGCAGCTGCGAGATCACCGTCTCCGACCGCAAACGGATAAAGGAGACAATCAGTCTGCCGCTGGGCGCGGTGCGTCTAACGCAGGAGTTTCTGCAGAATGATCCGCCGTCGGCGGAAGATGTGGCACGCATGCAGCGGTTCATCGCGCGCGAACTGCAGCGGGCGGAAAAGAAGCTGGGACCGGTGAGGCTGACGACTGTGATCGGGACTTCTGGGACAGCCGCTGCACTGGCGCAGGCGAGCGCAAATGTCGATGCCATCCGTGTGTCGGCCAAGCCCGGAACGGGGAAGACTTCAGTCACGAATGCACCCGCCGAAACTGCAAGAGTGGCTGCAGCGATAGACGTTCGCAAGCTTGCGAAAAAGCTGACGAAGATGCCGATCGGCGCGCGCAACGTCGTGCCCGGCGTGGGACCGCGGCGGTCAGAGATCATCGTCGCCGGCGCGCATGTGTATTCGGCCATCCTCGATTATTTCGGGCTGCCGGGATTTCGCTATTCGGAGATGGGACTGCGTGACGGTGTGCTGTCGCAGATGTTGGCTGAGCGCGATGTGCGCGCGGCCACGCACCTCGAGTTCGAGCGTGAACGATGGGAGAGCGTGGTGGCGACGTGTCATCGCTACAACGTCGACCTGAAACATGCGGAGCCGGTGAAGCAGCATGCGCTGCAGCTATTTCGCGACCTGGCTGCCGTGCACCAGCTTCCGCCGGATTACGCGCATTGGTTAGCGGCCGCGGCGATGATGCGGGACGTCGGCAAATTTCTGAATTACCAGGGGCATCACCGGCACACGCAATACATCATCGCGAGTTCGGAGCTGTACGGATTTACGCCGCCGCAAAGGGCGCTGGTGTCAGCGATTGCGCGTTACCTGGGCAAGTCCCGGCTGCAGCCAGATGACAGGGCAATGAGGGCGATTCCGCCGCAGGAGCATGCGAATGTCCAGCGTGCAGTGGTGCTGCTGCGCCTGGCAGTCGCGCTGAACCAGGACAGAGCTAGCGACTTGCTGAAGGTGATGGTGCGGGTCTATCCGAAGCGGGTTTTGTTCGAGCTCTATCCCGGACGAACCGGAGCAGAGCTGGAGTTGTGGTCGCTGCGAAAAGAGGCTGACTACTTCCGAGAAATCTTCCGGCGGGATTTCTTGGCCACGCTCATATAAATCTGGCGAAGGATGCGCGGTTCGATCAGGGAGACGAGTTGGCCCGGTTTACGGGTGCAGTCGACGCGTGCGATAGAGCCCTTGCGCAGACGCAAATTTGGCCTTCCCGTGTTGACCACCATTGACCCGAGAAACTGCGCCAGGTTCGGATTGTGACCGACGACCAGGACGTTCTCAAACGCCTGGAGATCGGCTACCAGCTTGCGGAACAAGTCCGTCGTCGCGTTGGGAGCAAGGGAATCCGAGATCTGGATAGTTGATTCATAGCCCAGCTCTGTTCCGACCAGCGACGCAGTCTGCAGTGCGCGTTTGAGCGGGCTCGAGATGATCACATCCACCGAAATACGAAGGGCATTCAGGTAGCTGCCTATCAGGATGCACTGCTGTTTGCCTTCTTTATCGAGTGGGCGCTTCTTGTCGAGCAGGGGATTCGGCCGTTTTTCGCCTGCCGAGGCGTGACGTAATACGTATAAATTCATTCAGATTCTATTTTCATCGAAATTTCATCTTCCGTACAGTGCCTTATCAATTAACGCCGCGCGCCGCTGCTAAGTGACAGGCAGCGGCGTCGGGAAGGGGCTGAGCGGGTCCGGTTCAGGATCGGGAGTCGGCGCCGAATCAGGCTCTGGCTCGGGAAATGGATCGGGGTTGAAGCCGGGGTCTGGACCGGTGCCGGGAAGGACATCGGGGCCAATACCCATCGTCAGGTTTTCGGTAGCTAGCATGAACATTGGAAACCAAAGGAGGCGCTCTCTGTTGCCTGAGAGTCGGGCTAAGAGGTTCGGTGCCAGCGTTCGCTGCGCAGGATGCCCCCGAGGTAGACCTCCACGTCTTCGCAAAGGAACCCGGCCTCACCCAGGATAGGCGCGTATCTTGGCAGCATCTTTACCCTGAGGCCGGTGAGTAGCCGGAATGCAAGATAGAGTGCGCGAATGAGCAGGCGTCCGATCGGGCGGCCGAGGCCGTTTGCCGGGACGGCGAACTCCGAGACGATCCACACGGTATGTGAGGCTAAGCTCATGTTCCGCCGGCTGATCAGGTGAGTGATGTCCTGTTCATTGAGGCAGTCGAGGAAGAAGTGGGTAACGACCAGGTCATAGCACCGGCCGGGCGGTGGCTGAAATGTACGAATGTCTGCTTGATGAAATCTGATCCCGTCAGCGTGGGGGACGCGGGCGCGGGCCAATGTGAGCATGGCCTCACTTATGTCGATGACGTCAGCCTGCAGTGAAGGATCGATACGGACCAGTTCAGCGAGAAAGCGGCCGTCGCCATCGCCGAGGATAAGCGCGGATTGTGCTCTACCCAAAGCTGCAAGCTGGGCACATCGGCAGCGTTCGAGAAGGCGGCCGAAGGTGAAGTATTCGAGCCACCGATAGGCACGGGCAATGGTGTTGAAGTCAGGCTCGGAGGCTTCCGCGCGCGACTGCCCAGGACTCATCTCAGATGCAGATGTCGTGCCAGAAAGAGCGACACCGGCATGACGATAGCCGGTGTCAGCAGGACCCCATCTGCAGCGGCGCGGAGACGTAGCGGAGCGAGTGTACGCCGGAGATGGTGGAGCCAGGCAAGGGCGCTGCAGCTGATGGCCATCGACAGGCAGAGAGCGATCAGCGCGGTTTCATTGTGGCTTCGCACGCAGATCATCAGGGTGGTTGCGGCAATGGCTGCGAGCGTGCCGGCCGCGATGTTGAAGTGGCGCCCGAGCCACAGAGTGCTGTGGTGGAGACGTGCGGAATTCTCTCGTGAGGATTCCCAGTATTCGATGGCTACGCAGTTGATCCAGCAGAGTAATGCGAACAGACACAGCGGCAGAAAGACTCTCGGCCGCGCCGTGTGGTCCCTTGACCAGGTCGGGATGCCGCAGGCCGCAGCGAAGATGATGCCGACTATGAGTTCTTTCGGCAGCCTGATATTTGTTCGGGCAGCCAGGCCGAGCGGGAAGTGAACGCAAAGAAGGTAAACGAGCGAGCAGCCGGCGAGCAGCAGGTCTTCGCGCAGCGGGGCGGCCTCGAGGCGGGTAATCACCAGCCACGCGAGCAGCGGGATAACGCCGCTGGCGACGGTAAGAAAGCTCCTGCGGTGGCGCTGATGGAAATAATGGCGCGCCTGTAAAGAGGTTGTATGCGCAGGGCGTGCTGCATCGAGCAGACGATCGGCGACGTACACCAGCCAGGTTGCGAGTGCCAGCATAGTTGGGCCCAGGAGAGGCAGTTTCAGATGGAGCGCGGCGGCGAAACTGAGGGTCCAGACGATGGCGACCGTAGGGGCATCGAGCGAGAGCAGGTGCCAGTGATCAAGGATGCTGCCGGCGATTCGAAGGGCTGCGTGGCGCTGTTGTTCTCGATGCGTTGCGAGAGTCGCGGGCGAGATGGTCGAAGCGGCCACTGTTCAAGTGTACGGCCCTCGGGTCGCAGCAGTTTTATGGTGATGAAAGAGGAGATGCAGCTCCCTCCACTGCACTCGCTCCGGTCGGGATGACGAATCCTCTCAGGGTGCGGATGGACCGGTGTCCTCCTGCTCGGGAGGATTGGCGGTCTCAACAGCCGGGGCCTGGGCGGATGGACGCGCACCGTTGATCGCACTCTTCGCGGGCGGTTTGGCAGCGACGGCGGGGCCGGAGGATTTACTCGACGCCGTATCCGGGCGCGGGGACGAGACTTTTCCTTCGGCAAGCTGCAAGAAGTAGCCTTGCGCGCTAAAGGCTTTCGCTCCGGCAGCCGGCTTGACATAGTTGTAATCGCCATCGGGCCCGAGGATGCGCGCCTTGCATGTGTCGGCCAGGTAGCTGTCCAGAATTTCGTTTCGAATGCGATGGCAGAGTTCAGCGTTGCGGACCGGGAAGATGGTCTCGCATCGTTCATAGAGGTTGCGAGGCATCCAGTCCGCGCTGCCGCAATAAATCTCCTGCTGACCGCCGTTTGCGAAACAGAAGATGCGGCTGTGTTCGAGGAAGCGGCCGACGATCGAGATGACGCGGATGTTTTCGCTGAGGTTCTTCACGCCGGGACGCAGGGCGCAGATGCCGCGCACGATCAGGTCGATCTTTACGCCGGCTTTCGAAGCTGCGTAGAGACCTTCGATCAGCGTCTGGTCGAGCAGCGAATTCATCTTGGCGATGATGTGTGCCGGCTTGCCATCGCGTGCGTGGCGGGTCTCGCGCTCGATCATCTTGAGCAGGTCCTCGGCAAGCGAAACGGGCGCGATCATCAGCGGCAGGTAGTTATCCGATTCTGCGTGGGCCGTCAGGTAATTGAACACATGCTGAAGGGCTTCAGTGATGGACTGGTCGGCAGTCAGGAAGTGTAGAAGCGGGCCGTGGTCGGGTTGTAGTTGCCGGTGCCGAGATGAGCATAGCGGCGGGTGACGCCGTCCTCATCGCGTCGGACAATCAGCGCTAGCTTGCAGTGGGTCTTCAGTCCGACGATGCCATGAAAAACCTGCACGCCAGCGTCCTCAAGGTTACGCGCCCAGCGGATGTTCGATGCCTCGTCGAAGCGCGCCATCAGTTCCACGACAACAGTGACTTCCTTGCTCTGCGCGGCTTCAATGAGCGCTTCGAACATGGGCGAATCGGCACTGGTGCGGTAGAGGGTCTGGCGCATGGAGACGACACTGGGATCTTCGGCTCCAGAGATGATGAATGAGGCGACGCCGTCATAGGAGTCAAACGGGTGATGCAGCAGGATATCCCGGTTGCGGATCTCTTCAAACAGGTTGGCAGAGTCGCGCGAAAGGCGTAGTTCGCGCGGCGTGAAGGGCGTGAACTTCAACTCCGGTCGCGGGGTCGCGCCGTAGAGGTTCATCAGGCGCGAAAGATTGACCGGGCCATCGGTACGAAAGACCTGCTGCTCGTCGAGTTCGAAGTTGATACGCAGGCGCTCGATGATTTCAGGATCTGTATTGTGCTCGATCTCGAGACGCACGGCGTCGCCTTTGCGGCGGTTGTGCAGTTCGGTGCGGACGCTCTCGAGCAACGAACGAGACTCCTCTTCCTGCAGGTAGAGGTTGCTGTTACGCGTGACGCGAAAGGCGCCTTTACTCAGGACCTCGTATCCGCGATACATACTGTCCGCGTGATGCGAGATCAGGTCGTGCAGAAAGATGTAGTCGTGCGTAGATGAGGACGACGGCAGAGAAACCAGGCGCGGCAATGCGCGCGGCACAGTGACGACACCGAGCACAGTTCCGGCGGTCGCGCCCTTGCGCTTTACGCGGAGCAGCATGGCCAGGCAGAGCGCCTTGTTCAGCACCCGGGGAAACGGGTGAGCAGGGTCGATGGTGATGGGGGTCAGGAGCGGATCAACTTCGCGCTGGTAGAACTCACTCGCGTGGCTGCGGGCCTGCACGTCCAGGTCATCCCAGCCGAGCACGCGGATACCGGCCTGGTGCAGCAGGGGACGCAGCTGCTTGTTCCAGCATCGGTACTGCGATTCGACGAAGCGATGAATTTCGGCCGCATCGTCTTCCAGGGTTTGCTCTGGTGTGCGGCCGTCGGGACCGGCTTCCTTGTAGCCGTCTTCAATGCGCTGCAACAGGCCGGCGACGCGAATTTCGACAAATTCGTCGAGATTGCTCGCGGTAATGGACAGGAACTTCACCCGCTCGAGCAGGGGATTGGTGGGATCTTCGGCTTCCTGAAGAACGCGGCCATTGAAGCGCATCCAGGACTGGTCCCGGTTGAAAAAAAGCTGCGTGCTGGGAATGGCGGCGGCTGCTTTTGCCGGAATCGCCTTAGGCCTGGCGGTTGTTCTGGTGGCTGTTTTGCGCGTTTGTTTTGTTCTGGTCGTCATGTGTTTTCATGCCATCGAGATTCTGTGGCGCCTCTCCATTGGTACACCGCGCGGATCAATCATTGGATGAAAAGAGCACGAAAACAGAAGCCGCGCCGGATCAGTGAACATCCATACACCAGGACATATACCAGGAATCATGTCCAGATCAGGATGACTTCTGGCCGCGACTGGCTTCTGAGATGTTCCGGCACTCACGCTCGTCACGAATTTCACGCCGCGGTTTCGTCTCCATCGAGAGATCACCCGGGCCCTACTCCAACGGGCTACACTAGTAACAGTCAGGAGATCGCCATGGCAAAGACATTGGATAGTGATAGAAGTCCGATTGCTGGAGAAGCTTCCAGCGGAGATGCTGTTCTGGAGTTGTTCCAAACGGCGGCGCTGCTTCTGGGTGATCAGCAGGAAGCGATCACGACAGTAGAAAAGGCGGTTGCCAGTGCGCAGCTTGACCCCTGTGCGGAGCCAGACCAGGCATTGACCGAGAGCCGCGAGCTGGCCATAAAACTGGCAGTCGCGCGCGCGGTGGAACTGAGTCCCGCGGCCTTCAACCCGGATAACGTCTCGTCTGGCCCGAATGTCTGTTTCGATACCGACGATCTGGAATCGACTGGCGTCACTCCGAAGCAGCTCGCGCAACTGGTCTCCGGATCCGGACGCAGTCAGCTTCGCGACTGGCTGGAGCACCTGCAGCCGGAAGCACGCGTGATCTTTGTCCTGCGCGCAATGCTGGGCAAAGACAGCGAAGCAGTCGCCGCATCTTTGCAGAAGTCGGGCGCTGGTTCAGGCTGGTCCGCGGCGCAGGTTGGCCAGGTTTTCCGGGGAGCCCTGTGCTCGCTGGCTGGTTCGCTGGTACATGCCCCGGCACATTCCTGACCCATCAATAAATTGATAAGACTGTGGCCTGTACGAGCCCGTGCAGAGTTAGACCGCTTTATCAGCTAACAGGAGCGCGTTTTTAAGTCGTATAGGCCTGCTGTTTTTTTGAAGTCTTTTGAATCATCCGGGCATCCAAGAGCACGTACCAATGGCAGACCACAGCAGCTATTGAAGGACAGGTAACGCAGTGAAGCAAGTGTTTCCGGCGAATATGCGCGAAGGTCGGTGGAGAACGTCAGCTCTGTTGGCGGTTGCAATCGCGCTCCCCGCAATACCGGTTTTTGCCCAGAGCAATTCAGCTAATTCCGGCGGTTCGTCCGCCAGTAGTTCTTCAGGAAGTTCGTCGAGCCGAACCTCATTGGGACAATCTTCGAGCTCCGGTGGATTTGGTCCGATGGCGCCGACGCCCGCCGCCAGCAGCGTGTACCAGGGAAGTGTCGTGACGGACAAAGCGACGAACGATGTGATGCCTTTATCACTCGAGAGCGCGATCAACCTTGGTTTGAAACACAACCTTGGGCTGATCATTTCAGACACGAACCAGACGACGGCGGCGGGCGAACGGCTGCAGCAGTTGCAGAACCTGTTACCGACCGTCACGGGCAACATAAAAGCTGCTGTGCAGGAGACCAACCTCAAGGCTGAGGGTCTGAATATCCCGGGTATCCCGACCATCATTGGTCCTTACGGCTACCAGGATGCGCGCGCGTCCATGACATGGTCACTGCTTAACATCTCGTCACTGCAGAAATACCTGGCGGCCAAGCATAATTTCTCCGGCACTCAACTCAACTATGCTGATGCGAAAGACCTCGTGGTGTTGACCATTGGGAACGCATTCCTGGTGTGTGTAGCGGATGAATCGACGATCCGCAACGACCAGGCGCAGGTCGATAGTTCCAAAGTCTCGCTTGACCAGGCAGTGCAGAATCACCAGGAGGGAACGGCCCCGCTGCTTGATGAACTACGTGCCCGTGTGGACTACCAGACGCAGCAGCAGGGACTGATCTCCGCGCAAAACTCTTACGAGAAAGACAAGATCAGCCTGGCGCGCGCAATTGGCCTGCCGCTCGATCAGAAGTTTGAACTGACCGATCTGCCGACATATGTGCCTCTTCCGGACGTCGATCCCAAGGTGGCAGAAGCACAGGCATTGCAGACGCGACAGGACCTGGCAGCAGCCGGCGAGACTGCGAAGGGCGCAGAAGAAAATCGCAAAGCCGCGACCGCCGAACGCTATCCGACGGTCTCGTTTTCGGGAGACTTCGGGGACACCGGCCAGAACTTCGCGACCTCGCATAGTACATTCACGGCAGTCGGCATGGCCAGTGTTCCACTCTTTCAAGTGGGCAAACTGCGCGGAGATACACGACTGGCGCAATCGCAGCTCGACCAGGAAATTGCACAGTTGAACAACATGCGCGGCCAGGTGCAGGCAGACGTCGCCAACAGCATCTATGACATTGAAACAGCGGCCAAACAGGTGGAAGTTTCGCACAGCAATGTGCAACTGGCGAAACAGGAATTGGCCGATGCGCAGGAGCGTTACGCGGCAGGTGTGGCGGATAATTTGCCGGTCACTCAGGCATTGGCATCCGTCGCTCAGGCCAATAGTCAATATGTCACCAGCCTTTACCAGCATAGTGTTGCCAAGCTGGAACTGGCGAGGGCGATGGGCGTAGTGGGTACAAAGTATCAGCAATATCTTGGAGGAAAGTAACAGTGGCCGAGCAGAATCCAGAGTCAGGCAGACCGGGCGCCGCCGTCGCAGACAGGCACGATGATTCTGAGCAGAACCAGAACCACGAGCCGCCCCAGAAGAAGTCCAGGCGCAGGTTCATCATTATCGGCGTGGTGGCGCTGCTGATAGTGATCGCGGTTCTATTCTGGTGGCACTCCACTTTTTCTGAAGACACGGACGACGCGCAGGTTTCCGGTCACCTGATTCAACTGAGTGCGCGCGTAGCCGGCCAGGTGACCAAGATCAACTTCACTGAGAACCAGATGGTGAAGAAGGGGGACGTACTGGTCGAGATCGATCCGCGCGACTTCCAGGCCACCGTGCAGAACGACGAAGCAAATCTCGAAGCGGCTGAGGCGAATTACGAAGCCAGCAAAGTGAATGTGCCAGTCACGACCATCCAGACCAATAGTTCGATCTCGCAGTACGGCGCGACGGTGACGGCATCGGACAACGGCATCAAGCGCGCACAGCGGCAGTTTGAACAGGCTCAGGCGCAGGTCGCCCAGGCGGATGCGACCAACATCAAAGCGCAGCAGGACCTTCAGCGCTACACCCCGCTGGTCGAGAAAGACGTCATCTCGAAGAGTCAGTATGACCAGTATGTCGCCACGGCACGGGCGGACGAAGCAGCACTGCTGCAGGCTAAGGCCAACGCTATTGCGGCAGAGGACCAGATTGCTATTGCGAAGGATCAGAAGGCACAGTCGCAGGCACAACTGCGTAATGCGCAGAACGGTCCCAACCAGGTGAAGATCCAGAAGTCGAAGGCCGACCAGGCGGCCGCGCAGGTGGAGCAAGCGCGAGCGCAGTTGACCCAGGCGCAACTGAACCTGAGCTACACGAAAATCGTTGCGCCCGCGGATGGCATCATCAGTACCAAGAGTGTCGAGATCATGGACAACGTTGCCGTCGGGCAGAATATGGCTACGCTGGTCTCGCTCGAAGATATTTGGATCACCGCGAACTTCAAGGAAACGCAGTTGCGCCACATGCAGACGGGCCAGGCGGTCAAGATTCATGTGGATGCGTATGCACGCGATTATAACGGCCACGTGACGCAGATCGGCGGCGCTACCGGTTCAAACCTGAGCCTGTTCCCGCCTGAGAATGCGACCGGCAACTACGTGAAGGTGGTCCAACGTATCCCGGTCCGGATCGACCTTGACCAGGGCGAAAACCAGGACCATGCCTTGCGTCCTGGCCTCTCTGTCGAACCGGTGGTCCGGGTAAAGTAGGCGGTCGCTGATGGATGTACCTGGCATGCGCGCGGTGTGCACCGGGTCATGCCAGGTCGTCACTTGCCTGCTCGATTTAACACCTTTGTGTCGTCTCCGCAGGATGTGCAGGCATGCAGCCGCGAAGCCGAGTATTACCGTTTCTTTAAGGCCTGATTCTGCATCCTATCGTAGTGAAAGCAAGAGGAGAAAGTGAATGGCTACTGCATTGAAGACACGCGAATCGAACGGCCTGCAGGCGAAGGGCAAGTCTCAGGGTACTGACCTGATGACACCAAACTGGCGCCAGAACGCAAAGATTACGCAGAAATACGGCACTATCGTCAAGAACCTGCCAATTGGTATC
>CAXTNK010000035.1:44525-45648 GCA_964245665.1 uncultured Acidobacteriaceae bacterium
GAAATCGTTGGACGACTCAACCTGCTGCTGGCGGATACGATTACGCTGCGCGACTTGTATAAGAAGTCGCACTGGCAGGTGGCTGGACCGACTTTCTACCAGCTCCACCTGCTGTTCGATAAGCATGCAGAGGAGCAGGGCGAACTGGTGGACACGATTGCCGAACGGATCCAGTTGCTTGGCGGTGTGAGCATTGCGATGGCACATGACGTCGCGGCAAACACCCGGCTCGAACGGCCTCCAATCGACCGCGAAGAAGTGCCGGTGCAGATCTCGCGTCTACTTGAGGCTCACCACTTCATCATGAAAGAAGTTCGTGAATTCGCCGAAAAGGCGGACGACTTGAAAGATCCCGGTACAAACGACATGCTGGTCAGCAATGTTCTGCGCACGAACGAGTTGCAGACGTGGTTTGTCAGTGAACACCTCGTAGAGATGCCGCTGGTATTCGCCCAGTAACCTGTACTCCCAACATGTGTACTATCACCAAAGACAAGGCCGGATGATTCCGGCCTTTTTCTTTTGTCCTCGAAGCGATTGGCCGGGCAACTGAATTGTTGAAAAGCGAATCCTTGGCGCGCGGGATTCATCTATACTGCAAGCCAACGAAAGGCTTCCCGTCCAATGCCGATAGCGGTCGATTTCTTTCTCCATTACGTATATTTGATCCTCTTCCTCTGGGTAATGGCGGAGCAACTCGGCGCGCCCATTCCCAGTATTCCGTTACTCCTGACGGCTGGTACATTGACGGCCACGCATAAGGTGAGCCTGCCGGCCACCCTGCTGGTAGTAATGGCGGCATGCGCCGTCAGTGACTCGATCTGGTACTACCTGGGACAGAAGTTTGGTGGGTCGGTGGTGAAGCTGCTCTGCCGGCTTTCAATGGAATCTTCAACCTGTGTCCGAAGGACCACTACTTACTTTTCCACGCATGGATCGAAGGCACTACTGGTGGCGAAGTTCGTTCCCGGCCTGAGTACTGTCGCGGCGCCGGTCGCCGGACAGACGGGGATGCCCTACAAGACGTTTTTGGCATACGACATGGCCGGCGCACTTATCTGGAGCCTGACGGTGACACTCGCGGGCCGGTTCTTTGGGGATGAACTCAAGAAGAATCCACATG
>CAXTNK010000035.1:45658-47472 GCA_964245665.1 uncultured Acidobacteriaceae bacterium
TTGCAGTACTGGTTTTCGTTCTGCTGCTGGCAGGAATTCTGCTCTATCGATTGATCAAGCAGCAGTCATTTCTCAAGAGTGTCCGCGGCGCGAAGATCGAGCCGGAGGAACTGAAGGAAATGTTGGACGCTGGTGACAAGGTATTCATCGTCGACCTGCGGCATCCGCTCGACTATCTGCCCGACCCAAGAGTGGTGCCGGGTTCGGTACGGATCAGCCCCGAGTCACTATCAGCCCACAGCGAACAAATACCGCGCGACCGGGATGTCGTCCTGTACTGTACCTGCCCAAGTGAGGCGACCAGCGGCAAGGTCGCGCTGACTATGCGGAAGCAGGGCATCTACCGGGTGCGTCCGCTGCGTGGCGGGTTCGACGAGTGGAAGCGCCTGGGCTTTCCGCTCGAGACGCTAAAGGAAGACGTCAATAGCGCGGTCGCCTAATTGCTTCCTAGTGCCTGCCTCGCCTTGGATTGATCGACAGTCGGGTATCCCTAGAAGTAGCTGTTACGATTATCCCGCATCGTTGCTGTACAGAGCGATGCCTATGCTACCTTCAGGAAAACTGTGGACTGCGCCGCGATTGGTGAGGGCTTCCTCAGGTTTTCTAATCTCGCAGCCCTAGCATGTGAGGCGTTCAGCGAGCCCGGTTTGGCGAGACGGTCTTTTGTAGCCGAAGCTTTCGCGGTGCGGGATCGGTAAGTTCAGGTGGTGCCTCGAGGCATTGTGGCTGGCTTACCATGATGGCAGGAGACTTACTTGGCATTCGACGACCTGAGGGATTGGATCAAGCGGCTGGACAAGGCTGGAGAACTGGTACGGATTCGCGAAGAGGTTGACCCGATCCTCGAGATGGCGGAGATCACTGATCGGGCTTCCAAGATTGGAAAGACGGGAGCCGGCCGCAGGAGTAGAGTCAAGCACTACGAAGCCGGCGGCCCGGCACTGTTGTTCGAACGGGTGAAGGGCCATCCCGGCGCACGCGTGCTGATGAACCAGTTCGGCAGCGAGAAGCGTATGCGGATGGCGCTTGATGTCAACTCGCTTGACGAAGTGGCCGGGCGCATCGAGCAGTTGCTGCAGCAGAAGTCGCCGGACAGCCTGCTCGACAAACTGAAATTGCTGCCGAAACTCGCGGAAGTCGGCAAGTTCTTTCCGAAGACAGTACTGGCGCGACATGCACCATGCAAGGAAGTGATCTTGCGGGAAAACTTCAGCGTGCTCGACTTTCCCGTGCTGCAATGCTGGCCGCTCGATGGCGGACGCTACATTACCCTGCCTCTGGTCATTACACGTGACCCGAAGCATCGCAAGCGCAACATGGGCATGTACCGGATGCAGGTGTATGACGGGCATACGACGGGCATGCACTGGCAACGTCAGAAGGTAGCGGCGGAGCATGTTCGCGATCGTTTGCGGAGAGATGCCGAGCAGGATGCGACTGGTGATCCGCGGGCAGCACGCGTGCAGGCTATGGCAGAGACAGCGGGAGGTACGCAGCTCTCCGCCAACCCGGGGATGCGCCTTCCGCAGGTCGTCCGAGCAAAGGAGCGTGTTGTGGATGGCGCCAATCGGATGGAAGTCGCGGTCGCCATCGGAACAGATCCCGCGACAACTTTTTCAGCAATTGTGCCGGCCCCGCCTGAAGTCGAGGAGTTCATTATTGCCGGCTTCCTGCGGCAGTCGCCGCTGGAACTGGTGAGGTGCGAGACGGTCGATCTTGAAGTTCCGGCGCACGCGGAGATCATCCTCGAAGGCTACGTGCTGCTGGATGAGTTGCGGAGCGAGGGGCCATTCGGCGATCACACCGGTTTCTAC
>CAXTNK010000036.1:0-13002 GCA_964245665.1 uncultured Acidobacteriaceae bacterium
AGCACATCCAGCGGGTCGCCGTCTTCACTCAGCGTCGAAGGAATAAAACCGTAATCCCCCGGATAATGCACTGGTGAATAGAGATTCCTATCCAGCCGGAATACGTGCAGTTTCTTGTCGTACTCGTACTTGTTGATGCCTTCCAGCGGAATTTCAATCACTGCATTGATTACTTCCGGGCTGCGTTCGCCTACGGGAAGTTCAAGATAATTCACCATTCTATGTTCACTCTTTGCATTCTTAGGATTGCGGATTGACTTCGCTTGATGGCTCTGCCTTTATAATCAGCGAAGATGAAGGCACATGTCTACGTTACGCTGAAACGCACCGTCCTCGATCCCCAGGGTCAGACCATCCACGGCGCACTCAAAAAGATGCAGTACAAAGGCGTCGCGGACGTACGGCAGGGCAAGTATTTTCTGCTGACTCTCGATAGTTCATTCGCTGAAGATGCCGCCAAAACAGAAGTCGAACGCATCGCGCGTGAAGTGCTGACCAACCCCGTCATCGAAGAGTTCACCTACCGCATCGAAGCGTAAGCAACCGATCCGTATTTCATTTGAGGGCCGGGTATCTCCGGCAAGAGGCACGAAATGAAACTGGATGCGTTGCTCAAGCTGAACAAGGAAAAGCGGACCATCGAGGCCGATGAAGCCGACCTTTCCAACTCAACTTTTCAGCACACCCGTCTCGCGAACGCTGCCTTCAGCGATGTCGATCTATCGGATGTTAAAGTCGACGATGCCAGGATGCCCGGCTGGAAGATCAGCAACAGCAACATGACGAACTGGCATATCGAAGACGCTGACCTGTCGAACCTGCACATCACGCAGGCAAATCTCTCCAACGCCATCATTGAAGAGTCGCTGCTTGACGGCATGACAATCGACGGCATCCCCGTCCAGGCCCTGCTCGCCACCTACCGCGCCGTCCACCAGGACGACTAGCCTGCGGCTTCACTAAGCGTAACATTGCGCGCTCACAGGGATGTGTCATCCTGAGCGAAGTCAAAAGACCTGCGTATTCTCGGCCCGGCGAACAACCGCATAGCTGACCCCTCCAGGTCCTGTATTGTTGACAGGAACGCAAACACCAGCCCTCGTACAATAGTCAGCATGTGTGGAATTGTTGGCTATGTAGGTCCGGAAGACGTCACCGTAATCATTCTTGAAGGTCTGCGCCGCCTGGAATATCGCGGCTACGATTCGGCTGGAATCGCCATTGGTGGAGAGACCAGGGCAGGCAGCACGACCAACGTACTCGAACTTCGCCGGGCCTCCGGCAAACTGCGCAACCTTGAAGAAGTCCTGCGCACCAATCCCATTCATGTGCCCGGAAAGGGAAGCTATGGCATCGGCCACACGCGCTGGGCGACGCATGGCCGTCCTACGGAAGAGAACGCGCATCCCCACCGCGACTGCACCGGCCGCATCGTCGTCGTGCACAATGGCATTATCGAGAACTATCTCGCGCTCAAGGAGGAGCTTCTCGCGCAGGGCCATAAATTCATAACTGAAACAGATACAGAAAGCATAGCCCACCTCATCGAGCAGGAGATCAAGTCAGCCGAAAACTCCGGCAAATCCATGCCGCTCGAAGAAGCCGTCCGCCGTGCCGCGATCCGCCTGACCGGTTCATTTGCGATCGCCGTCATCTCCGCAGACGAACCAGACAAAATCGTCGTCGCGCGTTCCGGGCCGCCGGTCGTGATAGGCCTGGGCAACGGCGAGTATTTCGTTGCGTCAGACGTCCCCGGTATCCTCCATCACACGCGCAACTTCTACTTTCTTTCGGATGGTGACGTAGCCGTCCTCACGCGCGATGGAGTCGTCCTGACCGACTTCAACGGCAGTCCCATCGAGCGGCCCATCCAACGCATTTTGTGGGACCCCATCCAGGCAGAGAAAGGCGGCTACAAGCACTTCATGCTCAAGGAAATCTTTGAGCAGCCGCGCGCCATCCGTGATACGACCCTCGGCCGCATCTCGCTGGAAAGTGGGAATGTTTTTCTGAACGAGATGGATATTTCGAGCGAGGAATTCCGCGCGACCGACAAGATCAACATCGCCGCTTGCGGTACCAGCTGGCATGCTGCCCTTGCCGGTAAATACATGATCGAGCGCCTCGCCCGCGTGACCACTGAAGTCGATTACGCCAGTGAATATCGTTATCGCGATCCCATCCCTGACAGCAATGCCATCGGCCTGCTCATCACCCAATCAGGCGAGACCGCCGACACACTCGCTGCTCAGCGCGAGATGGTCTCGAAGGGTTCAAAGACCATTGCCATCTGCAACGTCGTTGGCGCGATGGTCGCGCGTGAAGCGCACGGCATCATCTATACGCATGCCGGGCCGGAGATTGGCGTCGCCTCGACCAAGGCCTTCACCGCGCAGTTGATGGCCCTCTTCCTTTTCGCCATGCATCTCGCACAGGAACGCGGCACCATCGCCAAAGAGTACAGCCGGAAGCTGGTCGAAGAAGTCAGCTTGATTCCGGGCAAGATCGAAGAGATCCTCAGGACGCGCGATGAAGAGATCGAGCACCTGGCCAAGTCGTATTCCAATGCGCGCGATTTCCTCTTCCTCGGCCGCGGCATCCATTATCCCATCGCTCTCGAAGGCGCTTTGAAGTTGAAGGAAATTTCTTACATCCACGCCGAAGGTTATCCCGCCGGCGAGATGAAGCATGGCCCGAATGCGCTCATCGATGAGACTCTGCCGAGCGTCGTCATCGTCACTCGCGACGAAGCCGATCCGACCTCGGTGCAGCGCTACGAAAAGACGCTGTCGAATATTCAGGAAGTCACTGCGCGCTCAGGGAAAGTCATCGCCGTCGCGACTGCCGGCGACGATCGCATCGCTCAGCTGGTCGACCACGTAATCTACATTCCACCCGCGCCTGAACTGCTTGCACCGGTGCTTGAAACAGTGCCGCTCCAACTGCTTGCTTATCACATTGCCGTGCGCCGCGGCTGCGATGTGGACCAGCCGCGCAACCTGGCGAAATCCGTCACAGTCGAGTAGAAATAGCACTTAGCCTTTATCCCTGCTGTCCGATTGCCGCAAGTGAAATGAGGATGAATGGTCCAGCGTCAGCTTTACACAGCACGAGTTGAGAAGAAGCTTCTCCTCTCCGAGCCAATGAAATGCTTCCACATGGAGTTCTCCGTTGAAGGCCTGCATGAGTTTCCCTTCGCCGCCGGCCAGTTCATCTCCGCCGTCGCCGAAGACAGCACCGGCAAAACCCAGACCCGCGCCTACTCGATCGCTTCAGCACCCCGTGCCAATCAATTCGACCTGTGCCTGAACCGTGTCGAAGGAGGCTTCTTCTCGAACCTCATCTGCGATCTTGAGGTCGGCCAGACGATGCAGTTCCATGGCCCCCACGGCCTTTTCACCCTGCGTACGCCATTAACCGACGGCATCATGATTGCAACCGGTACAGGCATCGCTCCCATGCGCGGATTCGTCGAGCATCTGTTTCCTGACAATGGCCCTGACCGCAGCGAAGGGCGCCATTTCTGGCTGGTCTACGGCACTCGCCATGCTACCGAACTCTACTACCGGCATTACTTCGAGAAGGTCGCCGCCGAGCATCACAACTTCCATTTCGCGGCCACTCTAAGCCGTCCGCACGACGACTGGGAAGGCCCACGCGGCTATGTCCAGGAACTTGTCGCGAAGTTTGCCATGGAGCATGCGCACAAACATCTGCATGGCGAGCTACCCGCTCCCGCCGCCCCCGACGGCTTCAATATTCACGCCTATATCTGCGGCCTGAACGACATGGTCAGCGCCAATCGTGATCGCCTGAAAGAACTGGGCTGGGAGCGCAAGCAGATCATCTTTGAACGCTACGACTAACAAAAAGGGACGCCCGCAGGCGTCCCTTTTGCGTCCTACTGCAGCTACTTACTGAATAGGCTGACCGTTCACCGTCAGCTGCTTCAGCGTCTCCGCATCCTGCGCTTTGATCGCATCCGGCAGCGGCGCATAGTTGAGCGATGCCGCCGTGGCCTGGCCATCGCCCACCACGTACTGCACAAACTGCTTCAGTGCCGTGCGCTTGGCCTTGTCCGTACCATCTTTCGGGATGATGAAAAACGTCAGACCCGAGATGGGATATGCATCCGTCGCACTCGCCGGCGGGTTCACGATCGGGGTACGCACATCCTTGGCCAGGTCACCAGCAAAGCTGGCAATGGCAGCCGAAGCACTTGCCGTTGATGGAGTCACGAAGCTGCCACCCTGGTTCTTGATCGCTGCAACTGGCAGATTGTTCTGCAGTGCGTACGTCAGATCGACATAGCCGATAGCGCCGGGCGACTGACGCACCTGCCCGGTCACACCTTCACTGCCTTTGCCGCCATTCCCGGTCGGCCAACTCACCTGCGAACCCTTGCCTACCTTGGTCTTCCAGTCATCACTGACAGCCGTCAGATATGTCGTCAGGATATTACTGGTGCCGCTGCCTTCTGCGCGATGGACCACCAGCACGTTGACCTTGGGCAGATCGACGCCGGGGTTATCAGCCTTGATCTTCGTATCCTGCCAGGTCTTGATCGTGCCTAGGAAAATCCCACTCAGCGTTTCAGGCGAAAGCTTGACCGACGTCTTCAGCGTCGGCAGGTTATAGATAATCGCGACCGGTCCGGCTGACTCCGGAATCTGCAGAACAGGAGCCATGCCAGTCATCTTGTCATCGGCAAGAGGCGCATCAGAGGCTCCGAAATCGACCGTACCCTGCTTCACTGCCTGGATGCCGCCACCGCTGCCAATCGACTGATAATTGATCTGGACATTAGGATTCTTCGTCTGGAAGTCCGCCGTCCAACGCGTCATCACCGGGTACACAAACGTACTGCCTGCACCTACCAGGGTCACGTTGCTGCTCGGTTTCGAACCCGAATTACAGCCACTCACTCCAGCGATGACGACCGCGGCAAGACTGCAGACGGCAAAGCCAGCGGTAACACACGCTGTCGGCAACAAAGCCTTCTTATCTTTTGTGACTTTCAATGAAAACCTCCTTACACATTCTGTCAGACCGGTTTGCAAAAAGACGCAGCTATCAGTCACATTCATCAGAGTTTCATCAATGCCAACCTGCCTCCCGCGTGGCAACGGCCGCCACTTGCCCGTCCTCTAACTAAGGGCATTGCAAGAAAGGCAGGAACTTTATGAGCAGCACCCTTAACGGTAAAAAGGTAGCAATTCTCGCAACCGACGGTTTCGAACAGGTCGAGTTGACCGATCCAAAGAAGAATCTGGAGGATGCAGGCGCAACCGTCGACGTCATCTCGATCAAGTCAGGCGAGATCAAGGGCTGGGACAAGACTGACTGGGGCAAGAGCGTGAAGGTCGACAAGACACTCGAACAGGCTAAGCCCTCCGATTACAACGTCCTCGTCCTCCCAGGTGGACAGATCAACCCGGACAAGCTTCGCATTGATGAAAAGGCAGTCGCCTTCGTCAAGGAGTTTGCCGAGTCAGGCAAGCTCGTCGCTGCGATCTGCCATGGTCCGTGGGTACTGATTGAAGCTGGCGTAGTGAAGGGCAAGACCATGACTTCCTGGCCTTCGGTGAAAACTGACCTGAAAAATGCGGGCGCCAACTGGGTCGACAAGGAAGTCGTCCAGGATGGCAACATCATCACCAGCCGCAAGCCGGAAGACATCCCGGCATTCAGCAAGGCCATCATCGAATACGCATCATCAGGCAACAGTTGAAAGCAACATCCTAAACTGCCTCAAGCCGCAACCAGAAAGGGCGCCGTACAGGCGCCCTTTTCATTGCTGAATATCTAAGCCACGTACGACCGGGCCCATTCAAGGATGCTCCGCACTGCCACGCCGGTCGGACCGCTCGCCATCCACGGCTTGGCTTTGTCCAGCCACGCGACGCCCGCGATATCCAGGTGGACCCACGGCGTCTCTTCCGCGAACTCCTTCAGGAACATCGCTGCGTTAATCGCCCCACCCCACCGTCCATCGCCGGTATTCATGATGTCGGCAATGCTTGACTTGATGTGCTCGCGATAATCATCCTCGACCGGCAGCCGCCAGAAGCGTTCGCCGGAAACCTCCAGCCCTTTCGCAAACCTGGCATAGGCCTCATCGTCATTCGAAAAGACGCCCGCATTGATCAGTCCCAAAGCCACCACGACCGCGCCGGTCAGCGTCGCGGCATCAATCAGGTGGGTCGCACCGAGGCTCTTCGCGTACGTGATGCCATCAGCGAGAACCATGCGGCCTTCGGCATCGGTATTCATCACTTCGATCGTCTTGCCGGACATGGCGACCTGTATATCGCCCGGCTTCTGCGCTGTACCCGACGGCATATTCTCCGCCGCGCACACTACGCAGATGACCTTCACATCCGGCTTGAGCGCGGCAATCGCCTGCATCGCGCCAATCATCGCCGCACCGCCCGCCATGTCGTACTTCATCTTCTCCATGCCATCGGCCGGCTTGATCGAGATGCCGCCCGTGTCAAACGTGATCCCCTTGCCGACCAGCCCCACCACCGGACCGCCGGCCTTGTAGTTTGCCGGGTCGTACGTCAGCACAATCAGCGCAGGCGGTTCAGCTGATCCCTGGGAAACCGCCCAGAACGAACCCATCTTGAGCTCGTGCAGTTTGTCTGCTCCATAGACTTCAGCTTTCAGCCCGGCGGTCTTCGCCATCGCGGCCGCGCGTTCGCCAAGAATCGTCGGGGTCAGCAGATTACCCGGCTCATTGACCAGCGACCGCGCAAAATTCTGTGCATCCGCAACAATGACGCCTTCCTGTATCCCCGCTTGAACAAGCCGGGCGTCCACTCCCTCCGGAGCCAGGATGTTCACCGCAGACAGCGTTCGGTCGATGCGGTCAGACTTGTAAGTATCCGAATCAAAATTGCCCAGGATCGCGCCCTCTGCCAGCGCCCGTCCAGTCTGCAGCGCATCGAGACCGCCCGAAGAAGGAACCAGCAGCGTCGTCTCACGGATTTTGCGCGGCTTGGCGAACCGCACCGCCGTACCGGCAGCCTTGCGTAGTTCATGCACGGTCGCCTTCGTCTTGCCGATAGCCGCCAGTCCAACCACCAGCAGCCGCTTCGCCGCCAGTCCCTCGGGATTGTGCAGCAGTAGTGTCTCGCAGCTCCCCGCGGTAAATTCACCTGAATCAAACGCGTTTGCGGTAGCAGCCTTCAGCGCCGCGTCCGCACTGAGCAACTCGACCACTGCCTTGGCGTTCGGGTCCTTCCTATCAGTCGTGTTCACCGCAAAGACCACCAGCATCTCTGTCGAATGAGCGGCAGGGCTGGCTTGTATCAGCTTCGTTTCCATTTCTTCAAGTACTCCTTCAGTAATTGAGTCGGAAAGCAGTCTTTCAGCAGCCTGGCGGGCACTACTCCATCGCTCTGCGCTGACTGCGGACAATGGCCGACTTGGCTTCGAGATCAGCTTCACGTCGCCGCACCGTCTCGCGCTTGTCCCAGTCCTGCTTGCCCTTGGCCACGGCGATCTCGCACTTGGCGCGGCCCCGGCGGAAGTAAATGCGCGTGGGAATCAGCGTCAGACCCTTCTGCTGCGTAGCATCGAGCAGCTTCAACACCTCGGACCGGTGCAGCAGCAGTTTCCGAGTCCTTAGTGACTCGTGATTCTCGGTGTTGCCATGCGAATAAGGGCCGATATGGGCATTGAGGAGGAAGGCTTCGCCATTCTTGACGATGCCGTATGCGTCACGCAGATTCGCCTGCCCCTGCCGGATAGACTTCACCTCGGTACCCTGCAGCGCCATGCCAGCCTCGAACTTTTCCATCAAAAAATAGTTATGACCAGCCTGCCGATTCACCGCGGCATCACGTAGGCCAGCGGCGACCGGGTCGCGAGGCTTGTTTTTCTGGGGTGCGGACTGTGTGGGAGTACTTGCGGGGCGAGACATAGACGAGGCTAAATCGTAGCATGCAGCAGCACTCGATTCGATGCGGCTGGTCCTGCGCGCGATGCTATAATCACGCCACAGCGACATAGTGACTGCATGGCTTGCCGGGATCAGCGGAGAAACTGTCCCGCTCAGTTTTCCGGCAAGGATCGCGCCTTGCAGCACCCGACTTTGAGGGGCACTAACTGATTTGCTGACGGCGGCAGCCGTCGGCCTGGAGTTGCATGAATAGCCGTACCGCGAACCCTAGCCTGAACTGGACCCTCCCTGTCGCCCTGACGTTAGCCGCAATCGCTTTAGCCCCGTTTCCTGCGGATGCCTCGAAAAAAGACAAGTCTGCCAAGGCCTACTACAAGGCTGGCGTGAACGCTGAGGCTGCGGAAGACTACATCACGGCATACGAGGACTATTACAAGGCCTACCAGAAAGAGCCGAAAGATCTGGCCTTCAAGACCTCCTACGAGCGAATCAAGGTGCAGGCAGCCGGGATCTGTGTCACGCGTGGAGAAAAACTGCGCGACCAGGGGGATATGAGCGGGGCGCTGTCTGAATTCATGCGCGCGCTCGAAATTGATCCGACCTACGAACTGGCCCAGCAGGACGTTAAAGCCGTTCGCGAAAAGCTCGATAATCCCGGGGGCAAAGGGGAGAGTTCGCTCCGGGACCCTGGCGAGGACGTCAGCCAGATGTCGACACCGGTCCAGCTGAAACCGGCTTCCGATGAGACACTGCCTGCCGTCCACATGGTTGCTGACGCGAAAGAGGTCTATCAGACCATCGGCAAGATCGCGGGCATCAATGTTCTCTTTGATCCCGATTACACCTCGAAGCGCATCACCGTAGACCTGCAGAATGTCACCCTGCTCGATGCCCTGCATATCGTCGGTCTCGATTCGAAAACCTTCTGGCATGCGGTCACGCCCAACACTATCTTCGTCGCTGCTGACACCAGGGCCAAGCGCACAGAACTGGAAGAACAGGCCGTCCAGACCTTTTATCTTTCAAATGCCGCACAGCAGAATGATCTGAACGACATCCAGACAGCCGTCAGGCAGCTGATGAGTAATTCGAAGCTTTACGCCGTACCCAGCCAGAATGCCATCGTCATGCGTGCAACGCCGGATGAACTCATGCTTGCCCAGCGCATCATCTCGGACCTTGACAAGGCACGTCCAGAGGTCATCGTTGACGTCGCTGTTCTGGAAGTCAGCCGGATGACCGAGCACAACATCGGTATGTCCCTGCCGCAGTCGTTTGGCCTCACCCTGCAGGCGAACAGCACCACCACTGGCGCAACGACGTCGACCAGCACCAGTACTTCCACTTCTACGGGCACAAGTACCACGCCTTCCACCAGCGGCGTAACCCTGAACCAGCTCGGCAGCCTGAGCGCCAGCAATTTCGGGGTCACCCTCGGCCAGGCGACCGCCAACCTGCTTTATAACGACACCGACACCAAGGTGCTGCAGAATCCAAGGATCCGCGCCACCGACGGCCAGAAGGCCGATTTGAAGATCGGTTCCAAGATTCCGGTCGCCACCGGTTCGTACCAGACCGGTGCCGCTACTGCCGTCGTCAGTTCGCTGGTCAACACCCAGTTCCAATACCTTGACGTCGGCGTCGAAGTCGAAATCACGCCGACCGTCCACTACGACCACGACGTCACCCTGAAGATGAAGATCGTCGTCTCGCAGACGAATGGAAGTTCCAACATCAGCGGGGTGGTCGAGCCGATCATCACACAGCGCCAGGCGGAGCAGACGATCCGTCTCAAGGACGGCGAGCCCAGTATCCTGAACGGCATTCTCACGCAGCAGTCATCGAACGCCATTACCGGCACGCCTGGCCTCGGCGAACTGCCGCTGCTCAAGTACCTGTTCAGTTCGAACGACAAGACCTCCTCCAAGGACGAGATCGTCTTCATTGTCACGCCGCACGTGGTTCGCGGCACCCAGCTGACGTCCGACAATCTGCAGGAGATTGACACCGGCACCGGCCAGAATGTCGAAGTCCGCCGCATTGCTACCATCCCGGTCAAGGTTCCCGCTGCTGCTGCCGACAAAATGATCCCCTCCAGCGGCCCAACCCAGTCCGGCGCACAGATTCCGCAGGCCGGTGCGATGCCGCCGCCTCCTTCGAATACCAATACCCCGCAGGCCGCAGCCGACCTCGAGCATGATGCCGTGAACGCGGGCGCGCTCAGCAACCAGCCGCCGATCCGCTTGCAGGTCATGACGCCGCCCACCATGCCGAGCGTCGGCAACAGCTTCCAGGTCGCGGTCAAGCTGGCCGGCGGCAAAGACGTTTACTCCGTGCCCATGCAGGTCACCTATGACCCCACAAAACTGACGTTCATCAATTCCGACACCGGCACCTTGCTCGCGAATGACGGGCAGGCGGTCGCCATGGTCCACCGCGATGACGCAGACAAGGGGAATGTCACGCTCTCCATCTCGCGTCCACCCGGCGTGGCAGGCATGTCCGGTGATGGGCAACTCTGCGTACTGACGTTCCAGGCCAAGGCTGCGGGCGACAGTATCATCAACGTCGTCAAGGCGAACCCGAGGGACAGCAAACAGCAGCCGATCCCGGTGAATATGTCGGGCGCCATCATGCATGTGACGCAGTAGGTGCACCGTGATGCAGTCACGTTGTTGCCCCGAATCAACTCGAAAGCGACTACACTCCGCTGCCGGCCTCACCCTGGTCGAACTGATTGTGACCGTCGCGATTCTCGCCATCCTGGCCTCGGCTGCGATTCCTATTGCCCGTTTTCAGGTGAAGCGGGCAAAGGAGCGTCAGCTGCGCTATGACTTGTGGCAGATGCGCGATGCCATCGACAAGTACAAGGACGCAGCAGACAAAGGCGCCATTGCGATGACAAAAGTCGACAGCATGAATTACCCGCCTGACCTGCAAACGCTGGTGACCGGCGTCGATGTACAGGGCAAGAAGCTGAAATTTCTGCGCAAGATTCCAGTCGATCCCATGACCGGCCAGGCAGAATGGGGCGAGCGGTCCATGCAGGACGAAGCGACGAGTACCTCGTGGGGCGGCCAGAACGTTTTCGATGTGTATTCGAAATCGACCGGCACCGGCCTCGATGGCACCAAGTATGTGGACTGGTAGAGCTTTTTCTATGCGCTTGATCGAAGAACAATCCGGCACCAGGACGACCGGCCATCAGGTCCGCACAGGCCAGCGTCGCCTCATCGCCTCGCCGGGAAATCAAGGTGCCGTTGACCATGCTCGTGGATTATCCGCCAACGGCTTTACGCTGGTCGAGTTGATGGTCGTCATGTTGATCATCGCAGTACTTGCCGCCATTGCGATTCCGAGCTACCTGGCTTCAGTCAAAGCCGCTCGAGAAGCCGTTCTCAGAGAGGACCTGCACGTCATCCGCGCCGCCATCGATTCCTACACCATGGACAAATCGAAGGCTCCGCAGGCCCTCGACGATCTGGTGACCTCCGGCTACCTGCGCGAAATTCCGAAGGACCCGATGACCCGCGCCAATGATACCTGGGTACCCAGCACCGACAGCGCATACACCGACATCAACGAAACCGATCCCGGCATGACCGACGTCCATAGCGGCTCGTCCGAAACCGGCAGCGATGGCCAACCCTACTCCAGCTGGTAGGGGCCAGCACTCGCTTTCACCACTACCTTCGATTAATTATCTCGACCGGATCGCAGCGGATGGAGAGATCGGCGTCTCGCCAGCCTCGCAAAACTGCTGGACCCATCTTTACCGGCGCAATCCGCGTCCCGCCGGACGCGCAGTTTCTAGATCTGTAATGCCCGCATGGCGACCCACAACTCTTTGATGCCCAGCCCTGATTTTGCCGAGCAGAGCAGAATCGCATCAATCCCGAGTCCGCTTTTCAACGCCACGGCCGCCTTGGTTTTTTCGTTCCCGGAAAGCTTGTCCGCCTTCGTCCCGACGACCAATATAGACCGCTGAATGCTTCGCAAATACCCGATCAGCTGGGCATCGCTTTCCTGGGGAGGTATCTTCGCATCCACCAGGCAGACACAAAGTGCAAGTTGTTCCCGGTCAGCGAGATAGGGCTCGATAAACTTGGGCCATTCCGCCGAGATCGACTTTGAGATCTTGGCATAGCCATAGCCTGGCAGGTCAGCCAGCATCAGCGTCGGCGGCCTGTCTGGTGCGCCTTCGTGCAGGGCGAAAAAGTTGATGGCCTGCGTACGGCCCGGCGTGGACGAAACATGCGCCTGTTTCGAGCCGACGAGCGCATTCAACAGGCTCGATTTGCCGACGTTCGAGCGGCCAAGAAAGGCAACTTCCGGCGCATCCGATTCAGGAAACTGCGCAGCAGAAGTAGCGGATAACAGGAATTTTGGAGTGGGTCGCATGGTCTCTTTTCAGTCTATAGAAGGGAGAGTCTTAGCACTGCACGCCGCAAAAGACAGCAGAAAGGGGCTCGAAGTGAGCCCCTTTTTTGTTCGTTTTCCTGCTTGAACCTGCTGCTTTACGTTGATTATGTGCGTGATTCTACTGGTGTGCGTGGGAGGATTCCGGCAGCGGCGGCCTGACTCCGGCCAGGGCTTCAGGTGTTTCTTCCCGTAGCTCCGGCAGCGGTCCTTCGAGTGCTATCTTCAGCACTTCATCCATTTGTTCGACAAAGTGCAGCTTCATTGCCGACTTGAGTGCCGCCGGCAGATCGGCTACGTCCTTCTCGTTTTCCTTGGGCAGGATCGCTTCGAAGATGCCCGCGCGATGAGCCGCCAGCAGCTTTTCTTTCAAACCGCCGATGGGCAGGACCTTGCCGCGCAGAGTGATTTCGCCTGTCATCGCTATGTCACGACGGATCGGTATCTTGGCCAGAGCACTCGCAAGACCGGTGGCAATCGTGATGCCGGCCGACGGACCATCCTTCGGTATGGCGCCCTCCGGAACGTGTACATGGATGTCGACGTTGCGGTAGAAGTCTTTCGAGAGACCAAGATGCTGCGCACGGCTGCGCATGTAGGAGAGCGCGGCCTGGGCCGACTCCTGCATAACGTCGCCAAGCTGGCCAGTTAGCGTCAGCTTCCCTTTTCCGTCGAGT
>CAXTNK010000036.1:13012-22366 GCA_964245665.1 uncultured Acidobacteriaceae bacterium
CGAGTACCTGTACTTCAGTCGACAGAATACTGCCGCCAACCTCTGTCCATGCAAGCCCCGTCACCAGGCCAATCTCGCTCTTCTCGTGCAACTGAGAATCGCGATACTTGGCGATGCCGAGGAACTCGTGGACTGTCTCTTCGGTTAATTCGGCTTTGTGCTTCGCTCCCTGTTCGACCACCTTGCGCGCTGTTTTGCGGCCGATGTTACCGAGCTCACGCTCGAGGTTTCGGACACCGGCTTCACGAGTGTAGGCACGGATGACCTCCGTCAATGCTCCGTCGGTGAAGGTGAGGTTATCGGCAGTCAGACCATTGGCTTCGAGCTGCTTTTTGACCAGGTATTGCTTGGCAATCTCCAGCTTTTCCGTCTCGGTGTAGCCATGCAGCCGCAGAATTTCCATGCGGTCCTGCAGCGGACCGGGAATGGTGTGCAACACATTAGCCGTTGCGACGAACAGTACCTGCGACAGGTCGTATTCGACGTCGAGATAATGGTCCTGGAAGCTGGTGTTCTGTTCCGGATCGAGCACCTCGAGCAGCGCCGATGCGGGATCGCCGCGGAAGTCAGAAGCCATCTTGTCCACTTCGTCCAGCATGAAGACCGGGTTCTTGGTGCCCGCCTTCTTCATCATCTGAATGATTTGGCCGGGCAGCGCGCCGATGTACGTGCGGCGATGACCGCGAATTTCGGCTTCATCGCGTACGCCACCGAGTGACATGCTCACGAACTTGCGACCAGTTGCTTTTGCGATCGACATGCCGAGCGACGTTTTGCCGACGCCCGGAGGTCCGACGAAGCAGAGAATAGAACCCTTCGGATTTTTGACCAGCTGGCGGACCGCGAGGAATTCAAGGATGCGCTCCTTGATCTTTTCGAGGCCGTAGTGGTCTTCGTTCAGGACCTTCTCGGCGACTTCGATACTGCGCGTTTCCTTTGAGCGCTTCTTCCACGGAACGGCGAGCAGCCAGTCAAGATAGTTGCGAGAAACAGTCGACTCAGCTGACATCGGCGGCATGGCTTCAAGCTTTTTCAGCTCCTGCACTGCCTTTTCGAAGACATCCTTCGGCATGCCGGCTTGTTCGATCTTCTTCTTCAGTTCATCGAACTCGCTCTTTTCCTGCTTGCCCAGTTCCTTCTGGATGGCCTTGATTTACTCGTTAAGGTAGTACTCTTTCTGCGCGCGCTCCATTTGCCGCTTCACACGGCTCTGGATGCTGCGGTCCATATTCAGCTTTTCGATTTCGACATCGAGTACGTCGGCCACGCGTGCCAGCCGCTCCATCGGATCGAAGACGTTGAGCAATTCCTGCTTCTCTTCGATTGTCAGCTGAAGATTTGCGGCGATGGTGTCCGACAGTTTCGCTGGTTCGTCCATCCGGACGGCAGCGATCATGGTCTCGTAGTTCAGGCTCTGCTGCAGCTTGACGTACTGCTCGAACAGGGAAGTAACGCGCTGCATCAGTGCTTCGGTATTCGGGGCGACTTCGAGGGACGGCTTGTAGGTCTTGACCGTGGCGACAAAAAAGCCGTCCGTGTCGTTCATCTCGGAAGCTTTGGCGCGCTCGATGCCTTCAACCAGAACCTTGATGTTGCCGTCCGGCATCTTGACGCTTTGCACGATATTGCCAATGGTGCCGACGGGATAGATGTCGTCAGCCTTGGGCTCGTCGATACTTGCATCATGCTGCGTCGCAAGGAAGATCTTGCGGTCGCCTGTCAATGCTTCTTCGAGTGCGCGCACGCTTGATTCCCGCCCGACGACGAATGGCGTCATCATGTAGGGGAAAATCACCATGTCCCGGATAGGCATCATGGGCAATTTACGAACGTCGTTGTTCTTGTCGTTCTTTTCTTTAGGTTCTTTAGTCTGACTCACGCGAATCCCTTCCGCATCTTGCTCCCTGCACTTGTGAGTGCAAAGAAAGAAGAGCACCAGCTGTGTCGAATCTGCTCAGCCACGAACAACTTCGATTGCCAGGTGGCGCTCCTAATCCATTAGACAACGATTAGCGCTCCTCGGATTCGGTGCTAACCCGCCTTCTCAAGCAATGTCACTGAGAGGTCACGCTTTTGCACCATTTCTGCCGTGATATCCAAGTCTTTTATCTTCTTGTTGCTGGGCAGATGGTACATCAGGTCGAGCATCAACTCTTCGAGGATCATCCTCAATCCGCGTGCACCGACTTTGCGGGCCAGTGCTTCACGTGCCACGGCGACTGATGCGGCTGCGTCAAAGCGCAGATGCACGCCCTCATATTCGAAGAGACGCTGATACTGCTTCAGGATCGCGTTGCGCGGCTTGGTCAGGATCTCGACCAGGGCCACTTCGTCAAGTTCATCGAGGATGCCGATTACGGGCAGACGGCCTACGAACTCGGGAATCAGGCCAAACTTGATCAGGTCCTGTGGCTCGGCTTTGCGCAGCAGTTCATTGTCACGCTGTGCCGGAAGGACTTCTTCTTCCTTCTTCGTTTTGTCGATGGCCTTGAAGCCGAGCGCCTTCTTGCCGACGCGACGTCCGACGATCCGTTCCAGACCGACAAAAGCGCCCCCGCATATGAACAGGATGTTGGTAGTGTCAACCGGCGTAAATTCCTGGTGCGGATGCTTGCGTCCGCCCTGCGGCGGCACGTTGGCAACCGTGCCTTCAAGAATCTTCAGCAAGGCCTGTTGCACGCCTTCGCCCGACACGTCGCGGGTGATCGAAGGGTTTTCATCCTTGCGGCCGATCTTGTCGATCTCGTCGATGTAGATGATGCCGGTCTGGCAGCGTGCCACATCGCCATCGGCTGCCTGCAGCAGCTTCAGGATGATGTTTTCGACATCTTCGCCGACATAGCCGGCTTCGGTCAAAGTCGTTGCGTCGACGATGGCAAAGGGGACATCGAGCATCTTTGCCAGCGTATGCGCCAGCAGAGTCTTGCCACTGCCCGTCGGTCCGACCAGCAGGATGTTCGACTTCGACAGCTCCACATCCGTGCCGCGCGTGCGGTTCATCTGGATGCGCTTGTAGTGGTTGTAAACGGCCACTGCGAGCTTCTTCTTGGTGGTGTCCTGACCGATGACGTATTCGTCCAGGAATGCTTTCACTTCCTGCGGCTTGGGAAGGTGCGCCGGCGCTGCTCCCGTCTGCGTCTCACCCCGGTCGTCTTCGAGGATGGAATTGCAGACCGCGACGCACTCATCGCAGATGTATGCACGAGGGTAGTCGCTGGGCGAGGAGATGAGCTTGGCGACAGCATCCTGAGATTTGTGGCAGAACGAACAGCGTAGTGTTTCGTCGGATCCCGTGCGCGTTTTCATACAAACTCCTCAGTCATTGCACCGCTCTCAGGTACGAGGGCGGTCGATGATTTCGTCAATAATGCCGTACTCTTTCGCCTGGTTGGCATTCATGATGAAATCGCGTTCTACATCTCGCTCGATGCGTTCAAGCGATTGGCCCGTGTGCTTCGACATCAGTTTGTTCGTGATCTCGCGGATGCGAAGGATCTCGCGTGCGTGAATATCAATATCTGTCGCCTGGCCGGAAAGTCCGCCCATGGATGGCTGGTGGATCAGGATGCGCGAGTTCGGCAAAGCGAACCGTTTCCCGGCTGTTCCAGACATCAACAGGAAGGCGCCCATGCTGGCTGCCTGGCCGATGCAATACGTCACAACGTCGTTCTTAATGAACTGCATCGTGTCGTAAATTGCGAGTCCAGCTGTGATCGAACCGCCCGGTGAGTTGATGTAGAGCTGGATGTCCTTTTCCGGATCGTCACCGGACAGGAAAAGCATTTGCGCGATGATCAGGTTCGCGATCATGTCATCGATCGGCGTACCCAGGAAGATGATGTTGTCGCGCAGCAGACGGGAGTAAATATCGTAGGCGCGTTCGCCACGACTCGTCTGCTCAATAACCATCGGTACCAGTGCCATGCTTTTCCTTCAATCACTCTCAGGGATTATGCGATCCCGGTTAGCAAACAACAAACAGTTGGAGACAGAACAACCTGCGTACCAGTTCAGTGTAAATCCTTACACGGACTACAGTCGCTCGTACAAAAGCGCTCCGGTTTTATCGCGGCGTAGTTGTTCACGGATTCTAGCGATGCTCCCATCCTTCGTCAAACGTGTGCGCAGCTCATCCACGGGCTCCCGCATCTGTATGGCCAGGATTTCCATCTCGCGATTTACTTCTTCATCCGTAGCATCAACATTTTCAATTTCCGCGATTTTATCCAGCAAAAGCATGCCTTTTACCTCGGCAGCTGCTGAGTCACGCTGGGCTGCGCGCAGCCGCTGGAAGTCCAGTTTGCGCATGTCGTCAGGGTTCATACCCTGGGATGCAAGCGCCCGCAGACCACGATCGAGACGTACATCGATCTGTTGCTGAACCAGTGTCTCTGGTACCGGAAAGTTGTACTTCGATGTGAGCGCTTCCATCAGTTTTTCGCGCGCTAACGACTCACCCTGCTGCTTTTTCTGACCGGAAAGGTGGTCGCGCAGTTTTGTGGTGAAGTCTTCATAGCTTTCGTAGTCGCCCAGTTCCTTGGCCAGCTCATCGTTCAGCTCTGGCTGATTCTTCTTCTTGATCGCCTTAACATTCACGTCATAGGCGACTGTCTTGCCGGCCAGGCGCGGTTCGCCGAACTCTGCCGGATAGGTCACTTCGAACTTCAGTTCCTGCCCGACATTCGCGCCGCGCAGCACATTGTTGAACGCTTCAAGAGTGTTCTTGCCGCCTACTTCGAGGTCAACATCTTCGGCTTCGAGCGGCTCGTCAAGCTTGGGTGCTTCAGTCTCGCCTTCAGCCGGCTGCATCGCGCCTTTGAAGCTGATCTGCGCCCAGTCGCCGTCGGCAAGAAGACGCTCTTCTTCTACTGTCTCCATGGTGGAACGCGAATCGCGCGCCCGTTCCAGTTCAGCCTGGAACTCTTCTTCGGACAGGGTCGTGTCCGGCTTTTCGACCTTGACGTCCTGGTAGCCGTCGACGGAAATCTCCGGCAGTACTTCGAAGACTGCCTTGAAGTACAGCGGCTGGCCGTCTTCCATGCGCATATCGACCACCTGCGGCTGCGAGACAGGCTTCAGTGCCTGCGCCTCGATGGCTTCGCGGAAGGGAACCGGCATCACGAGCTCAAGTACATCCTGGCGCAGCGAATCACCGAAGCGTGAACGGATAAGCGACTCCGGCACTTTACCGGCCCGGAAACCGGGAATGCGCGCCTGGCTCTGGTAGCGCCTGGTGATCTTCTTGAAGGCCTTCGCCACGGTGTCGGCGTCGATGGTGACTTCGACGTCCCGGGTGCACTCCGGGTTCAGCGCCGGGCCATGGTTGTGGCCTTCGTGATTGTGGCCGGCGTGGTCGTGACCTTCATGTTTATCGCCTTCGTGGCTGTGCTCGAGTGCCTGCGTGTCTGCAGCAGGAGATTCAGCGGAGGTAACTGCGTTTTCTACGGTCTCAGTACTCAACGGAATGCCTTCCAAAATTGTTTGATCGCTCATGCGTTGTTCAGGGAATGCGTGCGGTAGCTATGCGGGGCAGGAAATCGCAGGGCAGCGCCCGGAGCATCTCCAAATTCACACGAGCGGCTCTCTGATCATGTTATGTGGCTTTAGGGAGGGGGTCAAACGGGAGAGGTCTATTCCCAAATCGGCATTTGACACCGTAGTGCAAACCTCAGGCTGCTGAACGTTCCATCGCCAGTGGTGCGCGCACGTGGGACACAAACTGATCATCCGCCGCGCCACAGCGGGCGAAGTTCGCCCGGGCTATCGTAAGGCTCAGCGCGCCGTTGACAGTGCCGCGCACGACATCGGCATCTTCGTCGTCCTGGCCATCGTCCTGCCACCAGCAGACCGGGCAAAGCGCGTTGGCATCAGGCTGCTCCAGGGTCAGGAAGCCACAGCACATGCAGCGGGAGCGTTCGGTCGGCATGCTTGATGAGACGCCGTCTCTAATCGAAAGTTGCAGAAGTTTCCCGTCTGAGTAGGGTCGTGAAGGTAGGGTCGTCAAGAAAGATAAGGGCGGATCGACCTGCGATCCGCCCTTTCGATGACCGGCAGGCACCTTACTTGTTCGGTGTGAACAACTCCAGGCGCACGTGCCACTCCGTGGAATGACCGGGCTTGAGTGTGACCATGCCTGTGTCCATGCCTTTCCACTCTTTGCCGAATGGGTCGGCAAAGTTGTACTGCTCTTCGATAGCGACCGTTTGCTTGGTTGGTGGGGCGTAGACCTGTACTGTTTTGATCTCCGGCGATAAGCCGACAATGTTCATGCCGTAGTTGGCCTTCGGATCCGTTAGCTTCACTTCCACCTTGCCATCGGTGCGTGTCAGGTCGCTGAAGTTGTCGTCCAGGAAGTGATCGCCCAGGGCCACGCCGTCAGGAGCGGTGTAGTCGTAGACCGTCCCCTTGACGGGCGTCAGTTTGCCGGTCGGGAACACGTCGTCGTAGTTATTGACCTGCGCCAGCTTGCTGCCCGGAATTTCGAGCCTCACCTGCGTCCGGTCGCCGCTCGGGATAGCGAAATAGGGATGCCAGCCAATGGCCATTGGTTCGGGCTCGTCGCCAACGTTCTTGGCGGTGATGGTCACGTCCACCGCGTCGCCCTGCAGCTTAATCTTGAAGAGTACATCGGTCTTTGAAAGCCATTTGCCGCCAAAGTCGCCGCCATGGATGACCGCAGTCAGCGTCTGGCCATCTTCTGAATCGACTGTCGTCACATCCTGCGCTTTTGCCGCCAGGATAAGTCCATGAATCGCGTGCTTCTGCGCACCCGGCTTCTTGCCGGCCCAGTTGGCGGGAAGGTTCAGCTTGTGACCCTGCCACTCTGTTTCGACCGTGCTCCCATCTGATGAAAGCTTGCCGATGATCCGGTTCGGATAGGGCAGCAGAAATGCGCCGCCGAGGGACGTACTGTTGCTCCCGTTCATATCGCCCGGGCCGCCATTCAACTTGGTCGCTGCCTCGTCCAGCGATGGCGAGAAGAACAGGTTGGTGACGCCCTTGCCGGGAAGGTTGGCGGTTACCTGGAACATGTTCATGCCGCGGCCGGGCAGAATCGTAGCCGAGAGAAACTCCGGCTTTGCGCCGTTGCTGGTAGCGCTGCGCTTGAGGACCACGACATCTTCGCCGCCGATCTGTGGCGCCGTGGTCGAAGCAGAGCCGCTATCGGAGGCAGGTGTTGAAGGACTGCTCGCCGGTTTGCATCCCGCTGCAAACAGCAGGGAAGTGGCCAGGGCGGCAAGGGGAATGCGCTTACTTCTGCTGAACTCAATCATGGTTTTCGGTAGATTCCTTTTGCTGGTCTAAGGTTTGCATCCACCGGCATTGAGATGCCGGGCATTGAAGCGAAATGATTCTACGCCGCAATGCATTTCGCTCGTTTATATAAGCGGCTGCTCGACAACCCATGTCTCAAACGCGATGGCATGCCACATTCAACGGATCAAGCACATTAGCCCCACTTTCCGACTTGCCGGGAAGCTGAGCTATCGGGCCTGCTGGGCCTCCGCATCGTGCTGCTGACCGTATTCCTGCAGGAGCACTGCGATCAGTACGGCAGTCGGCACCGCGACCATGGCGCCAAGAACGCCTTCGAACTCCGACCCGAGCAGTAACGCGACCATGACAGCGAGACCGGCGAGGTCGACACTGCTCTTCATGATCTTCGGGGTCAGGTAGGAATTTTCGACGTTGACATAAATCGCATAGAAGATGCATACACCAGCCACCTTGCCCCATGATTCACTGGCGGCGGCGAGGATGACCATCGCCATGGAGATCATCGCGCCAATGACGGGAATGATGTTGAAAATCCCCATCAGTACGCCCAGCGCATAGGCGTATCGAATATGCATGGCGGCGAAGACAATCGTGCTGCAGACCCCGAGAATCAGCATCAGCGAGGCTTGCCCGACGAGCCATTTACCCATGCGGGCGTCGGCGCGCAGAAGGGTACGATCGAGACGTTCACGCTGCGGCTGCGGAAAGAACGACAACACCCACTGGTAGGCCTTGTCGCCTTCGATCATGAAATAAATCGTCAATACGAGACCGGTTATGATGCGGACAAACCCGCTCGCCCAGTCGCTCACGTAGCCGAAAACGCCGCCGGCAACGGCGGATGCTTCACCCTGCAGTTTGGCGTTCAGCGCGGTGACGTCAATGCGCGATGCAATGGGCAGCTTCTTGACCCTGGCGAGGAGTTCAGGAGCTCGTTTCGGCAGATCGGAAACAAAGGCAGAAAGATCATGCAGGGCAGGGGGAAGTGCAAAGCCGATAAATAACCCCAGCGCAAGGACGACGCCCAGAAAAAGGATCAGCATGGAGAGCCCGTGACCCGGCGACCATTTGCCGATCCGCATCCTCGAGATGCCACGGACAACCGGCGTGAGAACCACGGCAAACAGGGCGCTGACATAAAGCAGGATGAGCACATCGCGCACGCGGAAAGCGAGATATAAGCCGATGGCCACGGCAAAGGCAAAGACAATATCTCCGCGATGCGAACGCGCTGGCGGCGGCTCAGGGCTGGTGTCAGACTCGTCTTTGTAGACGGTCATAGCCGGTTGCTGGACGTGCAGGGATTCGGTCGACTGGATGTCAGGATTCATCGGGGCTGGGCGAGTGATGGGCATCGTGCAGGGCGGCCACTCTCTGGATGATCGTGGCCGCTACATTCTCCGGTGAAAGGGTTTCAGTTTCAACCGTGAGATGCGCGTTCCTGTAATACGTCAGCCTCAAATCGTAACGAGCCTGTAATAGTTCCGGCTGTTGCAACACTGGCCTGGCAGCACCGCCATCCTGCTGCATGCATCGTTCCATTAGTAACGTCAGGGGCGCCTCTAAAAAGATGACCAGGCTGCCTGGATCGCGTGCCAGCAGTTCACGGACCTGTGCAGTTTCAACGGCTCCGCCGCCGAGTGACATGACCGCGTGCTCAGTCTGGTGCAGGCGCAGGATCGCGTCGTGCTCCAGTTCACGGAAGGCCAGTTCCCCGTGTTCGGCGAAGAGGGATGAGACGGAAGTCTTCTGCTCGGACTCTATGACGCGATCGATGTCATAGAACCGCCATCCGAGTCTCTCTGCAAGGATGCGTCCCACGGTCGATTTGCCCGCCCCCATGAAGCCGACGAGATAGATTCGGCTGACAAGAGTTTGAGCCGCTGGCATTGAACGATGGGCGGTGGTCGGCTCTTCCATGTCTACAATTGTAGAGCGTGTTTCCTATGTGTCTCACCCGTTCCCCGAAGGCCGCAACCGCCCTGATAGCGCGTTGTCCAGGCGGCATTGTCGATTCATTGTGTTTGTGAATCAGGCTTCAGGCAAACGCAGAAAAGCCGTGGAATGTGAACGAGT
>CAXTNK010000036.1:22376-23308 GCA_964245665.1 uncultured Acidobacteriaceae bacterium
GAAGCAGCTTTGCCTGCTGGGCGATGTACTCGAGATCGCGCACCAGGGCGGCGCAGTTTTCGCACGTCTGCAGGTGATCGAGGCCGTGAAATTCTTCGCCCGACTCGAACATTTCGGGAAGCTGTGCCTGGAATTCTGAACAGGTCTGCACGGGTCTTGCAGTTCTTGTTTCCGCTGTCATTTCTGGGTCACCTCTTTGCGCTGGCCCGACCGGAGGAGATCGCGAAGCTTCATGCGCGCTTTGTGAAGTTGCGATTTGCTGTTGCCGATCGAGCATTCCAGCATATCGGCGATTTCATTGTGCTCATAGCCCTCAACGTCATGCAGCACGAATACGAGACGGTATCCTGGAGGCAGATCCTCGACTGCGCGTTCGAGCGTAACGCGATCAATCGACCCGGAAAGCATAAGGTCGCGCGCGCCAATATCCTTGCGCGGCCCATCTTCCTGCGAGGGTTCGAGCGTTTCTTCGAGCGATACCTGCGGAAGACCCTTCTTGCGCAGGTGCATCAACACTACATTGACTGCCAGGCGATGGAGCCAGGTCGAAAATGCCGAATCGCCACGGAAGGTGCCGATCTTCCGATACAGCTGCAGGAAAGCTTCCTGCGTCAGATCTTCTGCCTCCGCCACGTTGCCCAGCATGCGCAGGCACAGCGAGTACACGCGGCGCTTGTGCAGTGCGTAGAGCATCTCGAAAGATGGCGCATCTCCCGCCTGGGCCTTGGCAATGGCTTCTGCTTCACCAGCGATCGGGGGATTTCTTCGCAGGTGTTGATTGGTCGCCTTGGGACGGTCCGGCGCGGCAGGCAGATGATCGCTGCCAGGCGAGAACATCCCATTCGTCACAGTTTTAGTATTGTTTGACGGGTCGTCTGTGAGCACGGTCTCTGTGGACTTGGAACCTCTGCTGCTTTTTGCTTCAGTTGCAC
>CAXTNK010000036.1:23318-23863 GCA_964245665.1 uncultured Acidobacteriaceae bacterium
TCGGTGAACAGCGTAATCGAGTAGTCTCCGCGGCGGAACTGCAGCAGGAGCTGGTTGAAGCGGACTTCGCCGTGGGGTAGGAGCCGTTCAGCCATCGCTGCCAGGTCGACTGGCCGATGATGCTCGTGGATCTGGATGGAGTTACGCCCGCATAACGTAATATGCGGACGGCCCTCACCTCGCATGTGAACAAAGTCTCGTTCGCCGCATACCGTGCAATCCGCGCGGGGACGTGCAGCAGAAATCTCCGACCGCTCGTTGGTCCACAGGTCATATGAGAGCAGGGAGCGACGCATCTGCGAAGACTTGCCGATGAGAAACTTGATGGCTTCCGTCACCTCGAGCGAGGCGGCGAAGTTCACAGCAGTGTTGAGGATGCCGGCAGTATCGCACGTTTCCACTGTGCCTGAAGGTGGCGCCGGGAAGAGGCATGCGAGACAGGCCGTTTCGCCCGGCAGCACGTTCATCGTGACAGCATAGCTCCCGATGGCGGCAGCGTAAATCCATGGGATGTTGTGGTCGATGGCGTAATCGTTGACCAGGTA
>CAXTNK010000036.1:23873-46670 GCA_964245665.1 uncultured Acidobacteriaceae bacterium
GGTAGCGCGTTTCGAAATTGTCCGTCGCGTCGAGGATGATCTGCGCATCTTTCAGCAGGGCATCAATGTTCGTGGGGACCAGGTCCGCAACTTGCGCTCGCACTTCGGTTTCACTACTGAAAAGGTGGATTTTTGCTTTGGCGGCAACTGCTTTGGGAAGCGCATCGCGCGCGTCCTGTTCATCAAACAGAACCTGGCGCTGTAGGTTGCTGGTCTCGACGAAGTCGCGATCAATGATGGTGAGTGTACCGACGCCGGCACGCGCGAGCAGGCTGGCAGCTGCAGCCCCGGTGGCTCCACAGCCAACCAGGGCAACGTGCGCGCGCGCCAGCCGCCGCTGTCCTTCAGCTCCGATGCCGGGGTACAGAACTTGACGGGAGTAACGATCTGTTTGCAGAAGTTCACTTTGATTGGTCGGCATGATGGCTCTCTGATAAGTATAAAAGGACCGTTTTGTAGACTTGAATTGAGTTCGCGCGCTGCCATCAAAACGAGCACCGGATTGATAAGGCATTTTCCCCGGGAAGCGCATCCTAACAGCGTCAGAATCGCGTAGTGACAACAGTGGTCGCCGAAATTGGAATCCGGGAGAGGTCGGTTAAGGTTGGTTGATATAAGCGGAATGGTCCCGGAAGGCAATCGTCCATTCCTGAAAAAGATATTTGGCGGAACGTCAGGGCTCTGTCTTACGGCCCTCATCCTACTGCCTGGAATAATGCAGGCTCAGCTGGCCGCTCCCGCAGATAGCGGTGCTTCGGCCACTCCGACGGCCCAGAAGGCAATCCCTCCCGAAAGTGACAGCGGTGGCACCACGCCGAGTCTGAACAAGTATGCCGGTCGAACAGTAACCAGCGTCAGCTTTATAGGCGTTGACCCATCCATGCTCGAACCGCTGCAGAGCAAACTGCCGCTGCAGAAAGGCCAGAGGCTGGATACGCAGAAGGTGCGCGAGAGTCTGCGAACGCTGTATGCGACTGGCCTCTACCAGTCGATTGAGGTACTGGCAGTACCCGGGCCGGATGGGATAGGGGTATTGTTCTCGGGCGCAAAGAAATATTTTGTCGGCCGCATCCTTATCGACGGAGTTAACAACGATAATCTGCTTGCCCAGTTGAATGGTTCCACGAAATTAAATCCTGGTACGGTGTATACCGAGTCGAAACTTCTTGCGACCGATGACCTGCTGAAGCAGGCGCTGGAAGACAACGGCTACTACGAAGGCAGGATTTCGCGCAGCATGGATGCCGACCAGCGAAATGCACTGGTGAATGTCCACTACACCATCCAGCCGGGCACACTCGCGCGTGTGGGCGATATCAAGATCGATGGCGACCCGGGGCTGACGCTCAAGCAGTTTCGACGCAAGGGTGGCCTGCGGCATAACTCGCGCGTGAGCCGCAACACAGTCTCTTCCGCGCTGAGCAGTCTCCAGAAGATCTACCAGAAGAATCAGAGACTTTCGGCTAGTGTGACGTTAGCTTCGAAGACTTACGACGCGCAGGGACAGTACGTCAATTACGAATTCCATGTGACGCGCGGGCCGATTGTGAAAGTAACAGTTTCAGGCGCGAAGATCGGCAAGGGAGACATCCAGAAATTCGTCCCGATCTATGAAGAAGGCGCGGTCGATATCGACCTGATCAATGAAGGCGCTCATAACATCCGCAACTATCTGCAGAGCAAAGGGTACTTTGATGCGACCGTGGTCCCACGGCCGGTCCAGCGCTCGGCGGGCGAGATCACTCTGCAGTACATCGCTGAGGAGGGCGTGCATCATCGTGTGGATTCGGTGACCGTGACCGGTAACAAGTATTTCAACACCGAGACGATCAAGGAGCACATCAGCGTCTACGCGGCCAATATCGCCGATCGCAATGGTGGATACAGCCAGGCATTGGTGGCAGCGGACGTATCAAATATCACCTCGCTCTATGAGGGTAATGGTTTCAGCCACGTAAAGGTCACGCCGGAAATCAAGAATGTCGAGGACAAGAAGAATCCCAAGCATGACGGCCTGCTGTCTATCAATTACGCGATCCAGGAAGGCGATCAGCAGAAGATAGGGAAGTACCAGATTAACGGCACAGAGACTGTTCCTTTAGAGACGTTGTCGCCGCTGCTGAATACACAGGCCGGTCAGCCGTACTCGTCATTGAACATCATCGGGGACCGCGACGTGATCCTGAATTACTACCTTGCGCATGGCTATGACAAGGCACAGGTCAACGTCTTCCAGGAAACCGATACGAAGAATGCCGCGCTGGTCGATGTGACTATCAATATCAAGGAAGGCCAGCAGTTTTTTGTGCGTGATGCACTGCTGAGCGGCATCGAGCACACGCGCGTGTCTACCGTGCAGCAACAGGTGAGCATCAAGCCTGACCAGCCGCTGGATGAATCGGCACTCCTGACGACGCAGCGCAAACTCTATAACCTGGCGTTGTTCAACCAGGTGAATGCAGCCATCCAGAATCCTTCCGGTGAAGAGATCAAGAAGAATGTGCTGCTGCAGATGACGGAAGCGAAGCGCTGGGATATTACCTACGGCTTCGGATTTCAGGCGCAGACCGGCACGCCATCCACTAACTGCTTGAACCCGATCACGCTCATTTCGATTGGTATCAATCCATCGACTTACAACTGCAATGCAAACGGAAAAGTAGGCGCGAGTCCCGAAGTGCTCTTCAGTATTTCCCGCATCAATCTCCGCGGAACTCAGCAGTCGATCACGTTGAATACGTCCTACGGCAGTCTGGAACAGATCGCGTTGTTGACTTACAACAATCCTGATCTGCTGCGCAATCCGAACTTCAACTTCAGCCTTTCCGGCGGTTATACCAACAGCCAGAATGTGACGACCTATGCGGCTTCTGTGCTCGGCGGTTCAGTACGGGTAAGTGAACATGTCAGCCGTGCAACGACCCTGTTGTACAGCCTGTCGTTTCGCGATGTAAAGGTGAATCCGAATAGTATCCAAGTGTCGCCTGACCTGATTCCCCTGTTGTCGCAGCCTGCGCGTGTTGCCGGTCCAGGATTCACATGGATTCGCGACACGCGCGACTCCCCACTTGACGCGCATCGCGGTACGTTCAACACTGCGGCAACATTTTTTTCGACTTCGAAATTGGGATCGCAGGCGAACTTCGGGCGGCTCGATTTCTCGAATGCAACCTATTATCCCTTTGGCGCCGGTTGGGTGTTTGCGCGTCAGACGCGCATCGCGGATGAACGCTCGTTCGGCACGCCGACACAGGAATTGATCCCACTGCCCGAACGGATCTATGCAGGTGGCGCGCAATCTCTGCGCGGCTTCTCGTTCAACTCAGCCGGCCCGCGTGATGCGACGACCGGCTATCCCATCGGCGGCGCCGCGGCCTTCGTGAACACTCTCGAGCTCCGGACACCCTCACCGCATCTGCCGTATGTCGGCAACGCGCTGGGCTTCGTCCTGTTCCATGACATGGGCAACGTATTCGACAAGGCATCGAATATCTGGCCGAGTTTCGCGCGCTTGAATCAGCCGACGCCATCCGCATGCCGCGACCTGTCGACGGCCAACATCACGGCTGGCAGTAACTCCGCTATTGGCCAGCAGGGCGGCTGCTCATTCAACTACTTTACGCATGATGTCGGTGTGGGTCTGCGCTATCACACACCCATCGGTCCGGTGCGATTCGACTTTAGTTATCTGCTCAACCCCCCGGTATACCCGGTGCTGCTTGATTATTCGGCGAACACGTCTACGTCGCTTCCGGCGCATGTCGGTATCGCGTCCAACTTCAATTTCTTTTTCAGCATAGGACAGATGTTTTGATGAAGACGCTGAAGCCTGCATACCGATCGCTTAGGCACCTGGCTGCGCTCGCGGCGTTGTGTGCCTCTGCGCTCTCTCTGACGCAGCACAGTGTCGCGCAGAATACGCAATCGGATCAGACGATCGTAGATGGCAGCGGCAAGTCGCAGACGATGGGGACGGATACAAAATCCGGATACAGTTCGAGCATCCAGAGCGCCCTGCCGCCTACGCCGGAGGATGCGGTTCTGCTTGATCGCGTGGTCGCGGTTATCAACGGAGATGTCGTATTAGGCAGTGACGTGCTCGAAGAAGAGCGCTTCGAGAGACTGCAGCCTTTCCAGGCAAAGGCCAACGGCAACCCCGATCAGCAGGCGATGGACCGCGTGATAAATCGCACCTTAATCCTGCAGCAGTTGAAAGAACTGAAAGAACCGCCGCAGATCAAAGACACCGATCTGCAGACCCAGATCGGTGATCTGCGCAAGCATCTGCCCGCATGCGGCGGCGACAAATGCGAGACTGAGGCGGGCTGGAATGCTGTGCTTGCGAGCCAGGGGTTTACGCAGGAGCAGTTCGAACATCGGTGGCGCGTACGCATGCTGGTGCTTCATTTCATCGAGCAGCGTTTCCGCGCCGGCGTGCGGGTAGCAAAGCCTGAAATCCAGGCCTATTATGACAATTCGTTTGTGCCTCAGTTCAAGAAGCGCAACCTGCCGCCGCCGCCCCTCGCGAAAGTATCGGCGCGCATCGATGAAATTCTTTTGCAGCAGCACGTGAACGGACTGCTTGCCGAATGGCTCAACAGCCTGAAAGACCAGGGGAATGTTGCCATTCTCGATCCTCAATTTCAGCAGGCAGCCGGTCAAACAGATGACGATGCAGGTGACGACGAGTGAGTACGCCGGCACAGAATCCTGCGGGTAATCAGAAGCGGCGCTGGCGAGCTATTGTCCGTGCATTGTTGATCTTTGTCGCGGTCGTCGCAGTGGTTGTCGGCGGCGCGCTGTGGTATGCGTCGACGGCTCAGTTCGCGAACCGCGTCCGCAATGAAGTAATTGAAGTACTCGAACGCTCGACCGGTGGAAGGGTTGAGCTGGCGCGTTTTTCCTGGCACCTGTTCAAGCTTGAGGCTGAAGTCGATGGCCTCACTATTCATGGCCTTGAAGCGCCAACGGATGTACCATATGCGCACCTCGACAAACTATTGGTCCGCGCGAAAATCATCTCCCTGTTCCGCGCGCAGATTGGCTTGCGCCTGCTGCAGGCCGAGCATCCTGTCCTGCACCTCATTGTCTATCCCGATGGCACAACAAACCAGCCAACGCCCAAGACTGAAATGAAGAGCTCGGGCAAGCCGGTGATCGACGAGATTTTCGATCTCGCCATCGACAACACCCAACTCGATAATGGCCTGCTGATCCTGAATCAGAAGCAGATCCCGTTCAATGTTTCAGCGAAGGACCTGTCAGCCAAGTTCGACTACGTATACGCCAATGACCATTACAACGGTTCTTTGCAGGTATCCGATCTTTCGGCGCAACATGGCGGCGCGCCACTGGTGCATTCGAAACTCGATCTGAATGTGGACATGGGCCGCAACATCGCCAGCCTTACTGGACTGCATTTTGCATCGGGAGATTCGACGCTTGAAGCTTCAGCAAGTGTAAAGAATTTTGCCGATCCTCATTGGCAGATGGCGGCGAAGGGATCAGTCGATCTGCGTGAAGTAGCCGCGCTGGCGCAGGTCGATGGACTGGGACCAGGCACAGTCGGGCTTGATATCTCCGGCCAGGGTGTCAGCGCGAAGCTGTTCGACGTGAATGGCCACGCATCGCTCAAGGACGCTGCTTACAAGACAAGTTCGCTGCTCGTCTCGGGTCTGAATGCGAGCACCACAGTTCGCGTTACGCAGGACGTGATCTCCGTGCCGGAATTGACGGTTCGCCTGCGCCAGGGCGGCGGCATCGACGGCACCGCACAGCTGCTGCACTGGATGGCTGCGACCCCACCCACAACCATTGCAGCAGCACAGAAAACCGCTCGCCCGATAGCGACCAGGGGACCGCAGCCGGAACAACAGGAAGCGAAGATCGCGATACGTCTGCATGGCATCCGTGCACAGACGCTGCTCGAGATGGCGGCAGCTCGCAAGTATCAGAACCTCGGTTTCGATACGAGCCTGGGCGGCACAGCCAATGTTAATTGGACAGGCACCCCGGCTGCTCTCACAGCAAATGTAAAGCTCGCACTCGCCCCGCCGACACCGCCAAAGGCAAGCGAGGTGCCGATCACCGGCGCCCTCGATGCAACCTACATCAATCACGGCGGACGCCTTACGGTGCGCCAGTTAAATGTGAAGACGCGCGGTTCGTCGCTCGATGTAACAGGCGACGCAGGGCTGTATCCGGCAACGGGACCGGCTTCGTTGAAGATCGATCTGTCGCTTACTAACCTTGCAGAATTCAATCGCGCCCTGATTGTCGCAGGTGTTTCATCGAACGGAAAACAGGGGGTCGCCGCACTGCCGGTCTCGTTGCAGGGGCAGGCTGGTTTTCACGGATCGCTGACCGGGTCATTACTCAATCCCGATGTGAAGGGCCACATCAGCGCGAAGCAGTTCAGTACCACGCTGCCTGCCGCCGCAACGCCTCAGGTGCAGACGGTGAGGACCACACGGCGCGGGCGGGTGGTAAAGGTAACAAAGGCTGTGCCAGCTGCGCAGCTGGCTGCTCCGGCGGCAAAACCAACGACCATCCAGTGGGACGATCTCGAAGCAGATGCCGAATATTCGTCGTCGCTCATCTCTCTGCAGCAGGCGACGCTTACGCGCGGCAACACCAGCATCCACGCGTCCGGCCAGTTGCATGCCCATCATCTTTCGCGCGGTCGCCTGGCCTTTGACAATGACGCCGCATTGAATGCCACGGCAAGTATCCAAAACGCCGCCGTGCCCGATCTGCTGAGCATCGCAGGGCAGAACTTTCCAGTGACTGGCACGCTCAACCTGCAGGCCCATGCCGGTGGTACCCTCGGCGACCTGACGGGCGGCGGCCATCTTGCGATCGACGGCGGAAATATTTATGGCGAGCCCTACAAAAGTCTGAATGCCGATCTGCAGTTTGCCGGCAAGCAGGTTGGCGTCTCGCAATTCACGTTCCTGGTGGCGGGCGGACAGGTTGCCGGCAATGGTTCATACGACACTGGCAATAACACCTTCAAGGCAAATGTAAAAGGGACCAGTTTCAACCTGGCCAACGTGCAGCAACTGCATACCCAGAAGCTGCAGCCCGGCGGGAACCTGGTCTTCGACCTGGAGGCGTCTGGCACGGCAGACAATCCAATCGTAAGCGGCAATGTGCACCTCGATAACATCGTGCTCGGAGGCCAGAAGATCGGGTCCTTGCAGATGCAGGCGCATACAACCGACGGTACCGTCTATTTCGACGCTCATTCGAACATCGTCGATGCCCAGTTGACTCTCGCCGGCCAGGTTGTGCCGCGCGGTGATTTTCAGGCAAAGGCGCAACTCAGTCTTTCGCACCTGGATATCAACCCGCTGTTGACCATGCTGAATGTGCAGGGCGTGCAGGGCCATTCGATTATCGACGGAACGTTCAACGTAACCGGCCCGCTCAAGACGCCGAAGATGCTCGAAGGCGATGCCCGAATCAGCCAGTTCTCCGTGGGCGTACAGAATGTAACACTCGCGAGCCAGGGCCCTCTGCACGCCTCGCTGCGTCAGGGCATTCTACAGATCGACCCGCTCCACATCGCGGGACAGGATACTGATCTGACGGCGCAGGGAACGGCTGACCTGTTCGGCGAAGATGGCGACCTCGACATGAAAGCTGCCGGCTCGATTGACGTGAAGATCGCTCAGTTGTTCAACGCGGAAATTCTGTCAACGGGCAAAATCGATTTCAATGTCAATGCCGGTGGAACGATCAAGCAGCCTGACCTGACTGGACAGGTAAAATTCACGAATGTCGCGGCTTCGTACCAGGAGTTTCCAAGCGGCATCAGCCAGTTGAACGGCACGCTGGTGTTCGATGAAAATCGCCTCGAAGTGAGGAACTTCACCGGCGTCTCCGGTGGCGGCCAGGTAAAAGTAACTGGTTCCATCACATATCAGCAGGGCATCTATGCTGACATCAAACTGGGCGCGACGAATGTACGCGTGCGTTACTCGGGTCTGAGTACGACGGCCGATGCCAACCTTCGTTTGCAGGGAACGCCGAAGAGCCTGTTGTTCGGCGGGAATGTACTGATTACGCGCTTCCTGGTAAGTCCGAATATCGATCTAGCCGGACTTACTGGTTCGGCAGCCTCGCCTCCTCCGAACCCGGAGGACTTCGGCAATAATCTGCGCCTTGACGTGCACGTAACATCATCGCCGCAGCTTGATTTCCAAAACTCGTTCGCGCAGCTTGCTGGATCGGTGGATCTGCATCTCCGGGGGACGGTATCGCAGCCATCGATCCTCGGCAGCATCAACATTACCGAGGGTACGGCGACCTTCAGCGGTACCACGTATCAGCTGGAACATGGCGATATCTACTTTACCAATCCCGTTCGCATCGAGCCGACGGTCGACCTCGACGCCGTCACGCGCATCGAGCAGTATGACGTCACCATCGGCCTGCATGGAAGTGTTTCGAACCTGCAGCCGACGTTCAGTTCAGAGCCGCCGCTACCTCAGGCAGACGTCGTCTCTCTCCTGGCGCTGGGGCGCACGCAGAATGAGCAGTCGATCTACTCGCAGGAGCAGTCGGATGCAGGCGTGAACGGCACCACGGACGCCCTGCTCGGCAGTGCATTGAATGCCACAGTGAGCAGCCGGATTCAGAAGCTGTTCGGCGTGGGCAGCATCAAAATTGACCCGACCTACCAGGGAACCCTGGGTGAAACGAGCGCGCGGATTACTGTGTCGCAGAATATCGGTAAGAGTGTGACAGCTATGTTTGCGACGAATGTAAACACCAGTTCCGAACAACTGATCCAGGCCCAGTGGAATATCAATCAGCATCTCTCGGTAACGGCTGTGCGAGACGAGTCAGACGTTTTCAGCCTGATCTTCAAAGTTCATAACAGGTACCGTTAGACTTTTGTCCTGTGTTTGAACTGTAGCTGCAGCGGGTCGACAATTTTGAAGCAACTTCGCAATCGCCTGTGGTATCTATATTCCCGGCAGATACAGATGTACTTGATTGACGCCTGTTCGAAAGGAGAATTCCTATGCGTACGATGCAGCGTTTAGCGACCATGGTGCTGGCATCTTCACTCGGGCTGGGGGTTGCGCTCACCCCGATCATGGCTGTAGCACAATCCGGCGATGATGCGAAGGTGCAGCAGGATGTACAGAAGGCTCTGAAGGGCTCACGGTTCAAGGAAGTGCAGGTTGCCGTGCATAATGGCACCGTCAAACTTACCGGCACTGTTCCCCTTTTTCAGGATAAAGAGGACGCCGACAAGAAGGCGCATCACGTCAAGAAAACAGAAGCCATCGAGAACGAAATAGAAGTCGCCACCACGGGCATCAGTGATGCAGAACTGCAGGCCAAGCTGCAAAAGGCATTGGCCTACGATCGCGTTGGCTATGGCAATACTTTCAATGCAATCACTCTCAGCGTGCGAGACGGCGTCGTCACCCTTCAAGGCAACGCCTTGGGACCGGTCGCGCAATCCTCGGCGCTCTCGCTCGTCAGTAATACTCCCGGTGTGCGTGATGTGGTGGATGAGATCCAGGTCGATCCATTGTCTCCATTCGATAATCAGACGCGCCTTGCCGTGGCGCGCGCGGTCTACGGCTTCCCATCGTTGAACAAGTATGCGATGGATCCGGCTGCACCTATCCGGATTACGGTGGTGAATGGCAAAGTGACCCTGTCGGGCGTCGTGATCAGCCAGGCCGATAAAGATGCTGCCGGCCTTCGGGCCAACACCGTCCCGGGTGTCTTCAGCGTGACGAACAATCTGCAGGTCGCGAATAGCAGCGACGAGAAGCAACGCTAGACTTCTGTCGTTGTCAGCGTAGTCGTTGTAGGCAGCGTTCTAGAATAGGGGTGGAGCTTAACCAGGCTCCCACCCCTTTATTGTCAGGACCTGCCGATGTCACTCTTGCGCAATCTTGGACTTACGCTTGAAATGATCAAGTGGGAGCACTCGATCTTTGCCCTGCCTTTTGCCCTGACAGGTGCCATGCTCGCGGCCAATGGCTGGCCGGCATTCCCGAAGTTGATTCTGATCGTGCTCTGTGTCGTGCTTGCGCGGACGGCGGCAATGGCGTTCAACCGTTGGGCTGACGCAGAGATCGATGGCCGCAATCCGCGCACCGCGACGCGTGCAATCCCGGCAGGATTATTGTCATCGCGTTTCGTGCTGCTGATGGCGATCAGCTGTTCGCTGCTTTTCATTCTCGCGGCCTCGCAACTCAACCGCCTCACGCTGCTCTGTTCACCAATCGCGCTTGCGGTGGTATTGCTTTACTCCTACACCAAACGCTTTACGCGTTTCTCCCATTTGTTTCTTGGACTGGCATTAGGAATTGCACCGTCTGCTGCCTGGATCGCGGTACGCGGTTCGCTTGATCCGCGCATCCTGGTACTCACACTGGCTGTGCTGTTCTGGACCGGTGGCTTCGACGTTCTTTATGCCTGCCAGGATTTCGAATTCGATCGCTCGTCAGGACTGAACAGCATTCCGCAGGCTTTCGGCCTGGAAGGCGCGTTCTGGTTCGCCCGCGGAATGCATCTGCTCATGATGCTCTGCCTGGTCTGGCTCGGTTTGCTATTTTCTTTTGGGATCATCGCATGGTGCGGCGTCGCTACCGTTGCAGGTCTGCTGTTCTACGAGCACATGCTGGTGTCGCCGCAAGATCTGCGCCGGATGAATGCAGCATTCTTCACGTTGAACGGCATTATCTCGATGCTGTTCTTTGTCTTCGTAGCCGCGTCTATTCTGCTCCACCGTTAGTAAGCAGCGATAAGAGTGTGCAGCAATAGAAAGCCCCGCTGATTCGCGGGGCTTTCCTATTCAAATTGCAGCGCACATTAACCGTGCTTCTGCTTGAATTCATCGATGCGATCGTTTATTGCCGTCTTGGCATTCTCAATGGACCGGCTCACAGAATTGCGCGTGTCTGCCGCGGTATCGTGCGCCTCTTCATGGGTGGCAACCACCGGCCGGCCAGTAGCGGTGGTGGTTGCATCCTTCACATTGCCCCAGGTCTCACGCGTGGCGCCCTTTACCTGGTCGCCAAGACCTTCGTTGGCAGTCTTGTTGTCGCCGGTCGCTTCACCCACAGATTCCTTTACCTTGCCGACTACCTGTTCGAACTTACCTTTGATCTGATCCGAGTTCATACATGCTCCTTATCAGTGATATGTCGGTTTTAAAGCCACGCTATGCTTCTGGCCGAAAGTTGCGGAGAGCCTCGCTAGCCGGCTGCCCTGGGAGGAAGGGTTACATCCTGTCCGCCCTTAATGCTGTCTGGTTGACTGGACTAAATGACCGTACGCCGACCGCCGCCAAACAGCTGGAGCAGCAGGACGACGAGAGCAATGATCAACAGGATGTGGATGTACCAGGCTACGACGTGAAAACCGATAAAGCCCACCAGCCAAAGAACTAACAAAACAAGAAAGATCGTCCAAAGCATCTGCTCTAATTCTCCTTGCGAATCAGGTTGAAACTCTACGCTGTGTTATGGTGCGCACAGCAGCCCATAGGTTGCCGACACTCTAGTAATCAAAGGGGAAATGCCCACAATGCAGATTGCCATCCAGGGCGAACTGGGCTCATTCAGTCACGAGGCGGCGCTGGTGTTTGATCCTGCCGCCACCATCCAGCCCTGCGTGCTTTCGGCCGAAATGTTTCGCCTTCTCGAGGCAGGAGAAGTGGATGCGGCCGTCGCGCCCATTGAGAACAGTCTTGCTGGCTCAGTTGTCGAACACTACGACCTTCTATGGCACCATCATGTCCTGGTTGAGCAGGAACTTCGTTTACGTATCAAACACTGTTTGATCGCCATGGCGGACAGCGAGATCGACACTGTGCATCGCGTCTATTCGCACCCGGTTGCGCTTGCCCAGTGCCGCCGTTTTTTCGCAGAGCATCCGGGTATGGAGGCCATCCCGTTCTATGACACTGCTGGCAGTGTCAAGCAGTTGATGGAGCTGCGGGACCGGCATGTTGGCGCCGTCGCCAGTGCGCATGCCGCGGTCCAGTATGGCGCGCGCGTCATGCAGGAGGGTATCGAGGATGATCCCGAAAACTACACCAGGTTTTTTCTGCTGAAGCGCGAAGATGCTCTCGAGTCACAGGGCGTGATTACGAAGACCAGCCTTGCCTTCACCGTCGCTCACCGGCCGGGAACCCTGGTCGAGGCGCTGCAGATCCTCGGCGCCGAAAAGGCCAACCTGACCAAGATCCAGTCCCGGCCAGTGCATGGCCAGCCCTGGCACTACGTCTTTTATGTTGATTGCCAGGTCGATGGCGAAGGCATGGCGGACCGGGTACTCGCCGGCCTCAGGAGCCACTGCTCCGTGGTCCGGGAGCTGGGGCGCTACCATGCTGCGGAAGAATAGACTTCTCCTGTAATTGGATCCGCCTCGTCTCATTGTTGTTGTTATTGCCGCTGGCTGCCGATAGGAAAGCTGAGACATCTGTGATCGTGGCGCAGGCATGCCATACGATTGCCGGGCGTCGCGGCTTTTTCGGTCTGCGACTTTTCGCAACCTGCAGCATCTCATGTATGGTTATCTGATAGAAGGACACTCATGTCTAACGATTTTTTGAGCATCATCCATCCCAAGCCGCGCGAAGAGCGGGAAGCAACTCGCGAAGCCGCCACTGAAAAACGTGTGTATCCTGTTCTGCCTGTCAGGGATACGGTGTTATTCCCCCATGCGGTACTGCCCTTGACGGTGGGCCGTGAGAGTTCGATCCAGCTGATCAACTCCCTGGGTGAAGAGAAGACGATTATCGTGGTGGCGCAGCGCGACGCCCGGCTGGACCAGCCGCAGCCAAGCGATCTGCACGCCTATGGAACGCTCGCGACCGTCCATAAGGTCGTAAAAATGCCGAACCAGAGCCTCTTTGTATTTACAGAAGGCACCGAGCGCGTCAAGCTCGGCGAATTCGTGCATCGAGAGCCCTTCATGACTGCTGAAATCGAGATTGTTGCCGAGCCCGCGCTCACCAGAAACTCCGAACTGGAAGCGTTGCAGCGCAATGTCACCTCGCAGTTTCAGCAGATCGTGACCTCATCGCCAACTTTGTCGGACGAGCTGCAAACCATCGCGCTCAATATTGAAGATCCAAGCCGGCTGGTTGATTTTGTCGCGTCTTCGCTGCCCTTTCTGCCCACCAGCGACAAGCAGGAGCTGCTCGAAACACCGGATGTCGTGGTGCGCCTGGAACGCATCCACAAGCACCTGGCGAAAGAACTCGAAGTGCAGCAGCTGCGCAATAAGATCCAGTCCGAAGTGCAGGATCAGGTGCAGCAGTCGCAGAGAGATTACTATCTTCGCGAACAGCTGAAAGCGATTCAGAAGGAGCTCGGCGAAATCGACGAGGGCCAGAAGGACATTGAAGAACTGCGCGAGAAAATCGAGCATGCCGGTATGCCGGATGACACCAAGAAGGAAGCGCTGAAAGAACTGAACCGGCTCTCCCGCATGTCTCCAATGGCAGCCGATTTTTCGTTGACGCGCAACTATATCGAGTGGCTCGCAGTCCTTCCGTGGGCCAAGTCTTCGGGCGAAGAAGTAGACATCATCAAGGCGAAGGAGATCCTCGACCAGGACCACTACGACCTGAAGAAGGTAAAGGACCGCATCCTCGATTACCTGAGCGTGCGTCGTCTGAAGCCCGATATGAAGGGACCGATCCTTTGTTTCGTCGGTCCTCCGGGTGTGGGCAAAACGTCTCTTGGACGATCGATCGCCCGCGCGCTGGGCCGCAAATTCCAGAGAATCTCGCTCGGCGGCATGCATGACGAAGCAGAGATCCGCGGTCATCGCCGTACCTACATCGGCGCGATGCCGGGGCAGATTATCCAGGCCATGCGGCGTGCGGACACGAATGATCCCGTCTTCATGCTCGACGAAATCGATAAGCTGGGCCACGACTTCCGCGGCGACCCGGCATCTGCCCTGCTCGAAACCCTCGACCCGGAACAGAACAATACGTTCCGCGACAACTATCTCGACCAGCCGTTCGACCTGTCAAAGGTGCTGTTCATCTGCACGGCAAATATGCTCGATCCGATCCCGGCTCCGCTGCTCGATCGTATGGAGATCATCGATCTCTCCGGCTACACGGAAGAAGAGAAGGTGCACATCGCCTTCCGCTACCTGGTGCCGCGGCAGATCAAGGAGAATGGCATCCAGCCGGATGTACCGGTCGTAGCCGAGACCACTGCCGACCCTGGAGTCCGATCGATCCCGGAGAGCCAGTTGCCGGAACCGCCGGCAGGGAAGCCGAAGATCGAATTTCCCGAAGAGAGCGTCCGCTACATTGTGCGGCACTACACACGGGAAGCCGGCGTTCGTAAGCTGGAGCAATTGATCGGCACCATCTGCCGCAAGCAGGCGCGGCGGATTGCGGAAGGCAACACCGACGCGCTGGTGGTGACGAAAGACGTCATCCAGGAATTTCTGGGCGGCATCAAGGTGCGGGTCGATACAGAGATTGCCGAGCGCACCAGGCGTTCCGGCGTGGCCGTCGGTCTTGCCTGGACACCGGTTGGCGGCGACATCCTGTTCATTGAAGCCAACCGTATGAAGGGGAAAGGCGGCTTCAAGATTACCGGCCAGATCGGCGACGTGATGCAGGAGTCCATGCAGGCAGCCTTCACCTGGGTGCGCTCCAACGCACAATCTGTCGGTCTCTCGGAAGACTTCCTCGAGAACGTGGACATTCACATCCACGTCCCCGCGGGCGGCATTCCCAAGGACGGCCCTTCTGCTGGCGTCGCGATGGCCACAGCCCTCGTATCGTTGCTGACGGACAAGCCGATTCATCCGCTCACCGCGATGACCGGCGAGATCACCTTGAGCGGCAATGTACTGCCGGTCGGCGGCATCAAGGAGAAGTTCCTTGCAGCCAAGCGTGCCGGTGTTCGGACAGTGATTCTGCCGCGCGACAACCGTCAGAGCGTGGAAGAGGACCTGATGCCGGATCAGGTAGCCGGCGTCGAAATCCACTACGCAAGCCGGATCGAAGACGTCCTCGCGATCGCGCTGCCCACCTCGGCGAGCGAACTCAGTCGTGATGAAGCAGTCCGGGAAGAAGTGATCGAACACGCGCCCGTCTAGCCGCCCCGCGTCATCAGTCAGGTGTCACCAGGCCCCGTCTACCTTTTCGGAAACTGGAAAGAGCAGGCGGGGTTTTCTGCCATCAAGGCGTCGGGTTCCTCAGTCTGGCTCCAAAACGCAGTGACCAATGCAAGTGAAGACGCCGGGAAGCTCCGCAAACGCGAGCGGCGCCTTCCGCCGTACACGCAGTACCCTGCTATTCTGAGCGGAACGCATGGCACGCATTCTTACTGCACTGGTTCTGATTCCCGTTGTCCTCCTGCTTCTGATAAAAGGGCCATTCTGGCTGATCACTGTGGCCGCCTGCGCCGTCGCCATGCTGGCGACATGGGAATTTCTTGGGCTGGCCGACGCGACTGGTGCAAAGACTCCGCGCCTGCTGGTACTCATATCGATTGTCATACTGTTCCTCTTCACGTTCCTGCGTTCGGATGTCCTTGCGCCTGTACTGAGTGCGCTTACCCTCATCATCTTTTCGGTCATCAGCTTCCGCAGTCCGCTCAAACGCGTTCTGCTCGACACCTCGGCTTCCGTCTTCAGCCTGCTTTACATCGGCCTGTCGCTGACCACCATCCCGCTCATCGCGCAGCAGGAAGATGGCCCGGCACTGCTGGTCTTTCTTTTCTTCGCCGTGTGGTCAGGAGATGTCGCGGCACTCTACGTGGGCCGCAACTTGGGGAAGCACAAACTCGCGCCGGCGGTCAGTCCGAACAAGACGTGGGAGGGCAGCATCGCCTCCATCATCGGCAGTATGGCCATCACCGGACTGCTGCTTTATCTAGCCGTCACGCTGCAGCAGCATGGCATCGAAACGCTGCACTATCCTGGCCCAATTGCTCATTGGCTCGGTCTCTCGATTGTCCTGAATATAGCTGCGCAGATCGGCGACCTGGTCGAATCCGCCATCAAGCGCGGGGCTGCTGTCAAAGACTCCGGCACACTTCTGCCCGGCCATGGTGGCGTACTCGACCGTATCGACGCGCTGCTGCTGGCCGCCCCGGTCCTCTGGTACGCCCTGCTCATCCAACAATCCTTTTAAGCAATAAGCCCTGGTCGTACGCCCGGGCGCGGCACTGCCGCTATGCCCCTTTGGCCGCAGAATCGGCGGTACACCAGCAAGTTCTCCCAAATCGAACAGCTGGTATTTGCCGAATGAATACTGCAAAGCCGATCCTGAAAGTACGGCATCATCTATTGCTAAGATTGCAGAAAGCACGACTCTGGCTGTTCTAATCTCTGTAACAGGCACGGGCCTGAACCCTCTTGAGTTGGATAGGCCTTAATCAACGATCAGTGAACGCGACTCTCTGCAGTAACCCTCAATGTACCAGCAAGCATCGGCTAACCCTACGGGAATGAATACTTTGACCGTAAGTCCGGCCAATGCAATACTTTGGCAGTACTTCTCTGAATAAGTTCAATGCCAGGAATACTTTAGCCTGCGTGATCAAACGAGGGGTAGGGGGCATCTTGCGTGCGCTTGTCTGCCCTGGCCGCTAAGATAATGATCGTGAGTTACATCCTTTGAAACAGCTTGCCATCCTGGGGTCCACGGGTTCGATCGGCACCAGCACGCTCTCGATAGTCGAAAGCTTCCCTGACCGCTTTGGCGTCGCCTCGCTTGTTGCCGGACGCAATGTCGATCTTGCCTTCGACCAGGTCGTTCGCTGGCGACCTCTCGTGGTTTCCATGGCCACAGAAGAAATTGCCGCCGAGCTTTTAGTCCGGCTTAAGACAGCAGGCGTCGACGGTGTCGAAGTACTGCATGGGACGGCTGGCAGCGTCCACGCAGCGACTCTGCCGCAAGTTGATTTTGTTGTTTCGGCAATTGTCGGCGTGGCTGGCATTGAGGCGACCTACGCCGCTATCCTCGCCGGTAAGCCGATTGGCCTCGCGAATAAAGAAGCAATGGTTGCGGCTGGCGAAATCCTCAGCCGCGCCGCACGCGCGAAGAATGTCCCGATCCTGCCGATTGATTCGGAACACAACGCTATCCACCAGTGCATGCGCGGCGGCACGCGTGACGAGGTCAAGCGCATCTGGCTGACGGCGTCCGGCGGCCCGTTCCGATCGTTGCCACTGAAGGACTTCGCGCACATCACCCCGGCGCAGGCGCTGAAACATCCAACCTGGGTCATGGGGCAGAGGATCACGATTGACTCCGCAACCATGCTCAACAAGGGGCTGGAAATTATCGAAGCCTGCCGGCTTTTCGAGTTGCCCCCGTCCGCGGTCAAGGTGACGGTCCATCCGCAGTCGACGGTGCATTCGCTGGTCGAATATGTCGATGGCAGTATCCTTGCCCAGATCTCGGTCACAGACATGCGTCTGCCCATCCTGTACGCCTTGAGCTATCCCGAACGCGTAACCTCCGAACTGACCTTCGACATGGCGGCACTCAGTGGCCTGACCTTCGAGCAGCCGGATTTCGAACGGTTTCCCTGCCTGCGGCTGGCTTATGAAGCAGCTGAAGCCGGCGGCGCTCACACCATTGCGTTGAATGCGTCGGATGAAGTAGCGGTGGCATCATTCCTCGAAGGACGTATCAGCTTCCAGGACATCCCGCGTACAATTGAACTAGTCCTTGAAGCAACTCCGGCGGTCCGTCCGCAGACGATTGCAGAGGTTCTGCAGTTGGACGAAGACGCCCGTATGACAGCCCAACGCGTGATCCTCCATCAAAAATAAAATGCGATCCGCCTGACTCTCGTCAACCGGCGCTTAATTAGGTACAACCTCTTCTATGTCTTTTGTCGCAACCAGTATTGTCTCAACGCTCATCGTGCTTGGCATCATGGTCCTGGTGCATGAGTTCGGGCATTTCGCCGTGGCCAAACTGTGCGGCGTCCGCGTGGAAGTTTTCTCGATCGGCTTCGGCAAGCGCCTTTTCGGCGTGACCTATGGCGACACGGATTATCGTCTGAGCCTGCTGCCACTTGGCGGCTATGTGAAAATGGCCGGCGAACTGGGCGGCGATGGCACGATGCTAATCGATAACGTGACGCGTGGAAATGGAGAGACCAGTGGGGAGCGGACCTTGGATCCTGGCGACCTGAATTCCAAACCGCGCTGGCAGCGGATCCTGATCGCTCTGGCCGGTCCGGTCTCGAATTTCCTGCTCGCGTTGTTCCTCATGACCGGCTTTTACATGATGCATAACGAGGTTGAGACCTTTCGCTCGCAGCCCGGCGACGTCGATTACGTAACGGCGAACTCCGCGGCCATGCAGGCCGGCTTCCGCGACAATGACCGCATTACCCGTTTTGAATCTGTGCAGAATCCGACCTGGGAACAGATTTCCATCCGTTCCGCGTTGAACCTCGGTCAGTCTGTGCCGGTGACCGTCGAACGCAATGGCCAGAGCATTCCCCTGACGCTGAATGTCCGCAATCCGCGCAACTCGGACGATTTCGACCTGGAAACACTCGGCTTCATCCCGAAAATGCAGTCGACGCCAGTTACGGTCGAATTCGTCAAGAGCGGCATGCCCGCTGAGAAGGCTGGCCTGAAGGCAGGCGATCAGATCCTCAGCATCGATGGTCTGCAGCTGCACTCGGTCGTGGCGTTTGCCCGGTATCTACAGGATCAAGGCGGTAAGCCGGCGAATCTGGTCATTCAGCGTGGCGGACAGACCCTGCATCTGACGATTCAGCCAATGATGGCGGATGAGGGTGATGGCTCGAAAGGCTATCAAATCGGCTTTAAACCGCAGGAGCCGCCGTTCCAGGTGCAGCAGATGCCGCTGCCCGCAGCTCTGCACCAGTCCATCAAGTTCAATGCAAAAAATTCCAGCCTGATTCTCGAAGTCCTGCGCCGTATGCTCACCCGGCACATGGCCGTCCAGAACCTGAGCGGCCCCATCGGCATTGCGCGCGAAACGGGCATCGCTGCCTCGCAGCCCGGCTGGCAGCCGATCATCGGCCTCATGGCCATCATCAGCCTGAATCTCGGAATCTTCAATCTTCTACCGGTTCCGATCCTGGACGGCGGTGTGATCCTTCTGCTGTTGATTGAAGAAGTTATCCGCCGCGACCTCAACCAGCGGTTTAAGGAACGTATCTATCAAGCCGCCTTCGTAGGACTGCTCATCTTCTTCGCTTTCGTCATGTTCAACGACATTTCCAAGCTAAGCCTCTTCTCCAAACTAAAACCCTAGGCATTTGCCATGCAGGCGGGCACGCCTTCCGCGTTTATGCTTCCGTGGGCCGCAATAGCCACCCCTGAAAGCTTTGTCATCCACTGCCGCGACCTTTGTCACCATGTGCCAGCCGTGAACACAAACTTTGTAACCATGTGCCAGCCGCCAACACAAACTTTGTCATCTCGACCGAAGCGCAGCGCAGTGGAGAGATCTGCGTTCGATCTGTCTCACGCCAAGATGTGTCATCTTGAGCAAAGTCGAAGGACCTGTGTTTCGTTCGCCAGCCGCAATAGCGGTTTCCCGACGCCTCGCTTCTGAGACATTGCCCTCGGCTCTGTTTTTCACTTCCTGACGCTGATCCCGCTCGGTGCCACCCGGCTGTAAGGCTAATTACGCGATGAAAAGCAATCTGCCAGTCTGGTGTAGTTTTCCCCTTGGTAGTCTTAGGAACAATGCATACTTCACAATCTCGGGTTTTCACCACGACCGTCCGCGTCCGTTATGCGGAGACGGACCAGATGGGTGTCGTCTACTACGCCAATTTTTTTGTGTGGTTCGAAATTGGACGGGTTGAACTGCTGCGCCAGATCGGCTTTGATTACGCGGCCATGGAAGCCGAGGAGGGCTGCCTGCTGCCCGTGGTCGAGGCGACCTGCCGCTATCGCTCACCGGCGCGCTACGACGATCAGTTGTTGATCGAAACGCATGTGCAGAACCAGCGCACCTCGATGATCAAGTTCGGCTATCGGGTCCTGCGAAGCGCTATGGATGGCACCGAACCGAAACTGCTGGCCGAGGGTGAGAGCGTACACGTCTTCGTCGATAAGCAACTACAGAAGATCACATTGCCGGAAAAGTATTCCAATGCCCTGAAAGCTGTAGCTATGAAAGCTTCTTCCTGATCGATTGGCATCTTTATTTGCACGAATGGCGTCTACAATCAAGTCATGAAAAAGATTGCACTCCTCCTCGTAGTCATTTTTGGTGTGTCTGCCGCTGCGTTCGCGCAACCGCCCCACCATCGTCATCATCGCCATCACCGTCATCACCCGCACCGCTAGACTGCCCATAATTGGAAACGAATAGCGCCACTTTCAGCTGCCAGCAGACTGAAGGTGGCGCTTTCGTCGTTCTGTGATCAGCCTAGAAAAATGGTCCTAGGTCGTACATGTTCGCGGATGAAGGTCACAGTAGAGTCGAGCGTCGTGCCCGGGCCAAAGACAGCAGCGACTCCGGCTGCCTTGAGCGGCTCGATGTCCTGCTCCGGGATTGTGCCGCCGAGAACAACCAGGATGTCGGAAGCCTGCCGTTCCTTAAGCAGCGCAAGGATGCGCGGAACGATGACATTGTGCGCGCCGGACAGGATGCTGAGCCCGATGCAGTCCACGTCCTCCTGGATGGCGGCATTGACGACCATCTCCGGCGTCTGTCGCAGACCGGTATAGATGACCTCCATGCCGGCGTCGCGAAGTGCTCGTGCGATTACTTTCGCGCCGCGGTCATGGCCGTCGAGGCCAGGCTTGGCAACCAGCACGCGGATCGGTGGTTTGCTGCGGGTTGGTGATGAGTCCGGCATAGTCTGGAGAACAGGCGAGAATACCACGCGGTTACTTTTCGCGGGCGACCACGAAATCCGGCATCCACAACAGGGCGCGTTTGGCGTCTGTTTCGGGAAGGCCGACCAGAGCATTCCGCGCGATGGCGGCGTATTCGTAGGCCGTATTCATCGCGAATTCGACTGAGCCATAGCGTTTGAGGATGCGGAGAATGTCGTCGTGAGACGTGCGTCGGAGAGACTCGTCTTCAAGCACGTAGTCGATGGCCAGCCGTTCTGCGGGCGTCGCGCGTTCATAGGCGTGGACGATCGCCAAGGTCGCTTTGCCTTCACGCAGATCGCTTGCCACCGGTTTCCCCAGCACTTCTTCGCTGGCCGTCAGGTCGAGGACGTCGTCGACAATCTGAAAGGCAATGCCCAGACTGCGGCCGAACTCGCCCAGCTGTTCTTCCACTTCTTCGGAAGCACCGGCCAGGGTCGCGCCGAGTCGCATGGAAACATTAAAAAGACAGGCGGTTTTGCGATAGATCAGGTCGTAATATTCCGACTCGGCGACCATCCGGCCCTGCTTCTCGATCTGTAGCAGTTCACCTTCAACCATCTGCTGGGTCAGGCCAATCAGCAGGTCGAGCACGCGTAGATTGCGCTCTTCGAGTGCGATGCGAAAGGCCTGCATGTAGAGCCAGTCGCCGGCAAGCACGCATTTCGAGTTGCCCCAGGTGGTGTTTGCTGAAGGACGGCCACGACGAGTATCGGCTTCGTCGATGATGTCGTCATGGACCAGGGTCGCCGTGTGCACCATCTCGACGACAGCGCCCAGGCGGGTTGCGCCGCGGCCGCGATAGTCGAGTGACCGGGCAGCGAGCAGCAACAGGGATGGCCGGATGCGTTTGCCACCGGCTTCTCGCAGGTATTCGCTGATCTCGGTGATGGCGCTGACGTTCGAAACAGAGTCGCGGACCAGTTCCTTCTCGATGGCGAGCAGGTCGTCGCGCAGCAGGTCGAACACCTCTTTCGCCGTCGCTATGGCCTGTGTGCTCACCCGTTCTCCTGATATATCGATCTTAATGGCTGGAACCCATCGCGTGTCTGCACCAAAGTTTCTGTTTTGTAGCAAGCTTCATTGTTGATACGGCGATTCCAGTAGCACTCAAGTCCGTCCCTGCTTTGCCGATCTAGGAAGTAAGTCGTCGCTTACGCCCTAATTCGACCGGAAGTTCGTGAACTGCATGTCGATGCCGAGGTCTTTGCCCTTTAAAAGAGCGATGACTTCCTGCAGGGTATCGCGGTCCTTGCTGGTAATGCGGACGGTTTCGCCCTGGATGGAGGCATTCGCCTTTTTCTTTGAGTCCTTGACGATCTTGACGATTTCCTTGGCCTTTTCGCTGGCAATGCCCTGGGTCAGCTTGATCTTCTGACGAACACTGCCGGCCGAAGCCTGCTCCAGCTTTTCGTAAACCAGGGACTTGAGCGAGACGTTGCGCTTGACCAGCTTATGCGAGAGGATCTCGATGACCGCCTGCAATTGGGGCTCAGCAGCCGAGGCCAGCTGGATGGTGTCGCTGCCTTCGAGCTTGATCTCTGACTTGGAATCCTTCAGATCGAAGCGGGCATTCACTTCCTTGGTCGCCTGCTCGATCGCATTGCGAACTTCCTGGATGTCTACCTTGCTGACAACGTCAAATGAATTCTCTGTAGCGGCCATCTGTTTCCTCGTTCCAACTCTGCGGCACGTTTCTGCCGTCAGTTATCCGATGTTAAAGAAGCGGTTGAAGTTCCAGCTAGTTTTTTCGGCAACGTCTGTTGCTTCGATGCCGCGAAGTGTCCCGACCTGCTCTGCTATCTGAGCAACAAAAGCGGGCTCGTTGCGTTTGCCGCGGTTCGGTACCGGCGCCAGGAAGGGCGCATCGGTTTCGATGAGCATCCGGTCGAGCGGTACTCTTAATGCAGCGTCGCGGATCGGCAAGGCTTTGGGGAAGGTGATGTT
>CAXTNK010000037.1:0-15174 GCA_964245665.1 uncultured Acidobacteriaceae bacterium
GCTGCAATGAAACTGGCACGCGCCTATGCTGGCATGAAACGCGAACAGGGCACGCAACTCGGTACAAGATTCATCGCGCTCGAGCACAGCTTTCACGGCCGCACCATGGGTTCCGTCGCGACCACGCACAAAGAAAAATACCGCGAGCCATTCGCGCCGCTCATACCCGGCGTCGAGTTCGTTCCCTTCGACGACGTCGCCGCCCTGCGCGCCAGCTTCTCGACTGATGTCTGCGCGATCCTCATCGAATCGATCCAGGGCGAAGGCGGTATCCGTCCTGTGTCGAAAGAGTTCCTCGCAGCCGCGCGTGAGCTGACTCAATCGACCGGCGCGCTGCTCATCGTCGACGAAATTCAGGCCGGCTTTGGCCGTACCGGCAAGTGGTGCGGCTACCAGCACTACGGCATTCAGCCGGACATCACGACACTCGCCAAGCCTCTCGCAGGTGGACTGCCTCTCGGCGCCATTCTCTGCACCGAGGCAGTCTCGGCAGCGATGCATCCCGGCCTGCATGGCACTACATTCGGCGGCGGACCACTCGCGTGCGCCGTCGCTGTTGCCGTGATTGACACAATGAAGCAGACCAGTCTTCTCGACCACGTCACCGAGGTCGGCAGCTACTTCAAGCAGCAGCTGCAGCAGCTTGCCACGAGACACGAAAGCATCTCCGAGGTCCGCGGCATCGGTCTGATGCTGGCAGTCGAGCTGGACTCGGCTGACCTCGCGAAGGCCGTCACGTCGGCAATGATGCAGCACCGCATTCTCATCAATCGCACCAGCGAAACTGTACTGCGTTTCCTGCCGCCATACATCCTTCAGCGTGAGCATGTCGACATCGCCATCGCCGCGCTCAACCAGATCCTCGACGAGCATGGCCCGGCCCTCGCGGCTGACAGCAAGGCTCCCACAGCCAGCACGTACGGAGATAAGTAGATGGCCACAAAGTCCCTCGTTCTCGAAGAACCCATCGTCAATGCGCCCGCCGCCGCAACGCTTGCCGGCCGCGATCTCTGCTCCATCACTGATCTTTCGATGGAAGAAGCGCGCAGCATTCTTGCCCTCGCGCATGACGTCAAAGCCAACCGCCTAGCCTATCGCCACGCCCTGGACGCGCGCCAGATGGTCATGTTCTTTGAGAAGTCTTCCCTGCGCACGCGGCTTACATTTGAAGCCGGCATCAATACGCTCGGCGGCTCGGCAATGTTCGTCGATCAGACACAGTCACCCCTCGGTGAACGGGAGTCGCTGGCTGACATCGCGCGCAACGTCGAACGCTGGGTCGACATCATTGTCCTGCGCACCTACGCACACGAGACCATCACCGAAATGGCCGAGTACGCGCGCGTGCCCGTCATCAACGCGCTCAGCGATCTCGAACATCCCTGCCAGGCGCTTGCTGACTGGATGACCCTCGAAGAACGCTTCGGCACTGCTGCCGGTCTGAAGTTCACCTACGTCGGAGATGGCAATAACGTCTGTCATTCGCTCATGCTCACCGGTGCGCAACTCGGCGCGCATGTCACGATTGCGACCCCGAAGAACTACGGTCCCAAGGCAGACATCGTCGCCCAGGCGCGCGGCATCGCTAACAGATCTGGCGGCAGTGTTGAAGTCATCCAGGATCCGATCGTCGCAACTCACAATGCAGACGCCATCTACACCGATGTCTGCACCAGCATGGGCTTCGAGCACGAAGCCACCAAGCGCGCGCCACTGTTCAAGCCTTATCAGGTGAATGAAGCGCTCATGTCCAACGCCGCGTCGCATGCTGTGTTCATGCACTGCCTGCCGGCGCATCGCAATGCCGAAGTCACGGACGCGGTGCTCGACGGACCACAATCCATCGTCTTCGACCAGGCCGAAAACCGTATGCATGCACAAAAAGCGCTAATGCTGATGCTGCTTGGCGCCGGCCAGGTCAACAAGAAAATAACTGCCTAAGCAGGCACTCGCTACAGGAGATCCAAATGTCCAACAAAGTTGTTCTTGCCTACTCAGGCGGTCTCGATACGTCCATCATCATTCCGTGGCTCAATGAAAATTACGGCCTCGACGTCATTGCCATGGTGGCCGATGTCGGCCAGGGAGAAGACATCGATGCCGTCGTCGAAAAGGCTTACAAGACAGGCGCGAAGAAAGTAGTCGTGCGCGATCTGCGCGATGAATTTATCCGCGAGTACGTCTACCCGACCGTCAAGGCCGGCGCTATCTACGAAGACAAATATCTGCTCGGCACCTCGATCGCCCGTCCGGTCATCGCCAAGCACCAGGTTGAAGTCGCGCTCGAAGAAGGCGCGACCTCGGTCGCTCACGGCTGCACGGGTAAAGGTAATGACCAGGTCCGCTTCGAGCACGCCTACCAGGCGCTCGCACCAGAGTTGAAGGTCATCGCTCCATGGCGCGAGTGGACGCTCAAGAGCCGCGAAGACTGCCTCGACTACGCCGAAGCGCATGGCATCCCCGTCGCCGCCAGCCGGGAAAAGATTCACTCGCGTGATCGCAACATCTGGCATGTCAGCCATGAAGGCGGCGAACTGGAAGACGCCAACAATGCGCCTTTCGACAGCACCTGGACCATGACGCGATCCCCCAAAGACGCTCCCGATAAGGAAGAAGTAGTCGAGATCGGCTTTGTGCAGGGCGAGCCTGTTTCCGTCGACGGCATGAAGCTCGAGCCCGTGCAACTTGTCGAACTGCTCAACGAAATCGGCGCTCGCAATGCCATCGGCCGCATTGACCTGGTCGAAAACCGGTTCGTCGGCATTAAGTCCCGTGGCTGTTACGAAACGCCCGGTGGCACGCTGATCGTGCTCGCGCATCGTGAACTCGAAGCACTCGCGCTCGACCGCGACGTGAAGCATTACAAGCAGCACGTCAGTCTGCGCTATGCCGAGCTCGTCTACAACGGCCTGTGGTTCACACCCCTGCGCGAAGCACTCGACGCCTTCGTGCTCAACACGCAGCAGCATGTCACTGGCACTGTGAAGCTTAGCCTCTACAAGGGCAATGTCTCGATTGCCGGCCGCACCAGCAAATACTCACTCTACTCGAACGAACTTTCTTCGTTCACTATGGGCGACACGTACGATCAGAAGGACGCGAAGGGCTTCATTCAGATTCTCGGCCTGCCCGCTCGTTCACGCGCGCGCCTGCTGCAACAGCTCGCCGCAGTAGAATCGCCCACGAAAGAGGCAGTTAAGTGAAGATGTGGTCCGGCCGATTCCGCGAACCCCTCGACGCGGATTTTGATGCATGGCAACGATCGTTCGGCTTTGACTGGCAGCTTCTTCCACAGGAAATTGCTGCCAGCAAAGCCCACGCGCGCACCATCGCGCACGCCGGCATTTTGACCGACGAAGAAGTCTCATCGGTCATCGCCGGACTGTCGTCGATCCTCCATGACTACTGGGGCGATCCCGACGCGCTCGTGCCCCGCGGCCCGCTTGCCTCGGAACTGAAGACCGAAACTGAAGCCGAAGACATTCATCATTTTGTCGAGCTCCAGTTGGTGAAGCGAGTCGGCGATCTCGGCTTGAAACTCCACACCGGCCGCAGCCGCAACGAACAAATTGCGACCAATCTGCGCCTTTACGTGCGACAGAGCGGCGGGAGTGTTATCGAACTACTGCAGGCCTGGGTCGGCGCATTCGTCGAACAGGCAAAGCTGAATGGCGAAGCCGTCATGCCTGCCTACACGCACCTGCAGCGCGCCGAACCCGTGCTCGTCGCACACTGGCTGCTCGCTTACGCGCAGATGTTTCTCCGCGACATCACGCGCGTTGAAGACTGCCTGCGCCGTCTCGACGCCTGTCCGCTTGGTTCAGGCGCAGTTGCAGGCGCAACACTAGCACTGGACCGCACCATCGCTGCGCGCGAACTTGACTTCTCCGCACCAACCGCGAACAGCATGGACGCAACCAGCGACCGCGACTTCATCCTTGAATATCTGCAGGTGCTCACCACCATCGGTCTGCATGCCAGCCGCTTTGCCGAAGAGATCACGCTCTTCGCCACGGCCGAGTTCGGTTATGTCGAACTGCCCGAGGCCTTTTCGACTGGTTCAAGCGCTATGCCGCAGAAGAAGAATCCGGACCTTACGGAGCTTGTGCGTGGCAAGGTTGGCCGCCTCAACGGCGCTGCCCAGACCGTCACTCTCCTGCTCAAAGGCCTGCCGCTTGCCTACAATAAAGACATGCAGGAGACGCAGGAACCACTCTTCGCAGCCAGCACCACGGCACTCGCGATGCTCGATCTGCTCGCACGTTTCACCCTTGCACTGCAGTTCCGCCACACCCGCATGCGCGAGGCAAGTGAGCACGGATATCTGAATGCAATGGCTGCTGCGACGTATCTCGTGCACAAGGGAGTTCCCTTCCGCAAGGCGCACGAACAAATCGGCAATGCCGTCCGCTTCAGTCTGGAAAAAGGCTGCGAACTGAACGGCCTGACCCTTGCGGAACTGCAGCAGTTTGGGCCAGAGTTCGCCGAAGACTTTTTCGCCGCCATCACGCTCGATGCAACCATCGATTGCCATGATGTCATCGGCGGCACGGCGCGCGCGCAGGTTGCACATGCTCTCGCATCCATCGAGTCGCAACTGCAACGCGCCACCTCCCGCAAAGGAGAAGCACTCCCACTGGAGACTCTGCATGCAGGTGCGTAAAGCGCGTCTGCATGACGCATCGCTTATCTTTGAACTGGTGAACAGTCTCTCGTCGGATGGCACGCTTCTGCGGCGTGCCTTCGCAGAAATCTGCGAGAACGTGCGCGACTTCACCGTCGCCGAGTCCGACTCCGGCAACTTTCTCGGCTGCGGCGCATTGCATCTCTACGGCCCGCATCTGGCCGAGGTGCGATCGATTGTGGTCCGGCCCGAAGCCAAAGGTAAAGGCGCCGGCGGCAAGCTTCTGCAGGCCCTGCTCGATGAAGCCGAAGACCACGGCGTCGGCTGTGTCTGCCTGTTCACGCGCATTCCCGATTTCTTTTTTCATCATGGTTTTCGTGTGGTCGAAGAACGCGCCGCCTTGCCCGACAAGATCTACAAGGACTGCCAGAGCTGCCCGCGCCTGTACCGGTGCGATGAAGTAGCCATGGCGCGCGGCCAGTTACCGAAGGTTTCCATCCTCGGCACGCGGCAGGCAGTCGAACAATTGGTGAAGCTGGTCGTCTAAATCTTCTCCGCCGAGACTACAATCAGGCTGCATCCAATCGGCAGCAACTATGAACTGGCAGATCATTCTCGCGCTCGCCTCCTGCGCCCTCCTCGGGCTGCGGCACGGCTTCGACTACGACCACCTCGCTGCCATCTCGGACATCACCTCAGTCCAGCGCACGTGGCGCGAAGGCATGCGCCTTGGCCTGACCTACGCATTGGGCCATGCTTTCACCGTGGTCGCTCTCGGCGCGGCTGTCATCATGCTGCACCTGCCACTGCCCGCTCGCCTCGATGCATGGACGGAGCGGCTCATCGGCGTCACCCTGATCGTACTGGCCGTGCTGGTGATCGGCAACATCTACCAGAAGCGCCACTCGCACGGTGCGATGGAGAGCCGCTTCGCGCTGCTCATCTCGGCTTGTCGCGTTCTCTCCTGGCGCGTCCGCCGCACCTTTGATCCCGCGGTCGAAAAGCCCCAGCCTTTCCACTTTAACTACTCCGGTAAATCCGTCTTTCTTATTGGTATCCTGCACGGACTCGGCGCAGAAACACCAAGCCAGCTCATGCTCTTCCTCCTCGCGGCAAGCTTGGGCGGAACGGCGCGTGGCTTTTTCGGACTCATCGCTTTCGCCGCCGGCCTCATCCTCATGAACGGCCTGATGACCGCGACCCTCGGCGGCGTCTACAAAGCGTCTTTAAAGAAGTCAGCGGGCAATGCCGGCCATCACGCACCCGACATTTTCCGCTGGGTCGCCATCGCCGGCGCTGTCTACAGCTTCGTCATCGGCATCATCTTCCTGCTGGGAGCATCGAACAAACTTCCAGCCCTTGGCTGAACGATTGTCGGCTCGACCGAACTTACTTTACTTGTCATCTCGACCGAAGCATAGCGAAGTGAAGAGATCTGCGTTTTAATAGATGCCCGTCACTCTGCAAAGCCAGCAGGATTGTCATCTCAACCAGACGCACCCCCATCTTGTCATCTCGACCGAAGTGGAGAGACCTGCATCTGCTCTGCCGAAAATCAAGCAATCATTCGTGCCGCAGAGCCTCCATCGGCTCCACGCGCGAAGCCCGCATGGCCAGAACCCATCCAGCAATCAAAGCCACGCCCAGCAACAAACAGCCCGCCGCTGCCAGGGACAACGGATCAGCCGGCTGCAATCCATACAATAAAAATTTCACCAAACGTCCCAGACCCAGCGCAATCGCGAGCCCGCTCACTACGCCGGCGACCGCCAGCAAACCTGCCTCGCGCAGCACCATGCCGCGCACCTGCCCACGCTCGGCACCCAGCGCCGGACGGATACCGATCTCGTTCGTCCGCTGCACTACCGTATACGCCATGATGCCGTAAATCCCGACGCACGCCAGGGCCAGTGCTAGTACGCCAAATCCAGCACTCAAGCTCGCAAACATCCGCTCCTGTTGCAGGTCCGCGTCAATCTGTTCTTCCTGGGTGCGCACATCCATCAGTGGCAGATCGCGATCGACGCGCTGCACTGCTGCCCGCAACGAGGGCACGATCGCTTTCGGTAGCATCTTTGTGTGGACCACGTAGGTCAAGCTGCCTGCTTCCTTACTTTGCCGAAAAAGATTCAGGAATAGGGCAGGCGGATCATCGCGCATGTTGGCATAACGAGTGTCGGCACACACCCCAATCACCTTATACCAGGTCCGTTCCTTTTCATCGGGACCATCCTGACTGAAGCGCTTTCCAAGAGGGTTTTGCCCGTTGAAGAAGCGGCGCGCCAGGGTCTGGTTGATGATCGCTACCTTGGGCGAGTTTTCAGTATCGGTATTGTCAAACGTTCGGCCTGCCAACATGGGTATTTTCATCACACTTATAAAGTCATTGCCCACGTGAGATAGAAAAACGTACTGGTTCCTGTCGCTCCTGGCGTACGTCTGTTTCGGCGCGCCATCGACATACAGAGAGCTGTTCCACATCGAGCCTCCAACAAAAGCGACCGCTGTTGGTGACACTCCCTCAACACCTGAACAGCGCGCAGAGCTTCCTCCAGCCGCATATGCAGGGCGACATCTTTCGGTGAAGGATAACGAAGATCCGGCGCGCTTATATCGAAGAGAATCAGATGGTTCGTACGGAACCCTGGGTCAATCGCATTCAGGTTGATGAGCGTGCGCAGGAATAGAGCTGCAGCGATAACGAGCAGTGTCGACAGTGCGACCTGAAAAGCGACGATTCCTTTGCCGCTCCAGCTTTTGCGCCGTCGCGAAGACGACTGCGCACCCTGCTTCAACGCCGCCCCGATTTCGGCCCGCGTCGCCACCGGCGCCGGGAAAATTCCAAACACTACTCCCGTTCCGATCGTGATGAATGCTGTGAAGGTGAACACCTTCCAGTTAAACGGTACCTGGATCGTGGAATCGTCCCAGGCAGAGGCCATCAGCTTCGGCAGCATCGACCTTCCGAAGTAGCCGAGCACCAGTCCAAGCGCCCCGCCGAGAAAAGAGAGAAACAGACTCTAGGTCAACAACTGGCGCAGAATCCTCCAGCGTCCTGCGCCGAGCGCGAGACGAACGCTCATCTCTCTTTGCCGTGCCGACGCGCGGGCGAGCATCAGGTTGGCCATGTTTGCGCAGGCCATCAGCAATACTCCGCCGACCATGGCAAGCAGAACATGCATGGGATTGGCGTACTCCCTCGCAGATAAGTTCGACCCCTTGCTGCCGTCCTCAACCACGAGATGGGGAATCGTTTCACCCTTCTTCAAGATGGTCGTGGCGCGAACTGCAGCATTCAGCGCAAGGTCGAGAGACAAGCGCGCCCGCTCATCAGTGATACCCGGCCTGGCGCGCGCCATCAACTGGAGCCAATACAGCTTCGTACTCGTAAGGAGCGGACCCGAATCACCCATCTGACCGCTCAACAGCGGGATCATGGAGAGAGGCAGAAAAGGTCCGGCGATTGCTGGACGCTCGCTGCTCCCGTGAATCCACGCGGGTTCACCCCGATGATTGTCACCGGCGTCATGTTCACCGTGATTGTTTTGCCGAGTACCCCAGGAGAGCGACCGAAGCGACGGCTCCATAGCCCATCGCTGATAACTGCTACAGCGCCTGTACCTGGCGCACCGTCATCCGAAGACAGCAGGGGGCGGCCCAGAACCGGCATCACTTGAAGCTGTTGGTAGAAATTTCCGGAGACCAGTTGCAGTCGCACCAGTTGGGCAACGCCATCGATAGTCGCATCCGCGCCGCCGAGGTCTTTGTAGGCAAAAATATCTTCGAGAACCTACTTTCCCTGCGCCTGGTTCTGCCTGCGCAATTGCTGATAGATGGGGTAAGTGAAGGAGTCTACCCGCCGCTGCCCCTCGGGAGTTGTCCAATTGCTGCCCCAGGTCATCATGCCCGCAGAGTGGTCGTCTTCGCTCAGCAAAAGAAACCGCAACTGTTGCGGATGAGGCACACCCAGCCGCTCGTGCAGCATCTCGTTCGCGACAGAGAAGATCGTCGTGTTCGCGCCGATCGCGAGCGCCAGCGAACTGACGGCAATCAGCGTGAACCCCGGACTCTTTCGCAGAATCCGCGTCGCATAACGAACATCCGCCCACAGCTCATCCCACCAGCGCAGGCTCAACGCTCGCCGCATGTCGTCCTTTTGAAACGCGACGCCGCCAAATTCCAGTCGTGCCTGGCGCATCGCCTGTTTCGGCTCCATGCCCTCGCGCACCAGGTCCGCCGCACGCGCTTCGAGATGAAAGCGAATCTCTTCCTCCATGTCGCTCTCGAGCCGCTGCCGCCCTGTGACCGAGCGCAGCCATGACTGCATCCGTGACACGAGCCGGCTCATGCTTTCACCTCCGCCGAGGTTAAGCGGAGGATCGCCTCGATAATGCCGGCCATCCTGTTCCACTTCTCCATCTCTGCCTCGAGTTGCTTCCTGCCCGATGCGGTCAGCATGTAGTACTTCGCGCGGCGGTTATTCTCACTCTCGCCCCACTCACTTTTAACGGCGCCCTCATGCTCCAGCCGATAGAGCGCCGGGTACAACGATCCCTGCTGGATCACCAGTTGTTCGCCGCTGATCTGCTGAATCCGCAGCAGCACGCCGTAGCCATGCAGCCGGCCCAGCGAAACTGCTTTCAGAATCAGCATCTCGAGCGTGCCCTGCATCAGGTCTACCTGCTTCGCCATGCAATCCCACTCTCCTCGACAATCTAGGACAGTCTGCCGCAACTCCCCTAGGCGTCAAGGAGAAGATCGCAAAAGTCAAAATGTGGAAATGTATCCAGGGCCTGTCGCCGGTAATCTGACTAGCCATCTGGCGTCACGCTTCAATAACAATTCTCTGCTTTGTCGGGGTGTGACCGAAGATATATAGTCAGAAGTACGACCTGATCAGTCGCATTTGGTAGTCGATGTTGAAAGAGGCAGTGATTACAGAGCGGGATCCATCACGGGCGACCATCGCACTCAGCGAACTGACCGATCAGGCCTGGGGCGTGATTGAGAGTCTGCAGATGGTTGCGGACGTGCAAAATCAGTTGATGCACATGGGGTTTATGCCGGGCGCGCCCGTGCAGGCGCTGCGCCGTGCACCTGCCGGCGATCCCACTGTCTATGCGATCGACGGTTCAGAAGTTGCGTTGCGACGTGAGACTGCCAGCCTTATCTTTATCGTTCCTGGCGCGCCCGGACCGGAGCCCTCCATCGCCTCCGGAGAGAAATCAGCGTGAGCTGTCACGACACAGGAGTTGGCTCACTGGCCGAGCTTGACCCGATCGATGCTGGTTCGCCAGGCCATAGGGTCAAAGGCAAAATCCGGACAGTTGTCCTCATCGGTCCGCCCAATTGCGGGAAATCAACCCTGTTCAACCGCCTCACCGGCCTCAGGCAAAAAGTCGCCAACTATCCCGGCGTCACCGTGGAGCACCATTCCGGCCGCATGAACGGCATTGGCCGTCGCGACCTGACTCTGATCGACCTGCCCGGCGTCTACAGCCTGAACAGTACCTCCGAAGACGCACGCGTCGCCGTCGATGTGCTGCATGGCCGCATGCCCGGCACTCCGCCGCCCGACGCTGTCCTGCTGGTGCTCGACGCGCTTCATCTGCAGCGGCAGTTGATGCTCGCTTCGCCCATCCTCGCCCTCGGCCTGCCGACTCTCGTCCTTTTGAACATGGCTGACGTCATGGCTGCGCGCGGCGGCAAAGTCGATTCTCTCGCCCTTGCCCAGGAACTCCGCTGCCCGGTCGCTCTTATCAGCGCCGCGCACGGCACCAATATCGATACCATTCCGGCCTTCCTGCAGCGCGCAGAAGAACCGGCAGTTGCTCCACAGAACTTGCCCATCGTCACTCTACCCGTGCTGCAGAATCCGGTTTCCTGCCGCAAATGGTCGGCACTGGTCAGCGAAGCCGCGAGCTACAAGCAGCCTTCTTCGCCCATCTGGACCATCCGGCTCGACAAGATCCTGCTGCACCGCGTATGGGGACCGCTGGTTTTCCTGCTGGTGGTCGTCGGCGTCTTCCAGGTCGTCTTCGGCATCGGCCAGCCGCTCAATGACGGCCTGGGCGAGATCCTGACCAGCGCCGGCGCTCATGTCGCCAATCTTCTGCCTGACAACTGGCTGCGGCTGCTCCTTCGCGATGGCCTGTGGAACGGCGTGCAGGCCGTCCTCGTCTTCCTGCCACAGATACTCCTGCTGTTTCTTTTTATCGGGATACTCGAAGATTCCGGCTACCTCGCCCGAGCCGCCCTCATCGCCGATCGCCTGATGAGATCGATCGGCCTGAACGGCAAGGCTTTCATTCCACTGCTGTCGGCCTACGCCTGCGCGGTTCCGGCTATCATGGCCACGCGCACCATTGAGAACCGCCGCGACCGTCTTGCCACCATCCTGGTCGCTCCGTTCATGACGTGCTCAGCCCGTCTGCCGATTTACACGCTGATCATCGCTGCCTTCATTCCCAACAAGCACGTCATCGGCAGCATCATCGGTCTCCGTGCCTGCGTGATGCTCGGCCTCTACGTCCTGGGATTTCTCGCCGCGCTCGGCACCGCCCGTCTGCTCAAATCCTCTGTGCTCAAGGCTTCGTCCGCACCCTTCATCCTGGAGCTGCCACAGTACCGCTGGCCTACCTTCCGCTCGCTCGGCCTTCGTCTTTACGACCGTGGCATGCTCTTCCTCAAGAAGGCCGGAACAATCATTCTCGGCGTGACCTTTATCCTGTGGGTGCTGAGCATCATCCCGATCAGCTATTCAGGAAATACGGGCGCGCACTTCTCTGATCTGGCCGATAGCGTGATCGGCCGCCTGGGCCATTTCATCGAGCCGCTCATTCATCCGCTCGGCTTCAACTGGAAGATCGGCATCGGTCTGCTCAGTTCCATCGTTGCCCGCGAAGTGATCGTTGGCACCCTAGGCACGCTCTACGGCGCCGATCCGCTGACCCACTCCGAAGGCCTGCAAGCCGCCCTGCGGCACGATATGACACTCGGCGGCGCGATCGCCCTCGTCGTCTTCTTCGCCTTCGCCATGCAGTGCACTTCGACGCTCGCCGTTGTCCGCCGCGAAACCAACAGCTGGAAATGGCCGCTGGTCCAGTTCTGCTACATGAGCGGCCTGGCGTATCTGGCGGCGCTGGTGACGAACCAGCTATTCCTGCACATCTTCTAAATAAGCCTCTAATATCCGACATGTGGCACTTCTCAAGTGAACTTAGCTCGAACGCCGCTCCAGGGAACTTCGGTCATGTGTTGCGGCTTCTCTTGCTTCTGTCGGTCGTCTGTCCGAGCGCCACCGATGTCATGGCGCAACACATGAATGCCGCTGGAGCCCCATGCCAGTCCAAAGCCCCAGACTCGCCAAAAACTGAGTGCTTCCTCGCAGAGTCAAAGAAAGCTGATGAAAACCTTAATGCCTTCTATGGGAAACTCAGAATAAAACTGAGATCGGACGAGCTAACGAATTTACAACTGGCTCAGCGGCTTTGGCTTCAGTTCCGTGATGCGAACTGCAAGGCGGAATACTCCTTGTACGGAGGAGGGAGCGCAGGGCCAACAGTACGCGCCGCGTGCGTAGAAGCCATGACCCGGCAGCGAACAATAGAACTGAAAACCATGTATGGCTGGCTGCTTGAGAAGTGACCCGATTCAAGTGGCTGGCAGTGACCCGCCTGATGTTAATTCCTGGAAAGTCCAAATTCGGAAACTTCACCCAGAAGAGCGCGAAGCGGCAGACTCTCGAGCCAGAGAGGAGCTTACGGAACGGAGCGCTCACTCTAATGCATTCTGATGCCAAGCAACTTGAACAGACCCAGGAGGAGAGAGATAACGGCAATCCAAAAAAGAACTGTCAATACGTACGTTCGCGGAGTTGCGACTAAAGGTGCTTTCTTCTCGATCCCAGGCTTTGCCATGGAAGTATCCTCCTCATCCAACAAAATAACCTACGAACTACTGTCCATCTTGCCGAACGTCAGAAAAGTCGCATATTGAGTAACTTGCCCATTTAGCAGCGCAGCCTTCGAGCCTGACTATCTTTCGCAACTCCCCGCAGCATCATGCAGGCTGAGACCCGATACTCAGTGCTACGAACGGCAGGATGCTTTCGCGCCAAGGGCGCTCACGACCGTAAGTCCAGTGCCCCACGACTGACCGATGTGAGAAAATAGGGACAGCCCCTAACAATTAAAGAGACCCCTGCATGATTTCCGTCAGCAATGTAAGCATGCGCTACGGCGCAAAAGTTCTATTTGAAGATGTTTCCGTACAGTTCATTCCTGGTCGCCGTTATGGCTTGACCGGTCCGAATGGCGCCGGCAAATCCACGTTCATGAAGATACTGGCCAACGATATCGATGCCCAGAAGGGCACGGTCGTGCGCCCCAAGAAGGTTTCCGTGCTCCGCCAGGACCAGTACGCCTTTGACAACTACCGCCTGATCGACACAGTCATCATGGGCAACAAAGGCCTGTGGGCGGCGCTTGAAGAACGCGAAACGATCTACAACAAGGCCGAAATGACCGACGAAGACGGTATGCGTCTCGGTGAACTTGAAGGCATAGTCGGCGAAGAAGACGGCTATACGGCCGAAAGCGATGCCGCGATCCTGCTTCAGGGTCTGGACATTCCCGACGAGTTGCATGAACGCAAAATGGGCGAGTTACAGGGTGGCCAGAAAGTCCGAGCACTGCTGGCACAAGCGCTGTTCGGCAAGCCGCAGGCCCTGCTGCTCGACGAGCCGACCAACTATCTCGATCTTGAATCCATTGAATGGCTGCAGGATTTCCTGCTGCACTTCGAAGGTACGCTGATCACCATCTCGCACGATCGCCACTTCCTGAATAGTGTCTGCACCCATATCGCCGATATCGATTACGAAGACATCATCATCTACACCGGCGGCTATGATGACATGGTGCTCGCGAAGACCCAGGTCCGTTCGCGCCTCGAGTCACAGAATGACCAGCGCGAGAAAAAGATCGCCCAACTGAACGAATTCATCGCGCGCTTCTCTGCCGGTACCCGGTCGAGCCAGGTGACCTCGCGCAAGAAGGAAGTCGAGCGCCTGCAAACCAGCGAACTCGCGCGCTCGAATATCGCCCGCCCATTCATCCGCTTTGACATGCACCGGCCGTCCGGTAAGCATGTGCTCGAGTTTGAACACATCAGCAAGGCCTATGACGGTGTTCCCGTCATCAAGGATTTCTCCGGCGCCATCATGCGCGGCGAACGCATCGCGTTGATGGGCCGCAACGGCCAGGGCAAGACGACCATGATTCGTTCACTGCTTGCCGGCACTCCGATTCTCGGGATGCCGGATGACAAGGAGTTCAAGCTCGACAAAGGGACGACCAAGTGGGGCCACGAAGCCCAGATCGGCTACTTCCCGCAGGACATTCACGGCATCATCGAAAAAGGCACCACCGTGCAGGAATGGCTGCACAGCTTCGATACGCAGAAGACCAAGGAAGAAATTCGCGGCGTACTCGGCCAGATGCTCTTCCGTGGTGAAGAAGGCGTCAAGCCGACCGATGCACTGTCAGGTGGCGAAGCCGCGCGTCTCGTTTTCTGCCGACTGATGATGCAGAAGCCGAATTTCCTGGTCTTCGACGAACCGACCAACCACCTTGATCTTGAATCGATCAACGCTTTGAACCAGGCGCTGCAGAAGTTCGAAGGCACAGTATTGCTGGTCACGCACGACTTCGACCTCATCGACGAAGTGGCAACTCGTATCTGGCACTTCGAAGAAAAAGGCATCGTCGACTTCAAGGGACCCTACGCTGAATACATGGCCGCGACCGCGACGACTGCGTCACGTTAGTACAACTCCGGTGCCTTCTGTCTCGCTTCTGCGAGATGGGGTTTGCGGCGTCGCAAGCGCTTACAGGGCACCTTCTCGATTGCTGAGGCAAGCTTCAACTTTTGATTTGTCATCTGACCGAAGTAGAGGGATCTGCATGTCGGTGGACCTGTCAAGAGCGTCACTGACATGGTAGAAGCCGCAAGCAGATGCAGGTCCCTCTACTGCGCTTCGGTTTGGATGACAATTATGCTAGTCGTTAAGGTCAGGATAACAATTTCGAAAGTTAAGCTGAACCAACGATGTGTCATCCTGAGCGAAGTCGAAGGAAGTGCATTTTCTCCACTCACCAACAAGAATAGGAATCAGTTTGGCAGCCATTCTCAACGCGCAATCGATCGCCAAAGCCTTCGGCGCAGAACAACTCTTCCGTAACGTCTCCTTCACCGTCGAAGAAGGCGCGCGCATCGGCCTAATCGGCCCGAATGGCTCCGGCAAGTCCACCCTGCTGAAGATCCTTGCAGGCGAAGTCGATCCCGACTCCGGCGAAGTCTCTGCCCGCAAACGAACGCGCATGGCCTATGTCGCGCAGGATTCCCAATTTGTGAAAAGATCGACCATCTGGTCGGTCATGACCGAAGCCGCAACCCGCGCCGGTCTCGCCGAGAGCGATCGCGAAGGCCGTGCCCGCGGACTCCTCGGCCGTGCCAGTTTCGAAGACTTTGATACCGAAACCGCAGCC
>CAXTNK010000037.1:15184-45735 GCA_964245665.1 uncultured Acidobacteriaceae bacterium
GGCGCAAGCGTCTCGCCGTCGTCGAAGCTATGGTCGGTGATCCCGACATGCTGCTGCTAGACGAGCCCACGAATCACCTCGATCTTGCCGGAATCGAGTGGCTCGAAACCACGCTCGCGCAGTCACGTTCGGCCTGCGTCGTCATCAGCCATGACCGCTACTTCCTCGAGAACGTAGCCACCGAAATGGCAGAGCTGAACCGCCGTTATCCCGACGGTATCCTCCGGCGCAGCGGCAACTACAGCGAATTTCTGGTTGAAAAAGAGCTCTTCCTCGAAGCTCAGCAGCGCCGCCAGGAGTCACTCGAGAACCGGGTCAAGACCGAAATCGATTGGCTACGCCGCGGCCCTAAAGCCCGCACCACCAAGTCGAAAGCACGCATCGACAGTGCCGGTGAGTTGATCGGTGAACTGAAAGAGATGAAGAGCCGTAGCCGCACGGAATCGGCCGGCATCGCCTTTGTCGAAAGTGGCCGCGAGACCAAGCGCCTCGTCTCGCTCGAAGACATGCACTACTCGATCGACGCGGGAAAACGAGAGCTCTTCAGCGGGCTCACATTCCATCTCACCGCGGGCATGCGTGTCGGACTGGTCGGCGCGAACGGCTCTGGTAAGACCACGCTGCTGCGCCTCCTGCGCGGCGAATATCAGCCGACCGGGGGCGAGATCAAGCTCGCCAATAATCTGCGCATTGTTTACTTCGACCAGAAGCGCGAATTGCCCGCGGACGTCACGCTGCGCCGCGCCCTTGCGCCGGACAGCGACTCGGTCGTCTACCAGGGCCGTGTCATCCACGTCGCCTCGTGGGCCACGCGTTTCCTCTTCACCAGTGAACAGCTCAACCAGCAGGTTGGCCGGCTCTCCGGTGGCGAACGCGCCCGCGTGCTGATCGCAAAACTGATGCTCGAAGAAGCCGACCTGCTGCTGCTCGACGAACCGACCAATGACTTGGACATCGAGACACTCGAGATCCTTGAAGAGAGCCTGCTCGAGTTCAAGGGAGCGCTGGTGCTCGTTACCCACGATCGCTACCTGCTCGACCGCGTCTCAACTGTCGTCGTCGGCCTGGACGGTCTCGGTGCCTCCGGCCAGTTCGCCGACTACCAGCAGTGGGAGCAGTGGACACGCGACCGCATAAAGCAGGCTGAAGCCAGGGGTCTCGACTCGACCAATGGTTCCGGCGGCGCTTCAGCAGCAGCCAGGCCCTCCAGCCCCGAGGCCGAACAACTTAAGGCGCGCGTCAAGAAAAAGCTGTCCTACATGGAAGCGCGCGAGTATTCCAGCATGGAAGACAAGGTCACGGCGGCGGAAGAAGCTGCGCAGGCAGCGCGGGAGGCAGCCGAGGATCCCGCAATCGCCACAGACTCTGTCCGTTTGCAGGCAGCTCTCGCGAAGGTTGACGAGACGCAGGCTGCTCTCGATACCCTCTACGCCCGCTGGGCAGAATTGGAATCCAAACTGGCCTGAGTCATGTCATCTCAACCGGAGTGCGCAGTAGAAGTCTTTTTCCATCCCGGTTCAACACAAATGTGTCGAATCACGCCTCCGGTGCACAGTCGCATTAAGTCCAGAGCAACACTACGCCCGGCTTCTTTATAGCCCTTCTACTTTTACTGGAACCTGACAGAGGCGTTCACCCTTCGGCGAAAGATGCGAAGCGTAGGGCACCCCTGGCGTGCTGTCACGCAACATCACCGGCTGTCAGACTATTTCGTAGGAGTCGACGAAGCATTCACAGGGGGAGGCGTCGCCTGGACCGGCTGCTGGTCAGCATTCGCCGTTACATCCGTCCCAGTCGACGAACCCGGGACAGGTCCGGATTTGTTGGTGTTCTGACCGACATTCTGCCCGCTGACGCCCGTAGTCGTCACATTCTCATGAGTACTTCCCGTTTCACAACCAGTAGCCAGAACACCGACAGCAAGTACCGCCAGGGCGGGAAGACGTAGAATGGAAAGCCGAGACATGATTTCTCCTGGCGCGTGTAAAAAGCGCTCCGCCTAAGCTTAACGCATTTTCGCAGTCACGGTGGTGTTTCAAGTGATAGGCAAGCTGGCTTTTCGTGTGAAGAAGCCGGCTGATTAAAACGCTCCGCAAAGACGGACTTCTCAGGAGAACAGGCAATACCCTGGCCATGGCTCGTGCAGCCAGCCGTGACGTCATTCGCAGCGAAACGCATCCTGCTGCCCACGCGCCATTGACCCCGCGCAGAAGTCCTCATACACTTCGAAGAGTGGTTCAAACGGGCGGCTAGCTCAGTTGGTTAGAGCGCCTGCCTTACAAGCAGGATGTCGGGGGTTCGAGTCCCTCGCTGCCCACCACCTCTTTCACACAACCCTTGCAATCATCCAGCCCCTATATTGGATCTTTCGGCTTTCGAGCTTTACTTGCAGTGCATGCCATTTCCAATGCTATTGAGCTCGCGGAAACGTGATAGAAAATGCAGCCCGTCTTTCGACACATCGACGGTCATGATTCCCTGCCTCACGGCTAAGCCCACCTGGCCTACGTGATGATTCTGAGGACGCCGGCACCGTCGTGCGCATCGTTCTGTTCGCCTCGACTTCGACGCCGGCAGTCTTCAGCACCCAATCGGCTTGCCCACGGCTTCGAGCCCAATCTTGCTTCACACGCTGCGCTTCTTATTAGCAATAAGAATTCCACCTGCAACATGGAGAAAGCACACAAAGCAACGAGTCGACGTTCGTTCAGCTTCTGCTTTGTAGCGGTTTTGAGATCGATTCAAGCGACTTGCCGGCCGCCTCGACCCCAATGGCCCACTCACAGGCCGCCCCGATCAACATCAGCACAGCGCCAATCCAGAATCCGATGCTGACATTCCAACGAGAACCCGTGGCGATCAGTTCGCCGAACAGGAACGGTGCTCCCACACCGCCAACCAATGTACCGATAGCGTAGAAGATGGCGATTGCAAACGCGCGTATTTCAAGCGGAAAGATTTCGCTGACGGTCAGGTAGGCTGCGCTCGCCGCGGACGATGCTACGAAGAAGATGACACTGAATGAGATATCCAGCGTGCGCACCGACATCGAGCCATGCGCAAAGGGAAACGCCACCGCGGCCAGCAGTATGCCGGCTATTCCATAGGTCGCAATGATCATCGGCTTACGTCCTACCCTGTCAAAGAGTGGGCCGAGAAGAAGAGGACCAAGGAAGCTTCCCAACGCGAAAGGAAGCAGATGGAGTGGCAGGCGTTTCGAAGGAATGTTATAGAACTTTTCGACAACCAGGCTGTAGGTAAAGAAGATGGCATTGAAGAAGAAAGATTGCGCGACCATGAGCACAAAGCCGAGCAAAGACCGCATCCGGTTTTCCCCAAGCATGTTCTTAAAAATTTCAGACCACGGTGTGTGGTCACGGACTGCCAGCTTGAGTTTTTCGGCTTCCGGTTGAGGAAGGCTCCCCTTTTTGTGCGCGACGCGTGACTCGATGTCACTGACGATCTTGTCAGCCTCCTGTTCCTTACCACGCAGCATCAGCCATCGTGGACTCTCAGGAACAAACAGCCTGAGGATGAGTACACCGCCGCCGAGCACTGCTCCGATTCCGAACGCGATCCTCCACCCCACGTTGATAGGCGCGATGTTGCCGTTAAGGAGAAGCAACGAAGCGCCGCTTCCAAGGATCGCTCCAAGCCAGAATGTTGCGTTGACTACGAGATCTACCGTGCCGCGAACCTTACCCGGGATCAACTCATCTACTGCCGAGTTGATGGCAGCGTACTCGCCGCCAATGCCTAATCCTGTAAGTGCGCGAAAGAGAGCGAAGCTGAAGAAGTTCCAAGAGAGTGCGGTAGCAGCGGTTGCTACGGTATAAGTCGCCAGTGTAACCAGAAAAAGCTTTTTCCTGCCCAGTCGGTCCGTAAGATAGCCGAACAGGATGGCGCCGACGACAGCTCCTGCCAGGTAGGTGGTGGCGCCCGCTGTCACCTGAGGCGTCGTCAGTCCCAGACTCCGTTTGTCCTCAAGGATGCCGGCGAGCGAACCGGCGAGCGTCACCTGCAGTCCATCAAGCATCCACGAGGTGCCAAGAGCGACAATGATTCTCAGGTGCCAACTACTCCATGGAAGCCGATCCATGCGGGCTGGTACATCCGTCTCGATAATCTGCTCTTCTACATTTTGGGCGTTGTTTGGATCCGGCATCACTTCTCTTCTTTTCTGATGATGGAGATTGTGCCATTTCGTTCAAGAATGGCGTACTTGATCTGGGACAGGTCCTTCAATCCCTTGGTACGCGCGGCGGCCATAATATCATTTGCATCCAGATGCATGCCCTGCATCATCTCATCGACCCAATGATCATCTTTAAGCAGCACGAGCGGAGTACCGTCGATGATGGTTCCAAACTTTGAGGACTTTGTCTTAAGCCAGGACACCGAGCCATGCAGCAGACCGATCACTATAACGGCACAGACGCAATTGGTCACCGAGCGATCATCACCCACTGTTGAAAGGATGATGACGCCTCCAATCAAAAATACAATCACAAACTCGAATAAGGTCATCTGTCCGCCCGGGCGGCGGCTTAGTACTCTTACCGTAAGAAGAAGAAAGAAGTAACCGAGAACCGCATGGATGATCGTGTACATGGTATTTAGTCCTACGGCATGACGAGAATTTTGAAGTGAAGCTCCGAAGAAGTGGAAGCTCGTAGCGTCAGGTCGTACACGCCTGGCGCAGACGGTTGAAGAGAGAAGACTGCAGCGGCGGGCTGGTTGGTTGCGTCGAAGGTGTAGTGAATGCCATTGTCACCAATGACTGACTTCGCCGGCTGGGGTGCAACCTGCTTGTTCCCCAGCTTTGTCACAAGGTTCTCATTAGCCCATAATTGAATGCTGTTTCCTTCAATGGCGCTGTTGCCAAATTCAACCTTCAAAACAGACGGCGTACCGGTGCGCTCGATTCGTTCGTAGGTAACATTCATGGCGCCATCAGAGGTTGCTTTGTGAGCTTTCGCAAGCGGGCCGCGCCCGAAGGCTCCAGAAAGATCCAGCAGTACAAGAATGGTGAACATGATAAAGACCGCACTCTCGAACTTCCACCACTTGCGCTGAAATTCAGGGTCCTCTCCAACTGCAACTTCACCGTTGACCATCGGAACTGTGTCTTCAACTGGGCTGTTTCTTATTGCTGCTGCCATGTCCTGCCTCGCTAGCATATCTACAAATGCTACTTTCCGTTTTGGAGCTCGTGGAATTCGGAAGATGCAATGATGCTGATCTCTCCATTCCGTTCCAGGATGGCGTATTCGATTTCATCCAGGGTTTTCAGTTCCTTGTCACGCGCCATCGCCATGACATCGTCATCCGCGATTCGCATACCCTTCATGGCATTGGGCCTCCACTTGCCTTTCTCGAGAAGAACAAGCGGAGTTCCATCTGTAAGGCGGGCAAAACCGCTCGACTTGGTTCTAAGCCACGAGATCACATAATGAAGAATCGCGATGGTCATAATCTGGCAAAGAGCGTTCGTGAACGATGCCTCATCGCCAACGACAAACGTCAGTGTAAGTCCGCCGATGAAAAAGATCAGGACAAACTCGAATGGCGTCATCTGTTTACCTGGGCGTCGACCAACAACACGCACCATGAACACAAGGAACACATAGCCAAAAATCGCGCGAAGAACAGCGGCCAACGATCATCCTCTTTCTTTGCCTTTAGAACCACTTGCCGATCAAGATCTTGTGACGGCCAGGCCGTCCCGGAGACGCTGGTCGATGCCTCGCGCAATTTTTCAGGGGCCGGATCGACCGGGAGGGTCAACTCGGCTTGTTCATCTACTAAGTAGAACAACAACCATGGGACAGACGACTGACCACCACAACAAACCAGCGGCGACTTATGCCAATAACTCCTGGCCTGAAACATCACTTTATATTCTTACGATGCTTTTATTGCTGAGTTGCAATCGAAGTGCGTTTATCAGGATCAAAGCCGCTCCTTTATCCCATCGAACTGGGAATCATTCACAACGCATTCCGGGGCCAACGGAACCGGGAAGAGCCACATCTCAAGGCTTGCCAACTTCAGACAGGTTCATTCGATGGGCCTCATTGAACGATTTCGATGATCTTCGTTCTCTCCAGATCAACCAGCTGAAATCAGTGCTATCGACTGAGACCCGGATCGTTAAAGACTACCTATTATCAGGCGAGGCCGCCTCAGCTTCAGGATCTATCGCCCTGGGACAGCACTACTGGTCGGGCCGGCCTGAGTAGAACGCAGCTAAAAGATCTCAAAGGGCTAAGCTAGTCCGCGATGAGCGCGCGGTAGCCTCTTAAAAGCAAGCGTGATCTGGCCTACCTTTTTCAAGTCGCAGATCGCCTGTAGAAAACCTTCTCGGTAAAGAAGGACCGGTTTAAGAGCGCGGACAACAATGTTCGCAGAGTCAAGCGTGTCTTGATGGTGTCAGGCGCTAGCGTTGGGAACTCAATCGACAGAGCCCTCGTAACCAGGCAATCGTCGATAGCAACTAACCACCCTACAATTTACGAACCTGTCTTTGAGGGAATGGATTACGGCAAAGCAAAGCTGAACAGATCGGAACCAGCGGCTATAGCGACGTACTGCTTACCGGCTATGGAATAGCTCATCGGCGAGGCATGCAGACTTTGCCCAGTATTGAAATGCCACAGCGATGCTCCAGTTCGTGCATCGGCAGCTTCAAAGAAATTGGCGTCGTCCGCGAAAAAGACTAACCCGGAAGCTGTTGTCATTACTCCGCCCCACGAGTGGGATTCGCCGGCTTGAGGATAGCGCCAGGAAAACGACTTGGTTTTTGGATCGAAGGCCAGCAATGTCCTTTCAGTCTTATCATTGGGATCATGCTTGGTGCCGGTCGAGTAATATTCGACACCCTCTTCAAACTTTGCAGGCTTGCGAATGTAGATTGAACAATTTTCAATCGAAAGAAAGTAGAAGAGATGCGTAGCTTCACTGTAAGAAGGTGAGAACCAGTTTGTGGCTCCCACTACACCTGGGCAAATGCGCGTTCCATCAGTTGTTGGCTGCAAATCTGAAACAAGCGGCCGGCCTTTTAAATCAATCCCTTTCGCCCAGTTCAGGTTTTTCGTGAATTGCGTGGCAGAGAGAAACGCTCCGTTGGTCCTGTCAAGGACATAGACGTAACCATTGCGGTTGGCCTCGACAATCAGTTTCGACGACGATTTGCCAACAGGAAGATCAACTAATACTGGTGTCTCCACACCATCGTAGTCATAAAGATCGTGAGGTGTGAATTGAAAGTACCATTTCAACTTACCGGTATCAGGATCGATCGCTAAAAGGCTCGAGGTGTAAAGATCATCGCCTGGCCGCACGCTCCCGTCATAGTCCGGCGCTGCGTTTCCTGTGCCCCAGTAGAGAGTATTGAGCCATGGGTCGTATGTCCCAGGCATCCACGTTGTACCTCCACCATGAAGATAGGTATCGCCTGGCCAGCTTGTAGAACCAAACTCACCTGGACCTGGAATCGTCCAGAGCCGCCAAGCTAATTTGCCGGTAGACGCATCGAATGCTGCCAGAAACCCCCGCACTCCATCATCACCGCCGGAAGTTCCTACAAGCACCTTATCCTTCACAATAAGTGGAGCACTTGTCGCGCCGTAGTTCTTATTCCAGTCCGCATAGGCAACATCCCAGATCAACTGGCCGCCACGAGCATCCAGGCAGAGCAGATGAGCGTTATCTGTCTCCATGTACAAACGGGTACCAAGCAACGCGACGCCGCGATTGATGTGCCCGGATGCGTCATCAATCAATCCGCTCGACAACGGATGCGCATAATGCCAGAGCACCTGTCCTGTCTGCGCATTCAGCGCGTAGGCATCATTTGAAGAAGTCATATACATAATGCCATTCACAACAACCGGCGTAGCTTCCAGGACGCCTGGACCCCTGCTGTGAAATACCCATTGTGCCTGGAGATGAGATACGTTTTGAGGTGTCACCTGCTGCAGGTTGCTGAAGCGGCGGCCAGTGTAGTCACCATTGTAAGAAGGCCAATCACCATTGATTGCAGTCTGTAGCAGCAGTGAGGGTTGAACGTTAACAGGCCCCATCAAAGTAGGCTCCGTCTGGGCGCTCACTGCCATGCATGATGTGAGCGCCACAAACAGAAAGAGGATTGCTGCTTGGCTCAGCGTCCTTCGTTCAGCGACCAACTTCATCTCCATTAACGAACACTTCACCGAGTGCACCGCGGTCTGTTCCTTGTTGATCGATTACGTGAACAGAAACCCGTTTAATCTTACCCGCAGAATCGATCGTTTTGTGTAAGTCGACAAGCTCCTGCGGTCGAATTGACTGAAGCACTGATTCTCCGTTCTGAGCACCATCTTGGCCGTAAAAGATGGCTCTCAACTGGCCTGGGAAGAACACGCCGAACATCCCGGAGAGTTCCAGTTTGCCAGCCTTCTCCTTAGCTTTGAGTGGTCTGCCAATAATTCCGGCGTCAGTGACACTCGTAAAGTCATGCGTCATCCTTGACGGAAACCACTTCGTATCGAACGTTGAAGTTTCGCCGGGCCCCAGTGTCTCCATGGGGCTGTTCAACTCGGCCTCTAAGTAATACGGTGTCTTTTCCAAACTGCCGGAAGAAAGTCGCGCCCGACCTTCTGAGTCCATCTCTACTGTTGGGCCATTCTTGTAGAAGATGACCGAAGCCTTGCTCGGATACTCGGCGCCTGTGAAGTAGCGTGTCTTTTCGACCATCGCGTAGCGCGTTGCTCCGTCGACCAGTGCAATCCACCCTGATGAAGAATCGAGCCACACCTCACTCTCGATGTATTTCCAGTGCAGGCGAAACAATCCTTCCTTGGTCTTGAACGAAGGATCATTCGCAAGGCCATCCCGTACGTGATAACCAAGCAGATAGGAGGTATGTGGATTGAGGGGCGAAAAGGCCCAGAAATCCTTGTTGAACTGCTTCGAATCAGTCGCGTCAGACAGGTTGTACTGAGAGACCGATTGCACAGACCACTCTATGGAGTGGCCGGTATAGTTCCTGGTGATTGCATGGAATGAAATCTCGGGGGAGTCACTACCGATGCTGATCTCACGCGTATATTGCAATCCAGTCGGAGGATCTGGCGGACCTTCAAGGCGCACCGTGCACGTTTCATTTTGCGAGACGACACTGAAGGCATAAGGAGAATCATCTAGTGGTGTCGAAGCGCCGCTCCAATGCTGTTCGTCATCATTCCCCTCAGGCAATGGCCAGATCTTATCGCCTCCGTAGTTAATCCAGTCACCGGCCGCCTGCGCCGAAGGTATAAATTTGCCGCGGTATACCGGGTTCACAAAGAGGTAGGGATGCCCATCGAATGCGACCTGCATCAAGCGACCACCAAGCTGGGGAATGATCGTAAGTCGGACCCAGTTGTTCGACATCTCCTCTGCGTCAAAACCATCGAAGCTGGTTTTTTGAATGTTGCAGGTAGACGGCCCTTGTTGAGAAAGCGCCATCGGACCGAACAAAAGAATACTCACAAGACAGGAAGCACACTTGATATTTCTCATCCGGCCTAATCATCCCACGCTCTATTTTTTTAACAGACTAGCTGTCAGCTTCTTTTCGCGGAACTTGCCGCCATTAGGAGAGTTCGAATTCTTTTTCCTACAATAATTTCCTCTCCCGGCCGGAGCGTCATGGAAACAATCTGCAGTTTGTCATTCGTCTTCCTGTTCGAATGCGAGTTGTCCATCTTCCTGGAAAGAACGTCGCTGGGATTGTCGTCAGTCAGCACAGCAATGCTGGGAGTACCTTCGAGAAGCTCTCGTGCACAATCTGCGGTCCTATAATTCCATGCAGTCTGATCCCAGGTAATTACCAGCGTCGGGTATTGGTTTTCTTCAGGTGTATACATATTCGTCTGCACTCCTGGCACAGTACTAACGATAGTCGCGATGCGTTGCACCCGCCCTGACCATTCTTTATTGAGCGCTGCCACATCCATGCTGTACCACGCTTCAACGGCAGCAAGGCAACCCATGATTTCCTCTTTACCGACCTTCATCGGGCGGCACACGGCGCCTTCCCACGGACTACTATTAGCAAGCGCCGCTTCGATAAGATCCTTTCGCCCGAGTAGAAGTCCGCTCGACTGCGGCCCACACAGACCTTTTCCGCCGCTGACGGTATAAAGGTCGCAACCCATCTTCCAGAAGGTAGATAGCTTTTCAATGGGCGGAATGCCGTCAGCCGCATCCATGAAAATCGGAACCTTGTACCTTTTCGCGACCGCAATCTCCTTCGCCAACTGCTCCATGGGCGAGGTGGTATATACCATGGCCGTCTTACTGCTTATGGCTCTTGGAATGTGTTCTGCATCATCAACGAGCACGAGCTTTCCACCTGCCAGTCGGATAGCGTTGTCGAAGACACTGCGACCACCGACCATGATGACTTCGTGCCGCAAGCCTTCCGTATCAGGAAGCTGCCAAACGCGGTCAGGATCACTGCCGGCAATGCAGGCTGCCGTTCCTGTGGCCATGGCAGCGGCAGCTCCCGACGTGATCATTCCAGATTCGGCACCGGTCAAAGCAGCTAGTCGTCTACCCGCCGCCTGTTGCAATTCAAAAATATTGACATAGTGCTGTGATGCTTCCTCTTGTGCCGTCTTCACCTGTGGCAACTCAAGCGAGGCGCTTAGATAGGTCCACGTACCTCGGCCATTAATCACAGGCTTTACACCCAGCCGAGTGTAGATATTATCCGCGGAATTTTTGGCTAGCTTCGCCCAGCCTGTTCCCATAGCCTGCTGAAGCCCAAGCTGTGTGAGTAACGGTGCAGCCGAAGCCCACTTCATGAAATTTCTACGATTCATCACCTATTCTCTGTCCGATCTCCAGGTGCAACTGGATGGGGGTGGCGCACAGCGATGAACGATATCTGTTCCGCTGCTTCTTCCGTCGAATCAAAGTTCTGCTGAATCAGAGATGATGCGGGATAGACCTTATGAAAGAATTTCTCATAAAGCTCAGACTCCCTGTCAGCATCCTTGATGTCCCTCATATAAATAGTGCTTGCAACTACGTTCGAGAAATCCATGTCAGCCTCTTGTAGGCCATCCAGTAAATTACGCATGGATTGACGCGCCTGCAGGATCAGGTCTGGAGTGACCATCCCTTGATCAGGAATAAATCCGTCCTTCGCAGACAGGTAAAGCGTATCGCCATACAGAATGCCGGGGCTTGCAGTTGGACTCGGCGGCATATTTAGTGGTCGTATCGCTTTCCGTTTGTTAAGATCAGCTCCCGCAATACACGAAAAAACAATGTGGTCCCGTCCAGGCAGGCCCACTACCTGGATAGTTCCACGTCCCGGCGTATTGCCGAATTCGAAATAGCGGGCATAGACCTTGCCCATAACGTCGTACTTTCCTTCCGCACTCATGTACGGATTTACCCAGACTACGTTTTTCATACTCATGTTAGCCGCTGCAGCGATTGACTTTACATTTTCGAGAGCCTGGGTAACTTCTGCTGAGAAGTCCGGTCTCTCTTTGCCGGTCAATGGATCACGACCGCCCTGCGCAGAAAAATATAAAACATCTCCCGCCAGGATTGCAGGCGGATCGCGTCTGTCACCTTTCGGCCAGCCCTCCGGCCAGACAGCTTTCCGACTCACGGAACGAGGCACAGCGATGCAATTTATCTCGATACGATCTCCATTCGGGAGTGCCGCAACAGTAATTACGGTTCGGGCGGGAGGATCTTTGTCGATAGTCTTCCAATAAACCTCATCGAACACAGCCTGATCTTCAGTCTTGGTAAGATAGACATTCATCGAGACAATATCGGGGTAATCCATCCTGGCGCCCTGCAACACCGCTCTAACATTGTGCAAAGCCTGGCTGACTTGATCCTGCAGGCCTGCCGGAATACTGCCATCGGGCTTTTTGCTTCCCTGCCCTGAGACATAAAGAGTTTCACCCGCAAGGATTCCCGCACTTGCAGGTGAAACAACTGTTGAGTTGACTTGTGTCGGAATCACACGGAAGTCAGCATGTTGAGCAAAACAACATCCAGCCAGGCTGCACAGCAGGCAGATCAGGGTCACGGATCGACGCTTTAGGATAATCTTCATAGATGCTGGTTCACAATCATTGGTGTGCAAGATAAGGGATGAAGCCTTGTGTTCGGGTTCTGATCTTATAAACTGACGTCGTCGCTGTGATGTAAAGTGTGGAATAGTCGCTGTCGCCCCATGTGAGATTTGCCGGCTGTTCAGGCACCACGATCGTACCGAGATGATGCCCCTGCGCATCCCAAACCCAGATGCCTCGCGGACCCACGACAAACAGGTTTCCTGCACGATCGATTCTTATTCCATCCGGCACCCCATCTTTGGCGCCGCCAGGTTCGGTGCCGAAAATTCGATGCCCGTGCACTTTGCCATCCATGCTGAAGTCAAAGACATGAATGTTCTTCTGCGTTGAGTCATCTACATAAAGCTTCTTCCCATCCGGCGAGAAAGCAAGCCCGTTAGGATCCTCAACATCCTTCGTCAGCAACTGGACCTCCCCCCCGGACGGGACACGATAAACACCTTTAAAAGGTAGTTCCTGCTTCTGGTCTGCTGGCAGATCTGATGTTGGATCAGTGAAGTAGATTGCACCATCTGGACCGAGAACAACGTCGTTAGGACTGTTCAGTCGCTTGCCCTGATACCGGCTGGCAATAGTTTCATAGGTCTTTCCGTCTGCAGACAATCGAATCACGGCCCGAAGAACACTCGCACAATCAAGTAGCCGATGCTGCTCATCGTAGGTATTCCCATCAGGATCACCAAGCGAAAGCATTTCCTGCTTGTCTCCACTAATTGCATTCACTCGAAACAGTTTGTTCAGGGTCTCGTCACTCACCCAAAGAAATCCTTTAGGATCCCACACAGGTCCCTCGGTAAATCCGAAGCCCGTAGCGAGCCTCGACATCTGTGCTTTTGGTTCAATTAATTTCCAGAATGCCGGCGTTTTAGCCTCAAGTGCAAAGCTTCGGGTTTGTGCTTTTATGTCATTCGGAAGTAAGACCAGGATACGAAGCAGCACGAAGATGATCACAAGCAAACCTCCGACCTTTTTCACGCTGACTCTCACCACAGGAGCCTTTATCCATAAGACATTCTGGCTACTCCTCATCATCATCCGACTTGGTCCCCTTTCTTTCAGAACGCCCCGCTGCGTCAATTCCACTATGGATCAAGTAACTCACCAGGTCATCGACTTCTGACACATTTAAGACAGCCCCATAATTGGTCGGCATCAATGACACTGTTCCTTTCTCCACTTTGGCTGCACTATCCTTATGAAGGTAATAAAATGTCCCATCTGTGGATTGCAGGGTCATAGAAAAATTATCCTCAAGCCGCTTCAAACCGCTGTAAGTATGACCGGTTCTTGTGGTCAAAGTGACCGTCTGATTTTGCGCTGGCAGACTCCTCGCTGGATCCAGGATGACTGCACGGATCTGCGAAGGCGAAGCATCAGCTCCGTAAAACGTTAAGTCACTGGCAATAAAACCACCACTCCCGTTCACCATGTGACACTCAGCGCATTTTGCTTTCCCTCGAAACAGTGACTCTCCATTTGCCGGACTGCCGGGAATCTCAACCGTACTTCCTCTACCTTGAAGACCTCGCAAATACGCGACAATGGTCACAATCTTTTCATGCCCAATCCAGGCAAAGCCCGGCATGCCTGCACCAGCCACGCCCTTCTCAACTAAAGCTGTCAAGCCAGAATCACTGAGGTGCTGGATTGCCGGTGTAGTCGCAATGTTTGGCGCATGCTCACCACCCCGGCCGTCTGATCCGTGACATCCTGAACAATGAGACGAGAAGAGATCGCTCCCATCTGCTTTCTGAGCATGAAGGCTGCTGAGTGACAATGGAACCGTGACTGCGCACAGTAATCCAGCGATCCAGCCTCTGCGCTTTATACTGAGCAACATTGATTACCCCGCATCACCTTTTTGCCTCTTGCGCGAACGTCCGGTGACGTCGGCTAGAACAGTAATTTGAGTGCAACTTGCATGATGCGTGGACTATTTGCCGTGGTGACGTAGCCGAAGCCACCAGATCCTGTGTTGTTAAAGTTCCCAGAGGGATTATTAAATTGAGTGTGGTTGAATACGTTAAATGCCTCTGCACGGAACTGCAACTGCTTCGACTCTGTAAACTTTGTATTTTTTAGAAGGGCCATATCGTAATTATCCAGCCCGGGACCCGAAAAGAATCTTCTCATCACGTTTCCTACCTGGCCTAATGGTTCCTGCACGAAGTAGTCCGGATTGAAGTAAGGCAGGCCTTTTCTAGGATTCTTGTTCACATACAAAGCAGAACCGTTCGCAGCATAGCTCGGCTCATCGATCGAAGCATTGAAGGTACCGCTGAGAGAGTTATCGTCTGTTTCATTAATCTGAACCGGTTCCCCCTTGGCGAAAGTTGAAACACCGGAAAGTTGCCAGCCCCCTGTGACGCGACTCGCAACATCTCCTTTGCCAATAAAGTGATCAAATGGCAGTTCAATTGTGTAGCTGATCACTAGATCCTGTGGAACGTTAAAGAACGACAGGGCCCGGCTAAGACCCGGATTGTAGGGATTCGTTGCGTCAAATGAATCTGAGCCATTATCCAATGATTTGGCATAGGTGTAACCAACTAGGAAATTCCCGTATTTCTCAGTGTGCTCGAGACTCACCTGTAATGAGTTATAGCTTGAGCTCACTGCCGTCTTCATGTATGGATTACTCCCAAAATTTATACCAAAAGTAGATCGTGTTCCACTTACTGTTTGACCATTGGCCAGCGTGTAAGTGTTGTCCTCGCCGTATGGTCCACAAGGGGTGGATCCGGGTGCCAAATTTGCTGGATTGCTTAACTGCAGACAGAGCGCCTGATTTGCAAGGTTCGATTCTTCAAAGGTAAGAAGTTGCCGCCCGACCGTACCAACATAGCTGACCCCTAACACAGTCGAGGTGCCGAGCTGCCGCTGCAATGACAACTCAAACTCCTGCACATAGGGCATCTTGTTTTTCGGGTAGTAGTAATCCGAACCTGAGATAGGTGTTGCCTGCTTCCAATTAAAAGCGGCGTCGGGATTCTTCGGGGACACATTGGTTGGAGGGAAAACAAAAGGAAACTTGACGCCTTCATTATTTCCTGTTGCGCGATCAATAAATGGGGAGGCAAGGATTGGAGGAACCGGGCTGGAGTAGTACAACCCGTATGGAGCATCGCCTACTTCGACAAAGCCGGTAGCATCCTCAATCGAGCTATAAAATACTCCGTATCCAGCACGAATACTTGTTTTACCTTCACCGCCGAATATCTTACCCAGCATGCCGTCACGCATGTCTGGCGCGTACGCGAAGCCGACGCGTGGTGCGAAGTTTGTGTATTTTGTTGGACCGAGTGTTCGAGGAATGCCTAGATCACCAGGCACAACAAGACCCAGTGGCGCACCCGGGAACGATAGAGATTGCTCGCCAGCTACTACAGTCTCCAGTTTATTCTGGGTATCGTACCAGGGTGTTGAGGCCTCCCATCGCAATCCGTAATTGACTGTAAGCGTATGCAGTGCGCGCCAGCTATCCTGAACGTAAAAACCGTAGTACTTACTTCTGGAGTCAAGAAGTTGCTGACTCGCCTGTACAAAGCTATCCGGCGCGCCAATCAGGAAATCGGCGAAATCAAGGCCGGTTTCTGCACCGTTAAAGCCGAATTGTCCATTGTAGGCATCGTAGTTTCTCTCGTTGATTTGGTCATAGTGCAAATCTGCTCCGAACTGAACACTATGGGTGCCGATGAGTTTAGTCACGTTATCGATAATCTGAAACGTATTGTTGTACTGCCTTAGTGCATCTGGCGGCAACCCGAAGCTAAAGTTATTGAAGTTCATCGCGGTCACGCCCTGGTACGCTGCGTTGATAGCCGAAATGCCGCCCGTACTGTTCCACGGCGTATTGAAGCCCTGAGATGCGAGAGTTACGCCAAGGCCCTGGCCGGCCTGCGGAATTCCGGTTTCATTCACGTCGCGGAGATAGACCAGGCGGAGGTCGTTTACAGTCGAAGAGTTGAGAGTGGTGGTCAAACCTAGATTGATCATCTGTGAACGGCCAGTGTTGCCCGCCGCAAAGCCTGGAATATTTACCTGACTATAGGGATTGACCGTCTGAAACTTGTCGGTAAAGTAGTAGCCGAAAAGGCTTCCCCAGCGGGTGCTTGTGTCCAGGCGAACGCTTCCCTTGTCATCTTTCAGGGTCGAATTAAAGGCGGAGGTAGAGTAGGTGGGACCCGACGCAGCATTGCCGTTTGATACTGGAATAAACTTCAATGTATTGACGGCTACTGGTGACCAGGCGCTTAAAGGTATACGGCATTTGGAAACACGCACTGGGCTGAACTGGTACACCCTTGAGTATAGTAGGGCTCTCCCTGGCTGACAGGGTATCCCAGCTTGCTTGTCAGCATACTAGCCCAGGAGCTGCCGTTAACCCCATTGGTCGAACTCGTGAAGGCACTCGCTTGATCGATCAGGTTTCCTGTTCTGTCAGCATTCGAAGGGACGGGATAGTTCTGCGTCGCGCCGATGATCTGGCGGGTTCCCTGATAATCCGCAAACCAGAAGACCTTATCCCTGCGTATGGGCCCTCCCACCACGCCGCCAAACTGGTTCTGGATAAACACTCCTCGCGCGGGAGAGAAGTAGTTTTTGGCGTCAAGGTCAGTGTTGCGCAGAAAATCGAAGAGATCGCCATGATAGTCATTGGTTCCAGATTTGGTAACTACGTTAATTTGGCCCCCGCTATAGTTCCCATATTCTGCATTGAAGTTATTCGTAATGATGCGGAACTGGGCAATTGAATCCAGATTCGGAATCATGGCCGCTCCGTTATGAACTCCTTCCTCCGCATCAGCACCATTCACCATGTAACCGTTGGACCCGACTCGCCCGCCGTTCACCGACTGCGTCCCATTCGATTGATCGCCTGACAAAGTCGTAGCGCCGACGCCGGACGTTGTCGAATCCTGGGTGTATGGCGAAACACCAGGCTGCAAGGCGAGGAGATCGATGTAGGATCGACCGTTTAAGGGCACCGACGTGATCTTGGAACCCTGGATCACCACGCCCATTTGTGTGCTCTCAGTTTCGACTTTCAGCGCGTCGCTTTTGACCTGGACCGTGTTCGTGAGAGAGCCAATCTGCAGCTTGATGTCAATCCGAACAGCTGAGTTTGTATCAATCTTCACCGCCTGCTGCTGATAATCTCGAAATCCCTGCTGAGATACTGAGATATTGTAAAAGTCAACATTGAGAGCGGGAAAGCTGTAGAAGCCCTTCGAATCCGTCACGGCTGTACTTTGAAGATTCGTAGATACCGCCATCGCAGTTATCTTCACTCCGGACACCACCGCACCGCTTGGATCGGTTACAACTCCAGAGATGGAGCCGGTAATAGCAGCCCAGGCGGACGATGCCAGCACCACAGTCAAAAGAAGTGAACTTAGCTTGAAAATACGAGTCAAGGGTGTTGGCCTTTCTACCTCTAAGCGTTCTAAACCTTAAGAAGAGCCGATAACTTACGACTGCCAAGTTTGTTTCTGTGTGAGAAACTGGATCGCACGTTCAGACAGTGGTAAGGCTGCCGCTACGATCTTTATCCCTGAACGGCGGCAGTGGTATATCTGCGTAGACTTTGCGCGATGTGGATCCAGGACGCATCGGACAATTGTCCTAGACATCTGGCTTTCTCTACTTTCACAGCAGCAGCCCTGAGCTGATTCGCCCTTATCCAAGGCCCTGGAGCTACTAAGCTTCGCGGGACAGCTTTCTCTTCACGAAGCGCAGGCCGGACTCGGTCCTTAAGGCGGCTGCAGCTGGCGCTTATCTTGCTATCATTCACAGAACGTTCCACCCGGATACAAAAGGCAGACGCTCTTCTTTTTCATGAAGGACATTCGTACATGACCAGCTGGTACCATTCGCTTAAATCACCACAATCCTGTCGATGGGATATCGTCAGCCTGGGCGAGGTAATGTTGCGATTGGATCCAGGAGATATACGGATCCATACGACACGAGAGTTCAAGGTGTGGGAGGGCGGGGGCGAGTACAACGTCGCGCGCAGCCTGCGCCGCTGCTTCGGCCTGCGGAGTGCCATAGTAACTGCACTCGTAGATAATTCCATAGGAAGACTTGTCGAAGATCTCATTCTGCAGGGCGGTGTTGATTCATCTCTGATCTGCTGGCGTGCTTTTGATGGCGTGGGTCGAGATGCCCGGAACGGTTTGAATTTCGTGGAGCGTGGCTTCGGCGTAAGACCGCCGGTCGGCTGTTCGGACCGGGGAAACACGGCAATTTCACAAGCCCGGCCAGGAGACTTTGACTGGCAAACCATCTGCGCCTCAGGCGTACGTTGCCTCCACACAGGAGGTGTGTTTGCGGCACTCTCGCCAGCGGCTCCAGCAGTCATAGAAGAAGCAATAACCTTCGCTAAAACTGCTGGAACATTGATTTCCTTTGATCTCAATTACCGCCCATCCTTATGGACTTCATTTGGCGGAGACGAACGTGCGAGAGCGGTTTATAGTGTCCTTGTCAGCCAGGCTGATGTACTGTTTGCAGGGATAGATGACTTTCAATATCGCCTTGGAGTCGACCTGCGTGATCTAACTACAGGACCCCCGGATGACGGCATCCACGAAGCGATACTCCATCGGGTAGCTCAGGCCTATCCCAATTTGAAAGCGATCGCCATGACGCTGCGCATCGCAGACAGTTCCTGCACACATCGCTGGGGCGCTGTTGCCCTGGTGCAGAATCAATACGTGTCCATTCAGTCAAAGGCGATGGACGTGCTCGATCGCATCGGCGGAGGTGATTCGTTCGCAGCCGGCTTTCTCTATGGACTCCTTGATGGTCGCGATGCTGCAACTGCTCTTGCGTATGGAGTTGCTCATGGCGCGCTTGCTGTCACGACCCCGGGAGACACCAGCATGGCAACACTTGCCGAGGTTGAGCGATTGATGGCAGGTGGCACTGTAAGGACGCATCGTTGATTGGAAGTGAGGACCCTTGAGTAGCAATACCATTGAATGGATCACTAGAGCCGGCATCGTACCAGTGCTTCGTGCAAAATCGCCGGAAGAAGCGCTTGCACTTACACGCGCAATGCACCTCGGCGGCATCGACATTATCGAAGTCACGACGACTATTCCAGACGCCGTCGCAGTCGTTCGTCACCTCAAGCAGGAGTTCGGCGATAAGTTGCTGTTAGGCGCAGGAACCGTGACAACAGTGGCTTCCTGCGCCGCTCTCATCGAGGCAGGAGCAGAATTCGTTGTAAGTCCCAGCCTTCATGTCGATGTGATCGCAGAGACGATACGGAGTGCAAAGCTTATGATCTCCGGAGCTCTCACACCTACTGAAATCATTACAGCCTGGCGAGCAGGAACCCACATCGTTAAAGTCTTTCCATGCTCCGCCATGGGTGGGGCATCTTACCTGCGCTCGATCAAAGCTCCGTTTCCGGATATACCCCTCATCCCTACTGGCGGAGTCACGCTTGCAACAGCGGCCGATTTCTTAAGCGCCGGTGCGCTGGCCCTGGGCGTCGGTGCCGACCTCGTCAACGCGCAATTGTTGAACGATGGTATGCCAGAGGTAATTACCGAAACAGCCAGAGCCTATCTTTCAACCATTGCAGCGTGGAGAGTTCATCACCGCAAAGTGCCACTCTAAGGCAGCCGTGCCCGCCTGAGCACCTTTGTTCGAGACAGAAAGCATAATCCGCAACCGAATTCCAAGAAGCGCCTATTTCTAGGACAACCGCCCTATGCGCTCACCTAAAACAATTGCTAGATTGGCTTCCAGGTGTGATCAAATCGCCCCGCTCCGGAAGACCAGCTAATGGCCATAACAATCACACACGATGATCCTCGCTTCAACACTCTAAAGCGAAGTCGCAATCTTCGATGGCCATCGAGCGGCTCGGATGCTGTAGCTGAAATTGCATTCTGTGAAACGGCAGACCAGGCTGCCGATGTTCTACAGCAGTTAGTTCACTCTGGCGTACGTCCCACCATTCGGAGTGGCGGACACTGTTATGAAGACTTTGTTGTCAATAATCCAGGAGGCACAATCCTGGACCTCAGCATGCTCAAGACAAGTACACGTCCGCAGGATGGGAACCGTTACCGCATCAGTCCGGGTCAGCAGTTGGGCGAGGTCTACCTTGATCTTTACAAACGCTACGGCGTCACTATTCCAGCCGGCAATTGCTACACGGTTGGCGCAGGTGGCCATATCAGCGGAGGTGGGTACGGCTTGCTTTCGCGCCTTCATGGCCTGACGGTTGACTGGATTACAGCCGTCGAGATACTTACCGTAAGCAATACGGGGACGGTGACTCCGCGCGTAGTCAGCAGACGCCACGAGCCCGACCTGTTTCGCGCTTGCCGCGGCGGGGGCGGTGGAAACTTCGGAGTGATGACCGGCTTTCTCTTTGACCAACTGCCGCCGGCCCCAACAGAAGTGATGAACGGGCACCTGTCATTCGATTGGAATGGCATGACTGAAGAAATTTTCACGGCAATCATTCAGACATTTGGGAACTACTTCGATACCAGAGGTCGTGATCCTGATACGTGGGGATTGTTCTCCATCATGGATCTCTCTCACTCGTCCTCTGATCACTTCGGCTTCAGCTTTCAATTCTGCAATCCTAATGGACGTTGCGAAGACCTCAAGCCGCTTCTGGAGTTTGTTGACCTTTTTGCTAACTTCCATCCTTCACCGCGCCGCGGCGAGCCTTCTTCTTCGCCGCGGGACCTCGAGCATCGCTATGGCCTGCAGAAGCGTTTGTGGCTTGACGCTGCGGTCGATGAAGGGGGGGGCGAAAGTGAACGGGCTAAATACAAATCCAGCTATATGAAGAAAAACTTTACAGGTGCCGAAGCTAAGTGCATTTTCAAATACCTAACAAGTACCGCACCCGGAGTTAATTTACGGGGCCTTGTGCTTGCTGTAGATTCATTTGGCGGCGCCGTCAATGCAAAAGGCAACGCGAATGAGACGTCCATCTGGCAACGGTCTTCGATTTTAAAGCTGCAATTTCAGCAATACTGGACCCGGCCCGAGGAAGATGCAGGACGTCTGCAATGGATGCGCGACTTCTACACCGAACTCTACTCCCAACACGTAGAGGCAAGGTTCATCGGAACTCCCTATCCAAACAATTTCTATGAGGGCTGCTATATCAATTACCCGGACCAGGACATGCTGCAGCACTCATTTTGGCCGCAACTCTATTACGGTGAAGGCGAACTATATCCGTTTTTACAAAAAGTGAAGCGGCAGTACGATCCCAATAACATCTTTCACCATGCCATGTCGGTACGGGCCTGATGCGTCATGAGGCTTAAATACATGCACTCACCAGGTCCGAAAACAAAATGGTCACGAAGGGACGTATTGCGTGGCGCGGCTTCGCTGGCGGCTGTATCTCCGCTACGCGCGGCGATGTCCGCAGGCAACGCGCTGCGCGCACCGGTATTTGCTTACATCGGGAGCGCGGACCAGAAAGGTGATCCCGAAAGCGGCCAGATTCATGTCTTTTCTGTACGTGGTCAAAGCTGGTCCAGGCTACAGGTCGTGTCCAGTCGCGCACCGGCGAGCATGGTTCTGTCTCCATCCCAACACATCCTCTATGTTGCGAATGATGTGGAGATGCATGAAGCTCTTCCACGAGGAAGCGTCGAAGCTTATGCGATTCATCCATTGGATGGAACCCTTAGATTCATGGGACGCCAGAGCCTCTCATTATCAGCCACGCATCCGAGATGCATCGCAATTTCCCGCGAGGGCGACATGCTTGCGGTCGCGGCATATGGCGGCGGGGTTTACAACCTGCTCCCTGTTGCCCGCGATGGAAGCCTTGGCAAACCTGCTGCTATTTTCAAGGAGACAGGAAGCGGCCCGCACATAGGTCAGGACGCGTCTCATCCGCATAGTCTTTTGTTTGATCCTGAGTTAAACCATCAATTGCTCACCTCTGATCTGGGTAATGACCACGTGAGCTTATTTGATGTCGTTGACCAAAAATTCATGCGCACAGCTCAGCGGAAAACGTCATTCGGCGGTGGACCCGGTTCAGTCGTTCTACATCCCAACGGTTCTAAGCTCTACGTCTGGCATCAATTAAGTTCAGCACTTACCTGTCATCCCTTAAACCGCTGCCAGGGAATGATAGGAGCAGCCTCGCAACAGTTCGATGTAAGCACGCAAGCGGGCTGCCTTCCAGGCGGTCAGGTCATGCATCATGGCCTCGCAATGCATCCTTCCGGCCGTATGCTCTATGCAGCGCTGGGCGGAAGCGCCGAGGTGCACGCCTGGTCAATTGCGGAAAGCGACTGCACTATCCAGGAGCATCGCACGATCTCAGTTCAGGCCGTCAGCCCCACTTCGCTCATTGCTGCTGCAGACGGACAAAATGTCTTCTTACTCGATCCCATTGAAAGATCGATCGTTGCTCTCCACACAGACATTGCGACAGGGCGACCCGGAATCAGTCGAAAGGTCGCGCATGTGAAAGACCCAAGCGCTCTGGTCTTCAAAACTCTCTAGCTGGCTCTCATCCTTCAATGACTTCATTAACCGTTGCTTTAACTACCGCAAGCGAATTGAAAGGACAGGTGCTTGAGTTCTGGCAAGCTTCTATGCAGCTTAAGGCTGCACTACCTTTACTTTTCTCGTACTTAGCTCGAACGTCTTTCACTTACTGAGTACAACTAACCGCTATCAAGCTGCATAACCTGAGAAAAAGCGACGAACGGTCCTAACCTCACCCACGCCGCGGAGGAAGATGGATGTATCTGGAACGCTATACGAGGGTCAGGTTCTTTCTGGCCTTCTGGCTATTTGTTCTGAGTGGTGTTGCGTTCCTCGATCGAACCAACATCTCTATCGCCGGTATTCAGATCGCAAAGGAATATGGATTAAGCAATCAGCGGCTCGGCTGGATCTTCAGTGCCTTTCTCATCGGTTATGCAGGTCTGCAGATACCAGCAGGATGGCTCGCTGCACGGTTTGGACCCCGGCGCGTCCTGACGGTTGGTGTCATGTGGTGGGGTATAGCAACCGCATTGACGGCGCTTCTGCCATCCGGTTTTTCACACGCCGTTGTCATGCTTATCGCCATACGCTTCGCGCTGGGCGCAGGCGAAGCGGTCATCTACCCTGCTGCCAATCAATTCGTTGCCTATTGGGTTCCAGTGCGTGAGCGCGGTTTCATCAACGGGCTCATCTTTGCCGGCGTTGGCGCTGGCAGCGGCCTCACGCCGCCACTACTTACTTGGCTCATCACGCACCATGGTTGGCGCGCCGCTTTCTGGTTCAGTGCCATCATCGGCATTATTGCCGGAGCCGTCTGGTGGCAATATTCAAGGGATACACCAGAGGAGCACTGTGACGTCGGGCCCCTGGAACTGAGTGAGATCAGGGCCGGACTCATTACAAAGCCAGTCGTATCGCTATCCGCGAAAGCAATCGCCCCACCGGCCATATCCTGGAGAGCCATACTGCACCGGCGCGATCTTCCCGCCCTCATGGGCGGATACTTCAGCTTTGGATATGTTGCCTGGATCTTCTTCAGCTGGTTCTTTCTCTACATGGCCCAGGTACGCGGATTTGACCTCAAGTCCAGCGCCCGATATGCCATGTTGCCCTTTCTATCGATGACCGTCTGCTGCCTTGCCGGCGGTGCCCTGAGTGATCGACTAACAGCTTTGTACGGCTTACGCGTGGGACGCTGCGGCCTGGCATCCGTCGCGCTCTTCTGCACCGCTATTTTTCTGGTCATCGGTTCAAGAGTCGGCAGTCCCCATCTCGCTGGCTTCATTCTCGCCGGAGGCGCAGGCGCTCTTTATCTTTCGCAAAGCTCGTTCTGGTCAGTCTCCGTCGACATCGCAGGTTCGAGTTCAGGGATCTTCTCGAGCATCGTCAATATGGGCGGCCAGATAGGTGGCGCACTCACCGCATCCCTGACGCCCTGGATCGCGCAACGCTTCGGTTGGACCACCTCGTTCGCCCTTGCTGCGGCGCTGGCGGTGGCAGGTGCCATCTGCTGGATGACCGTCCATCCAGAGCGGCCGCTGGATAACAATTACGCCATTATCTGAGAAGGGCTGCTGGAAGTTCTTGCGTAGGCGGGCAATCTGTGTTCGCCTTACAAATAAGAGGTGAACGGAAGCTTCCATCTCGTGGATTTTAAGTTTCGTCGCTGTCTACATCAATCGGACGGCGACAACCTGGTCCTGCGGCAGACCCTCGTTGCTGCTCGATGTTGTCTGACCGCTGGTCTGCTGATCCATGTCACGGCTTCCGCTCATGCTTTCAGTGGCACTGGTGCCTTATACGCCGCCACTTCTCTGCATGGCTCGCCTTCAATGGGTGCTGAACGGGACGAACTCTTATCACTCCTCAGAAACTGGTACGCCCAGATAGGGCTGTCGCTCCTGTTTGGGCTGGTCGCCTTCCAATTGATACGTCGGCGCATCCAGGCAATGAAGGGACGCATGGGCATTTTGCTTGAAGAGCGCAATCGCATCTCGCGTGAGTGCCACGACACACTGATGGCCGGGTTCGCTGCCATCTCCTGGCAGCTCGAAGCCACGAATAAATTGTTTCGCGACAACGGCAGTGAGGATACACCCGCAGCCCGTTCATGCGACCTGGCCCGCAGCATGGTCGCGCACTGCCAGGCAGAGGCGCGCCGCATTATCTGGGATCTCCGCGGTACGGATGAAGTCACCAATATCCTGTCTCATGCACTCGGCCGCGCTCTCGATACAAACACCCCACATGGCGGATGCGAGATAACCTTCGCGCTGGAAGGGAACGAACTGCCACTCGCTCCAGGATGCGTCCATCATCTCGTATGTATCGGGCAGGAGGCAGTCTCCAATGCTATCCGTCACGCCAGGCCATCCCATGTTCTGGTACTCCTCAAGTATGAAGATGAAGGCCTCAGTCTTTCCGTACACGATGATGGATGCGGCTTCCAAAACACGGAAATGTCCGCGTCCAGCTACGGACACTTCGGCATTCCGGTCATGGAAGAACGAGCCCGCAAACTCGGAGGCACCCTGCGGGTACAGACCTCCGCAGGCGCGGGCACGGAGGTGACGGTCAAAGTGTCGTTCCCTGACATGCGCCAGCGCATTCAACAGGAGCAGCATGTGATTCGGTGGATAGGCGTATGAAGCAGATTGGTGTGCTCCTGATTGAGGATCATTTTCTAGCCCGCATTGCACTGCACTCCGTGCTCTCCGGCCATTCACAGATCCGCGTCCTCGGCGAGGCCAGCGATGGAGAAAGCGGCATCGCCATGTACCGGTCGCTGCGCCCAGACGTACTGCTGCTGGACCTTCGACTCCCACGCCTGAGCGGCTTCGATGTAATCAAGCAGATTCGCGGTGAGTTTCCGACAGCACGCATCATCGTTCTCTCGAACTACCAGGGAAGCGAAGATATTTACAACGCTGTCCGCGGCGGCGCCATGGCCTACCTGACAAAGGACGCAAGCGGCGAAGAGGTTCTGAACGCGATCGAAAGCGTTCATCGCGGACTTCGGTATCTTCCACACGCAGCCCTTGACCGCCTTGCAGAACGCATGCACCTGGGAGAACTGACGCCTCGGGAACACTCTGTTCTCTCCTGCATTACGCAGGGACACAGCAATCGCGAGATTGCCAACAAACTCGGCATCGCGGAAAAGACAGTCCGCATTCATGTGAGCGCCGTGCTGGACAAACTCGGCGCTCGCGATCGTACCCAGGCGACCATATACGCATTACAGCGCGGCCTCGCCCGGCTGGAATAAGAATCAGAGGCACAATGCTTAGGACATTTGCCCTAGACGCGGTACGGGCTTTGGCCTGATGACAAAGCTCAGCCTATGTTTTTCTATGTTTGCAGCATAAATTTCTGCCCGCTACGCTCTGAATGCAGTACAGAATAGACAATGGCCGGCTCGGTTTATTGTTGTCTTGCATCGCAGACGAGAAACAACAGCTGGTTCACTCGGTTTCGTGAGCACAACCGATCGGCTACATTTGAAAGCTGTCAAGTCAGGGAGAACGCTGTTGGCTCTGCATTCCGCAACTGAACTTCATCCCGCCCGGCAAAGAATCGGTTTCTATCTCGGAACCCTCGCGCTTCTTTCTGCGATTGTCGTTTTACTGGCACAATCCCTGCATGCAGACGAACCGATGACCGCCGCCGAATACACGGCGAATCCTGCGATGATGCTCGAAGCCTATCGCCGCGTCGAGGCAGCATCCGTCTCCGACGCCATCGAGCAAACCCTGCACGAAAAGCACTATATGTCACACCACATGCAGGCGATCTTTCCAACCAAATTTGCGGGTCTCGCCTTGACCGTCAAACTGGTCAAGCAGGAAAACCATGACAGCGATGCGCTGGGCGGCATGCTGAAGGCCATCGATGACGGTGCACCCGGCTCTGTCTATGTCATGCAGGTGGAAGATGGCGCCGATATCGCCGGCATGGGCGGACTGATGGGCACAGCCATGTTCGCGCGCGGATTTGCCGGTGCCGTTATCGATGGCGGCGTACGCGACATCCCACAACTCAAGCGCATCAACTTCCCCGTCTATTCAACTGGTCCAGTCCCCTCGACATCTGTGTCGCACTATCGTTTCGGCGCTGCCAATATTCCCATCAACTGCGATGGCGTTAAGGTGTCGCCGAACGACGTCGTGGTTGCGGATCAGGACGGCGTCGTAGTCGTTCCCAGGGAACACGCCGCAGAGATATTGATCCTCGCGCAAAAGCTCGACAACAGCGAACACGCCATGTACCCCTACATCGAAAAGTTCCGCTCCATCGTGGAAGCGGTCAAGCAGTTCGGACGAATCTAGAGCAGCCCGGTCTTTCAAGACAAAACGATTGCAAATTGAAAAGGAGTAATTAAATGGAAAAGCAGTCACGACGAGGACTTCTTAAAAATGCCGCAGCCGCCGCAGCAGCAGCAACGGCGGTAACAGCCGGTGGCGCCATACTTGGAACCTCCAGTGCTTCAGCCCAGGTCACCGGCAAGCTGGAGAAGAAGGCTCATTCAGCGAAGCCGAGTTCAGACAATGCTCCCGGCGCCGCTCCGCTTTTCTCAAGCGCTGTCTCCTATGGAAATCTTGTATTCCTGTCAGGCGTTGGCTACCACGAGAAGGGCACCATCGAAGAGGCGACCAAGCATGTCCTCGACGAGCTTGAGCAGAACCTGATCAGCGCAGGCTCCTCGATGGAAAAGGTGCTCAAAGTAAATGTCTATCTCAATGACATTAAGGACTGGGCAAGAATGAACACCGCCTACGCTGGCAGATGGGGCAAGGTCCCGCCCGTCCGCACAACGATTGCTCCCGCAGGCGGCATCCCCGGCGACTCCATCGTCGAGATCGATCTCATCGCATACATCTGATTGATTACCTCGCTCTCCTGAAAGAACGCGAACCGGTTCGCGTCCGCAACGGTCTTCATCTCAGCCAAACAAAGGAACTCTCTTCATGCCTCTCTTCCGCACGAAACGTTGGTCCAGGCGAGATGTCCTGAAGCAGTCGGGATTGCTCTCTGCCATGGGAGCAGTCCAGACTCTTTCGCCACTGTCGATGAGCGCATCAGCCCAGACCCAGCCAGAAGCAAGCCGTAAAGGAATCACGCGCCAGGGCACATTCGAAGACAATCTATTTACGCAGATCGGTGTACGTCCTTTGATCAATGGTCGCGGGACCTACACCATCATCAGCGGTTCGCGTTCCCTTCCCCAGGTAAAGCAGGCCATGTACGACGCTTCTTTCTACTTCGTGCACATGGACGAATTGATGGACGCAGTCGGCCGTCAACTGGGCGAACTCACCGGCGCGGACTGGGGTATTGCGACCACCGGCTGCGAAGCTGCTATCTGCGTTGCCACCATCGCCTGCATCGCTGGAACAGATCCCGAGAAATCGCAGGCTCTTCCCTACATCAAGGCTAAAGATCAGGTCATCATTCCCAAACATTCGCGCAATCCTTATGACTTCGGCATCCGTATGACCGGCGTCGAACTTGTTGAAGTTGATTCAGCCGAAGAATTGCAATCGAAATTAAGTCACCGCACCGCGATGATTTATATCCTCTCCAGTCCGGATGCCGAAAAAGGACCGCTCAGCATTCCAAGCATCTGCGCCATCGCCAAAGAGAAAGGTGTGCCGGTCTTCGTCGATGCAGCCGCGGAAGAGCCCCTGAAGCCAAACATCCACATACAACACGGCGCCACGCTTGTCGGCTACTCCGGCGGCAAATGTATGCGCGGACCGCAGTCATCAGGCATGTTGATTGGTCAGAAAGATCTTTGCCGTGCCGCCTTCTTTCAGGCTGCACCTCACCACAACTATGGTCGCGCCATGAAATGCAGTAAGGAAGAAACCATGGGCCTGCTGGCAGCAGTGCGCCAGTGGTACCAGCGCGATCACGAAGCCGAGCAGCAGGAGTGGCTCTCCTGGCTGCAGCATATCGAAGGCCGCGTGAAGAACCTTCCGTCGATCACCATCGAATATCAGCAACCCGAAGACCTCTCGAATCGCGCGCCTAGCCTGCGCATTCATTGGGATGCCAATACACTCAAGATCACGGGGACGGAACTTGTCGCACGACTGGATGCAGGAACACCCCGCATCCTGGTGGATGGGGGCACCGGTATTCGCCCGACCAGCATGGCGAGTTCAATCACCATCATGCCGTACATGATGGATGCAGGCGATGAACGGCTGATCGCCGACGCTATCTACGAAGGTCTTACCAAGCCTGGCCACTATGTGGATCCCGTAATCCCTTCCGGCACCCCATCCGAGGTTCATGGGAAGTGGGCCGTGTCCATCCAATACGCGCGCGGTATTGGCGAGCAGCACTTTACGCTTGAACAATCCGGCAATTCCGTCAAAGGTATGCAGGTGGGCGAGCTTTACAAAGCGCCGCTCGAGGGCGTGGTTCACGCAGACCAGGTGGAATTTAAATCAGTCATGCAGGTCAGCGGCAACGTCGTTCCATGGACGTTCAAAGGCTCAGTGCAGGGCAGCAATATGCAGGGCGCAGTCACTCTCGGCGAGTATGGACAGGCTACGTGGACCGCAATTCGCGCTTGAACAACTCGAATTTTGCGCCAGCGCAATCGCAACTTTCAAAAAGGGCCGGGTGACGTTGATGTCTAGTGTCGATCGCGCACTCAGGAAAATGGCGAGCTGCGTTCTCGCGCTTGCACTTACGTCCATCAGCAGTTTCGCGCAGGCCCCGGCGCCTTTGTATGACCTGCTCCTCAAGAATGGTCATGTGCTCGACGACAGGAACCACATTGACTCTGTCCTTGACGTCGCGATCAAAGACGGAAAAATCGCGCAGGTAGCTCGCCCTATCTCTCCCGGTTCGGCACTGAAAACCATTGATGTTAAGGGTCTTTATGTCACGCCGGGCCTGATTGATATCCACGTTCACGTCTATGCCGGCACAGGTGAGCGCAACTCGTACGCAGGCGACAACTCCGTGCCACCTGATGGCTTCACCTTCCGCGTTGGCGTCACGACGGTTGTCGACGCAGGCTGTTCCGGCTGGCGCAATTTCGAAGACTTCAAAGATCGTATTATCGACCGATCGAAGACACGGGTCCTCGCCATGCTGAATATCGTCGGCTCCGGAATGCGCGGCGGGAAATACGAACAGAACACGGCGGACATGGATGGCAAAGCAACAGCGGCCATGGCTCTCAAATATCCGCAGACCATCGTCGGCATCAAGACCGCCCATTTTGAAGGGCCGGAATGGACACCGGTGGAGCAAGCCGTCATCGCCGGCGCCGCGGCCAATATCCCTGTCATGGTGGATTTCGGCACCGACCGCCCGACGCGTCCCATCTACGAACTGATGACTACGAAGCTGAGGCCCGGAGATATCTACACCCACATGTATTCAGGTCTGCGCCATGAGCAGGATCCCATCACCCTCGGCCCCAGCCAGGCACTGCTCGAAGGACGCAAGCGAGGAATCTATTTCGATGTCGGCCAGGGCGGAGGCAGTTTCAAGTGGTCGCTCGCAGTGCCCATGGTCAAGGATGGCTTTCTACCGGATTCCATCTCCACCGATCTGCATATTGCGAGCATGAACAGTGCGATGAAAGACGAGTTGAACGTCGCCGACAAAATCATGGCGCTCGGCGTACCTCTCAAAGAAGTCATTGCAGAAATGACCTCTCACCCTGCGCATGAAATTCGTCATGACGAACTTGGTAACCTTTCGTCTGGATCGATCGCTGATGTTGCCGTTCTAAGGCTCGAGCACGGCAAGTTCGGCTTTACTGACATGGTGAATCGAAGGCTTGATGGCGAGAGGAAGCTTGTCTGTGAACTGACTATCAAGGACGGCAAAATCGTGTACGACTTGAACGGTATCGCGAACCCGGTTATCGTCACCCAGAAACCGCGC
>CAXTNK010000037.1:45745-46511 GCA_964245665.1 uncultured Acidobacteriaceae bacterium
GACTGCACCCACCACGCCGACCGAGGCCACCGATTACCGCTGGACAACCTTCGCTCCACACCAGCCCACTAAGCAGACGATTGAGATGCCACACTGATCGTAAGTGCGGAAACAGCACAAATCGTTTTAGCGACACACTGTGACACAATACCAGGATGCTCGGCGGGGCACTGAGAGCGCATCGTTCAGCAACTATGGAATCAGTGGCTGATGCTGAACGAAACCGCAACGCTCCCGGGACTGCGATCTCAGTGCTCGTGCAAGGATCGTGACCGATTCTACGAGGGTTCGCGTGAGCATTTCACCTGGCGAAGAGTGCGTCAGGTCGGGTTACGATTTCCTCGGTGATGCCTCGTCGATGCTCAATCTGCTTTCAGGCTGCACGATGCGGCAGGGTCCAGTCAGGACGGATGAAATGACAGGTATAGCCGTGTGGGAACCTTTCCAGATAATCCTGATGTTCCGGCTCTGCCATCCAGAAAGGACCCGCCGGCACAACTTCGGTCACAACTTTACCGGGCCAGAGTCCTGACGCCTCTACGTCTGCGATCGTCTCCGTGGCGGTCAGCATCTGTGCTTCCGTCGTGTAGAAAATTGCAGACCGGTAGCTGAGCCCGACATCGTTCCCTTGCCGGTTCAACGTTGTCGGATCATGAATCTGAAAGAAGAATGCAAGCAGCTTTCTGAAGCTCAACTGTTGCGGGTCGAAGACAATCTCCAGTGCCTCCGCGTGCGTACCATGATTGCGATAGGTCGCATTTGCGAC
>CAXTNK010000038.1:0-599 GCA_964245665.1 uncultured Acidobacteriaceae bacterium
AAAACCAGCGACGTCGATATCTGGACGGGCTCGCTTGCCAAAGCCATTCCTTCAAACGGCGGCTTTGTCGCGGTTTCGCAGGAGCTGGCTATCTATCTGCAGCACGCCGCAGCACCCTTCATCTTCTCGGCCGCCCTTTGTCCGGCAGCCGTCGCTGCGGTCCGCAAATCACTCGAGATCCTCAAAGAGGAGCCGGAACGCGTCAGCATTCTTCGGAAAAACGCAGACTTTCTCCGTAGCGGTCTGCAGGCTCTGGGTTACGATACCGGCTTCTCGCAAACGGGCGTCATCCCCGTCATTCTCGGCAGTGAGATTGATGCAGGCCTGCTCGCCCGGCGTCTGCGCGATTTCAAAATCATCGCAACTCCTGTCATGTTCCCGGCAGTTGCACAGGGCATCGCGCGACTGCGACTCTGCGTTACTGCAGCGCATGCGCAGGCCGATCTCGAGTATGCACTCGACGCCTTTGACAAGCTCTCGCGTCCAGTTTGACCCCAGCGTCATCACAACAGCTGCACGCATTCTTTTCCAATGGCCTGCTCGCGACCCCCGCACCGGGTGAGGTGTGCTGTACCCTGCTTTCGGAATGAAGGCGAATG
>CAXTNK010000038.1:609-11468 GCA_964245665.1 uncultured Acidobacteriaceae bacterium
GTTTCTTCCCACTGACCTAAATGGCAAAATCGTCGAGAGCAATAGGCCGGCAACTGCTTCCAACTGGAACAGTCTCATGCTTGCTTCAAGCGCCCTCGATTCCTTGCACGAGGCTCCCGGCAATCATGCCCTCTCCCATGCTGCTTTAGAGATGCGAAAATGAAGAAGCGTCGAAGGGCGATGACAGATTGAGCAGTCCGGTGACAATGATTCAGCGCGCACTCATCACGGGAGCGAGTGGCTTCCTTGGAGGTCGTCTTGCAGAAATACTCGTCACGCAGAATGTCCCGGTACGCATCGTTGTGCGTGCAACCTCAAACCTCGATCACCTCACACAATTACCCATCGAAGTTGTGCGTGGAGAACTCACCGACGCGAACGTACTGACTGGCGCTATGCGCGGCATCTCGCACGTTTTCCATTGCGCCGGCTGCTCCACCGACTGGGCTCCCGCCGCCGCATATTACGCAGCCAATGTCAGCGCGACAGAAGCCCTGCTGCTCGCGGCACGCTACGCCGGCAAGCTCGAGCGCTTTCTGCACATCAGCACGACTGATGTGTATGGCTATCCCCGCGTCGTGTGTGACGAAGAGCATCCACGTACGTTTGTCGGCCTGCCTTATAACGAGACGAAGTGCCTGGGTGAAGGAGCGGTTCTTGAAGCCCACGAAAAGGCCGGCCTACCCGTGACCATTCTGCGCCCGGCAACCATTTACGGTCCGCGCGGGGCAGCATTCGTCACCGACATTGTCAAGCTGCTGCGCGAGCGATCGATGGCGCTGTTTGACAAGGGCCGCGAACGCGGCGGTTTCTGCTATGTCGACAACGTGGCACAGGCAATGATCGATGCCGCGATTTCCCCAGCGACCATCGGCAGGACCTACAACATCACTGATGCTACGAATGTCCCATGGAAGCAATACGTTTCAGAACTGGCGCTTGGCCTTGGACTGAAACAACCATGGTTGCAGTTGCCATCTGCACTCGCGATGCAGGCTGGTCATGCCATGGAGGGTGCCTGGAAGTATCTACCGCTGCCGGGGCGGCCATTGCTGACGCGGCATGCAGTACTCCTGCTTTCGCGTGACCAGGAATATCCGATCGGCCGCGCGCAGCGTGACTTCGGTTTCCAGCCAGCGATCTCTTTTGCCGAAGGCATGGCCCGCACTATTGCCTGGGCCAGGATACATGTGCCATGATGCGCCTGTAGCGAATCAAGGCTGCGGTGTCGACCGCGAATGTACTTCGCGTGGCAGGATGTCAGTATGAAAAACGTAGCGAAGCAATGCACCTCCACTGTCATTCCCGGGCTGCGGTATCGTGATGCACTCAAAATGATTGACTGGCTGCAGCGGGCCTTCGGCTTTGAAAGACAGGCCGTCTACATGGCGGGCGAGACGACCGTCGCCCATGCACAATTAACCTTCGGCAATGGCATGATCATGCTCGGTTCCGTCGACAACAATTCCAGAATCGCGTCGACGATGGTACAGCCGGACGAAGTGGGCAATCGCGGAACGCAGAACATCTGCCTGATCGTCAGCGACTGCGAGCCGATTTATGCCATGGCAAAGGCAGCAGGCGCGGAGATGGTCTTTGACCTGGTGCAGACAGAATATGGCGGCAAGGCATTCACCTGTCGCGATCCGGAAGGACACCACTGGAGCATCGGCGAGTACGATCCGTGGGAAACGCAGTGAATGTTCAGCGATAGCTTTTGAAGGCGAGCACGGCATTCAATCCACCGAACGCGAACGAGTTAGACAGCGCGGCTTCGATCGTCTTCGGTCGCGCTTCATTGGGGACGACGTCGAGTCCACATGCCGGATCAACCCGGTTAAAGTTGATGGTCGGCGGCAGCACATTATTCTGAATCGCGAGCGTGGTCACGACTGCCTCGACTGCCCCGGCAGCGCCGAACGTGTGCGCATGCATGGACTTCGTTGAGCTGATCGCCAGCCCGTTTTCCGCGTAGTCGCCGAACACCAGCCGCAATGCAGCAGATTCGACACGGTCATTGGCTTCTGTCGCCGTGCCGTGTGCATTTACATAACTGATTTGTTCGATTGAAAGACCGCCATCCCGCATCGCAGCCCGCATGGCACGCGCCGCGCCTTCAGGCGATGGTTGCGTCATGTGGCTCGCATCGGACGACATGCCGAAGCCGACTATTTCGGCGATCGGCTTCGCGCCGCGCGCCAGTGCAGCATCGAGTGTCTCCAGCACCAGCATCGCGCCACCCTCGCCCAGCACCATCCCGTTGCGGTCTGCTGAGAACGGGCGGCATGTATCAGGACTGACGACACGCATCGCTTCCCATGCCTTCAATCCGCCAAAGAACAGTGGCGCCTCGCTGCCGCCACAGATGGCGACCGGCACAGAGCCGGAGCGCACCATCCAGAACGCCTGGCCAATGGCATGTGCAGACGAGGAGCACGCAGTCGAGACGGTATAAGTCGGCCCTTGGATGCCGTACTCAATCGAGATATGGCTCGCGCCTGCGCTTTCCATACTCAACGGAATGGTCAGCGGATTCACCCGCGGCCGGCCATGGTGATACATCTCCCAATAACCAACTTCTTCGACAGCGCGGCCGCCCATGCAGCACCCGGTCACAATCGCCGCCGTGGCTCGCAGATCGTCGTTCCATTCAATGCCGGACTGCTTCACGGCTTCGCGCGCGGCAACCAGCGCCAGCTGCGCAGAGCGGTCCATCAACGCTACATTCTTGTCAGGGAAGTGCGCATCGCGGTTATAGCCCCTGATGCTGGCAGCATTCTTGAAGCGGATGGTGCCCTGCTCATAGGGGGGCAGCGGTGAAATGCCGGACTTTCCGGCAGCCAGTGATTGCCAGAATTCCGCGGTGTCCAGGCCTAGAGAGGTGATAGCGCCCAACCCGGTGATGACTACCCGACGCAGACCGCTCACGTTAACTGGCAGACGAGGACTTTTCCTTCGCCTCAACCAGTTGCGTGACGCCGACGATCATTTCGCTCACACGGCTGATCTGTTTTGCTTCCTGGTCATCGATTTCGACGTCGAATTCATTCTCGACTTCGAAAAGCAGGTTCAGCTTATCCAGCGAGTCCATGCCCAGGTCCTCGAAGGTCTTCTCCGGTGTGACGTCCTCCACGGGGAGCCTTCGAATACCTGCCACCAGGCGCAAAACGCGGTCTTGAATACTTTCAGGCACGTATCTCTCGGTCAATTCCATAGCCCACGTGCCCTTCGCTGAGTTGCCGCTGAACAGACATCCCGGCAGATGAACACATGGTAAAAGGTCTTTTCGGATTCTACTACTCAAAACGGGCTTGTGGCGGGGATTGCACCCGTAAGACACTTAGACGCAAGCGGATGCCGCCATCGCATGGTTGTCGATGCTGATCATTTGTCGCAACATTCAGCGGTATAACCCTGGTACACATTGCACAAAAAATTAAGCAATCATTCTTCTTGTCCTAACAACCCATTGATGCGCGCGACCCCATACTTACGGCATCGGCACAAGGCCGTATGCGACTCCAGCAGGTGGTGATTCAGCTTGTAAGTGGAAATGGGGACCCAATGCGCATTTCGTATCTGTGGGAAGAAACGCAAAGAGTCAAGGATGGTAAGATCTCCGCAGTTTCCGAATACACGACCGCCGTTTCGCTGCACAGTCACACCAGCCTCTCCGAAGAGAGCCTGACATTTTTGAACAAAATGGCACGCGACATTCCCGTCCTGCGTAAAGTTTTCGAAGACTGCGAACGTCGTACACTCGCCCGACACGGTCTTCAACTCGACTTTCTGCAAGGCAACTGGCGTCCGCCGCTGGTCCCGAAGATGGCCTTCGAGCTCGAAAGCCGGCAGATCCAGGAGCAGCTCGGCCTGAGCCCGCTCGTCTCGATTACCGATCACGACACCATCCAGGGCCCCATGCTGCTGCGTACGGTGCCGTCGTCACGGCATATTCCCGTCTCGGTCGAGTGGTCAGCTCCCTATCGCGAGACGGAGTTCCACCTCGGCGTCCACAACCTGCCGAGCGATACCGGCCAGCAATGGATGGCCCGCTTCGCAAAGTACACCGCTGCCCCTGACCCGGCGGAGCTGTCCAGCATTCTGCGCAGCCTGCACGCTCTGCCGAATGTACTGCTCGTCCTCAACCATCCGTTGTGGGACCTATACTCCATCGGCCAGGAGAAGCACGAGCGTTGCGTTGGCGACTTCATGGTCGAACACGGCGCGTGCATGCATGCGCTCGAACTCAATGGTCTCCGGAACCTGAAAGAAAATCGTGCAGTCGTCAAACTGGCGCATCGCTGGGGGCAACTGCTCATTTCCGGCGGCGACCGTCATGGCCTTGAACCCAACGCCGTCGTTAACCTGACCAACGCCGTCACCTTCAACGACTTCGTACACGAGGTCCGCGTCAAAAAGCAGAGCCACGTCCTCTTCATGCAGCAGTACGCAGCCCCATGGGAGCAGCGCATCCTGCGTTCGACCCTTGACGCAGTCCGCAACTTCCCGCAATTCTCCGAGGGTTGGCAGCGCTGGGATGAACGAGCCTTTCATCCCGACGCCGAAGGCAACATGAGACCGATGGCCGAACTATGGCCCAGTGGGAAACCGCCGCGGCTGCTCCGCATGGCCATCGGTCTGGTACACCTGCTCGAAAGCCGGCCGTTCGCGAAGGGAATGCGGATGTTCTATGCAGATGTCGACATGGAATCGGGTGTGGGTGATACAGAAATCGCGTGAGCGACGGTCTACCCATAACCAATGGAGATGTCATCCTGAGCGAAGTCGAATGACGTGCGTTTGTTCCAAGGCGCCAGACGACTACAGTCCGCTCGACTCCCGTATATCTACGTATTCCCGCGTATACGGCCGCTTGAAAAACGTCGTCCAGAAGTAGTTGATGGAATACCGGAAAGCCATGCGCATCACGCCTTCCTTATTCAGCCTTCGCGCAGACGTATACATTTTCAACTTCAACGTAAACAATACCGGGCCGACCTTGCTGACCCGTCTCGCAATATCCGTATCTTCGCCATAGAACGCGATGCTGGTATCAAATCCGCCGATCTGCTCCAGCGCCCGCCGCGACACCACGAAATTGCCGCCCTGGATCATGGAACCAACCCGCAGAATATAGCGGTTGATCGCGTACGAGCTCCATGCGATGAAGTAGTAAACCCGTACCAGCAGCCGTTGCCGCATGGTCAGGTCGTAGTAGATGACCGGGCCGCTGAGCGCCGCCAGTCTAGGCTGCTGCGTGAAGTTGCGGATGACTTCATCGACCCAGCCCGGCGTCAGGACAGAGTCGGCGTCCACGTTAGCAATGTAGTCGCCGGTGCTGGCATCAAACCCAGCCTGGCGTGCGTAGGTCAGGCCTTTACGCGGTTCGTCCACTACCTGCACACGCGGGAATGACAATGCCACTGCAGGCGTATTGTCTGTGCTGGCATTATTCACAACGATGATTTCGAAGGTCTCGGGAGCGTTTGCGGTCTGCGCCACAATCGAATCGAGGCATCGGCCCAGGTAGGCTTCCTCGTTATAGGCGGGCACTACAAAGCTTATTCGCATCCGCGCCCTATTTAATCAGATTTCGATTACAGAATGATGACGATGCCTGCGGGAACCAGCCCCGCCAATTGCGGGGCTGGCTGACACCTTACAGCTCTGTCGATTTCGTCTCCACCAGCTGCTTCGCCTTGGCAATAAACTCTGTCAGCGGCGCCGCTCCCTGATCGCCTTTGCCGCGTACCCGCACGCTTACTGCGTTCGCCTCTGCTTCCTTGTCGCCAAACACCAGCACGTAAGGAATCTTCTGCATCGTCAGGTCGCGGACCTTGGCGTTCATCTTCTCGTTGCGTGCATCCAGTTCCACGCGGAAGCCAGCGGCCTTCAACTCCTCGGCCACTTTTTCTCCGTAGGCTGCATGGCGCTCCGAAATCGGCACCAATCCTACCTGCACTGGCGCGAGCCACAGCGGGAACGCACCGCCATAATGCTCGATCAGCACACCGAAGAAACGCTCGACCGAACCGTAGAGTGCGCGATGCACCATCACTGGCTGATGCCGCTCGCCATCCTCACCCACGTACTCGAGCTCGAAGCGCGCCGGCAGGTTGAAGTCGAACTGGACTGTCGACAGCTGCCATAACCGGCCAAGCACATCGACCAGCTTGATATCGATCTTCGGGCCGTAAAACGCCGCTTCGCCCGGAATGGTCCTGTACGGGATCCCTTTGCGATCGAGCGCATTCTTCAGCGAAGAGATGGCCAGCTCCCACTTTTCATCGGAGCCCGCATAACTCTGCCGGTCCTTCGGATCCCAGGTCGATAACTCGACCTTGAAATCGCTGAAGCCGAAGGTCGTCAGCACGGCCTGCGCAAAGTCGATGCAGCCCACAACTTCATCTTCAATCTGTTCCGGTGTACAGAAGATGTGCGCATCATCCTGCGTGAATCCGCGCACCCGCAGCAGACCGTGCATCGTCCCAGAGCGCTCGTAACGATAGACGTTACCTAACTCGGCATAGCGCACGGGCAGATCGCGATAACTCTTCGGAGTGTTCTTGTAGATCAGGATGTGGAACGGACAGTTCATCGGCTTCAGCCGGTAATCGGCGTCGTCCAACTCCATGGGCGTATACATGTTCTGCGAATAGAAGCCCTCATGGCCGCTGATCTTCCATAGATCCACCTTCGCGACATGCGGGGTGTACACCATATCGTATCCGCGTCGAATACATTCATCGCGCATCCAGTCTTCCATTTGTTTGCGGATGACTGCACCCTTCGGATGGAAGAACACCAGCCCTGAACCTGCCAGCTCCTGGATGGAAAACAGGTCAAGCTGTTTGCCCAGTACGCGATGGTCGCGCTTCGCCATTTCCTCAAGGCGTTCGAAGTGCTGGTCCAGTTCTTTCTTCGAGAAGAAAGCTGTGCCGTAGATGCGCTGCAGCTGTGGATTCTTTTCATCTCCCAGCCAGTACGCTCCCGCCAGGTTCATCACTTTGAATGCCTTCACGCGGCCAGTCGAAGGTACGTGCGGCCCGCGGCAGAAGTCGACAAAATTTCCATTGCGATACAAAGAGATTTCATCGCCGGGCTTGGTAAAACGCTCGACGAAATGCATCTTCATAAAATCATTGCCGGCCTTGAACTCCGCCAGCCCCTGCTCACGCGGTTCATGCTCGAGTACAAACTTCTCATCGCGTGCGACCACCTCGGCCATCTTCTGCTCGATGCGCGCCAGGTCTTCCTGGGTGAACGGAGTGGGCCGATAGAAATCATAGAAGAACCCTGCGTCCGTTGCCGGCCCATGGCCCAGCTTGGTCTCCGGAAACAGCTCAAGCACCGCCGTCGCCATCACATGCGCCGCGGAATGCCGCACCACTTTCAGTGCCTCGGCGTCCTTCTCCGTCAGCAGTTGCAGCTTCACATCTTCGTGCAGCGGCGTCGACAGGTCTACCAGCCGAGCGGTCTGCGCATCGGCGTCCGCATACATCTGCGCTTCGCTCTCCTGCCTGGCGTCGACTGGCCCGGCATCGCGCTCCGCAACAGCTGCGGCCGCGTGTACCGGCTCAATACGCGCCACGACAGACGCACTCGCAAGCCGCGGTGAGATTGAAAACGCAACATCATAAGGAGTAGTGCCGGCCGCTACAGGGCGGACCGAGCCATCAGGGAGATGAATCTGGATTTGTTCTGACATAGTAGGCGCGCAACAAACTGTGCTGCCTTCAGAATAGAACAACTTGTCCAACAAAAAGCGGAGGCAATCTGAGCCTCCGCTCTCTCATTGGATGTTGTTATTTCGCCGCCGGCTCGGCTACCGCACCAGGGAAGACATCCTTCAGTGGCGCAGACCGCTGATCGTCCAGCTCAGGATGCGGGAAGGGCTTGCGCGGAAACATCTGGTCACGCATTGCAGCGTTGTACACAAAGATCGCCTCGACCGTCGCGATTTGCGCCAGGTCGCCCGGCTCCAGCCGCTCATAAACATCCTGGTTCGAGTGATGCGTGCGCGTCTCGTAATCCAACGGATCCTGGATGAACTGGAAGCCCGGCAGGCCCACCGCGTCATACGAAAGGTGGTCCGTACCGCCCGTGTTCGCCATGGTGATGGTCGTCACCGCGAGATCCTTAAGCGGCGCAATCCACTGGCTGAAGATCGGCGCTGCTGCTGCATTGCCCTGCAGGTAAATGCCGCGGATCCGGCCACTGCCATTGTCGACATTGAAGTAGACGTCCAGGTCCTTCCACTCCGGCTTGGTTTCGATTGCACCACCCGCTTTGCGGAAATATTCGGGGATTTTCACCTGGTCTGGCGCCGTTGATAAAGGGAACGAACCAAAGTGGTTTTTCACGTACCCGCGCGAACCAAACAGACCCTCTTCTTCACCACTCCACAACGCGATACGAATAGTACGGCGGGGCTTTACATCGAGTGCCTTCAGGATGCGCACTGCTTCCATCGCGACCACGGAACCGGCGCCATTATCCGTCGCGCCTGTGCCCGATGCCCACGAATCGAGATGGCCGCCCAGCATCACCACCTGCTCCTTCAAGGCAGGATCAGTCCCTGGAATTTCAGCCACCGTGTCAAAGCCATGCTCGTGGTCGCCGGAAAATTTCACATCGACATTCATCTCGAGCGTCACCGGCACGTTGTGCGAGAGCAGCCGCGAAATGCGGCCGTAATTCTCGATAGCCATCACCACAACCGGCACCTTCACGGCACCCTCGCGCGTATAAGGATGGGAGCCGAGAGCCGCGCCATTGTCATCGAAAAATGTACCACCGCTACCGCCGGAGTTTTCTGCGTCGCGGCTCGGTGTGATGACGCCGGCAACTTTTTCATCCGCCAGGAAGACAGCAATCTTGTCGCGCAGCGCAGAGCGCTCCAGGTAGCGCGCGATCCTCTGCTGCATAGTCTGCGGACCTGACGGGGCACCCTCGCGCACGGGTGCCGTTGCTTCATTTTTCAGCGGTGTTTCTGCAAGCGTAGCCAGTTCCTCATCGGTATAGCGTGAGAACAGGGCCTTGTCGACAGGCGACACAGTCCGCATCGCTCCAAGTAGAACAATCTTGCCGGCAAGTTTGCCGCGATACTTGTCGAGGTCTTTTTCACTGTCAATGTTCACCTGGATCGCATCAGCGCTCACCGGTCCACTAGTCGCCGGGGACCATGGCGTAGCCTGCGCGATAAACGGCGCAGTATCCGGCGATACCATCCGCACCCACGTATTCAGCTGCTGCCAGCCCATGCCAAACTCGCCCCAGTCTTCCAGGTGCGCGTTCTCAAGGCCAATGCGCGTCAGCTCGTCGCGCGTCCATGCATTCGCCTTCGCCATGTTGGACGAGCCTGTCAGGCGGCCCCCAATGCCATCGCTTAATGCGGAGGCAAATTCCATCACGTGTGAATGCTGCAACCCCTCTTCACGAATGCGCGCATACATGTTCAGGTCAAGCTTCTCGACCGCTGGTTGCTGTTCAGCTGTATTAGCCACAGTGTCTGTATGTTTTATCTTATCGGCAGCATACACCGGCAGGATTGCTGTGCCCAACAGTACGATAGCTGCGCATTGTTTGAGGAACATTCTGGTGAAGCCTCCAAGAGTAGGTTCGGAAATAAATGTGCAGAAAAGAAGGATATCAGCAGCTGCACAGGGCAGCTAAAGGCCTGGCACCGTTGCGAGCGGAATATGCGCGAACCGGATACGCGTGCGCTGCCAGGTGTAAGTCGCTGCGAGCGATCCATCGCGCTCCTGGATAAGCGCTGGATACGAATATTCGCCGGGTGTGTTCTCGAGCGTAGCGAAGTTGCGGAAGTGCTCTCCATCCCTGCTCACCGCCAGGTTAAGCGGCGTCCGGCCATGCGCTGTGTCGTTGTAGATCATCAGCACGCGCCCATCGCGAAGCTTCACAGCATCGATGCCAGAGTTTGGATTTAACAGCGAGAGCGCGTGCATACCTGTCCATGTCACGCCGTCATCGGTCGAATCGGCTGCGACAACGTGGCCTATATTTTCAGTCGCCCGCGCATAGAGCCGCAGGTGGCCCGGCTTCATCTCGATTACCACGGGCTGGATGATGCCATTGGTCCCATTGGCATTCGCAGGAGTCGCAGTTTCTGGTCCAATGATGGGTCCTTGCTTTATCCACGTCCGTCCGTCATCTGTCGATCGCTCGATCCACGCAGCCCACGCGTGATAGCTCTCGACCGAACTCCCACTCACAATATGTTTGTTCGCCTCGACCAGCGGCTTTTCGCGGATGGGTCCAAGAATCCCTGCAGGCAGATGCTCAACCGCCGACCATGTCCTGCCATCGTCAGTTGACCAGAGCCGTGCACCAGTCCAGCTCGAAGGATTCGGCCCGAACTTGTAGTAGAGCCAGAGCCGTCCATCATTTGAATAAAACAACACAGGATTCCAGCAGGGAATATTCGGCTCGCGCACCAGTTCGCGCGGCGTTGACCAGCCCTGTGCAGTGCGTGTCGCCGCCCAGATTGCAACGTCCGGCTTGCCTTCATAGGTCCCGCCAAACCAGGCCGCCATCAGTTCACCTGATCTCAGTTGTGCAACTGTCGAAGCGTGACTCGAAGGGAACGGGGCGGTTGTGAAAATGAACTCCTGCTGGATGCCGGCTGACATCGGCTGCGCCATCAGCGCCGTCTCACGCGGTGTCAGAAAACATACCGCAGCGACACAGATGCAACGAAGCATCGCCGGCATTACGCCAGCCTGGCCGAGAAGCGGAGCCGCACATAATCCGCAATCCAGTTGCCCCTGGCGTCGCAGAGCGCGAGACGCAACAATGCTACGGCTTCCGCGCGCGCATTGTCTTGGTCTGCCTTCGAT
>CAXTNK010000038.1:11478-25877 GCA_964245665.1 uncultured Acidobacteriaceae bacterium
GCCTTCGATAAATGGCCCAGGAACGACTGAGCAAACACTTTCAACCACGCTTCCATGCCAGTTGCCAGCAATGTCGGTCGCGGAATGAGGGCGATCTGTTCGACAGCAAAGCCATGCTGCCTGAGCTTGTGCTCGTACTCGTCGGCAGTCGGAAAATACCAGGGCGAGCGAACAGCTTCGCTTCCATCAAATCGCCGCACCACCGCGAGGAGTGCAACAACAATAGCTGCGACGTTTCCATGGCCGCCGAGCTCAGCAATAAATCGGCCGCCTGGCCTGAGCGCCTTCACGACACCTGCCAGCACGGCATCCGGGTTTAACATCCAGTGCAGCGCGGCATTCGAAAACACTGCATCGAACTGCTGCCGGAACTCGAGAGCTTCGCCATTCATCACGCGCGCATCCAGGCCGGACGCAACCGCAGCCGCGACCATACTTGCCGAGCCATCGACACCGACGACCCGCGCACCGCTATGCGCTATCTGCAAAGTAAGTGCGCCATCTCCGCAACCCAGGTCGAGAATATCTTCACCAGCCTGTGGGTTGAGCAAGTTCAAGAGTGGCGCGCCCAGGTCTGCGACAAAACGCGCGTTAAAAGCATAGGTTTCTGCACTCCAGACTTGCGTCGTCATGACACCTCAATGGAATTTTTTGATGCTGCGATTAGACCAGTCGTGCGCCAGCCAGCTTCTCCAACACGGTCAGCGGCGAATGCTCCGGGGCAACCATCGCTGCATGCTCCACCAGGAACGTCTGCTCCAAGGCATACTGGCCAGCCAGCACTGCGTGCGGCACCGTGTCCGTGTAAACCATCCAACTCGAACCAGAAGGAAACTGTGACGGATACTTATGCACGCGCTCCTGAAAACTCTCATTCTCCTTAAGAAAATTATGGAAGCGCATCATGAAGTCGTCGTAGGGCGAGCGCTTTAGAGACGGTACTGCAGCACTCAGCCCGATGCCGCGTCCCATGCCCTTGAAAGCCTTGCCAACGGCTGTGTCCGGTGCCGGCAATTTGATTTCAGCAGGTGTGAACTGCGGTGCCAGCGTACGAAACGGTTCGCCAGTGACCCAGTCGCGCGTGCGCGTGGGATGAATGTTATTGAAGAAGCGGAGGATGCGCGCACCATGCGTCGGCCGCGTCGGGAATGCATCGGTATGCATCAGGTCATTGCGCCGGCGCAATGGCAGGTCGCGGTTCTCTTCTTCCTGCGGACGAAAGCTCGCATAGTCCAGTCGCCATCGGTGCGCATATGGGGCTAAAAACTCCCCGAGGAACGCATTTACCTTCTGCGAGTAGCTGCGCATGATGCTCTGCAGTCGCTGTACGGCCGCTGCATCCGCGGTCGCAGTATCGACGCCGGAGATGCTATCCCCGTGCGGCTTGTACGCGATGTTTTTGTGCAGGGAACTATTTGTCTGCTGCAGGCTGAGCAGGAACTGAATGTCCTCCGGCGGCAGCACGACCGGGGTCTGCGGGAAGAAGAGAATGTCGCCCGCCTCAAGCTGCGCACACAACGCGACAGCCTCTTCTGCATTCACGTCAGCATTTGCTATCGGAACGACGGCCATCGAGAGACCTACCTGCCCGTCAGCCGGCGGCGCATCCAGACCGTACCCAGGGTTAACAAGCTGATTGCCAGCACAGCCAGCCCCACCGGAAAAGCAACGTATTTGTAACCGTGAGAGAGATCAATAGCGCTGTGCGTCACACCGTTGTAGATCAGGATGCTGAAGATGGAGAGAAACGTTACCGCGAAGAACGTCATGAATCCCAGCGCGAGCGAAAGAAGCAGGCTGGCGAACAAGCCGAAGTCGCCGTACGGAATGCCAAACAGACGCGGGCCGCGTTGAGATGGCTTGGGAACGGCACTGGCGGCAGATAAGCTCATGGGAGTTAGAATACTAGCTTATGGTCGGAACTGCCCAGATCGAGCTTTTGCCAGCTGCACAGGTAGCCGAGCGCACACCGTCTCAACAGGCCCTGAATGGCATCAGCTTTGCCACCTTCGCGGACATACAGTTGGACACTGCCGATCTCGAGCAGGTCATCAATGCCATCCCGATGGCAGTCGCCAAGGCGCTCACGCAGCGTGCGTATTACTTTGTGCCGCTCACTATCCATGAAGGTCCCCTCGACGGTCCCGACACAGAACTCGCCAGCAGCGGTGAAACACTGGTCGCCGACGGTTACTCGACCGAACTGAGCGATCGCGCCATCTGTCATCGCAACGTCAAGGTTCAGGATCGCGAGTATACCTTCATCTCGACCCGCCTGATGCACGAAAAGTTCGCGCTTGCTTTCGAATTATTCATCAACGTAGGCCACCATTTCGTTGACGCGGTTGGTGTTCCCAAGGAATTCGCCGACCTGGTATGGTCTCAGGCTGAAGCGAACGTTCGCGGCGAGACCAGTCAGGACGCGTGGGAAAATCGCCGGCGTGTTCTGGACGTACCCGCCGAGCCGGCCCGCGAAAGCACGCGCCGCGTCAAGGAAGGGAAGGATAGCTCATCGCTCAATGCAGCCGCATCGTCTGCCGAACTGCATTTGGTGAAGCCGCTGGATGAGCAGGCGAAACTGGCTTTTCTTGAAGCAGCATTCTCTGATGCAGTTGCCATTTACATGCTGTCGCTCGCTCTTGACTTCGATTACGCAGACCTGCGCGAACGGGAGTATCCGCTCCTCGCCGCACCTGCGCTGGCTGAACGCCTGCGTCACATCGCGCGACTCTTCCCGGCGAATCCAGGCTACGAGTTCCAGGTACTTTACCGCCGGCGGTAGCTGCGTTCGTACACTTCGCCGCTACAATCGATTCAAATGATTGCGCACCTCCGCGGCAAACTTCTCAGCAAACTGCCACACCAGGCCATCGTGGAGGCCGCGGGCGTGGGCTATGACGTCGCCATCAGCGTCTCGACATTTACCGCTCTGCCAGCTGAAAACAGCGAAGTCGCCCTGCACATCCACACGCAGGTCCGCGAAGATACGCTTGCCCTCTTCGGCTTCCTCACGCGGGATGAAAAACGCATCTTCGAACGGCTCATTACTGTTTCCGGTGTCGGACCAAAACTCGCCATCACCATTCAGTCGGGCCTGAATACCGAGCGGCTCGTCACTGCCATCCGCGGGCAGGACCACGCCATGCTGGTGAAGGTGCCGGGCGTCGGCAAGAAGCTCGCCGAGCGACTCGTCGTGGAGTTGAAGGACAAGCTCGAAGACATGGCCATCGCGACTCCTGCCATGCAGGCCGCAGGGCCGGCGGCAGATGACGTCCTCTCCGCGCTCGTGAACCTCGGATACAACCGCCCTGCCGCGCAGAAGGCCATCGAGCATGCGGTTGCCAAAGATAAGAGCGCCGGCGAAGACTTCGAGCATCTCTTCCGCGGCGCCCTCGCGGCGATCCGCTAACTGAAAAAAGTCCCCGGGCTTCCACAGCCTTACGGCCATATCGTCCCGGGGTGTTCGTAAATCGTTCTTCAGTCAGTCGAGGCGAGCCAACTGAAGCCATCGGTTTCTCGCCTCGATATGGACGAGAGATGTTGGTGGCCAGACTACTTCTTTGGCGGCGCGATCGTATCTTTGGCAGCCTTGGCGACGCGGAATTTCACGACCGTCTTCGCCTTGATCTTGATCTGTTCACCCGTCTGGGGGTTGCGGCCCAGGCGAGCCTTGCGCTCGGCCTTGACCAGGCGGCCCAGTCCGGGAATGACGAATACGCCATTCTTCTTGGTTTCCTTTACGGCTGTTTCTGCCTGCAGATCAAAAAATGCTGCAACCTGCTTGTTGGTAAGGGCAAGCTTCTCGGCCATAAGCCGAACAAGCTGTGTCTTCGTAAGTCCTGTTGCCATGTATTCCTCCTGGTGTTAACTGCCGGTTTGTTTTGCCCACAGAGGTTTACCTCTGCGAGGCTGGTCTTTGGTTGGGCACCGGAAACTACTCCTCAGTGCCAGCCGTGCCCTACCGGCTGGTGTGCGTGAATCCCCAATGTTTATGCGGGTCCCGCGTAGCCTTCCGAGGTTAACCATGCGGCTTGGCGGCGCTACTTGTCAACGGCAAAAACCAGAAATCCTCAGGTTTTTACGGCTTTTGTTCTAAATTTCCTGTTTTTTTCGGCTTTTAGGTGGGTTTTGTAGGCGTGCAGACAAAATTCAGGGCCGCAAGCTAGAAAGGATTCAGCGCAAAAATCGGTCGCCGAACCTTCTCGCTGGATGCGGTGATCGGACGATTCAGAAACTGTACCAGTGGCGCCGCCGTTTCGAAATAGGCAGCAAGCGCCTTCGCAAACTTACTGTCTAAGGCGGTCGCTGACGGCAGTTCTGTATCGACCGCCCAGTTGCGGTACAGGATCAGGTCGAGCGCCGGATGGTCTTTCGGAAATCCCTTCGGTGCCCGCGTCAATGCCTGCGTGTCTGACAGCTGCATCTTGGCTTTCAGTTTGCGCGCGGCGAACAAGCTGCGCAGTTCTTCGTGATGATCGAGCAGGTAGCGCCGCACGGCCAGCAACTGCCCAGCATCCGGCATGTACAGGCCGGCAGCGATCGTAAGCGTCTTCGATGCAAGATGAAAATAGAAGCCGGCGCCCGATGTCTTCACCATGCCCGCGCGTCCCCACCATGCTGCGTAGTGCTGTTTGTAGGGCAGCTTGTTCTTCGAAAAACGCGTGTCGCGATAGATGCGCAACACCGTCTTTTCCGGCGCTTTCACGTGCTCCGGCGCGAAGAGAGCCATCTGTTCATTGACTCTGGCAATCAGTGCCAGCATGGGCGAACGCAAAGCGCTTTCGTAGATATGCCTGCGCGGCTCAAACCATTCGCGATCATTATTGCGCTGCAATCCTCGAAGAAACTTCAGTGTCTCCGCCGTAAACAACGGCGGCGTGTCGGGTGTTTTTGCGATGATCACGGAACGAGGCATACCTTTTTTCAGATGCAGAATTCCAATACGTATCCACGATAGTGTCTAATGGCTTTTCTATACTGAAGGTGGCATAACCGGCCGCAGGGCGCGTGCCGAGAAAATACCATTCGCTACCAGCGAGATGCCAAAACAGATCAGCAGGCAGCGAATCAGCAGGTCGACGTTATATTGCCATGCGAACACTACCAGGCACAGCGCGAAGCCCACATGGAACGACTCAGCCGCAATCGACTGTATCCAGCGCGGCTTGACCGGGGCGGGCCGCACATGCGCGCGGATAGCCGGAATGAAGCTAGGGACCTGTTGGCGATAGGTGTTATACGCTGCACCAAGCTGCAGTACCAGGTGCGGCCCCTCCGCAGCGACCAGTGCCGCGGTAAGCAGGACGACGCCGGCCAGAAACACGATAGCACCGCTCAGCGGCATCAGTATGGACACTGCTGCGCATGTCAGCAGGTTGCCAAGATAAAGAGGGTTGCGCAGGTAGCGGTAGGGCCCGGACGCAACGATGTGATCAGCCCGCAGGCTCTTGTCATTCATCACGCCGGCGCCGATGTATGCCGTCGCCCACAACCTGAAGCACGCGCCCAGCACTGCACACCCAATAACTGCAACCGTAACAGTTACTGTTGCGCGAGCGTAATCAAGCAACCCCGTCCGCGCCAGCCAGGCAGAGAGCGTAATCCACGTCGAAGGCACTGGCCCGGTATTGAAGTAGCGCTGCCATGGTGCATAAAAGCCGAGTAAAGACAGCAGCGTGAAAATGAGCACGCGGAAGCGGAAGAGCGCAGGCGTGCGCCATGGCAGCGCCGTGATCGTTGCAGCACTCATTACCACCTCACCAGGTTCAAGCTCCGGGCCCGCCACCATACGCTGATTCCTTAATCTCTAACTTTCGCCCAGGATGGCTTCCAGCAACCCGTCAAAATCTTCCAGTCGCGCATACTCAATAATCACGCGCCCGCGTCCGTTCTTATCTTCAATCTTCACACGAAGCCCAAGCGCCCGTTGCATCCGGTCCCGCGCATCCCGCACATTGGGGTCCAGAGGCTCCTCTACCTTCGCTTCAGCCTGCTTCTTTTCAGGATGCAGCAGTCCCTGCACATACGTCTCCGTCTGCCGTACGGACATCGACAACGCCGCCACTTTTTGCGCTGCCTTCAACATGGCTTCGGGCGAGTCGAGAGCCAGCAGCGTCCGTGCGTGGCCAAAGCTCAGATCGCCTCCTTCCACCTTGCCCTGTATCTCCTGCGGCAGGCGCAGCAACCTTAGAAAGTTCGAAACAGACGCCCGATCTTTGCCCGTTCGCGTCGCCATCTGTTCCTGCGTCATCTTGAAATCGCGGCTCAGCCGATCATAGGCGCGTGCCTGCTCCATCGGGTTCAGGTCGGTCCTCTGCAGGTTTTCGACGATGGTCATCTCCATCGCCTGCTCATCGGACACCTGCCGAAGCACCGCTGGAATCGTCTCTTTTCCTGACTGCTTCGACGCCAGCAGACGCCGCTCACCGGCAATCAACTGAAAGCGGCCATTCGGCAGGTTACGCACCAGGATCGGCTGGACAACGCCCGTCGCTGCAATCGAGGCGGCCAGTTCTTTTAACTGCTCTTCATCGAAGCGCGTCCGCGTCTGAAACGGATTGCGGTCAATCTGGTCGACTGGAATTTCTTTTGGCCGCCCCGACTGCTCTGAGGCAGCTTGCTCAGGCTTGGGGACCACCGACACCGCGGCCGGCTGGGGCAGTCGGCCTGGCAACAGTGCTTCCAATCCTCGGCCAAGAGCACGGCGTTTCGGGTCTTTATGAACGGATTCGGGATGTGCCTTGGTTGACTCGGAAGCTTTCTGGGTGGCCATTACGTGATCCTTGTTTAATTAAAACGTAAGCTAACTCTTTTGCCGTGAACTGTATAGCCTCAGGCGTACGGCCAGAAACGAATCTTTGTGTTCTTGCGGATAGCAGCCAGTTCTTTCCGCTCCTTGGCGCGCGGACTCTCTACCTCGTTGCGCGCAAGCAGTTCCTCTGCCAGTTCGCGGTAAGCCTCAGTCCCCTTGGAGCGGTTGTCATACAACATTACCGGCTTGCCATGGCTTGGCGCCTCAGCCAGGCGGACGTTGCGCGGAATGACTGTCTTGAACAGCCTGTCCTTGAAAAAGGTCTTCAGATTGTCTGTGACTTGCTGTGCCAGGTTTGTCCGCTCGTCATACATGGTCAGAACGACGCCTTCCAGAGCGAGGCCGGGATTGAAAACTGCCTGCACACTGCCCAGCGTATTCAGCAGTTCGCTAACGCCTTCCAGCGCGAAATACTCGGCCTGGATCGGAACGAGCAGCCTCGTTGCCGCAACCAGGGCATTGAGCGTCAGAAAATCGAGCGCTGGCGGGCAATCCATAAAAATGTAGTCGTATTTCGAGAGCAGAGGTGCAAGCGACTCCTTCAGGCGATACTCTCGCCGCTCCATCTTGACCAGTTCTACATTGGCTCCGGTCATGTGCCGGCTGCCTGGCAGTAGCTTTAATGTTTCGATTTCGGTCGAAAGAACTACGTCGGCCGCCTTCGCATCCCCAACCAGGACATCATAGATAGAGTCGCGCTCTTCATCACGGGCGACGCCAAGTCCAGCGGTCGTGTTCGCCTGTGGATCGCAATCGATCAGGAGGCAGCGGAGCCCTTCGATCGCAACGGCGGCAGCTAGATTGATGGCTGTTGTTGTCTTTCCGACTCCGCCCTTTTGGTTGGCGATAGCGAGCAAACGGGTTTTCGGACTGGGCATGAGGTTGTTCTCACGTTAGAGGATTCCGAAGACCCTGGCAATGTGGGAGCCGTGGAAAACTTGAACGTTCCACCTGAAACGTAACCATGAAGAGGCGAGTTGTTCCACGTGGAACAACTTTAATAGGCATGAGGTCAACTGAGTTGATCCTTCTCTCAGGTCGAAATGCACTCAATGTTCCACGTGAAACATTTCGCGCCTAAACTTGGCAGAGAAGAAGCGTACTACTTGCCGAGATAGGGAGCTCCGCAGCGACGGTGCTGCCTGCGGCCTTCAGGATATCCTCCCGGGATAAAGCGGTCACAAAAAGCAGCAGGTGACCGCCCTCCGCCACCCGGCTACGCGCTTCTTTGACTGCCACTTGCATCCGGTCCACTGCGCGCAACGCCACCACATCGAACTTTTTACGCGCTGGTAGATCCTCGACCCGCCCGGCATGCACGGTGATCGGCATCCCCATTTTCCGGACTGCCTCAGCCAGAAAGGCAGCCTTCTTTGATTGAGACTCAGCCAGTATCACCGCAATGTCTTCGCGGCAGATAGCTATCGGTACGCCTGGAAGACCGGCTCCCGAACCGAAATCCAAAAGAGTGTTAACGCCAAACGGCAGGAATTGCGCCGCCGCCACGGATTCCAGAATGTGCCGATTGAGAACACCCTGCGCATCGCGGATGGCTGTCAGGTTCATCCGGGTGTTCCACTTCATTAGAAGATTTCCGTAGATTGCAAGACGGTCCAGCGCCTGCGTGGATAACGATTGAAGGCCTGCCGATTCGAGTGCCCTGGCAATCATCTCGGAAGAAAAATCCGTCAACGTGCAGAAGTCTCCACGACAGACTCAACCACAGGGCGGATCTTCCACGAAGCTGCTGCCTCGATGAATGCTTCGAAAATCAGCCGCGAAGACACGTGCTCCAGGTAACTGCGCTCTGGATGCCACTGAACGCCCAGCACAAACTGTTCCGGGCTGGTACCTTCCACGGCCTCAATCACGCCATCTGGCTCGCTCCGCGCCACAATCATCAATCCATCGCCTGCGACCTTTACCGCCTGGTGATGGCTGGAATTAACCATGGTTCCAGCGTCCGGCGGACCCAGCTTCAGGATCTCGGCCAGGTGCGACGGCCGCACAACAGCTAGAGGATGAGCCGCGAGTACGTCACGCCCAGGAGCATGATCAACGCCGGTACCGGGAATATGCTGCTCGAGCGACCCATTGCGCCACACATTTAAGGATTGCAACCCGTAGCAGATCCCCAGGAGCGGCTTATGAAGGTTGAAGGCATCCTGCAAGAGCAACTCTTCTACCGCCTCACGCACCGGATCAGGCGCTGCCGTTTGCGCATGCCGCTCCTGGCCATATTTCTGCGGATCGACATCCGCCCCACTGCCCGGCAGCAGGATGCCGGAGCAGCCAGACACAATCTTCGCCACCGTCGCCTGCGATTCTGTAAGCGGTACCGGCACCGGCACACCGCCCGCCAGTTCGACGGCGCGCGCATATTGCGGCCAACCCCGCTGGTTATAGGGATGATCGAACGATGTCGGTTCAGGAATCGCGATGTGCGGCTTGGCGTTCATAGCTTTTCAGAATACTCCTGCACAACTTCAGGCAGCGCTTCAGGCGCCGGCAGCGGCGGAGCCTGGAGCGTCGAGTGCTTGTAGTACATCTGGGCGATAACCTCACGAAGACGCTCAGTCAGGGCATCTGCTTCGCGTGTGATCATTCCCTCTGTGCGGATGGGTTTGCCTACGATCATCTTCACCGGCTGCGGCCGGAAGTGGTGCGTATGCATGGGAAATAGTTCATGCGTGCCGACCAGTGCAATCGGCACCAGCGGAACCTGCGCCTTGATCGCCATGAACGCCGGCCCACTTTTAAATGCCTGCAGATGACCATCCACAGCGCGTCCGCCCTCAGGAAAAACGAAGAGCGGCATGCCGGATTTCAGGGCCTTCACTCCGGCCTTCAAGCTCTTCACCGAAGCTCTCGGGTCATCCAGGTTCACCGGGATCTGGCCCGATCGATTCAGATACCAGCCCACAAACGGCAGCTTCCAAAGATCATGTTTGGCGAGGATGCGGAACTGGAATGGCAGTTTGCCGAAGAGTACCGGCGTATCCATATAGGACAAGTGGTTGGCAGCATAGACTGCTACAGGGTGCTGCTCCAGGACCTCGCTGCCGACCATGGTCACGGAGGTGCCTGCGATTACAGTAAGACACCGCGCCCACCGCTGCGCCAGCCAGTGCTCGGAGCGGCCTGTTCTATCAATCAGCGAAACCACCAGGGCGACGCTGCCAAAACCTCCCGTGAACAAGGCGAACAGCGGAGCCTGGATGAGATTCGAACGAAGTTTCGCCAGGAGCCCCAATGGTGGCAGATCAGGTGAAGGTTGCCCATCGTCGACGGTAAAAGGGACAAGCGGAAGGTTCTGACTCATGAGACGCGTTCTGGCTCCAGACTGACATTTCTCGTATTGGACGCGACCAGCATGCTGCGGACCGCTCCCACCAGCAGCACGGATCCAGTGACGACAATCAGTCCGCTGGGCGGCGTCTGCCAGGTCGCCGTATCCATTGCATCCACTGGCCCGGCGCACTCCTCGACGGGTGTGCCGGTTGGTTCGGCGGCAGCGCCCAGTTCTGCCAGGCTCGCAGCCCGGGGGGAATCAATTGCCGTCAAAATGACGCGATCAAACAGCGGGAACAGGATCTGTGCGAGTTCAGCTACAGGCTTGTCGCGCAGGCAGCTGAAGATGAGTGTTCGCGGTGTCGACAGCTCGGACCAGCCGGAAAGCGCCGAACGCAGAGCCCACGCACCGGCAGGATTATGGCCGACATCGAGCAGTACCTCTGCCCGCCCTGCTTTGGCCGGATAGTATTCAAAGCGTCCCGGCCACACCGTCTGTGTAATGCCGCGGGCGATCTGCTCATTCATGATATTGAAACCATGGCTGGCACGTAACTCGACTGCGGCGGCAACTGCGAGTGCGATATTGCGCTGCTGGTGCTGCCCGGCCAGCGGCGAATCCACTTGAACGGTTTCTCCATCGATTTCGACACTGTATCGGTTACTTTTAGGATCCTGCACCAGAGTATGCGAAGGAACGTACTGCGCCGCGCTGATTCCCTTCACGTCCAGCGGCACGGCAATCTCGCCCAGCGCCTGGTTCGCTTCCGGATGCTGCGGCAACGTCACCATGGTGCCGCCTTTCCTGAGAATGCCGGCCTTTTCGCGTGCAATGGCGCCGACCGTCGGCCCCAGCCATTCCGTGTGATCGAGCGAAATGTCCGTAATAATCGACAGCAGCGGATCGACGATGTTGGTCGCGTCCAGCCGTCCGCCCATCCCTACTTCAAGGATCGCAAGCTCTACCTCTTCAGACGCCAGGTAGACGAAAGCCATGGCCGTGATTGCCTCGAAAAAACTCGGCGAGGCAGGCAGGCTGCCATCTTTCAGCAGCCTGGCCGAGGCTTCTTCCACTTTCTCGAAGGCCCTTGCAAAGGCGTCATCGGAGATCTCGTGGCGCGAAACCACTGGCTGTGCGAACGCAGTATCCCGTTGCAGGACCTGGATACGCTCATTGACCCGCGCGAGGTGCGGCGAGGTGTACAGGCCAACCCGAAAGCCGGCGGCCGCGCAGATCGATGCGAGCGTCGCAGCAGTCGATCCTTTGCCATTGGTCCCCGCGACCAGAACGCTGCGCAGCGTCTTCTGCGGATCGCCCAGCGCCCGCATCAGCAGGCGCATCTGGTCCAACTCAAACTTGCGGCGAGCCTCGCCCGGCGCCGTGTATAACTCGGCAGCGAGAGCGTAGAGGCGTTGAACGGCAGCCGCATAAGACATATCTGCATTCTAATGCAGTACCCCATTAGACTTTCTGCTCCTGCTGAACCTGGCGATTGCTTATACGGTTTGCAGTACTAACCACTTACGTGCTACGCTCCGTAGCATTATGAGCAGTAACACTACAGCGCGTCACGGCGTCGCGGCCCACGATCCAGCTGAACTAGGCGAACTTGAGCGGACCATCCTTGAACTGGTCTGGCAGCACAAGGTGCAGAATGCCGACCAGGTACGGGAGCATCTTGAGCAGTCAGGCCGTTCGCTCAAGGAGTCGACCATCCGCACCGTTCTGCGTCGCCTTGAAGAGAAAGGCTACCTGGAGCACACCCTCGATAATCGGACCTTTCTGTACCGGCCCGCTGAGACGCGGCAGGCTGTCGCAGGACGCGCAGTGCAGCGCATCGTCGACTGGTTCTGCGAAGGTTCAGTCGAGGCGCTGCTGGTTGGCATGATCGATTCGCGAGTACTCGATCGGGAAGAACTCCAGCGCGTGGCCGAACGCATCGCAAAGTCCCGAACCGCCAATTCTGTAACGACCGATGCACAATCCAATGCAAAGAAGGCAAGGAAATGAATACTCACCTGCTGCTTGCGGCTGCGCTCCGCACGCTCATTATGGGCGTCACCCTCTTTGCTGCTCTTCGCGTGCTGAGGATTCACCAGGTCCGCGCTCAACGCACAGCGTGGCTGCTCGCACTGGTCGCTGCCCTCGCCATGCCGGCCTTTGTCAGCGGCAGCATCGGACTGCACATTCTGCCCTCTTTCACCCGGACGACAACCGCCCCAGCTATTCATACACCTGATGCTGTGACGTATCCGCCGAAACATGCACAGCGTAGATTCGTCCCTCAAATCAACGAGCACACGTCAACCAGCGTCATACCCGAAGAGCACCATCAACAGCGACGCCACTGGCCCATCTCTTACGCGGCAACTTTGTACAGCCTGGTCGCCGGATTTCTGCTGGTCCGTCTCGCGACCGGCCTGACGCTCGCCATGCGTCTGCGCAAGCAGGCCCAACGCGCTGACTTCACTTTCGACACAACAGATATTCGTATTAGTGACCGTATCTTTACACCGGTCACCATCGCCAACTCTGTCCTGCTGCCTGCCTCTTCTGCGCAATGGACTGAAGCCAAGCTCCGCGTCGTTCTCAGCCACGAGCGCGCGCACATCCGTCAACATGACTTCTATATCCAACTGCTGGCCGGCCTCAACTGCGCCATCTTCTGGTTCAACCCGTTCAGCTGGTGGATGCAGAAACATCTTTCCGCACTGGGAGAAGCCATGAGCGATCTTGCCGCGCTCGAACAGGCAGAGAGCCGCATTTCCTATGCAGAGGTCCTGCTCGAATTTGCGACCTCCGCCCAATGGCCGCTCACTGGTGTCGCGATGGCACGCACCAGCAGTTTGCGCATTCGCATCGAGCGGCTCCTGAGCGACCGGCTTTTTGAGCAGTCCTATACTGGCAAGCGTCAGCTTCCCATGCTCGCAGCAGCCATCGGCCTGCTCGCCGTGTGCGCGTCGACCTCAGTTGTCCGCGTCCACGCTGCGCAGAAAGCATCAGCTCCCATCGCCATTACAAATTCGCAACCAGCCGCAGCCCCTTTGACCCAATCAATGCCCACTGACCATGGAACCGACGGCTCCGGAAGAACATCGGGCACAGGAATCTCTTCGCTGGTTTACTCCACGACCGGAGGTCCCTCAGCGGGAGGCGCCGGCGCAACGACCGCTCGCTACGGATACGACGCTGTTACGCATGAAGACGTACTGGCACAGGAAGCAGCGCAGGATGTTCCACCACCGCCTGCGTCCCCAGCTGCACCGGCCACTCCAGACGCGCCTCCCGCTCCTGAGGATGGCAGTCACTGTCATTACACGTACTCCTACAACAACAACGGCGACAGTTACGCCCTGGTCAACGGCAGCGACGCCTACACCTCCAGCGGCGACTGGAACCAGATGGGGTCGTTCGATGCCATCCGTAAAACCGTTCACGGCGACTTCATCTATTACCGGCACGACGGCAAATCCTACATCATTGACGACCCCGCGATCGTCGCCCGCGCGAAGGCGCTCTACGTACCAATCGAAGCCCTCGGCAAGCAGCAGGAAGCTTTAGGCAAACAGCAGGAAGCTCTTGGCCGTCAGCAGGAAGCACTCGGCCGACTGCAATCGAACGTCAGGATCCAGAACCCTGACCTCAGCAAGGAAACGGCCGCCCTCGACAAGGCCCTGCAGCAGATGAAGCAGCTGGAGTCACAGAAGGAAGTCGATCGGGAAAGTCTGTCCAGGCTGCAGGAACAGATCGGTGAAATTCAGAGCAGACTCGGCGAGCTCCAGGGTCAGGCCGGTGAAGAGCAGGGCAAGTTTGGTGCGGAACAGGGAAAACTGGGCGAACAGCAAGGCAAGCTGGGCGAAGAGCAGGGCCGTCTCGGGGAGCAGCAGGTCAAGCTCGGCGAAGAAGCCCAGCGGCAGATCATCCCATTGATCCGGCGGGCCATCCAGGACGGTAAAGCCCGGCCGGTCCAATAGCTTCCATTTGAAATGTAAAAAGGGCGCGGAGCCATCAGCTCCGCGCCCTTTTTCATTTCAACCATTCCTACTGCGGCGTCATGAACTCGATCGCTCGCTCCAGGTAAGCTTTCATCTCTTTGCGAGGCACCACCGCGTCGAGCATGCCGTGCTCCAGCAGGAACTCCGACCGCTGAAACCCATCGGGCAGTTTTTGCCGGATGGTCTGCTCGATCACGCGCGGCCCGGCGAAACCGATTAGTGCGCCTGGTTCAGCAATGTTCAGATCGCCAAGCATGGCAAAACTCGCCGTCACGCCGCCGAACGTGGGATCGGTCAGCAC
>CAXTNK010000038.1:25887-46359 GCA_964245665.1 uncultured Acidobacteriaceae bacterium
ATCTGCGCCAGCCCAGCCGAAACCTTTGCCAGCTGCATCAGGCTCGCGATCCCTTCCTGCATACGCGCGCCGCCTGAGGCCGAAACAACAATCAGCGGCTGTTTCATGTCGAGCGCACGATCGACACCACGGGCAATCGTTTCTCCCACGACGCTTCCCATGCTACCGCCAATGAAGGAGTACTCCATCACGCTCAGCACCACGTCATAGCGGCCCAGTTTGCCGATGGCGTTGACAATCGCGTCATTCAACCCGGTTTCCGTCCGCGCCTTGGCCAGTCTAGGCTTGTAAGCCTTCAGGTCAACAAACTCCAGCGGATCGGTCGACTTCAATTCCAGGTCAACGAGCTCGTACCCGGGCTCAAGCAGGCTCGCCACGCGTTCCCGTGCATCGAGCCGAAAATGGTAGCCGCACTTCGGGCAAACCTGCTGGTTCGCCTCGATATCCGCCTTGAAAATGAACTGTTTACATCCCGCACACTTCGTCCACAGTCCCTCGGTACGGACCGTCTTGTCAGGGGACGCGTTGTCCGTCGCACCCTGAATCTCATATCCCTGCCGCTTAAACCACGACATCTATCATTCCCCTCGAACCGGGCACCCTGTCATCCACACACCAACGTATAGTCACCCCGACCGAAGTGGAGGGACCTGCATTCAAATAATGAACAGCGGCTTCAGTGTCCTGTATGGTAAGGATGCCCAGCCATGATTGTAAACGCGCGATAGACCTGCTCCGTCAGCACCACCCGAGCCAGTTCGTGCGGCAGCGTCATCGGTCCCAGCGACAGCAACAGGTTGGCCTGTGCGCGCGCTTCCTCTGACCAGCCACTCGCCGGACCGATTGCCAGCACGATCGACTGACGGCCCTGGTTCTTCTCCTTCTGCAGCCACTCCGCGAAAGCTTCTGACGAATAGGTGCGCCCGCGGCTGTCCAGCAGCACCAGCATGGCAGGCACGCGCCCCTTCTGCCGGCCGAGTGACTCGAGCAAAGCCTGCTCTGACGCGAACAGCGGAAAATCGACCTGTGCATAGGGAGCCAACCGCCCGGCGAAGAACTCCATCGGCCCGGTAAAGCCGGTCAACCGGCCTTTGCCTGTCACTGCCGCGATCGATATCTGGAGCGCCATCCTGCCAGCTTAACGCGCAGTGATCAGACCCGTACAAACGCACATTGTCACCTCGTGTGCGAGGACCTGCATCTGTCCACGTTTGTCTGCTCCGACGAACCGCAGATTGGGTGGAGGCTCTGCATCACCACTCCCTAGCCACAGCGAGAGATACAAACGTTCCCTGGATAGCCATCAAAACAAAACCAGCAAAGCATATAAATGCTATGACATTTAATATAAATTTCATGTCGTCGAAACGAAAAGTCTAACGATGTTGAAACTTTTCTGGTCCGAATTGCACACGAAAGGTGCGGATCTTTAGGATTTCGGCCTTGCATGCAATTGGCCTCCCGCGTGCAGGCGTCGGTCACATCATCTGCCACTTTGTACGCATTGACGACACCAGCCAATGGTTGTCGAACTTTCTGGGGGAAATACCTTATGGATTCCGTACGCCGCTCTTTCAGAACGCTTGCACTCAGTGCAGTCCTGGTCTCCGGATTCTCACTCGCGACGCTCGCCCCCTCCGCCTGGGCACAGACCGATACAGGCCAGATCGCCGGAACGGTCACTGATCCCTCCGGCGCCGTTGTCACTAATGCCACCATCAACGTCAAGAACATCGGGACTGCGGCTGTTCGTACAGAACATACAGGGAGTGGTGGTACATATCTGCTTACCGACCTGGCGCCAACACAGTACGAAGTTACCGTTCAAGCTGCCGGCTTCACGACTTCTGTGTCACGCGTCGAAGTTACGGTCGGCGGTCACGTCACTCTGGACGCCAAGCTCACGCTGGGCAGCGGTGCAACAGAAGTCCAGGTGGTCGCGCAAGGCGGCGCACAGGTCAACACTGAGACGCAGGAGCTTTCGCAGGTCGTCGACCGCCAGCAGATCCAGCAGCTCCCCTCGCTCACCCGGAACCCATATGACTTCGTCGCGCTCTCCGGCAACATCTCTTCGGGAGACACGACGGCGGCGGGCAACAATCAGAACTCCACCACCTATGGCGTTGGCTATGGCTTGAACGGTCAGCGCTCCAGTGGAACCGAAATTCTGCTGGACGGCGTCGAAAACATCTCCGTCTTCGGCGATACGGTCGGGATCAAGGTACCGATTGACGGCGTGCAGGAGTTCCGCGTCACCACCAGCAACTTTGAGCCCCAGTATGGCCGCGCTTCCGGCGGTGTCGTGAACGTCACCACCCTCGCCGGCTCCAACAAATTTCACGGCAGCGCATGGGAGTTCAACCGGCTGGCCGCCTACACCTCCAACACGGTAACAAATTCGCAAGAAGGCAATCCAAAGGGCCAGTACACCCGCAACCAGTTTGGCTTCAATGTTGGCGGTCCTATCCTCAAGGACAAGCTCTTCTTTGACGGAGCCACTGAGTGGACCCGGGTTCGCAGCGCAGCCGTGCAGACCGCCGCAACGGTCACTCCGCAATACCTGGCAGTTGCTCCTGCCACGATCAAGAGTTACTTCAGCACCTACGGCGCACAGACTTTCAACTTTTTGAACACCTACACGAACCTACAGGCTGGCACACCCGCCAGCGCAAGCGGTCCAGCCAAACCGGCTATCACGACCCTGCCTGCATCGCTGCCGCTTTTCGGCTCTGTAGCTTTCACTGCGCCCGGCGATGCCGGCGGTGGTCTGCCGCAAAACACCTATAACATTCTTGGCCGCTTCGACTACAACCTCAGTGAGGCGACCCACATCTTCTTCCGCTACGTGGATTACAGCGAAGTCGATCAGGCAGGCGCCGATTTCGCCTCGCCCTACTCTCAGTACGACGTCGGCGGGGCTAACAAGAACCAGGCCTACCTGCTCAGCGCCTCCCACGTATTTAATCCAAGCATCGTCGAAAGTACCAAGGCGAGCTTCAGTCGTTTCGATTCAAGCAATACGTACGAGACTTCCCTGCAGAACACGCCGACACTTTTCGCAGCCACCAATGCCCAGATCCCGAATGTCGGCATCAACCTCCAGCTTCCCGGCTTTTATGACACCAATCCTGGCAATGGTGGCCTTCCCTACGGCGGCCCGCAGAACACAGTCCAGATCAACGAAGACGTCAATATAACCAAGAGCAAGCATTCCATGCAGTACGGCGGGCAGATCCTCTACATCCAGGACAACAATGCTTATGGTGCTTATGCCCAGGCAGATGAGATTCTCGGCACCGACCAGGCAAGTGGCATCGCCGCACTCGGCACGGGAGACCTCTTCGAATTCCAGGCTGCTGTTGATCCTGCCGGAGCGTTACCTTGCGTGCAGAATCCCTATACTGGTCTGCTCAATCAGACTGCAGCCTGCACAATCAACCTGCCTGCATCCGCTCCCAACTTCGCGAGGAGCGATCGCTTCCATGACTGGGCCGTCTATGGCCAGGATGCCTTCAAGGTGACTTCCAAGTTCACATTCAACTATGGTGTGCGCTACGAATACTTCGGCGTCCAGCATAATAACAAGGCGAACCTGGACTCCAACTTCTACTACGGCGACGGTAACCTCGACTTCAATGGCATCCGCACAGGCCAGGTCTATACCACACCCGGCAGCCCAATCAAGAGTCTCTGGAAGCCTTCTTACGGTACCGTTTCACCACGTATCGGCTTTGCCTATGACCTCAGCGGTGATGGACGCACCTCCATCCGAGGTGGTTATGGCATCAGCTATGAGCGCAACTTTGGGAACGTCACATTTAACGTCATCCAGAATCCGCCCAACTATGGCGTCATTGTTCTGACCGACGCCACCCAAACAATTCCCGTAACCAACAACAATCTTGGTCCACTGGCCGGAAGCGGTCCGGCCGTCCCACTTCCGCCCACCAGTCTTCGCAACGTGGACCAGAACATTCATACTGCGCAGACTCAGTTCTACAGTGCAGCACTGGAAAGACAGCTCGTCTCCGGTACCGTCGTTTCTCTGCAGTATGCTGGCGCTCGAGGCATCCATCTCTACGACATCAAGAACATCAACACCCTCGGCAGCGGTAACGCCTACCTCGGCGACCCACTCATGGATGCTGACGGCAACATCGGCCTGACACGGTTGAACAATCAGTACAGCAATATCAACAATCGTGGCTCAAGCGGAGACTCCTATTACCACGCCATGAACGTACAGCTGCAAAGCAATAACCTGCGGCACACCGGTCTGAATATCACGGCGAACTATACCCTGTCCCACTCGACTGATGACCTTAGCTCCACCTTCTCAGCCAGCAATAACGCATTCAGCCTCGGCTACACCCAGCCATTCAACCCGGGGTTCGATCATGGCAACGGCGACTCTGACATCCGTCATCGCCTGGTCATTGCCCCGATCTACCAGACACCGTGGTTCACCAACAGTCACAGCACCTTGAAGTCGGCGCTCTTCGGCTGGCAGGCGACGGGCATCTATACGGTCCGCAGTGGAACGCCATTCACTTACTTCGATAGCAGCAATTCGGTCAGCGATTACAGCATCCCGCGCTACACTCCGGCGGGCGGCAGCGTACCGCAACATACATTTACAAACATTCCTACCGGCCAGAACGGCGGGGGCACCAACCTCTACACGCTTGGAAACCTGCCGGCGGCGACGTCCTTCTACAACCAGGCCTGGTACGCTGCGACCGGCGGTGCAGCCAATCCGAATGCAATCAAGGATTCGGAATTTGGCCCCTACCCCTCAACCATGGTCTCCCGCAACAGCTTCCGCGGACCCGGCGCCTGGAACTTCGACGCCGCCGTCAGCAAGACCATCCCGATTCACGAGCAGTTCAATCTGATCTTCCGCGCGGAAGGCTTTGACCTGCTTAACCATCACAACCTGTACCTTCAGGAAGGGCAGAACGACGTAGCTGACTATGGTGATGCAGGGCCGCTACCCATCAACGCATCGAAGGGCGGCATCACGGGAACAGGCGATGAGCGCCGCTTTGGTCAGTTCTCCCTCTCGCTCGCCTTCTAGACCAACTGAGGAGTTTACTGGGCGAGCCCTTATGGAGGTTTCCAGGCGTCAGCACTATGCGGACGCCTGGATTTCCCTGGATAGATTCCATTAACTGAAGTCAGACCTTCCAAAAACAGTATCTTTAATGCCTTTTACTACTCAGGCCATCGCAGGTAACCGGGAATAGTAATGAATCCTTCATATATCCCATAGACAACCTTTGGCACTCTAGTTGCATGCACGTTAATAACGTACGTGCACAGCCCCGCCCCATTCAGGTAAGAGCAGTAGCTCCCCGGCAGGCATGACGTCCGTGGAGGATGAATGTTCAGATACAAGCGTCTTGGTGTTTTAGTACTTCTTTCTGCTGCTCTGTCTACAGCCGGTGTAAATGCGCAAACCGGCAGTACGGCGACTATCACGGGGACTATCACGGATAGCGTCGGAGCCATCATCCCGTCTGCTAACGTCACCGTGACGAACACCAGCACCGGCATCGTCACCAAGACCACCACCAATTCCAAGGGCTTTTTCACCTTCCCGCAGATCGCGATCGGTGGCCCATACACGGTGGACGTCGATGCCCCCGGCTTCAAGAAATACGAAAGCACCGGCCTGTTGCTCAACCTGAACGAGAACCGGTCGATCGATGCAAAGCTTGATCTTGGCTCGACCTCTCAGACAGTTGAGGTGACAGCGACCAACGGAGCCGTCGATACAACGGACACGCAGCTGAAGGACACCATCAGCGCCTCCGAGATTGAAGAACTTCCCCTCTTCGGCCGTGATGCGACCGGGCTTCAGAAGCTTCAGGCAGGAAGCGTCGAATCCTCCGACCGCTTCGGCAGCTTTTCAGCAAACGGTTCGCAGACCACCGGCGACTCCTTCATCCTGGACGGCATTGACATCAATGACGGCCCCCTTCAGAACAGCGGGATCTCCATCAATCCGGACGCCATCGGTGAAGAGAGCATCATCACCAGCACTCTGAACCCAGAGTTCTCCCGCAACAGCGGCGCCATCGTCAACCAGACCATCAAGAGCGGTACCAACGCCATTCATGGCGACGCCTTCGAGTTCTACCGCGACACCTTTCTGAACAACGGCGACTATTTTTCGCTGCCCGGGCAGAAGCCGCCGTTCCACCAGAACCTGTATGGCGGCACCGTCGGCTTTCCGATCATCAAGGACAAGCTTTTTGGCTTCCTTGCCTACCAGGGCTTTCATAACAAAACGGGTACCACGCAGACCACTGTCGTTCCATCAGCTGCCGAGCGGGCCGGCGTTTTCCCGGCGACTACTGACGGTAGCGGCAACCCTGTCGCGGCTGTGACCATCCCGACCTCGGCCTTTAATCCGATCTCCGTACGTTTGCTCAATCAGTTCGTCCCACTTCCGAATACCACCAGTGGTGGCCAGCCAGCGTACAGCTTCGCCACTGCAAACACAGGCGAAGCCGATCAGGGCATCATCCGGCTCGATTACCATCTCTCGCAGAAGGACTCTCTTTTCGGCTCTTCGACCTTTGAATCGAATCCTTCGACACAGACTCTACCTTTCGACGGTGCTACGCTGCCCGGCTTCTCGCAAATTAATGCAGCACATTTCAAGCTATTCTCTGCTGACTACACGCACACCTTCACGCCCAACCTGTTAAACGACCTGCAGGCCACTTACTTCCGCTTCAACTACGCTGCAGTCGAACCGCAGACCATCGTTCAGCCATCGAGTTATGGTTTCGCCATCACTCCGCAGTCCCCTTCCGCCGGACTGCCGTACATGAATGTCCAGGGCGAGTTTACCCTTGGCTTCAGTGCCGATGGTCCTCAGCCGCGGAAGGATACCAATCTTCGTGGAGCCGACACCTTTACCTGGGTCAAAGGCAATCACACGATGAAGTTTGGCGGATCGGTTGAACAGTTCCGCGTTAGCAACCCCTTCTTCGGCCCGAACAACGGCAGTTATGCCTTCAACAACGACAGCAACATCTATACGGGTCTTGAGGACTTCCTCACCGGAACCGCAGACTCGTATGCCCAAGGCTCCGGCGGTTTCATCGACGCTCTCGCTTACGAGAATTACTTCTACGCGCAGGACAGCTGGAAGGCGTCGCAGGATTTCACGTTGAACTATGGTCTCGGCCTGGATATTGAAACCCCGAATAAAACCCGTCAGGACGACGGCCTGGGCATCGCATGCTTCCAGGTGAGCAGTGCAACGACGAACGTCTTCAAAGGTGCGAATGCACCTCCAGGTCTTTTCTATCCCGGGGACCCCGGCTGCAATGCCTATGGCGGCACTTCAGTCAAGTACGACCACTTCACGCCCCGCGTCGGATTTGACTGGTCGCCAAGTGCAGGCCCTTCTTTCCTGCTTGGCCGCGCAGGCTCGCATGACTTTTCCGTACGTGCAGGGTTCGGCATCTACTACAACCGCGACTCGGAAGAGGGCCAGCTCCAGAACGTTTCTACCCCACCCTTCAGCCAGTCTTCGAGCGTGAACAATCCAACATCGCTGGCAGATCCATTCGGTACAGCGACAGGCGGAGTGAATCCATTTCCATTCGTTCCTCCGACCAAGGGCTCAGTCGTCGACTGGCCGAAACTTGTTAAACAGTCTGGCATTGGTTTCGATATCAACCAGATCTCTCCTACTTACAACGTTCCTTATGTCTACAACTTCAACTTCAATGTGCAGCGGGAACTCCCCAGCAATATCCGCCTTCAGATTGGATATGTCGGTTCACTTGGGCGCAATCTAGTAATCACCTATGAAGGCGATCCCATCACCCCTGCCGGCCATGCGGCCTGCGTGGCAGACACCACGGGGTGCGGAGCCCCACCGAGTCCAGCCAACGGCTCAGTGCCAATTCATCTTCTCTATCCTCAATACACTGCGCAGCCGGCCGTTGCTCCGGGAACCGGCGGCCTGCCTTACTTCGAAAGTGTCGGCACCCAGGGAACCCAGGGCAGTTCGAACTACAACTCAGCCCAGGTCACCGTTACCAAGGCACCGACGCACGGCCTGCTCTTCACGCTTGCTTACACTTACTCCAAAGCACTTGACAATGGATCTGGCCTCGAAAGCTCGGGGTTCAATGGCCGCGGCTACAACCAGTACCCCGGTTACTCCCATTTAAACTACGGCCCATCCGACTACGATGCACGCCATCGGCTCGCGGCCAGCTACGTCTATCGCATCCCGTTTACCCACAGCTCAAACTTCGTCGTAAAAGAAGCGTTGACTGGATGGGAAATCTCCGGCATTACCTCTCTCCAGAGCGGCAATCCCATAAACATCACCCAGACTGGCGTCTATCTGTCAAAGTGGTGTGATCAATTCGGTTATTACTCCTGCCCCGACAATCCGAACACTTCAAGCTTCAGCATTCAAAAACTTGATCCGCGTTCGGCAACACACGGCTACATCAACACCACGCCATTTTCTTCAGAGGCACTTGGGACCTTTGGCAACGTACCCCGTGGCCTCCTAAGTGGCCCCGGCTTTAATTACACCAACCTTTCGCTGTCCAAGAACTTTCCAGTAAGTGGCGATGGCACGCGCTATGTTCAACTCCGCATGGACGTAGCAAACGCCTTTAACCATGCGAACTTCGATATGCCCGACAGCAACTACGGGGATGCAACGTTCGGCGTCGTCAGTGCGGTTAAAAGCTCTGCTGACGTGAACGGCGACCCACAAGGCGGCCGCGCTGTCCAGCTGGTCGGCAAGTTCTACTTCTAACTCGTTGAATAACTCGGTACAACAGAAAGGGCGTCCAGCAATGGACGCCCTTTTTCTTATGAGCTCTCTCACAACTTAGCTATCTCACACCAGACCGTAGCAGCCAGCTTCTTGGCTCGTGCGGAAAGCCAGCTGTCAGCTCTTCTTCTTCACTGCAGCTTTCTTTGCTGCAACCTTCTTCGCTGAGCTTTTCTTCACGGCCGCCTTCTTTGCCGCTGCTTTCTTAACAGCAGTTTTCTCAGGTGCCGCTTTCTTGACTGCTGCCTTCTTAACTGCCGTCTTCTTGACGGCAGATTTCTTCGCTGCGGCCTTCTTCCGAACCTCGGTTGTCTTCTCCGTCAGCGCAGCTTTCAACTGGTCCACATCCACCTGTTTTGCTGACTTGCGCAGACGCTCGATGTCATAGAACGCGCGCTTCTCCGCCACGAATACGTGCACTACAAAATCCACGTAGTCGAGCAGGATCCACTCCGACTGCCTGCGTCCCTCGACCGAATTCGCATACGTGCCAAAGTCCCGCTTCATCTTCATCTCGATCTCATCCGAGATGGCCTGGACCTGGCGTTCGTTCGTGCCGCTCGCGATCAGGAAAAAATCGGTGAAGCCGGAATCCTGCGGATCGAGTTCGAGGATGCGGATGTCTTCAGCCTTCTTGTCCTCGCACGCCGCCGCCGCCGCGATCACCATCCGGCGTGTCTCTTCGGTCACGGAGGCCAGTCGTTCTCTCTGTGGTTCGCTCGTCGGCGAAATCGTCTCGGTATTCGTTACTTTTCTGGTTGCCATTCGTCTGCGACTTTCCTCCGCGTCATCCCATGCGTTCTTCGTCTTAAGCATTCACGCGCACTCTTCATCCTAGCCTGAAGCGGGCATGCGCGATAGCTCCCGGCCAGCCTGGGGCGGACGTCAACCGTCCCGCACGCTCTCCAGGTACAGCCTGTGAGCGCGAATATACGCCGCCACATCCGACGGCAGCATGGCGCCCGATGACCGCGCATCGCCATCGGCCAGTGCCTCGCGCAACGCTGTCGCCGATACGTCTTCCTGCAGGTCCAGCATCAGGTAGAGCGTCGAAGTACCGGCGTCCCCGCGCAGACGCACCTCCACCAGGCCGGCATGCTCCACCTGGCTGACTGTCTCGACGCCAAAAGGCAGGCGATCCGTCAGCTCCTGCAGGTCATACCCGGGCCGCGCCGCCACAATAAAGTCACACAACATCATGAGTTCCTTCGACCGATGCCACTTCCCCAGCGTATGAAAAGAATCCGCACCGAGCAGGCAGAACAGCTTTGCGTCAGGCTGCGATTGCGCCAGCTGTTGCTTCAGGCTGACCAGCGTTTCATAGGTGTAGTTATGCTGTCCGTCCGGCTTCGGCGCGTCGAGATCGCTCGCCTCCAGCCGCGCATCAGCCCGACACGCCAGCCGCACCATTGCCAGCCGATCGGCATAGCTCGCCGTCGACTGGCCACCTTTCAGCGGCTGACTGCCGACCGGCGCCATCAGCACCTTGTCCAGTTGCAGGCGATCGGCTGCTGCCACGGCAATGGCGATGTGCCCGCAATGCGGCGGGTCGAAGCTGCCCCCGAAAAACCCAATACGCATACTGCATCCTAACGTGGCCAGGCCCGTTATCGTGGTAGCTGGAGACGGAAGCTAATGGTTCACGATGGGAAAGCAACACTCGCTTACATAGGCCTTGGCTCCAACATGCCTTACCAGGGTTTGACCCCGGCCCAAGTGCTCTCTGTGGCCGTTACGCAGATAGACCAAATCCGTAGCGTCATCGCCTGCTCCTCGCTCTACGCCACCGATCCCGTCGGATACATGGGTCAGCCGTCTTTTCTCAATGCCGTCATCTGTATAGAAACCACCCTGCCCCCTGTGGCCCTCCTCGACCTGCTGCTTGAAACCGAGCGCACTTTCGGCCGCGACCGCTCGGCCGGAATCCGCAATGGCCCGCGTACACTCGACCTCGACCTACTCCTGTACGGCGATCTCATCCTGAACTCAGAACAGCTGACCCTGCCACATCCCCGCCTCGCCGAGCGCCGCTTCGTCCTCGCGCCTCTGGCTGAAATCGCCCCGACATTCCCCCATCCACAACTCGGCCTCACGCTGCAACAACTCTTCGCGCAGCTACCTGCGACCGGAGAAAACGGCATCGACGCCGTCAGACGCATGCCTGCGACCGGAAATTTCCCTACCCTGCCATCCTGAACCCTGCTACGGTTGGCCCATGGCAAAGAAGATCATCGATCGCGCTCTATCATCGCCGCTCGAAAAGTCTCTGCGACCAACATCAACAGCAGGCCAATCCAACCGGTCCGACCTTGCACAAAGACTCGGTATCAAGCCCGGCGTCCCGATCAATTTCCGGGGCGATGCAGGGTTCCTGCTTGCATTACTGGGCGACACTGCTGATTCCTTCTCAACTATCAAGCATGCATCACGCCCGGCTTGTCTTTGCCTTGCTGTCACTCACTCCGCGGCAGATGTTGAAGCGCTGTTCGAAGCGTCCTCAACGTTTGCTGATGGCACTTCGATATGGATCATCCACCCCAAACAGAGTGGCCGTTACGCGACCGACTTCAACCAGAATGACGTTCGCACCATCGGCCTTAGCCGCGGCTGGGTCGATAACAAGGTCTGTTCGGTGGATAGCGACTGGAGCGGCCTGAAATTTGCCCGCCGCAAGCCTGGCGAAGCCTTGCAGCCGCGCAGCATGAAGTACGCTGTCAAAAGAAGTAGAAGCTAGTTCCCTGGCCTTTGCAAAGTCACAGGTCCAGCCTGATGTTCGCGGTTGACCAAACCGTCCAGCCCCAGCGAACGCCGCCAGCTGAAGCTGGTCATCACCCGGCGCAGACGCCTCACCAGCCACGTCACACACAGCAACGCCAGCAGGAGTACCCCCGCCGCCACGCCAGCCGCTGCAAAGGGGTGATGCGTCGCCACCCAGCTCAAGCCAATCGCGCCAGCATCCTCTGACGTACTGAGCGCAATATTCGTGAATGGTTCGGGACTCGCCGTCACAGCGGCTCGCAGCGCCGTCTTCGAACTATGCGTCGCCATTGCAATCATCGCGCCGGCAGTCGTTGCCGCCAGCTGCATGCCGGGCGACAGATGCTCCGAAGCGCGATACGCCAGCAGCGCCGCCGCCGGTACACGGATGAAGGTATGCGCAGCATTCCACAGCAGGTCAAAGCCGGGAATCTTGTCCGCGAAGAACTCCGCCGTAAACATCACGGCGGCGATGATGATGATCGTCCAGCTGCCCAGTACGTCGAGACCGCTCGGCAGCGCGACCCAGTGCAGACGAGCCAACACTCCCAGCGTCAGTACGGTAGCGTACAGATTCAGTCCCGCGGCAAAGCAGGTCGCCACCACCAGGGCCCCGATCGCGTCAGGTGTAAAGTCCATGCCAGCCAGACTAAACCCATCTTGCCGTTCACGGGTGAGATTAACGCTTGTGAGCGCATCCGCATGCGGCACAATGAACATAGGGATTCACACTCGAACCAGCTGTTTGAAAGTCGCTGTGCGAAAAGAAAGACTCGATTGCCATACCTGATGCGCCACCTGCCTTCCATTGCCGCTCTCCTGACTCTGCTCCTTGCGCCAGCCTGTGCTCAATCGCAGCAACCTTCTTCCGCGTCCGCCACCCAGGCAGTAACGGGTCGTGTTACAGATGCCAGCGGCAGCCCGTTGAGGCACGCGGTGGTCTACCCTGTCACGCCTGGTACAGCATCGGTCACCGCCACCAGCATCTTTACAGATAGCGACGGCCGCTTTTCACTCCCGCTTTCCACCGGCCTGCGAAAGCTTCATGTCGAAGCCCCCGGTTTCCAGGCCACTGATATCGCGATCACGCCCATCTCCATCACGCCCGGCCAGCCGTTGCAGATCACGCTCGAGCCGGCCGGTCCGCACGAGACTGTCGAAGTCAGCGCCTACGGTGCACCGCTCAGCGAGGACAATACGCCCGCCAGCACCCTCATCGTCACGCCGCAGGCCCTGCAGGACACCGCCGGCCAAACGCTCGATGACAAACTGCGGCAGGTCTCCGGCTTCGAACTTTACCGGCGCACCAGTTCGCTCGTTGCCAATCCCACGTCGCAGGGCATCTCACTGCGCGGGCTCGGTTCGACGGCCGCCAGCCGAACGCTCGTGCTGTCTGACCAGGACCCGCTCAACGATCCTTACGGCGGCTGGATTCACTGGGACGAAATTCCGGAGCTGGCTATCCAGTCCGTCACCATCGTGCGCGGGGGCGCCAGTGATCTCTACGGCTCAAGCGCCATCGGCGGCGTCATCGATTTGAATGCCATGCGTCCCAAAGCCGATACCTTTCAGCTCAACAGCAGTTACGGAAGCTTCAATACGATCGATGAAGCAGCGCTGGCGACCACGCATCACGGCTTATGGTCAGGCCTGGCCACCGGCGGCGTTCTGGATACCGATGGCTACACGCTGGTTGCGCCAGCAGTTCGCGGGCCGGTGGATGTTGCCTACAACGTCCACGCGGAGAATGGCCGCATCGAGGCTGACCACAGTTTCCTCTCGACCGGCAATGCCTTCATCCGTGGAAATGTGTTGAACGAAGCGCGCGCCAACGGTACGCCGCTTACCAGCAACGGCGTCCGTCTCTGGCGGGGTGAGAGCGGCGCGGACTGGGCAGATGACAGCGGGGGCAGCCTGCTTGTCCGCCTGCATGGGACCAGCGAGCATTTCCGTCAGACATTTTCCTCCGTCGCCGTGGGGCGCGCCTCTGAATCGCTGACCCGCTTTGTCGAAACGCCGGCGACTGAATTAGGTGGCGCGGTGCGATGGACGCAGGTCATCCGCCCCGACCTGCTTTTCCTTGGAGGAGCCGATACGCGCGATGTCCGCGCAGTCGACAACGAAGTCGGCTTTACGCATGGCCTGGTCAGCAGCACCAAGCACATTTCAGATCGCCAGCGCCAGACCGGACTGTACGGAGAAGTGCTTTACACGCCTTCCAGGTGGACCATCAGCCTGGGCGGCCGCGTCGATTTCTTCCGTAACTTTGATGCCTACCAATATGCACCTAAGCCCGGTGCTGAACCCAATATCAACCAGAACGTCTTCGATCCACGCATCGGCGTTCTGCGCCATCTCACCTCGTCGCTTGCGCTTACTGCGACGGCTTTCCGCGCCTTCCGCGCGCCTACACAGAACGAGCTTTACCGCACCGGGCAGGTTGGCCAGGCTACAACGAATGCCAATCCTGATCTGTTGTCTGAACGCGCTACTGGCTGGGAGACCGGTTTCATCCTCTCGCCATCGCACTATGTTCCGGCTATCCGCGCCAGCTATTTCTGGACTGTTGTGAACAGACCCATCACCGCTCTGACTCTCTCCAGCACAGCAACCGCGATTTCGTTAATGCGCGAGAATCTCGGCCAGATCCGCAGCCAGGGTATTTCGATCGATGGAGACGCACACCCTCTGCACTGGCTCACTGCCACCGGTGGCTACCAGTTCGCGGATGCGACGGTGACTCAATTCGCGCCGCAGCCATCCTTGATTGGTACATGGATACCGGAAGTCGCCCACAACATGGGTACGGCACAGCTGCAGGCCGCCGACTCGAGATTAGGACTGCTACGTTTGGAGGGCCAGGTAAGCGGCCATGTCTTCGACAGCAACGGCAACACCTATCGGCTCAGCGGGTACTTCGAGTTGAACGCCTACGCCTCCCATGATTTTCATCACGGATTGGAACTTTACGGCGAAGGCCAGAACCTCATGGACCGCACCATCCAGGCCGGCCGGACACCGGTACTGACGCTAGCCAGCCCAAGAACCGCCACCATCGGCCTCCGCTGGCGCGTGGGCGAGTAGCGCTACCAGGTTTCGTTCCGCTTCTCTCCCATTGTTTGCGTCTTATCGTCTTATCCATCGGCTTGGTTGGGTCAGCAACGACGCCTTTTGATCGCCTCGATGCTGAGGCGCATGTCTCTTCAACGCGCTCCCCGGGTGTACGACTCATCTAATAGCGGGCGCGTTCCAATTCCAAAGTTTCTGCGTCCATCTGGCATCTCCCAGCTTTTTCTGTCGTACCGCCTCGCTGGATTGTCCTCCCGACCGAAGCGAAGCGCGGTGGAGGGATCTGCTTTGTCATCGGTGAACCCTTCGCTGCAGGAAGATAGGCCAGCATTGTGAGTAAGCCATCCTTCGCAGCTTCAAGCGAAGACGGGGTGGCACTACTGTCGATTCGGCATCCATTACTTCATCGGCAGCCTGATCACTTTCAATGATATTCATCGGCTAGCCAATACAATCACCAAAGTGTCCCTTCACTACACCATCGATGCGGAACTAGCCTCCGCACGCCGGGGCCGCATGCACCTGCCGCATGCTTCCGGCGAAGCCTCCGTCCAGACGCCGGTCTTTATGCCGGTCGGCACCGTCGGCTCGGTCAAGGCCGTTCCGCAGGATATTGTCGAAACGCTCGGCGCGCGGATTATTCTCGGCAACACGTATCACCTCTACCTGCGCCCTGGGCACGAACTGATCCGCCGAATGGGCGGACTGCACGAGTTCATCAGCTGGCCGCGCGCCATGCTCACCGACTCGGGCGGATTCCAGGTTTTCAGCCTCAATGAATTGCGCAAGGTCACGGACGACGGCGTGCAGTTCCGCTCACATCTTGACGGCAGCAGCCACTTCTTTACCCCGGAGCGTTCGATTGAAATTCAGATCGCTCTCGGCGCCGACATCATCATGGTGTTCGACGAGTGCACCGAATATCCGGCCGACTACGCCCGCGCCCGGCGCTCACTCGATACGACACTCGCCTGGGCGGAACGCAGCAAGGCCTACTTCGAGGCGCATAAACATGAAGTACCGTGGGCATTGGAGTTTCCCGGCCGGACGCAGTCGCTCTTCGGCATCGTGCAGGGCGGCATGTATCCCGATCTGCGACGCGAGTCGGCCGAGCGACTGGTTGCGTTGGACTTTCCCGGCTACGCTATCGGCGGCCTGAGTGTCGGCGAACCGCGCCACCTGACGCGCGAAGTCATTGAATCCACATTGCCTTACCTGCCGAAAGATAAGCCGCGCTACGTGATGGGCGTCGGCTATCCGGAGGAAATAGTTGAGTACGCAGCGATGGGCGTCGACATGATGGATTGCGTCCTGCCGACCCGCGCCGCCCGCCATGGATTACTGTTTACCTCCAAGGGACGCCTGAATATCAAGAACCGGCGCTTCGCTGAAGACCAGGGCCCGGCTGACCCGGAATGTAGCTGCATGGTCTGCCAGCGGTATACGCGCGCCTACCTGCGGCACCTGACACACGCGCAGGAACCGCTCTCCATGGTGCTGAACACGATCCACAACCTGGCCTACTACCTTGACTTAATGAAGGCCGTAAGGGATGCTATTGCGATAGGTAGCCTTCCCGCCTTGCTCGCCCGCGTGCGTGCAGCGTCACGTGAGGCGACCAGCGCCATAGCGACCAGTTAAGCATCAGATCCGGGCGCAAAATGGCCCCGAAACGTGCCGAAAACTGCTCAATAAGCGCAGATTTAGCAGCAAAACAGCGCCAATTTGGCGTCAGCGCGACCCACCTGCCACCTTTCTCCTGCTGCAGTTTCAATGCAAGTGGGACAATGAAAGTGTGGCTACGGCGCGCTTGCATTTTTGAGATCAGAAGTAGCTGTACCCCGTAGTTCGTATCAAGCAGGAAGGAATTGTTTTGACGGAATTGTTTGCTATCGCACTACCCGCATTTATCCCGCCCAGCCTGACGGGCTTTCTTCCTTTTATTCTGATCATTGGCGTCTTTTACCTGATGCTGATCCGGCCGAACCAGAAGCGGCAGAAGCAGTGGGGCGAGATGCTTGCCGGTCTGAAGCCCGGCGATCGCATCACGACCACCGGCGGGATGCGCGGCATCATCCTGGCATTGCGTGAAGACACCATCACGCTGCGCCTGCCCCCTGACAACCTGAAGGTCGAAATCGTAAAGAGTGCCATCGCTTCGGTCACGACCAACGAAGAGGAAGCTAAATAATCCGGCCATGCGGCCAGGCTTGCACCATTGTGAGCCGGCAGCTTTATTCCCGAGCCTGAAACTATACGACATGCGCAAGAATCAGACCACTAAAACCATCGTCATCATCGCCGTGCTTCTTTTCTTTGTGTACGGCTTCGTCGGCCTGCCGCATGGATTATCCGGCAAGGCCATCAAGCAGTCGCTGAGCAACCGCATCCACCTTGGACTCGATCTGAGCGGCGGCACGCACCTTGTCCTGCAGGTGATGGTGAACGAAGCTGTCGGCGCAGTTACCGACAATGATGTTGCTCAACTGGAAACTGACCTGCAGACGGCTGGCATCCAGGGCGCAGTGGTCGGCAAGACCGATCCGTCGCGGACTGACGTCATCCACATCACCGGCACCTCGGCAGACAAGAGCAGCACGATCCGCGATCTGCTCGACAGCAAGTATGGTGCGACCTATAACGTGACGTCCGGCTCTGACGGCTCCTATGCGCTGACCATGAAGCCAACGGAAGTCGAGACGATCGAGACGCATGCGCTGTCTCAGTCGATCGACACGATCAATTCGCGCATCGATTCACTCGGCGTCACGCAGCCTACGGTCCAGCCGTATGGTCTGGGCAAGAACCAGATCCTGATCGAACTACCGGGCATCGATGATGAAGGCCGGGTGCGCGACATTATTCAGTCGACTGCGCAGCTGTCCATCCACCAGGTGGTCAGCGGGCCATATTCCGACACAGCCTCCGCCGGGACGGTTCCGCCGGACCAGGAGTTGCTGGCCTATGGTGGCAACGAGCCTGGATTGCAGGGTCAGTACTACCTGCTCGACCGGGTTGCCGTGGTCCAGGGTAATGACTTCCGCGATGCCGAGCCGGGTGTGGATGAGAACCAGCGGCCGGACGCGACGTTCATCCTGACGACCAATGCAGGGAACAAGTTCTACGACTACACCAGCAAGAACATCGGCAAGTCGATGGCGATCGTGCTGGATAACAAGGTGCAGGAAGCCGCGACCATTCAGCAGGCGATTCGCGACCAGGGCCGCATTACTGGTCTCGGCAAGCAGAAGGCTACTGACCTGTCGCTGATGCTGCGCACGGGCGCTTTGCCGGCTTCGATCCACTTTCTGGAAGAACGCGTAGTCGGTCCGTCGCTCGGTGCTGATTCGATTCGCGCCGGTGTAACTGCCTCTCTCGTCGGCATGCTGGCTGTCATGGCATTCATGCTGATCTACTATCGCGGCGCGGGCATCAATGCGGACCTGGCGTTGTTCCTGAACCTGGTGATCCTGCTCGGCTTTATGGGGTACACGCAATCCGTGCTGACCCTGCCGGGCATTGCAGGCGTCATCCTCACGATTGGTATGGGTGTCGATTCGAACGTCCTGATCTTCGAGCGTATCCGCGAAGAATTGCATGCCGGCAAGAGTCCGGGCGCGGCGGTTGACCAGGGATTCGCGCATGCGTGGACAACGATCATCGACACGCACGTGACGACCATCGTTTCGGCAGCCATTCTTTTCCTCTTCGGGACCGGACCAGTACGCGGCTTTGCCGTGACGCTGACGTTTGGTCTTCTCGCCAACCTGTTCACGGCGGTCTTCGTTTCGCGGACGATTTTTGACGCGAACCTCAACCGGAAGCAGCGCGGCGAAGCGCTTTCCATCGGATAGGACTGGCAGATGAAAGACGGAAAACTTACAGCAGCGGACTGGGCCACCAGCTTCGCCCCGGGATTACTGACGGGTGCAGCATTAGTGGCAGTCGCCATGTTCATCGAGAAAAAGATCATCAAGGCCGGCGCGAAGTTGCTTGCGTAGAGGTTAGGCGCCCAGGTCTCAGAAGCGAGACCTGGGGCACGCGATCTGTGATGGGTTTGAAGATGCACCCGGTTTGTAACAGTCAGGAACGCAGGTCCTTCGACTTCGCTCAGAATGACATACCAGTGGGTGGTCCGCTGGGCGGGATACATCACTGGCTGGTCGGCCAAGGGTAAGAAATGATTAAGAAGTACACGCATGAAGAAGCACACGCATAGACGGAGTTTTTAGACGTGGAACTGTTTCGCAAAGTAGAGATCGACTGGCTCGGCAAGAAGTGGTATTTCCTCAGCTTCTCGCTCATTTTCAGCGTCGCGGGCGTGCTCTCGATGCTTTTCTGGCATGGCATTCCGCGCGGCGTCGACTTCAAGGGCGGCACGCTGGTATACATCAAGACGGACCAGCCGGCTGACACCGACCGGGTCCGCCAGGCAGTCGACAAGGCGGGCGTGCACGGAGCCAGCATCCAGACTTTCGGCAGCGGCGGCCACGAACTGATCGTCTCCCTGCCGGAGAGCGAGACCAGCGAAAACCGCCTGGACGCGGGGCGACTGACCATCGTTGCCGCTCTGCAGAAGTACTACTCGCCGGCAGCCGCGACCTCAGCCGGCAAGCTTGATCTCGATACGGCAGGGAACGGCACGATTGCCGACCTGCTGACACAGAAAGATCCGGAACGCCTCGGCGCCGGTGCTGTGGCCCACTATGCCCAGCAGGCCAGTGCCATTACCGCCTTCCGCGACAAACAAAACGGCGGCCTGCTCCCTAGCATCGACAAGCTGAGCGGTGTGGCCGATCCCGCGGTCGTTACGGAGCTGCGGGATGACGGGTATCTTTCCGGCTTTACCGTCTTCAACACCGAAATCGTCGGACCCCAGGTCGGCAAACAGCTGCGCAACCAGGCTTTCCAGGCAGTGCTGTACTCGCTCGCCGGCATGCTGGTCTATTTATGGTTCCGCTTTGAGCTGATCTACGGTGTCGCTGCCGTAGTTGCCGTCTTCCACGACACGATTATCACGGTCGGTGCGTTCAGCCTGTTCAACAAAGAGATCACTCTTACCGTAATCGCTGCCATCCTGACGCTGATCGGCTACTCGATGAACGACACGGTCGTAGTCTTTGACCGTATCCGTGAGAACCTGCGGGTGAACCGCCGCGAGCCGCTGGGCGACGTGGTGAACCGCAGCATCAACCAGACGCTGAGCCGGACCGTACTCAGCTCCGGTCTGACTTTCCTCACTGTTCTTTCGCTCTTCCTTTTTGGTGGCGAGGTGCTGCACGGATTCTCGTTCGCGCTGGTCATCGGCATCCTGATCGGCACTTATTCGTCGATTGCGGTAGCAGCTCCGATGCTCGTGGCCTACCAGGAGTGGCGGTCAAAGCATGGCAAAGCCGCGGCTCTCCCGGCTGCGAAGAAGGCGCGGGCGTAGGTATTGGTGGCTGGAGTCAAATCGTGGAATCAACGGCCGCCATGGACATCACCATGGCGGCCGTTCTATATTTGCCAGGCTTTCGGTCCGACAGACAACCACCCTGTACAAATAATTCATATGTCGGGAACAAAGTAAAAAGCCGCGGTGTCTATACCGACTAAGACGTAATAAGACTCACCCATCCGAGGTAGGCCATGTTCGAAGATTCGTTGATGGAGTCCGGCGGCAAGCTAAAAACCAAGAGCAAGTGGTTCAGTATTGTGGCCATTTGCCTGAATGGTTCTATCCTGCTCGCCATGATTCTTTGGCCCCTGCTGCACTATGAAGCGCTGCCATCGCAGATGATGATGACGCTGCTCAAGGATAATTCCAGATCCATCCAGTTCGAGGC
>CAXTNK010000039.1:0-31029 GCA_964245665.1 uncultured Acidobacteriaceae bacterium
GCTCTACATGATGCTGGCCAGGCAGGCCTTTCTTGATGGCGCCCCGGGAGTTGTATACGCAACATTGCAGGCTTTTTACGAGTACATGATCGTGTTGAAGACCCATGAGCTCCGTCTGCGTACCGATCGGCAGTAGACGTGCCATCAGGCCGTGACCTTCAAGCCACGATAAGACGTTGACAGATGTGACCCGCAGTAGACCGCGACCGGACAGCGGTCAGTCGGCGCGGGCTTTCGATCTTCACTGCCTTCATGCTGGCGTCCTGCTTTCCCCTGGACGGAACACGATGACGTAGCTCAACGCATCAACGCGAGCGTCAGCTGAAGGCCAGTCAAAAGGCAGACCTTACCGGGTCTGCCTTTTGACTCCAAAGCTGCTACTGTACGTCGCTGACCTTGCCCTTCACGAAGATGATCTTCATGTCGGCATAGATATAGACCAGCTTGGTAGGTGACTGAAATTTGTTCACTGGCTGACCCTTGGCGGCAATGACCTGCTCGGGCGTCTGGCCAAGAGCGATGGCAATCGGACCCTTTGAAGGGGGAGGAGCAGCAGCGGCCGGGGTCGTGCCGCCGATGGGCGAGGCAGGCGCGGCGCTGTCGTCCGCCTGCGCCTCGGCTACCACCTGGTTTTCTACCTCCGCACCCTGCTTCGCCGTTTCGTCCAGTTGTGCCGCGCCATCAGGATCAGGAGCCGGTGCTGCTGCTGCATACGGTGCCTGCTTGGTGCCCGCAATCGCCTCGGCAGGAGGTGCCGGCAATCCGCCTTTTCCAGGATTGTCCTTCATCTCTTTCATACCCTTGTCGATGTTGGCCAGCAGGTTATTGTGCATGTCCTGCAGGTCAGTCATCGCGACCGTGATGGTATTGCCCTTTGCACAGTCGCTCTGTTTGCTGGCCAGAACACGCAGATCAGCAGTCGTCGCTCCGGCAGCCGGCGGCGCACTCAGGGCAATGACATCGCCCTGGGTCAGTCCGCAGTCTGTGCCGGACGATGTAACGGTCAGTGCGGCAGAATCGACAAACACATGCGGTTTGTTGTCGGCGAGCAGAGTCTGCAGACTGGCAGCGTTCGACGTATCCGACTCACCCTGCGTTTTCTGCGCGGCAAGTTCGAGCTTGATCTCGTCAGCGACCGCATCCTTGACTTCCTTGGTCATGGTCGGCGACGTAGTACCGCTGTCAGGGTCATAGGAAGCATAGACCAGGTGCGCCGGATTGATGTGCTCGAGGCTGGCCGTGGCTGCTGCGACTGCGTAGGCATCGGCCAGGCTGGCCGCTACCATGTAATCGGCAATCCAGTAGGCCGCGCTTGGGTAAACCGGGTAGGGCCGGAAATATGCACCGTAGTAGCCGTACCAGGAATTGCCGCCCCATCCCCATGAATAGGCAACCGGCGCAGGCCATGGGTTGTAGGCCCAGCCGTAGTAGACGGGCGGATAGTAGTATGCCGGCATGTAGGCGTTCAGGTAGACGCCGTTGTAGTAGTAGCCGCGATAGTACGCCGGGTAATAACCACCGTGGTAGTAGTAGGTGCGGCTGTAATAGGCATGGCCGCCATAGTTGTAGGGATGTTGAATGTAACCGCGCCCATGTCCTTCTGCCACCAGCCGTGAGTGGTCCGGCCGCTCGACCTCGGTGCGCCGAATCCCGTTGGGGCCATGGGTAACCACCGTGTCCTTGGTGCGGACTTCCCTGACCTTGCCATTCGAACCGAATTTTGCTTCCTTCCCGTCGGCTGTCCGGACGCTGGTCACCTTGCCGGTTGGGCTCTTGGTGACTTCAGCACCCTTGCTCGATACGGTCGTTTTGCTGCCGTCCGGATGGCTCGTGGTCGTTCCAGGCGATTTGGCCGCAGTGCTTCCGGTCCTCGTGCCGGTAGTCGTATGGCTCGCGGCAGAGGATGTCGCGCCATGTGCCGAGGCGGGCGAGGATGTCTTCGCAGGTGCGGTTGTTTTTGCCGGAGTTGCCGGCTTGGTCGGCTTGGTGGGAGCCATAGCATACGCGCTTACTGAACCCGCCAGGACGGTCAGAGCGGCCAGGTACCGCGGAGCGGCGTAAAGAATGTTGAGAGGCCTGTGCTTCATGTTTTTCTCCAGAGATACCTGTTTTCGGCGAGCGTAAGAGAGAGGCAAGGTGGTTATTGAACGTCGCTGACCTTGTCGTTGATGAAGATAATTTTCATGCTCGGGTAGACATATGTTTTCTTCTTGCCGAGATCGATCATCTGCTGCGGCATTCCCATTGCCTGCAGCACTTCGGTGGATGTTTCACCAACAGTAATCGTCGGCGCAGGTTTTGCCGGTGCAGGCGGCGGTGGCGGGGGTGGTGGCGCAGCGACAGGCTTCGCCGCTGGCTGGGCGGCAGCAGTCTCTTTCGCAGCAGCCTTGTCCTCTTTCTTGTCGTCGCCCGTATCCGGTGCGAGCACTGATTCGATCACCTGCTCGACCTGCTCAGGCGGCGTTTCATCCAGGTAACCCTTTTTGAAACTGAAGGAGACATTCGCAAGAAATTTTTTCTTGGCGTCGCTGCCAGTCACGTCGAGCGCATCAGCACTCAGTACCGTGAAGCGGAGGGTGTCGCCGCCTTCACTCTTGCTGTCCATCTTGGTGATGTAGACCTTGTCCCCGGTCTGCAGCACATGCGCGCCCATCTTTTCCCACGTGGCCTTGATGAAAAAAGAAGGCGACTTGATCTTGCCATCGATCACATGATTGTCCGGCTTCATGTACGTACTGCTGGGGAAACTGTAGATGCCGGCGGTCTTCATCACCATGGTGGTGCCGTCCTTGGTGATCTGCTCGGAATCCGTCGACGTCTCGGTGATCTGATATTTCTGTTGCAGTGCAGTGACGACGCCGGTCGCTGTCTTGGCAGTTGCAGCCGGGCTGATCGCTGGTAGGAACGCTGCGCAGACTACAATCGAGGCAGAGAGAAATATACGAAGCTTGGGCATGACAGAGTGGTCCCTTGGTCGGAGATGGGGCGATGCAAAGCGTGGTCTGGACATGGCATAACCCTCGGGCAGAGTCCGTAAGTGTTGCTGCTACAAATTTGAGAACGGGGCCCGGCGGATCGGGCAAGGTGCATTCAACTGGGAACAATCTGCAAAGCACCCTTGCGCCGAGAGAATTCTAAGACCAGTTGATACTTTCGAAAAGCATTTTTTAAAGCGACCCGCCTGAGCAACCGGAAAATCCTGCAACTAGAGAAATGGGTAGAGCGGAAACACGCGGTGCAGCCCGTGTGGGCGATTCCGTCAGCCGTCAGCCCGGTAGCTCGTTCAATCGTCCGCTGCAACCATCGCGGGTGACGCAAACGGGGTATTGCCTGGGCAGGTCGCCTGCGTTCTCATTGAGCGCACGACCACACTGCGGCCCCCGGATCCATCTGCGCTGTACCAGCTGGCAGGTGGTTGGCAGGCCCGGCACGTTTCCATGGCACCAGCATTCCAGAAGAGCAGGACAATACCAAACCTGATACAACTGCTTGAGATAACCCACGTATGAGGTCTGCAGGAACATCCCAGTATGCCCGCCTTGGTTGACGGCACGCAATACGCACCACTGCTGAGTTTCGAGAACGAGACGCCTCTTGCCGGTCCGCGTTCTTCGGGCCGGAGCCTGTCTCACCATGACATCTGGCGCATCGTCCTCAAGCGTAAATGGGTCATCGTTGCGCTGACCATCATTGGTGCGGTGCCTGGCAGTATCGATTCAGGCGTCTACCCGCAGCCGGGAGCGCGGACCCTGCCCGATAGGATCACCATGACCGGCGGCCTGGACGAAAGTTCCAGCAAGACCATCCGCATCATTCATCGCAGCGAACCGGCAAAGGTCATGACAGTACGTAGGAATGTTTTCGTGCCGTCTTTGCGATCGATGCAACCATCGGCTTCGCCACCTGGTATGCGCTCTACAAGGAAACGACGGATCAGTAAGGCCGTCAACGAGCCACATGAAAAGTTATAGCAATATCCTTCTCTTCGGAAAAACCGGCCAGGTGGGAACGCAGTTTGCCCGGCTCGGAGGCATACTGGGCGATGTCTTCGCTGTCGACCGCGGGACATGCGACCTCACCAGTGAGACCGCAGTGCGCGAATTCGTCCTAACAAAGGCACCCGCCTGCATCGTCAACGCCGCCGCCTACACTGCAGTCGATAAGGCCGAGAGCGACGAAGCCGCCTGCTTTGCCGTGAACGCGGGCGCGCCCGGGGCAATGGCGGCAGCTGCACGCGAGCTTGGTATCCCCATGGTCCATTACTCGACGGACTACGTCTTCAGCGGCGAGAAAAATTCTCCCTACATCGAGACCGATCCGACGGGACCACTCGGCGTCTACGGCCGCTCGAAGCTTGAGGGCGAGCAGCGCATCATCTCGGCCAATGCTGAAGCAGTCATTCTGCGTACCAGTTGGGTTTACGGCGCAGAGGGCCAGAATTTTCTGCGAACCATGCTTCGCCTGGGCGCGGAACGGCCGGAATTGCGCATCGTTTCCGACCAGGTCGGCAGCCCAACTTCTTCCAAGGCAATCGCCGCCGCGACTGTCCGTATCCTGGCATCAGGACTGCTGTCACCTGGTGTTTATCACATGACCGCTGCTGGTTCGACTTCGTGGTTCGCCTTTGCTGAGAGGATCTTCGCTCTCGCCGAAATGCCTGCGAAGCCGAAACTAACGCCAATCGCAACCGCAGAGTATCCCACGCCTGCCAAGCGCCCTCGGAACTCTGTTCTGTCCAACGAAAAGTTTGCCGGCACCTTCGGTTTCTGCCTTTCGCCCTGGGAAGATTCCCTCGCAGAAGAGATGGAGAGTGTCAATCTAGCCTCCATCTCCCTGGCAAAACTGTAGACCCTCTAAGATTTGGAGTCGTCCCATTCAGAAAATAGCGACCAATCTCCCGGATGTATTTGTGATCGAGCCAAGAGTGTTTCCCGACAGCCGTGGATTCTTCTTCGAGAGCTTCAATGAGAAGACCATGACGGAGATGGGGATCACTGACCGATTCGTTCAGGACAATCACTCCAAATCCGAGAAGGGAGTGCTGCGCGGACTGCACTATCAACTCGTCCAGCCGCAGGGCAAACTGGTGCGCGTCGGCCGCGGCGAAATCTATGACGTAGCTGTCGACCTGCGGCGGAGTTCACCCCAGTTCGGCCAGTGGACCGGTGTCCACCTGAGCGCGGAAAACAAGCGTATGCTGTGGGTGCCGAAGGGCTTTGCCCACGGTTTCCTGGTGCTGTCCGACGAAGCGGAGCTGCTGTACAAAGCCAGTGATTTTTATGCTCCCAAAGGGGAACGCACGCTGCTGTGGAATGATCCCGTGATTGGCATCGAGTGGCCGGGAATTTATGAACCTGGCTTTGCTGCCAGGCTTTCCCCGAAGGACGAGGCTGGCAAGCCTCTCAGCGACGCCGACACGTTCGAGTGACTTATTACTCCTGTTACTGGCCCCATCTACTGCTGTGCAGGCTGGCCTTCTCCCGAAGAAAGGGCCAGAGTAGACTGCCTCTTCCGGGTACACCTACAGGAGTAATGCCTTAAGGCCTGTTAGCCTTGACGAAGTCGGCGTGCAGCGGCACCTGCGCCGGTTTCTGCTTTTAGAATGCGGAGGATGGATTGATGGTTTGGGCAAGCCGAGCGGCACGAGAAGACCGCGAGCGGGTCGCACAGCAGAAGCTCCTGGTCACTGGCGGAGCAGGCTTCATTGGATCGAATTTTGTACTGGCGCGTATTGCGGCCGGCGATCAGGTCATCAACCTGGACAAACTGACGTATGCAGGCAATCCTGCAAATCTGAAGTCGGTTGAGACCAACGCGAAATATACATTTGTCCATGGCGGCATCGAAGACACGGAAGTCGTCTCCGGCATCCTCGATCGTTACAAACCAGATGCTATCGTTCATTTTGCGGCTGAAAGCCACGTTGATCGCTCGATCCTTGGCCCGGAGGCCTTCATTCTCACGAACGTTGTCGGCACCTTCCGCCTCCTCGAAGCCGCACGCCGCTATTGGCAGGCCTTGACCGGCCATGACAAGGAAGGTTTTCGTTTTCTGCACGTTTCGACTGACGAGGTCTACGGATCACTCAGCAAAGACGACCCGGCATTCCTCGAGACAACGGCCTACCAGCCGAACAGTCCCTACTCGGCGTCGAAGGCCAGCAGTGATCACCTGGTACGTGCGTACCATCACACTTACGGTCTACCGACGCTGACCACCAATTGCTCGAATAACTACGGACCGTTCCAGTTTCCGGAGAAGCTGATCCCGCTGATGATCCTGAACCTGCTGAACGGAAAGCCGCTGCCGGTTTACGGCGATGGCCTGAATGTCCGCGACTGGCTTTACGTAGGCGACCATTGCTCCGCGATTGCGTCGGTGCTGGCCGGTGGCCGGGTGGGCGAGGTCTACAACGTCGGTGGCCTCAGCGAAAAGAAGAACATTGACGTAGTAAATGTGCTGTGCTCCATCATGGACGCACTCCATCCCAAGGGAGCGCCGCACCACAAACTCATAACCTACGTGAAGGACCGCCCAGGCCACGATCGCCGGTACGCCGTCGATTGCGGCAAACTCCAGGAAGAGCTTGGCTGGAAGCCGGACGAGAGTTTCGAAAGCGGCATCCGCAAGACGGTTGAATGGTACCTGGCAAACCTGCCCTGGGCGCAGGAGATCACCAGCGGCAACTATCGTAAGTGGATCGAGCAGAATTATGCAGCCCGCCACTAATTGAATGATGAGTCTGCCGCTTTAACTTGAAGCGGCGCTTTAATAAATGCGCGTGCCCGTACGTGACGCTGGAGAACGATTTCGATGCGAGGCATAATCCTGGCGGGTGGTACTGGAAGCCGGCTCTACCCGGTAACGTTGGCCGTCAGCAAGCAACTGGTCCCGATCTACGACAAGCCGATGATCTATTTTCCGCTGACCACGCTCATGCTGGCTGGGATTCGCGAAGTGCTCGTCATCTCGACGCCAGTCGACCTGCCACGTTTCCGTGACCTGTTCGGCGACGGTTCGCGGTGGGGACTGCGTATCGAGTACGCCGAACAGCCCAAACCGGAAGGACTGGCCCAGGCTTTCCTGATTGGCGCGGAATTCGCCAGGAATGAACCCTGTGCGCTCGTGCTTGGCGACAATATCTTCTACGGCCACGATATGGCGCAGATGATGCAGGATGCCGCGAAGGTCGAAGATGGCGCCGTCGTCTTTGCCTATCCCGTGCAGGATCCGACCGCGTATGGAGTGGTCGAGTTTAATGCCGAGGGTAAGGCCATCTCGCTCGAAGAAAAGCCGGAGAAGCCCAAGTCGCGCTACGCCGTTACCGGCCTTTATTTCTACGATGGTCACGTGGTCGAGTATGCCCGGAGCCTGGAGCCGTCGAAGCGCGGTGAGCTTGAAATCACCGATCTGAACCGTATCTACCTGGAGAAAGGCAACCTGCAGGTTGTCTCCTTTGGCCGCGGCATGGCCTGGCTCGACACGGGCACGCACGACTCCATGCTAGAAGCATCGATGTTCATCCACACCCTCGAGAAGCGTCAGGGACTCAAGATCGCCTGTCCTGAGGAGATTGCGTTCAGGATGGGATATATTGACGGTCGACAGCTGGAAAAACTGGCGGCGCCGTTGATCAAGAGTGGTTATGGCGCCTACCTGCTGAGAATTCTCGAAGAATCAAAGACCGGCCGCCCACTGGGCGAAGGTTGAACCTGCTGCCACTTCATCCAAACGCAGCCTGGACGAATGCTGCAAGCGAGCCTGAGCAGTAGTCGGCCAGCGAACGCGCTTTCGCTGCTCCCGGCGACTGGTTAGAGGCATCGCCGTCAATGAATACCGTCGGAATTGCCGCTGCGCGGCCTGCCTCGATGTCCGACAGAGAATCACCGATCATCAGGCTATTGGCAGGGCCCGAGCCTGGAAAGTCTCCGAAAGCCTGCAGCAGCATACCTGGTTTTGGCTTGCGACAGTCACAGGCGTTTCGATCATGTGGGCAATAGTAGATGGCGTCCACCTGAGCATTTTCTGCGGCGAGTCGTGCGCGCATGTGCTCATGGACGGCGGCCAGGCCGGCTTCCGTATAAAATCCGGCAGCAATCCCACGCTGGTTGGTGACAACGATGATGCGAATACCCAGTTGATTCAAGGTAGCAACTGCAGCCGCAGCCCCATCCAGCATGTCAAGCAGGCCGGGCGAAGTCACCCAGTTGCCTTCCGGCATCTTGCGATTGAGGACACCATCGCGATCCAGGAAGACAAACCGCACCCTTTCGCGGAGATCTTGCGTTCGTTTAGTCACATCTAGAGCATCGCAAAGCGCCAGGTGCCCCGCAAGGGTGCTGATGGTGTCTTCACGACGCAGTGGAGTGCTGCCTCAGAGTTATAGCGCTTCGAACGCGGGCCATGGAGCCTTAGGATGAACCTGGCAGTCACCGTTTTAGTAGGTCACCAACGACGAGCGCAGGCACGACCAGCTTGGAAGACGAGTTGCAGCCGAGGGCTGCGTGGTGGGAGCCAACTCCTTGGTAACTAGGGATGTAGGCCTCTGGCTGCTCGCCGTAGGTAAGCCATGCCGGCCATCAAGCCCCGGGGATTGAGGCAGAAGTTGCGCTGAACCGGCCATGGCTTCTGCTTTTAGCCGAAGTCGGACCGTTAACGTACTTGCTATTCTGACGTTTACCCAGGTCTTACCGCGGCGACGGTAAGCTGCCACCGGGGCGGCCTGAATATTTCGGCTCTCGCGATTGGCTATAATCAAGTCTTACCCATTTGAATTTCATTTGCGGAGAAGACAATTGAGCGAACCTGTATCCATCGCAGTCGTTGGTTCTGGCTATGTTGGCCTGGTAGCGGCGGTGTGTTTCGCCGAGATCGGTCACAATGTCGTTTGTGTTGACAACGATGAACGAAAGATTCAGACACTGCGGAACGGCGGCGTCCCGATTCACGAGGACTTTCTGCCCGAATTGCTCGCGCGGCATCGCAATCTTCGCTTGAAATTCTCGACCGACCTGAAGACGGCGACCCAGGATGCGCAGGCGATCTTCGTGGCTGTCGGAACTCCGCAGAGCGAATCCGGCAACGCCGACCTTTCCTACGTCGACGCTGTGGCCAGCGAAATTGCCCGGTCCATCAATGGCTATAAGGTCATCGTTGAAAAAAGCACGGTGCCCGTCTACACCAATGAATGGGTGCGCCGCACTATTGAACGCAGCGGCGTTCAGCGGGGGGATTTCGACGTCGCGTCCAACCCGGAGTTCCTACGGGAAGGCACCGCTGTCATTGACTTTCTTCATCCCGACCGCATCGTCGTCGGCGCTGACAATCCGAGGGCTGCCGACCTCCTCCGCGCGATCTACTATCCGCTAACCTCGGGCGAGTACTACACCAGGGACACGAGCTTTCCAGGCAGTAAATCGCAGAACGATCCGCCGCCAATTCTGCTCACTTCAACCAAGGCCGCAGAGTTGATCAAGCATGCCTCGAACGCCTTCCTCGCGATGAAGATTTCATTCATCAACGCGGTCGCAAATGTCTGCGAAGCAGCCGATGCAAGCGTCCAGGAAGTGGCTCTTGGCATGGGACTTGACAAGCGTATCGGCGGTCAGTTTCTCCGTGCCGGTATAGGCTACGGCGGCTCCTGCTTCCCGAAAGATGTTGCGGCTTTCCGATATGTCGCCGAGCAGCTGGGCGTTGAATTCAACCTGTTGCGCGAAGTTGAAAAAATCAATGCCGAGCAGAAGGTCCGTTACTTTCAGAAAGTGCGCTCGGCACTCTGGACATTCCGTGGCAAGAAACTTGCCGTTCTTGGCCTCGCCTTCAAAGGCGGTACAGACGATGTGCGTGAGTCGCCTGCATTCGACATCATCAAGATGCTGCTGCATGAAGGCTGCTCCATCCGCGCGTACGATCCAGCTGCGGCTGAACGGTCGAAAGAAATTCTGCCGCCCAGTACTCGTCTCGAATACGTGGATGATCCCTACGCCGCCGCACAGGACGCGGACGCACTGCTTATCCTGAGCGACTGGAGTGACTTTGGCCAACTCGACCTTGAGAAGCTTCACTACACGCTTCGGTATCCCATCGTGATCGATGGAAGAAATCTTTACGATCCTGAAGAGATGGCGACCAAGGGCTTTACCTATATCAGCATTGGCCGTCCGGCTGTTCACTCCACCCGTGAAGGCGTGCTGCAGCAGGGTTCGAGTCGCAAGCGCATCGTTTAGGGCAATGATCTGCAGCGAGCAGGCGGAAGAGTTGCACGCTCGCTGGTTTGATTTCGCTACACCAGCTTAGAAAGAGACATCGTGAAGGCACAACGCATCCTCGTTACAGGAGCAGCGGGATTCCTCGGTTCCCACCTGTGTGACGCACTACTCGCAGCTGGCCATGAAGTTGTCGGCGCAGATAACCTGTGTACCGGGCGTCTGCAGAACATCGCCCACCTGGCCAAAGAGCCGCGTTTCAGCCTGATTGATCAGGACATCTGCGAAGCTTTTGATCCAGGCGAAGTCGGCTATGTCTTCAACTTCGCATCGCCGGCAAGTCCGGCGGACTACGATCGCCTCGGTCCCGAAACGCTGAAAGTGGGCTCCGTCGGCACCGTCAACGCGCTCGACATTGCAAAGAAGTATCAGGCAGGCTTCCTGCACGCCTCGACCTCCGAGTGCTACGGCGATCCGCTCGAGCATCCGCAGACAGAAAGCTACTGGGGACACGTGAACCCCGTTGGGCCGCGGTCCGTCTACGATGAGGCCAAGCGTTTTTCCGAGGCGACTGTCATGGCATATTACCGCTACTACGGCGTCGACACGCACATGGTTCGCATCTTTAACACCTACGGTCCACGGCTGCAGCCGACAGATGGCCGCGTCATCTCGAACCTGATGATGCAGGCACTCGCCAGTGAAGAACTGACCATTTATGGCGATGGCTCCCAGACGCGCAGCTTCTGTTACGTATCTGATCTGATTGCCGGTATCGTGAAGCTGGCTGCCTCTGACGAACACCTTCCGACCAACATCGGCAATCCGGTCGAGTGGACAATCGCCGAGTGTGCCAATGAAGTGCTCGCGGTCACAGGTTCAAAGAGCGGCATCCGTCATCTTCCGTTGCCTAAAGATGATCCGGCACGCCGTCGCCCGGATATCACCAAGGCTCAATCGCTGCTCGGATGGGCGCCAAAAGTAAGTCTGCGCGAAGGTCTCGAGCTTTCCCTGAGTTACTTTAAAGACCAGCTTCAGGCTGCTGGCAATTAGAAGAAATAATGGATGATGCCGCGCTGCTCGAAGCCTTTACCGCCCACGCGGTATAAGGCTGAAGCATGCGGGGCCAGTTTCACTGTAATTCCATCGTCCTTCTTGCCGATCTTCATGCTCTGCAGCGCCCACAGATTACGCAGGCGGTCTTTCTTCGCGAGCGTGATACCGAGGTCGCTCCAGGTGTAGTGCAGGGTACGCGGCGTATCGGCAAGGTTAAAGAGCGCGACGAACGTGCCGCCGCCGGCGCCCGGTTTCGCTGTCCATATAACAGTATCGGCCGTCTGCACCATTGGACGATTTCCCGTGCTTTGCTGGTCGACGCTGATCACCTCCGGATCGGTGAGCAGGTCCAGGAGCCGGGCATCCAGGTGATGCAGGTCGCCGCCCAGCACCAGCGGCGAACGTGAGACTGCCCATAAAGTAATCAGTGTCTGCTGCTCATCATTCGACAGCCCGCTCAGCCGTGCCTGCTTATATCCCGGGCGCGGACCAAGGTAGCCGATTGGCAGCATGTCGGGGTCAGGTCGATGCCCCGGGGTGTTGTACGGCTGCCATTGCGCTATATTCGCAAACTGGCCCTTCAAACCTTGCAACCAGGTTGCATCCGGCCAGGGTGCCCAATGGTCCCACAGGTCGTTCGAGATCCGCCACATTTGCGCGTTGCGAGACACGTCCGCGGCCTGCTCGATCGGTGTAGGCCCGGGTGAAAGGCTCAGTAGAATTGGCCGACCCGACTTTTCAATCGCGCTATGAATCATGCGAATCTCGGCAGCTTTGTAGGGCGCAGCTATACAGTCAACCTTCAGAAAGTCCACGCCCCATCCTGCATAAAGCTTGATCAGCGAATCATAGTAGGCCTGCCCGGCGGCGTTATTGCGCACGCCGTAATTATCAGGATTCCAGCGGCAGGTGTCTGAAGTATCCGCGGCGTCCGTTGCATGAAAGTTCGAGTCGGCAATCGGTAAATTCTTGGTCGTGGCCTCTTTCGGAATGCCGCGAATAATGTGTATCCCGAACTGCAATTTGCGCGAATGAAGCTGATCAGCAATTTTCTTGAAGCCGACGCCGTCTGCCGCGGACGGGAAGCGGGTCGGGTCCGGTATATAGCGGCCCTGGTCGTCGAGCGTGTACTGCCATTCCGGCTTCCCATCGCTTTCGGGGTTTGCCAGGTACCAGCCTTCATCTATGACCGCATACGTCCATCCATACTGCTGCAGCTGCAGGTGAAGAATGTCGGTCGTCGACACGAACTCGTCCTCATTGATGCTCAGCCCGTACGAGTCCCAGCTGTTCCAACCCATCACGGGAGTATTGGGAATCGCTGAAACCTGCGCCGCCACAGGATTGGCTGGCTTTGCATCTTGTGCGATGCCGAAGAACGGAACGGCAAGCGCCATACAGAAAGTCGCCGCGTGGATTGAAAGTTGGCCTCGCATTGTTGGTATCACCGTCAGACTGGATTAGAAGAAATGCCATCATAACGTACTTGAATGGCGGTGTTCTTCGCTGGCTGTTCGCCATATCATTGACTCATTGGAGGCAGTTCCGGGAGATGATGACAGTCCAGGAAAAGCTCGAGATACTGGCCGATGCTGCCAAGTATGATGCGAGCTGTGCAAGCTCCGGCGCCAAACGTGCCGGCACGGGGAAGGGCATTGGCCACTCCGATGGCATGGGCATCTGCCACAGCTACACCCCCGACGGCCGCTGCGTCTCGCTGTTGAAGATCCTGCTCACCAACTACTGTAACTATGACTGCGCTTTTTGTGTAAATCGTGTTTCGAGTGATATCCGCCGCGCCCGCTTTACGCCGGAAGAAGTCGCGTCGCTGACCATGAATTTCTACAAGCGCAACTACATTGAAGGACTCTTCCTGAGCTCGGGCGTCATCCAGTCGCCTGACTACACGATGGAGCAACTGGTTCGGGTCGCGCGCCTGCTGCGGGAGACCCACGAATTTGGCGGATACATCCATCTGAAGGCGATTCCCGGTGCCTCGCAGACGCTGCTCGATGAAGCCGGCAAATGGGCCGATCGTCTCAGCGCGAATATTGAACTGCCCACGCAGCAGGATCTCGTCCAGCTTGCTCCAGACAAAAAGTCTGAAGTGATCGAGTCAGCAATGGGGCAGATTTTCGAGCGCAAGAACGAATCGGAAGAGAACCGGAAGAAGGATCGTCGCGCGCCGAAGTTTGCGCCCGCCGGGCAGAGTACGCAGATGGTCGTCGGCGCCACTGCAAGCACAGATCAACAGATCCTCACGACAGCTTCGCATCTCTACGGCGACTACAAACTGCGCCGCATCTATTATTCCGGCTTCAGTCCTTATCCGCGTGCCGATGCACGCCTGCCTCTGCAGCCAGTGCCTCTGGTCCGCGAACATCGCCTCTACCAGGCAGACTGGCTGATGCGCTACTACGGCTTCCAGGCTGCAGAATTAACGACCCCGGATGAGCCGAATCTTGATCTGCAACGTGACCCGAAATTGACGTGGGCCCTCCGGCATCGTGAATTTTTCCCCGTAGACGTGAATGCTGCGACGCGCGAAGCCTTGCTGCGCGTGCCCGGCATCGGCTACCGTAATGTCGAAAAGGTCCTGAGCATTCGCAAATATCATCGCCTGACTTTAGGCGATCTCCGCAAACTCAATGTGCGTGTCGGCCAGGCTCGCAACTTTGTCGTGACAGCTGATTCATTGCCGCTGACGGGCATCGTCGATGCGCCAAAGTTGAAAGAGATTGCTACCCCCGCACCGCAGTTGGAACTGTTTGCCTCTGCCGCGAGCGCTGTTACAGGTGAAGTCTAAGATGCGGCAGGTCATCATTGAGCCGGAATTCGAAATATGGCGGAACGCCGCGCGCAGTCTACTGATCGACGGCGTTGATCCTGACCAGGTCGAAATCCTCGACCGTGAGACGCCACAAAACCTTGGGCTGATCTTCGATCAAGAGGAAACGCCGTTGCAAAAGGCTGATCCAGGAAAAATTTTTGTGCCAAAGGCATTTCTCGAAGCGGCGCAACTGGCTGCGCGGCATGCTTCTGCTGAGAGGTGGCAGCTTCTTTATCGTCTGCTCTGGCGGCTGCAGAAAGAGCGCATGCTGATGCACGTGGATATAGATCCCGACGTTGCTGAGCTGAAACGCATGGAACAGCAGGTCCGTCGCGACCTGCACAAGATGCATGCTTTCGTGCGCTTCCGTCAGGTGACGGATGAAACTGGAGCAGAGCATTTCATCGCCTGGTACAAACCTGACCACAACATCCTGGAACTTGCCGCGCCATTCTTTCAAGAGCGTTTTCCAACGATGCGCTGGTCGATCCTTACCGCGCGTCAATCGGTACACTGGGACCCTGAAGGCCGGCATCTTACATGGGCAGCCGGCTGTCCGCGCGAAGCTGCTCCGCAGGATGATGAGCTTGAGGAGATGTGGCGGAGTTACTACAAATCCATCTTTAATCCGGCGCGATTAAATCCGCGTGCCATGCGGTCGGAGATGCCGGTTCGGTACTGGCAGAATATGCCGGAGATCGAACTTCTGCCGCAGTTGATGAGGCAGGCAGGAAGCAGGACAGACGCGATGATCAAGTCTCAGAAAGCCGAAACAGCCGAGGCCTACCTGCCGGCGCAGCATACCCTGGCCGCCCTCGCGCATGCGCTTCCTCAGTGCAAAGGATGCGAGTTGTACTGTCATGCCACTCAGGCAGTTTTCGGTGAAGGACACGTTCACGCAGAGTTGATGCTGGTGGGCGAGCAGCCGGGCGATGAAGAAGACCGCAAAGGTAAACCGTTCGTCGGACCAGCCGGCAAAGTGCTCAACCGAGTCGTCGAAGAACTCGGTCTCGATCGAAAAACGATGTATGTTACGAATGCAGTGAAGCACTTCAAGTTTGTCGATCGAGGCAAGCGTCGCCTGCATCAATCGCCGCGGTTGAGCGAAGTGACTGCGTGTCGGCCATGGCTGCTGGCAGAATTGCAGGCCGTCAAACCGAAGGTAGTCGTCTGCCTCGGCGCTACTGCGGCAAAGTCCCTGCTCGGCGCAAAATTCGCATTGATGAAAGATCGCGGCAAGCTCGTCAGCTCGCCTTATGCTGATCAGGTAGTCGCAACCATTCATCCATCGGCGATTCTTCGTGCGATCGATCCACAGGGGTCCGAGCAACTGTATGACTTCCTGCGGCAGGACCTGCTCTTCGCGCATAAAGCCGCCATGCAGCAGGCAGTTTAGGAGGCGAGCAGGCGTCGCGTATGACGTGCAATCTGGCCATCTTCATCTGCAGCAACAATCCTTACGCCGATTTTCGAAGTGCAGGTAGATATCGGTTCGTCACTCGCTAGGTTCTTCGTTTCATCGATGGCAATACCGAGGAATTCCAGCTGCGAACAGACCTTTTGACGGACTGGCGCTGAGTTCTCGCCAATACCTCCGGTAAAAACCAGCAGATCCAGGCCGCTGAGACTCACTGCATAACAGGCAACGGTTTTCGCGATGCTCCGCGTGAAGATATCAATAGCCAACGTCGCAGCGGCCTCACCTGCATCGGACGATTTGGTCAGAGCGCGCAGGTCGCTTTCACCATTTGAAAGAGCTTTCAGTCCTGCATCGTGATTGAGCAGAGATTCGACCTGGTCGACGCTCAATCCGCTCCGCAGCAGCCACAGGACAATGCCGGGGTCGAGATCCCCGGTACGCGTGCCCATCGGGATGCCGCCAGTCGGCGTCAGGCCCATGCTGGTGTCGACAGACTTACCATCGAGAATCGCAGCCAGGCTCGCGCCACTACCCAGGTGCGCGACGACGGTTCGCGAGGGCAGCCTGTCACCGAGGGCACGCACTATAGATTCATACGACAGGCCGTGAAAGCCATAGCGCAGAACTCCCTGCTCCCAATAGTTGAGCGGAAGAGCGTAGTGCGAGGCGATCTCCGGCAGCGTTCTGTGGAAGGCAGTATCGAAGCAGGCGAACTGTGGAACATTGCTGAACTGTTTCTGCGCTGCTTCGATGATGGCGATCGCCGGTGGATCGTGCAGGGGCGCAAAGTGCACAGCCTGCTTGAGCGTATTGAGCACGTCGCGCGTCAACTTCTGGTGCTCACGCAAGTGTGGTCCGCCATGAACGATGCGATGACCGATAGCAATCGGCGTCCCGGCACCCGCCTTGCTTAGAGCGTCGATCGCAGATTTGAAGGCGTCCTCGAGCGACTTTGTATTTGAGTCGTTCTCTGCGAGAGACTTATCATTGCCATCTTTCAGCTTCAGCTTGCCGCCGCTGCCGCCAATGCTATCGATTGCACCACTGAATTGCAGTGACTCGCCATCACTTCCCAGTGCGTAGACACCGAACTTTAACGAAGAAGAGCCGCTGTTGATCACCAGGATGTGGCCGCTACTGTCTGGCATCATCACCTACTATAAGAACCCACCTCGCAAATTCGAGAGATGGGTCACGCATAGCTAAATAAGTCATGAAGACGTACGGCGAAGTCCTGGAGACGATAGTCACTGTGGACTCCACTTCCAGTTTTCCACTTCCGGCAGGTCTTCACCGTGTTCCGTTACATAGAGCTTGTGCTTCTCCATGATCTCGGTAAATTTCTGCTGCGTTTCCTCGAACATCGACTTCAATCGCGGCACATGCTTAATGGCATCGAGTGCAAGACTGAAGCGATCGAGTTGGTTGAGTACGACCATGTCGAATGGCGTCGTCGTGGTGCCTTCTTCCTGAAATCCATGCACGTGAAACCCAGAGTGATTCGTGCGATTGTAGGTTAGTGTATGAACCAGCGAAGGGTAGCCGTGGAAGGCAAAAACAACCGGCTTATCTTTCGTAAACAGGCGGTCGAACTCTGCTTCACCCAGGCCATGAGGATGCTCGGCCTCTGGCTGCAGTGTGAATAGATCAACCACATTGACGACGCGCACTTTCAGGTCCGGCGCCCACGTGCGTAGAACCGTGACGGCAGCCATGGTCTCGAGTGTCGGCACATCTCCCGCGCAGGCCATCACTACATCTGGGTCATCATCAGCGCCGCAATTTGTACAGGCCCAGTCCCAGATGCCAAGACCCGCGATGCAATGCCTGGTGGCCGCACTGATGTCGAGCCAGTTCGGCGCGGGTTGTTTGCCCGCGATGATCAGGTTCACATAGTTGCGACTGCGCAGGCAGTGCTCTGTGATGGACAACAGGCAGTTCGCATCGGGCGCGAGATAGATGCGCACGATGTCTGCTTTCTTGGTCGCAACGACATCCATGAAGCCCGGGTCCTGGTGTGAGAATCCGTTATGGTCCTGCCGCCACACGTGCGAACTGAGCAGGTAATTCAAAGATGCGATCGGTTTCCGCCAGGGAAGTGTCTTGCACTCCTTCAACCATTTCGCGTGCTGGTTGAACATGGAGTCGATGATGTGAATGAAGGCTTCATAACAGGAGAAAAAACCGTGCCGGCCGGTGAGCAGGTACCCTTCGAGCCAGCCTTCGCACATGTTCTCGCTCAGCACTTCCATCACCCGACCATCGACGGACAGATTTTCGTCCGCGTTGGGATTGGTGTACTCTGCATCCCAGCGCTTTCCGCTTGCTTTGTAGATCGCCTGCAGACGGTTCGACGCATTTTCATCCGGGGCGAAGACGCGAAAATTCTTCGTCGGCATGTTCGATCTCATTACGTCGCAGAGATAGTTTCCTAAAATCGATGTTGCGCTCGATTCTTCCGCACCGGGCTTGTCGACTTGTACGGCGTAGTTTTGAAAATCGGGAAGAGCGAGCGGCGTCAGCAGTGTCCCACCGTTAGCGTGAGGGCTCATGCCAATGCGCAGGCCGCCCTTGGGTGCCATGTCGAAAATTTCTTCGCGCAGTGTGCCGTTTTCATCGAACATCTCATGCACGCGGTAGCTCTGCAGCCACTCTTCTAACTGCTTCGTGTGTTCAGGATTCTTGAGCACGTCGTCGAGCGGGACCTGGTGAGCGCGCCATGTGCCCTCGACCTGCTTTCCATCGACATACTTCGGACCCGTCCATCCCTTGGGCGTACGCAAAACCAGCATGGGCCACACGGGGCGGCTCGCGTCGTTATTGTCGCGCGCATGCTGCTGGATCGCGCGAATGTCTGTGTATATCTGCTCGAGCGTCTGCGCCATCTCCCGATGCATGATGACCGGGTCTTCGCCTTCAAGGAAGTATGGTTTATAGCCATAGCCGCGGAAAAGCGCTTCCAGTTCTTCATGGGGAATGCGGGCAAGGATGGTGGGATTCGCGATCTTGTAGCCGTTGAGATGGAGGATGGGGAGTACTGCGCCATCCGTGATGGGGTTGAGGAATTTATTGGAGTGCCAGCTGGTCGCGGCCGAGCCCGTCTCTGCCTCGCCGTCGCCGACGACGCAGGTCACCAGCAGTTCCGGATTATCGAAGGCCGCACCATACGCGTGCAGCAGCGAGTAGCCCAGTTCGCCGCCTTCATGAATCGATCCCGGCACCTGCGGCGCGTCGTGGCTTGGTACCCCATAGGGCCACGAGAACTGGCGGAACAGGCGCTTGACACCGTCTTTGTTGCGCTCGATGTTCGGATAAATCTCGGTGTACGTGCCTTCGAGATAGGTGTTCGCAATGATGCCAGGTGCACCGTGGCCGGGTCCGATGACGCACAGAATTTTGGCGTGGTAGTTGCGGATGATCCGGTTCAGATGCAGATAGATAAAGTTCAATCCGGGCGTTGTACCAAAGTGGCCCAGCAGGCGCGGCTTGATGTCGCTTACCTGGAGTGGTCGATCGAGAAACGGATTTTCCTTGAGGTAGATCTGGCCGACGGACAGGTAATTGGCTGCACGCCAGTAGGCGTCCATCTTATTCAGTTCTTCATCACCGAGCGGAAATGCGGCGGTTGGTTCTGACTGAACTTCATATGCCATGTCTATGCCTCCAGGGCGGTGTAGCGCAGACGTAAAGCCCACGATTTCCACTGTACCGTCAGGTAGATGCCCAATGCTGTGATGAAGCGCACAATTTAACGCAAAGTAAACGTGTAGCCGCAGAGAGTGGTGCGCTCATCGGGAGGGGAGAGTGTACGGGAAGGTAAAGCGGCCAATTTGGATCACGGATTTGTCGCCGGGTCCCCAGATGCGAAAGGATTCAACGCGGGCAGTCGAGAGGTCGCGATGAGCGTCGACTTCTCCAACAGGTTTACCGGTGGAAGCCTGATAAAAATTTACCTTCAATGTATCGCCCAGCATATCGGCGGCCCGCGTCCATCCGAAAAGGTAATCACCAGGCGCGAGTGCGATGTCTCCGATCTGCACTGGCACCTGCGTCAGAAAGTAATGTGAATACTTGCCCTCGGCGGAGTAGCCGGCAGTAATCATTACGACGCCGGCTACAAAGTGGCCCTTGCCGTCCGTGATGCCGGAGGCAGTTCGGAATTCTGTTTCAATGCGCTCCGAAATAGCGGGCGCGCGTGCCGGGATAATAGTGCGTAATTCAGCCTCGTTCGCGGGCCGCCATTTGCTTTGTGCGCTGGCGGCGAGAGTGAAGAGCAGGCACAGGAACACTGCGAAAGAGAGAAACGCGGATCTCTCTGCTGCGCTTCGCTTCGATCGGGATGACAATGAAGGTTGAAGTGGGGCTGACAGTCTTCCAGCGAAGCGTGCCCATGTCTCAAATGCGAGACATGGGGCACCCGGTTCTGTGGCCGAAATACATCTCATCTGCGGCAATTAATCCAGGTGCACAATGCCGCGCTGTAATGCGGTTGTCGCCGCCTGGGTTCGATCGCTTACGCCGAGTTTGCCGAGCAGATTATTGATGTGCGTCTTAACCGTTGCCTCCGAGATAAACAGTGCGCTGGCAATCTCCTTATTACTGTTGCCGCCGACGATCAGCTTGAGTACATCCGTCTCGCGTTCTGTAAGTGCAGGATTGCCCATGCGCTCTGCGAGCCGTTCTGCCACCGGTGCCGGGATACGCGACTTGCCATTATGCACTGCCGTGATGGCTGAAACCAGTTCGTCGATATCCGAACCCTTTAACAGGTACCCGCGCGCGCCTGCCTGGAGCGCGCGGAAAATGTCTTCATCGCCATCGAAGGTCGTAAGAACAATAATGCGTGCCAGGGGGAACTCTGCGCGAATGCTCTTGATCGCTTCCACGCCATTGCCATGCTGCATGCGCAGGTCCATCAGGGTGACATCGGGCTGATGCTTCCGATAGAGCTCGACTGCCTGTTCACCGCTCGAGGCTTCCGCAATTACCTGCAGTCCGGACATGGTACTGAGCAATGCAGACATGCCCTGACGCACAATGTGATGATCATCCACAATCATCAGGCTTACTGTTTCGGTCATAAGAAGAAAGACACCTTTGTTCTCTCGTGAGCCTAGAAAGGGTTGAGTGCAGTGTCAATCCACCGTTGGATGGAGTCTGCAAAATCCATTCAGACTCAGGGTATATCGGCCTGCGCCAATACGACCGTCCCGAAGCCGGGGCGGCTCTCAATCGTCAGGCGGGCGTGGGCGCGTTCAGCCCGCTCATGCATGCCGCGAATGCCGTAATGGCCAGCCGGCCCGGTCTTGTCGCCCGATGGCACAAAGCCGCGGCCATCATCCTGTACGCGCAGATCAACTCCCCTGGCCTGGTAGGTCAGCGAAATATCGATCGTCTGCGGCGCAGCGTGACGCACGGCGTTGGTCACGGCTTCCTGTGCAATGCGGAGCAGTTCGTCTTCCAGTTCACGCGACGCTGGCCGATACGTGCCAGTGATCACGAGATTAAGCTTGAGCGGAGCGTCGCCGACCACCTGTCGCGTCGTCTCGCGAATGCGCGTGGGCAGGTCAGTTTCAGCAGAGCCGGTTGCCGTTCCTGAACGCAGGTCCCAGATCGACGAGCGCGCCTCTGCCAGGCTTTTGCGCACCAGACTCCGCGTCGCTACCAGCTGTTCGCTTGCCTTGTCGATGGACAGCGTCATCAGTCGCGACACCAGGTCGAGCTGCACGGAGATGGCGACGATGTCCTGCGCGAGAGTGTCGTGGATCTCGCGCGCGATCCGGCCCCGTTCACCCAGTACCGCGTTGAACCTCAACTCGACCTGGCGCAATCGATACAGGTAGAGCTGCCACACGATGAGCGCCAGCAGCAGGGTGACAAGTGTATAGAACCACCACGTCTGGTAGTAGTGTGGCGCGATCACCAGGCTGATGTCCGCAGCGCGCTCACTCCATATGCCGCCGTTGATCGATGCCTCGATACGGAAACGATAGCGGCCCGGCGGGATGTTGGTGTAGTACGCCGTGCGCCGCGTGCCTGCGTCGATCCACTGGCGATCGAAGTGCTCCAGCTGATAGCGATAATGCACCTTCGATGGCGCTGCAAAATTCAACCCGGCGTAGTGGAAAGCTAGCCGCTCGTGTCCCGCTGCAACATGCAGACTGCGGTCTGACTTTGCATCCAGACCGGCATCTTCCGGAGCGTTCGCGTCGTCGACCGTTATCGCCTCCAGCACCACAGGAGGCGCTGCCTGGCGCAGCGCAGGCTCTACTGCATTCACGACAGAAACGCCCTTACTGGTCGCGAAGAAAAGATGACCGTCGGCCGTGCGAACAGCCTCAGGATGACCGCCGCTGCCGCAGTCATTAATGCGCAGACCATCGGCTACGTCGTAACGCGTGATCGCTGGTTGCACCGAGTTCGCACCGTGTTCCGCAAGCTGGTGCAGCGCGCTCGCAGCAACCCGGTAAATACCGTCGGGACTACTCAGCCATATCTGCCCGAGACCATCGTCCAGCACACTGTAGATCGTGCCAGGGAGCAGCCCGGCAGAGGCTACCCCGTACAGTCCTCCTCCCGCAGTGCCGACCCAGAGTGTGCCGGTTGCATCCTTGCCGAGCGCGGTAATGATCGCCGGCTTGGCCTCATCCGCACTGGAAATAATTCCGCCACGCACATGGCTCAGACCGGCGCGCGTGCCTGCCCAGATGCTGCCGTCTGTATCCTCAAGCAAGGCGCCGATTACATTGCTGGCCAGGCCGTCAGCTGTCGTGTACGTATGAATATTTGCGGCAGTGATTCCTGCTTTACCTGCTGGCTTTTGAAGATGCGCCAGTCCGTGCGTCGTCCCTATCCACAGGCTGCCGTCGCGGGCCTCGAGCAGGGAGCGGATATTGTCGTCGGGCAATCCATCCGATGCCGTCAGCGTCGTGATCTTCGCGCCTTCGATGTGACTCAGCCCGTCCGGCGTACCCGCCCACAGGTCATCCGCATTTTCACCTGCCAGTGCAATAATTTCGTCGCTCGCCAGGCTCTGCGTTCCCGGAGCACCTGCGTCCGGCCGCTTACCCACTAGAGTAAACACACCATCATGCAAACGTGTCAGGCCGCCACTGGTGCCGAACCACAGGTCGCCGCGCGCATCCTGCAACAACGAGCGCACCTGGTCGGCAGCCAGGCCATCCTTCTTGCCCAGGGTGGTAAAAGGAGGCGTTCGCACAATCGCCGCGCCAGCATTTTCGCTGCCGACCCATACGTTGCCTTCGCTGTCGGCATAAAGCGCAAGAATGTCACCGCCGCTGAATCCTTCAGGCAGAGAAATGCTCGTCGACTGTCCACTTTTGCTCGCCTGCAGGTTGCCGGCCGTCACTGTCCACTGTGTGTGATCGGGAGTAGTCACCTGCAGAACTTTAATCTGCGGTTGGGACGCGTTCTCACCATGATTGTGCGGCATTGTCACAGCCTTAAATTTTGCTGCAGGTCCCGATCCATCCAGGCAGGCTGCGCCGCCGGCAGTCTCTGCGCAGACCTGGCCCTGCCCGTCCTGGCTCAAGGATGAGATCGAATCAGACGGCAGACCTTCTGCTTTCGTATAACGACTGAATCGATTGCCAGCCAGCTTGACCAGACCATTCGAAGTCGCGATCCACAGCGAGCCGGCCTTGTCTTCAAGCAGGCCATTGACCAGATCACTCTGCATTTCCGGAGTATCGCGTCGATCGAAGATGACGAAATCGAATCCGTCAAAACGGACCAGCCCGCCATCCGTCGCCATCCACAGGTAGCCGTCGCGCGTCTCGAGACACTGCCGCACTGTATCCTGCGGAAGGCCTGTGCTGGTGTTCCATACCTGATAGGTATGCCGTTCAAACAGCGAAGCAGGCGTCTGCGCACTCGCAGCCTGGCCGCCGGCCGGCATTATGCAGGAGCAGCAGAGCAGCAGCCTGCAGGCCACGAGCGCACCCGCTGTCCTGAAGCGCCGCGCCGTCATCACCGGAGGCGTGTCAGCCGCCATTCGCTTACAGCCCGGTGAAGGTTATCGGGCATACCGCGGTTTTCATGAGTAAAAGATGTGACGGCTGTCACCGATGACACGACCGCGCAGGTACTAGAACTGGTTGCACAGAGATGAGTCGTCGATTCAGCGAATGCCTGCCATTGGTTTGCTATCAAGTACCGCACACTTCCTTTCACAGACATTCAGATATGTAACCGGTTTTCAGTCTGAAGCTGCTTCATCGATCCGCTGTCAACAACTGTTCATCAGGAGCATCTATTAGCCGCGCAGCGAACTATACGATAGAGCTATATCTGCGATGATATTGAAACTCAAGGGTTTTCCGCGGAATGACTGCTGTGCATACGGCGGTTTTCCCTTAATATAGAGCCATGGGCGATGAAGGCGGCCCGGTGACTACCTACCGGCCTTGAATGAAAAAGCAGCACCCAACCTGCGGTACGCAAGCGACCGAGGAAGCGACTCAACATTGTCTTTTCCGCCAAAAAAGTTGATTCGGAATGCATGCGCAGCCTTTGCTGGCCTTTCCGTTCTGCTGCTGACCTCGTCAGCATACGCGATCAATAGCGCGACCAGCGTCTTCTCCCGCGACGCGACGCCTGCGAGCGGAAGCTACAGTCTGCAACTCTTCGTCTATGCCATCACGATCGGGATTTTTCTCGTAGTCGGCGGCCTCGGGGCGTACGCGGTCATCAAGTTCCGCGCAAGACCGGGCGACGACAAATCCGAACCCGTACAAATTTTCGGCAGTAATCAGATCGAGTTGTCATGGACGATCATTCCTATCCTGATCGTCGTCGTCCTCTTCCTTACTTCGGCGCGCATGATCTTTGCTGTACAGGATGCGAAGCAGCCCGCCAACTCCGTCAAGGTCACCGCAATCGGCCACCAGTTCTGGTGGGAATTTCAGTATCCGGATTATGGCTTCACGGCTGCCAATGAACTGCATGTGCCGGTGAGCGATCCAAAAGCGCCGACACCCACATTCCTTAAGTTGAGTTCTGCTGACGTCATTCACAGCTTCTGGATTCCGCGGCTCGCTGGCAAGACGGACATGATCCCCGCCCGTGTCAACGAGATGTGGATCGATCCCTACAAGCCCGGCATGTACGAAGGTCAATGCAACCAGTATTGCGGCACCGAACATGCCAAGATGCTGCTGCGTGTATATGTCCAGCCGCGCGCCGATTTCGATGCCTGGGTGCGGAACCAGCAGCAGGCCGCGGCCGATGTCGCCGAAGTGAGAGCTGGGCGCGATGTATTCGAATCGCAATCCTGTATCAACTGCCACGCGGTGAAAGGCACGATCGCCAACGGCCGCTTCGGCCCGGACCTGACCCACCTGATGAGCCGCGACACGATTGCCGCGGGCGCAGCACAGAATACCCCGGAGAACCTGAGGCGCTGGATTGAAAATCCTGAGGTCTTCAAATCGGGATCGAATATGCCAGCTATGAACCTGAGCCCTGAGCAACTCACGCAGGTGACTGCGTACCTGTCCACGCTCAAGTAGCCCGGCGCGCAAGTAGTACGAAGAGATTAGGAGCACAACGATGTCGGATTCAACACTGCCATTACCGGGAGGCGTCAGGGACGTCACCATCGACCACTCGCCGCCCAGGGTCAGCTCGAAGGGCACATTCCTCGAGACTGCCCATTCGTGGCTGGTGACAGTCGATCATAAAAAGCTCGGCATCATGTACATCGTCTATTCGCTGCTGTTCCTGGTAGTCGCAGGAATTGAAGCGATGGTGATCCGCGTCCAGCTTGCTATTCCGCACAACACGTTCGTGTCGCCGCAGGTCTATAACCGCGTCTTCACCATGCACGGAACGACGATGGTCTTCTTCGTCGGCATGCCGATCCTCATCGGCTTTGCGAACTACCTGATCCCGCTGATGATCGGCGCGCGCGACATGGCCTTCCCGCGGCTCAATGCTTTCAGCTTCTGGATGTCGGCACTCGGCGGCATCGTTCTGTACTACAGCTTCATTGGTGGCGTAGGACTATCAAATGCCGGCAGCGCGCCGGATATGGGCTGGTTCGCTTATGCGCCGCTCACATCGCGCGCCTTTTCGCGCGGTCACAGTACGGACTACTGGACCATTTCGCTCATCATCAGCGGCGTCGGTTCAATCGGTGCCGCGATCAACATCATCGCGACCACTATCTCCATGCGCTGCAAGGGAATGACGATGTTCCGTCTACCACTGCTTGCCTGGATTTACCTGGTGCAGGCTGTCTTGATTCTCGTTGCCGTCAGCCCGTTGACTGCAGCGCAGATTATGCTGATGGTCGATCGCTACTTGGGCGGTCACTTCTTCGATACGCAGGCCGGCGGCTCGGCTTACATCTGGATTCACTTCTTCTGGATCTTCGGTCACCCGGAAGTCTACGTACTCGTTCTCCCGGCTTTTGCTTTTGCGAATGAGATCATCCCGACCTTCTCTCGAAAAGCGATCTTCGGCTATCCGGCGATGGTCGCCGCGACGGTCGCGATCGGTTTCGTGAGTCTCGGCGTATGGGCACACCACATGTTTACCGTTGGGATGACCTCTGTCTCGAATGCGTTCTTTACTCTTTCGACCATGCTGGTGGCTGTACCGACCGGCATCAAGATTTTTAACTGGGTAGCGACCATGTGGGGCGGACGCATACGCTTCGCTACGCCGATGATCTTTTCTGTCGCCTTTATCTTCCAGTTTCTTATCTCAGGTCTGACCGGCATCGTCCTCTCGGTCTCGCCAGTTGACTGGCAGCTGCACAACAGCTACTTCGTCGTAGCCCATTTCCACTACGTCCTGGTCGGCGCGATTCTCTTCATGATCTTCGCGGCAATCTACTACTGGTACCCGAAGATGACCGGCAGAATGCTGAGCGAGAAGCTGGGCAAGCTCCACTTCTGGCTCTTCCTCATCGGCTTCCATCTCACCTTTGACTTCATGCATATTCCCGGCTTTCTCGGGATGCCGCGGCACATCTACACCTACGAGCCGGATCGCGGATGGGGCACGCTGAACATGATTGTCACCATAGGCGCCTTCATCCAGACCATCGGCACCATGGTCTTCGTCTATAACCTGGTTCACTCCTATTTCAAAGGCGAAGAGGCTGGCCCCGATCCGTGGGACGCCTGGACGCTTGAGTGGGCAACGACCTCGCCGCCGCCGTCTTACAACTTCGCCGTCGAGCCAGTCGTTGGCAGCCGCCGTCCGTTATGGGATGTGAAGCATCCTGACGACCTGGATTCACAATGGGAGTGATCTTGCTCAATCAAATTTCACAAGCACACAGAGGATCGAGAGCATGAGCGCAGCCACACCGACTATTCCGCACGCTCACGGCCCGGCCAGTACCGAACCATGGGTGATGCCCTACAAGGGCCGCGTCGGCATGTATGCGCTGATCCTAGCGGAGTCGGCAATCTTCATCATCTTCGTCATCGCCTACATTTATTACATCGGGCGCAGTACGTACGGGCCGCAGCCGAAGCAGGTCCTCGAAGTCCCGATCCTCGCTTCCATCTGCCTGCTATCGAGCAGTCTTACCATCTGGCTGGCAGAGCGCGCGCTGCACAAACGAGCGATGGGGATGTTTTCGGCATGGTGGGGCGGCACGATTCTGCTTGGCCTGATCTTCATGATCTACACTGCGCTCGAGTGGAAGAAGCTGATCTACGAAGACGGGCTTACGGTCAGCACCAATTTATTCGGCACCACTTACTTCTGCCTGGTCGGTCTGCATGCATTCCACGTGATCGTGGGACTCACCATGCTGAGCCTGGTCTTCCTGTTCGGACTCATGGGCAAACTGACGCCGAACCATACGGAGCGCGTTGAGGTTCTCTCGCTCTACTGGCATTTTGTCGACGCAGTGTGGGTCGTAGTCTTCACGGTTGTTTACATTGTTGGACGCTAAGGTCAGGCAGTCGCTCGACCAGAAAAAGAGATAGCCTTCGTGCATCAAGACACCGAAACAGTACATCCCGGGGCCATACATCCCGGAACGAGCCATAAAGACGATGTCGTCATACTGCCCGAGCCGACGGCATGGCCTGTCGTGCTGGCCGTGGGGCTGACGCTTCTGTTCGCCGCGATGGTCACGAACACCATCATCGCGTACCTCGGCGGCGTGCTGATTGTTTTCGGCGCAGTGGGCTGGTTTCGCGATGTTCTGCCGCATGAGCGCCATGAAGAGATTCCCGTCACTGTACAGGAACTGGTCTTCACCTCGACCAGGACATCTGTCGAACGCCTGCAGTTTCCAGTCGCCAGCAGTCCCAGCGCAACCACGGGCCACGAGCGCACAGCCGTGCAGACGAATCCTGTGCTGGCCGGACTCAAGGGCGGCATCGCCGGCGGGATTGCGATGATTTTTCCTGCACTGCTCTACGGCCTCATTGCCTATCACAGCATCTGGTACACGGTGAACCTGCTCGGCGGCGCCGGAGTCGCAGCCCTGCAGAATGCAACGCCAGAACAGATTGCGCAGTTCCACTGGGGCGGATTGCTGGTCGCCACACTTATCCAGGCTGTCACGTGCTGTCTGGTCGGGCTTCTTTACGGAGCACTTCTCCCTGTCCTCCCAAAGCATCCGATCATACTTGGCGGCCTGGTCGCGCCCGCGCTCTGGACTGGCCTGCTGCATTCCTCGCTCGGTCTTATCAATCCTTTCCTTGATGCGCGTATCGACTGGTGGTGGTTCGCTGCGTCACAGGTCACTTTCGGTCTGGTCGCCGGTTATGTCGTTTCACGCCAGGGTGGACTGAAAGAACTTCGTTCGCAACCATTCGCCGTCCGCATGGGTATCGAGACACCAGGCCTTGGCCATCTTGGTGAACATTCCACCGAACATTCCCAAATTGACCGGAACGACCAGGGAGGGACCAGGTGACTCTTCGCCATTGGATCGGTCTCGGCACTCTGGCCGCTGCGTCCCTGCTGTCCGGCTGCGACAACATGCCCGGCAAGCCCGCGCCCGGCCCCGAGGTTCCTGTGCCTTCATCCGTCGTCGACTTTGACAAGCTCTATGCGCAGAGCTGCTCCGGCTGCCATGGCGACAATGGCCAGCACGGTGCCGCTATCGCGCTCAACAGTCCTGAATATCTCGCGCTGGTGGACGACGCTACTCTGAAGTCGGTCACTGCCAAAGGCTATAAGGGAGGGCTAATGCCCGGCTTCGCAGCCAGCGCCAGCGGCCTCCTGACCGATGCGCAGATCGACGCGATCGTTCATGGCATGCGCCGTAAATGGGGCAAAGGTGATGTGCTCGCAGGCCTCAATCCACCGCCCTATGCTGCTACGAAAACCGGCGACGTGCAGCACGGTGCCCAGGTATACGCAACTTCGTGCGCCAGTTGTCATGGTGGGGCGGGAACAGGCGCGAAGAAGGGTTCCATCCTGAACGGCTCGTACCTGGCGCTGATGAACGCGCAAAGCCTGCGCACCATTACGATCGTCGGCCGGCCGGAACTCGGCATGCCCGACTGGCGAGGCGATTCCGGCGGTCATCCTTTGACTGATGCCGACGTGACCGATGTTGTGGCATGGTTACAGGCCCAGATGCCGCAATACGCAGGTCAGCCCTACGCGAATGTGACACCGGATGGCCACGCACCGCCGCCGGCGAATGGAAAAGGAGAAAAATTCTAATGAGCACGAGCACAGAACATCCGCGCCCAGCTCCGGGTGAACACGCTCCGGCTGATCACCTCGCTTCGGGAACGTACACGGGAATCGACAACGTTCCTGCGATGCCGCCGCTCACGCCGCAGGACCTGTCACGGCGGTCCCTGCTGATGAAGCTCGGCCTCGTGCTCAACGGCCTTGTCGTCGTCGCCATCGCGACCCCCATCGTTCGCTATCTGCTTTTCCCGCTCAAGGGCAAGGACGGCTATCTCACATGGATCTCGCTCGGCGGCGTAGGTGATTTCGAAGAAGGCGAAACCAAACTTGTCACCTACCAGAACCCCTACACGCATCCATGGGACGGCGACACGGGCAAGGTTGCCGCTTATGTGCGTCGCAACAAAGGAACCGACTTTACTGTTTTTGCCATCAACTGCGCGCATCTTGGCTGCCCCGTTCGCTGGTTTGCTCAGTCAGAATTGTTTATGTGCCCCTGTCATGGCGGCGTCTACTACTCGAACGGCGATCGTGCAGCGGGGCCGCCGGAACGCGGCCTATTCAAATATCCGGTCCGTGTCACCAATGGCAACCTGATGATCAACGCAGGTCAGATCCCGACGTTGGCTAACCAGCAAGCAAAGCTTGTCAAAGGAATTACTCCATGCCCTGGTACAAACAAACCTACGATTGGCTAGAGCGGCGCATCCAGCTCGAAGGCCCGGTCAGGGAAGCGATCGAGCATCCCGTACCACGCAACACCGCGAGCTGGTGGTACGTCTTTGGCAGCGCAAGTTTTGTACTTCTGCTGTTACAGATAGCCACTGGTATCCTGCTGGCTATCGTCTATGTCCCCAGCGCGGGAGAGGCATGGAACAGCCTGCAGGTGCTCAATCACCAGCTGCCTCTCGGCTGGTTCCTGCGCGCCATGCATGGCTGGGGATCGAACTTCATGGTCGCCGTGGTCGTCATCCACATGTGCCAGGTGTTCCTCTTCGGCGCCTACAAATTTCCTCGCGAATTGACCTGGATTCTGGGTGTCTTCCTGCTGCTGATGACTCTCGGCATGGCCTTCACCGGCCAGGTCCTGCGCTTTGACCAGGATGCTTACTGGGGTCTCGGGATCGGCGCGTCCATCTCTGCGCGCATCCCTGTCATCGGCGGGTCGATCGTCCATCTTCTTCTGGGCGGTCCCATCATTGCCGGGTCCACTCTTACGCGCTTCTTCGCGCTGCATGTGTTCGTCATTCCGTCTGCCATGCTGGGATTCGCGGGCCTGCACACGTGGCTGGTCATCAAGCTCGGCATCAATGAATGGCCGACCCCGGGTCGCATCGTCCGCCGCGATACCTATATCCAGGAGTATCACGAGCTCACGCACAAAGAAGGCCTCGCCTTCTTCCCGTACGCCATCTGGAAGGACTTCGTTTTCTCAGCGGGAATTCTTCTCGCGGTCGCAGTTTGCGCTGCCATCTTCGGTCCTTACGGTCCGACGGGTCAGCCTGACCCGACCATCATCCAGACTGTCCCCAAGCCGGATTATTTCTTCCTGTGGATCTATTCGATCCTCTCGTTCCTTCCCAACTGGATGGAAACGCCATTCCTGCTGGTCGCACCCGTCATCGGCATCGGCTTCATGCTCGGCCTGCCGTTCATCGCAGGCATCGGCGAAAAGAGCTGGTATCGTCGTCCGGTTGCTGTCATGTCCGTTGCCATTCTCGCAGTTGGATGGGCCACGCTTACGCACCTCGCAACCTATGAGCCGTGGAGCCCGAAGATGGAAGCGTGGAGCGGTTCATCCGTACCCGTGAAGTACATCCACGGCCGCACACCGCTCGAGTTACAGGGCGCAAATGTTCTGCAGGAAAAGCAGTGCC
>CAXTNK010000039.1:31039-31956 GCA_964245665.1 uncultured Acidobacteriaceae bacterium
GCGGTCCTGCCCTCGATGGCGTGGCTGATCGTCTGACAGAAGATCAGTTGATCCGCCAGGTTCTTCAAGGCGGCGGCAACATGCCGGCCTATGGTAAAAACCTTTCACCGCCACAGGTAACAGCTCTGGTTGCATTTCTTGAAACTCTGAGCCGCAATCCTCACGTGGATGTGGATGAATCGCGGCCACTGGTCGAGACCACCTCCACTGGCGCATCTGTGCCCACTGGGCAGTGACTGCATTGACTTTGCCTCATCCACTATCGAAGCATAGCCGGCGACGTGTGCGGAAACAGCGATGCCGGCGGAGCTACGGATGCTGGATGTAGGCGATGCAGTCGTCCGTTCCTGGGCACTGCTTCCCTGGATCACTTCTTCACTCATCCTGACTGGCCTGGTCTACCTGCGCGGCTTCCGTCTGCTGCAGGCGACCAGGCCGGACAAGTTTCCCGCCTGGCGCGCCCTCGCCTTTATCGCCGGTCTGCTGTCGCTCTGGATTGCACTGGCGTCGCCGCTCGATGCCATGGGCGGTTTCCTGCTGACTGCGCACATGGTGCAGCACTTCATCCTGATGTCCGTCGCGCCGCCCCTGCTGCTGCTCGGTTATCCCTCCGTGCCGCTGTTGCGCGGACTACCACGCTCATTCGTGCGCGATGCTCTCGGCCCCTACTTCAGCATGGGCTGGGTCCATGGAGTGCAGGGCGTTCTCACCAAGCCAATCTTCGGCTGGCTCGCGATGAATGTTGCTTACATCGGCTGGCATGTTCCAGCTGCTTACGAGCTCACCCTGCGCTCGCAAAGCTGGCATGAAGTCGAGCATGCGTGCTTCTTCTTCACGTCGCTCGCCTTCTGGTGGAATGTCGTGCAGCCCTGGCCCACCAAGCCGCGCTTCTCGCGCTGGACTGTTCTGCTCTACCT
>CAXTNK010000039.1:31966-45939 GCA_964245665.1 uncultured Acidobacteriaceae bacterium
CTCCGCTGACCTCGTGAATACGGCACTGTCCGCGTCACTGGCATTTTCGGGAAAACTTTTCTACCCCACGTATGCCATTGTCCCGCGTATCTCTGGCCTGTCGCCCATGAATGACCAGGTGGCTGCTGGCGCTTTCATGTGGGTGATTGGCTCGGTCGTCTTTCTGGTTCCCGCAATCGGCATCACGGTGCAACTACTCGCGCCTCGTAAATTTGCTGCAGCTTCGCGGCCACCTGCGTTCAACATTTTGCAGACCTCACCAGGACCGCGCTTCGATCTACTGCATACACCCGTCATCGGGAGATTTCTACGATCGCGTCATGGCCGCATGTCCTTGCAATCGGTCAGCCTCGTGCTCTCGGCTATCGTCATCACCCATGGACTTACCGGCCACCAGATGGGCTCGATGAATGTTGCCGGTGTCGTCCCATGGAATTACATCCGCGCCGGCGGGGTGATCGCGCTGATCCTCTTCGGCAACCTGTTCTGCATGGCCTGCCCCTTCATGCTGCCGCGCGAACTGGGCCATCGCCTGGGCCTCGCAACGCACGCATGGCCCACCTGGCTTCGCAACAAGTGGATGGCTGTCGTCCTGATGGTGCTCTTCTTCTGGGCCTATGAGTATTTCTCACTCTGGGACGCGCCGATGCGCACCGCGTGGCTGCTCATCTTCTACTTCGCGTCTGCGTTTGTCATCGATACATTCTTCCGGGGCGCCAGCTTCTGTAAATATGTCTGCCCCATCGGCCAGTTCAATTTCGTCAGCTCACTCTTCTCGCCGACCGAGTTGACCGTGCGCAGCCAGGGTATCTGCGCGTCGTGCGAAACAAGAGACTGCATCCGCGGCAACGAGAAACAGCGTGGCTGCGAACTCGATCTCTTTCTCCCGCAGAAAGTCGGCAACCTCGACTGCACGCTCTGCATGGATTGCGTCAAGGCCTGTCCGCATGACAACGTCGCCATCTATGCCATGTCACCCATGCGCGAGATCACGCGGCAGTCGCCCGGTCGTTTGACGTCCGACCCGCTTCGATCCGGCATCCGTCGGCTGTCGGCACGCACAGATATCGCTGTCGTCATGCTGGTCGTTGTTTTCGCAGCCTTTCTCAATGCCGCCGCGATGATCGGACCTGGTGCCGCGCTTTTCGCGAGGCTTGGGACAGTGGTGCCACCCGCTTTGCAGGGGATTGCGAGTGGAGCAGGCACTTTCATGACCGCGTTTCTGCTAGCCGGATTAGCATGGCTCGCGGCTGCAACGATGCATCGCATGGCGAACGCAGAAAAAGGAAACGCTTCTTCAACAAAGCAGATCTTTGCCAACTTTTCACTCACTCTTTTGCCCCTCGGTATAGGGATGTGGGCCGCTCACCTGCTCTTTCACTTGGTCACCACCTGGCAAAGTGCCGTGCCGCTCATGCAGCAGTTTGGACACGACATCGGACTGCATCTCCTCAGCTCACCGCAGTGGGGAACCATGGGCAACAGCATGGGTTCGCCTTCGGGCAATTCATTGTTAGCGATGCAGTTGTTCCTGCTCGATGCCGGCATGCTGCTTACGCTTTACGCAGGCTGGCGCATGGTCCGCTCAATGCATGAAACAACCGCCCGCTCGCTGCGCCTGCTGCTTCCCTGGGCCGCCGGATGCCTCACGCTGTATGCCTTCGGCTTTTGGGTGCTGCTGCAACCAATGCAGATGCGCGGCATGATGATGCAGGGATAATACGTCATGACCAGGCGAAACCTGTCGCTCATACTGCTTCTGCTATGCCTGTCGCTCACAGCGTTCGCAGACGGCGGCAGACTGCGTTTCAGCAAACCTGCCGGACCATTTCTTGTCACGCTTTTCACAACGCCCGAACCACTCACACCAGGCCCGGCTGACTTCAGTGTGATGATCCAGGATGCGAAAACCGGCGACATCCTATCCGATGCCGTGGTCACTCTGAAACTCACTCCGAGCGCGGGCGCGACGATCAACGTACTAGCAAGCCACGGCATCGCCACCAACCGTCTGCTGCAGGCCGCGCAGTTCGACATCCATTCCAGCGGCAACTGGCACGTTCATCTTAATGTCACGCAGGGAACACAAACCTCATCCGTCGATGAAGACATTCCCGTGCAGCCCGGATCACGCAAAGCCGCGCTGGCGTGGGTCTTTGCGCTTTTACCTCTAGCCGCAGTATTGCTCTTCGTCCTTCACCAGCGGCAGAAAGCATTCCTCGAGCGGCGCTCGTATAAAGCCGCCTGATCACCCGCCCAAGCCAAGGACCTGGCCGAGTAAGATACAGAGCGTATGCAAAACCACGTACTTCTTTCCGGAAACCCACTCAGCCTCGAAGAGATCACCGCGGTAGCACAGCACGGTGCAAGCGTTGCCCTCGACCATGCCGCCCGCGCCCGCATGGAAGCCTCGCGAGCGATCGTCGAATCCGTGCTGGCCGACGATACAGCCGCTTACGGAATCAACACCGGCTTCGGCAAACTGTCCGACATCCGCATCGCGCCTGACCAGCTCGCCGCACTGCAGACCAACCTCGTCCGCAGCCATTGCGCCGGCGTGGGCGAACCACTCTCAGAAGGCGAGACACGCGCCATGCTCCTGCTGCGTGCCAACGTTCTAGCCAAAGGCCACAGCGGCGTGCGGCCACTCCTCGTTGAAACCATCGCGCAATTCCTGAATCAAGGTGTTCATCCCATCATCCCCGCACGAGGATCCGTCGGAGCAAGCGGCGACCTCGCTCCCCTCGCTCATCTCGCACTTGGCCTGATCAGCGAAGGTGAAGTGATCTTCAAGGGCCAGCGTTTAAAGACCGGCTCAGCACTCGCTGAGGCAGGCATTCAACCACTGCAACTACAGGCGAAAGAGGGCCTCGCATTATTGAATGGCACGCAGGCCATGTGCGCTGTCGGTGCACTGGCATTGGTCGCAGCTAATCGTCTCACGGCACTCGCAGACCTAGCTGGAGCCATGTCGCTTGAAGCCCTGCGCGGCACCCCGGCCGCCTTCGATCCACGCATCCATGCAGCACGACCGCATCCCGGTCAACTCGCCTCCGCAGCGCACCTGATGAAGCTTCTGTCCGACAGCCAGATCCGCGAATCGCATCGCGAGAACGATCCGCGCGTGCAGGATGCTTACTGCCTGCGCTGCATGCCCCAGGTGCATGGCGCCGTCCGCGGAGTACTGAGCCATGTCGGCGAGGTCCTCGCTATCGAGACTGGTTCAGCTACGGACAATCCGCTCATCTTCGTCAATACAACTAACGACGGCGGCGACATACTGTCCGGCGGAAATTTTCATGGCGCACCGATCGCCCTCGCGCTCGATTACGCCGCCATCGCATTGACTGACCTCATGAGCATCAGCGAGCGCCGCATCGACAGGCTCATCAATCCCGACATCAACGAAGGCCTGCCGCCATTCCTTTCCGACACACCGGGCCTTTCATCGGGCTTCATTATTGCACACGTAACAGCTGCTGCGCTTTTAAATGAAGCCAAGGTCCTCGCCCATCCAGCAAGTGCTGACAGTGTACCGACATCCGGCGGCAAAGAAGACCACGTCTCCATGGGCATGACTGCCGCGCTCAAACTGAAACAAGTTGTCGCAAATGCCGAATACCTTCTTGGTATCGAGATCATGACTGCAGCACAGGGACTCGATTACCGTCTGCCGTTGAAGGCCTCGAGCATCGTCGAAGCAGCCAGGCAGGTCGTGAGATCATGCGTGCCGCGCCTTCAGCAGGATCGCGTGCTTAGCGGCGACATCGAGCAGGTCGCCGCGCTGATCCGTGAGGGAAAATTCGACGCGTGGATTTCGTAGTCGGTCAACTGCGAACGTTTTACTGTTTTTGATCAGGAAGGAAGAGGAGCGCTCAAGCAGTCGCCCTCTGGCTCACGCTTGAGCCGATCATGTTGGTCGCACGGATCGCCGACAGCGCCGCGCCCTCCTGCCAGCCCACCAGGTGCGAAGTATGGTCGCCCGCAAAATAGACGCGACCGTCCGGCTTCAGCAGCATCTCGTAGTCGGTCTGCTCTTTCCGCCCGAAGCCGGAGATCCACGAGCCAAGATTGTAGGGAATGTGTCCCCAGCTCACGTACACGGGTTTGCCGAGCTTCGCACCACAACCCGGATGCAGCAGTTCGACTGCCCTGCGCGAGGCCTCGAGTTTTGCCTGCATGTTTGGCAATGATCCGAAGGGCGTGCCGTTCTCAACGCCGTAGCCCGAGACCAGCACGCCGCGCGGTGAGAACATTCCCCAGCTCGGATACCACACGATCTCGACATCCTGCTTCAGATACGACAGACCGCCGTACACATTGCAATCCTGCTCCCAGAAGCGCGGTCCCTCCCACGCAATTTTGTAGGCTGAATCATAACTGCTCGCTGCGATAGCGGCCTTCACATCAGCAGAGAAATTATTTTTGGTTTTAGCCAACACCGTCAGTGGCATCGCACAAATGGAATAATCCGCGTTGATCGTTTCCGTCTTGCCGGTGCGCGTATTGTTGTACGTCACGCGCACGCCTTTTTCGCTCTGCTCTATTTCCTGCACATCCGCATTGTGATGGATGATTGCGCCCAGACTTGCTTCAAACGCTTTCGGGATCTGGTCCATGCCGCCGACCGGCTGGAACATCGTCGCCTGCCAGTCGATGATGTCTTCCGCCAGCATGCCTTCCCATAGATCTGCGCTGAGCAATTCGTCCATCGACAGCGGATCGCGCTCGACAGAAGTTACATTCCCTGCACCCGGATATACTTTATAGCCGGATCGCTCGCTTCCTTTAAATTTGTAGTCGGGCGTCAGGTCGCCATACTTCCTCAGGAATGCCATCATCTGTTCGCGATCGCCGGCAGTAATGTCTTCATCCAACTGGCCTTTACTTACGCACTTGGCCAGCAGTTCAGAAACATGTCCACGTGTGTCATTCACTACTTCGCGCTGCTCCACAGACTTGCCGCCGTTCAACTTATCCGCCTGCATGCGCGCACTCCGTGAAGTGTTCACTTCGACTTCGAGTGGCACGTGTAGTTCGCGGCAATAGCCCAGCATGTTTTTGTGGATGGAAGGCAGACGCGCCGGACCCGCATTGAAATAATGGCCATCATCAAACTGGCATGACTGCCTGGTGCCATCTGTAAATTCGACCTCAGTGCCTTTGCGGATCGTCCAGTTGCGTCCACCCACGCGGCTGCGCGCTTCGAGCACTGTGCAGTCATATCCCAGTTTGCGCAGTTCGTATGCTGAAACAAGCCCGGCAATGCCGCCGCCCAGGATCACGACTTTTGTTCCTTTGCCATCCACCTTGATCGGTGCTTGCGCAACGGAATCGGCAATCGGCAGAAGGCCAAGCGACTGCATCATGGTGAAGGCAGCAGAGTAGCCACCGGCTGCGCCTACCCGCGAAAGAAACTGACGACGACTCAATCCCATAGCCACCTCGTATTTCTGAAAAGTCGACACGAATGCATGCCCTGACCTCTGTAAAAAGATTCTTTGCTTCGACAGGGAAGGGATGGTTCTCAGGTGGGTGCTCTACGGGGAGCAGGTACTTCTTTATCTGACCGTCTAAGATATTTTACGCTAAGCCAGAGCAATCGCCAGCGCAATCGAAATCATGGGCGAGGACGCAGTGCTGCGAGAAAATCTGCGGCGGATCGCGTATTCAAAACATCCTCGCGTGTCATCCACGCGCGACGTAGCTGGCGTATGCCGTAGCGCATCTTTTCGAAGCTCGTAACGTGGTGCGCATCGGTATTCACAACCACTTTGCAGCCGAGTTCCTTCGCCAGCCGGAGATCCCGATCGCACAGGTCAAGCCGCGCCGGATCTGCGTTGTGCTCCATCGCGACACCAAGCTGACCGGCCCTTTTACATACGGCATTCAGATCAATCGCGAACGCTTCGCGACGCAGCAGCAACCTGCCCGTAGGATGACCAAGTATGCGCAGGTAAGGATTCTCGATTGCCCGCAAAACCCGCTCCGTCATCTGCTCCTTAGGCTGATTGAAATGTGAGTGAACGCTGCCGATCACAACTTCCATCTGCGCGAGGACGTCATTCGATAAATCCAGTTCCCCATCTGCCAGTATGTCGACTTCAATGCCCGGCAGAATCCGGATGCGCCCTTCCATCTCCGCATCCACTTCGCGGATATGCTGCACATGTTCAAGCGCCCGCCGGTCATCGAGACCATTGATCATGGACAGATTTTTCGAGTGGTCCGTGATCGCGATATATTCATAGCCATGTGCCGCGGCTGCTTCGGCCATCTCGCGAATGGTGTTCTTCCCATCAGTCGCGACAGTATGCATGTGCACATCACCGCGGATATCTTTCAACTCGATCAACTCAGGCAGATGACTGGTTGCTGCTGCTTCAATCTCACCGCTGTTCTCGCGCAACTCGGCCGGGATCCAGTCAAGGTCGAGGGCGCGGTAAATCTCTTCCTCGGTAGCCGCTGCTACCGTCGTGCCGTCATCGATGCGCGCCAGGGAATATTCGCTGAGCGTGTAGCCACGCTTGATCGCCCGCTGCCGGATGGTGACATTGTGCATTTTTGAGCCAGTGAAATATTGCAGCGCGGCGCCATACGATTTTTTCGGCAGCAGGCGCACATCTACCTGCAGCCCGGTACGCAGGTTGAAGCTGACTTTGTTCTGTCCTTTGGCAATCAGGTTGGCGATTGCAGGATAGGCAGCCGTATAGGTAACCGCCTCTGCGACAACATCTTCTTCGCAGGCCGGGCCGGTGACCAGGATGTCCAGGTCGCCTACAGTTTCGCGGCCGCGGCGCAATGATCCGGCAGGCGTTACTGTCTCGATTCCGGGGAAATCCCTGAGATAGAGCATGATGCGTTCAGCCGCGACGTCGGCATCGTCCAGGTGAAAGCGTCCACTGTTCCTGCGGTAGTCCTCGATGCCCTTCTTCAGCTTCTGGATCTGCTTCTCACCATAGCGAGGCAGGGTGGCCAGTTTTCCTGCATCGATCGCAGCGTCCAGTTCGTCGATGCTGGCGATGCCGAGCGCCTCCCACATGAGTGCGACGCTCTTCGGCCCCATACCAGGAAGTTTCAGCATTTCGAGCATCGTTGGCTTGTAGCGGGCCAGCAATTCGTCCCGCAGCTTCATACTGCCGTGTGCCACCATCTCCTGGATATTGGCGGCCATCCCTTTGCCAATCCCGGGAATGGTTAGAAGTTTTTTTGGGTCGTCGACCAGTGAGGCAAGCTGCAGGGTGGATTGTTCAACGGCCTCCGCAGCCCTGCGATAGGAGCGGATGCGGAACGCGTCGCCATTACTGATTTCAAGCAGGTCTGCAGTCTCACCCAGCAACTGGGCGATCGATCGATTCTCCACGATTCCTCACGCGTGCTGCAAAATCAAGTCTCGCATAAACGTATGGCGCGTGGTGCGATCTGTGGATGGGCGCAAAACATAAAGGCCCGCTGCCTTGAATGGCGCAGGCCCTGTCGGTACAAAGACTTTTTAATTATCCGTTCAAGCAAGCGGTTCCTGAATGGCCGGGAACAGAGACCGCCAAACAACTCAGCGTTAGTTAGGCTGCTTCCTGTGTTCTCACGACGCCTTCAGCCTGTGGCCCCTTTTGTCCCTGGACAATGTCGAACTCCACATCGTCGCCTTCTTTCAGGCTTTTGTATCCATCCAGCTGGATGGAACTGTAGTGAACAAACACATCTGGCCCATCTTCTCTGCCGATGAACCCGTATCCCTTAGCATTGTTGAACCACTTTACTTTCCCAACATATTGAGCCACTTTGCCGAACCTTTCTCAGGCGAATCGTGGCTGGACGCGGACGGATCCGCGTCAGCTAACTCGCCCTGCCTATAGAACGGGGCAGCCGGAGAAGTGGTTTTGTGGTCCAGTCTTTTTCAGGAAAATGGTTTATGCAGCATCAAAACAGCGGTATTCGGCAGGGTAAGTAGCCAGTGCGGCTACTTGCCCTTACGCGTCCGCGCATAGGTCATCACCGAGACGAGTGTTTTGCCGTCGAGGACCTTGCCTTTCGCGATCATCTTCAGCACTTTCGACAACGGGATCGCGGCTACATCAATACTTTCGTCTTCTTCCGGTGTGGCCTCGCCGACGGTGAGATCTTCGGCCAGGAACACCTGCATCCATTCACCCAGGAAGCCGGGGCTGGCAAAGTATCGAACCAGTTTCGTCCACTTCTTGGCCTCATACCCGGTCTCTTCTTTTAACTCGCGCTTGGCGCCTTCAAGCGGATCTTCACCCGGCTCGAGCTTGCCCGCCGGGAGCTCTACCAGGTACTGGCCAGCGGCGTGGCGATATTGCTGCTCCATGATGATGCGCGGGTCCTTCCTGTTCTTCGAAGAATCAACCGCAAGGATCACAATTGAACCGTTGTGCCGGATAACGTCGCGGCGCGATTCTGTTCCACTCGGTTCACGCACCTGTTCGGTGAAGACTTTGAACAGCGGTCCCTGGTAACTGAGCTTCGACGAGAGCACCGTGGCCTTCTGCGCGGTGCGGTCGGGCAGCTCTTTGGCGACCGCCAGTTTCTTCTTTTTGTTAGCCGGGAGCAGTACTTTCGGGGCCGATTTCGAGTCGTTTTTGACACTTTTTGTATCATTTTCGGTCGATTTGGAGCTCTTTTTGGTGGCTTTTTCGTGCGTCTTCCCGGTCTTCGAGCTGGCTTGCGATTTTGCTTGCGGCATAGAACTCATTTCTCACTTTTGGTGATGTCGGCGGATACCATTCTCTCAGATGCCAGTCTCGCGCAAGCTCAGCAACCGTCGACCGCCGGAGATCTTTCCCGGTGGCATTGCCATTATCGGTATGGGTCGGTGGGGAGCCTCGCTGTACACGGCGCTGGTCAAAGCCGGCGTGATGCCGATTGAAGTCGTCGGAAGAGCTGCAGGGAGAGCTGGCCCTGGACGCGTTGTCGGTTTGGACCGCGCTGTTCTCGATGCGGAGGTGCTCTGGCTTTGCGTGCCGGACGGCGAGATTGCCTCTGTTGTGCTGGCGATCGTCGAGAAGCGGCCGTCACTCCGGCGCCAGATAGTCGTGCATTCGAGTGGAGTGTATTCGAGTGCGCTGCTCAGGGACGCGAAGCAGGCAGGCGCGAAGGTGGCTTCGGTGCATCCGCTGATGTCGTTTCCGACTCTCAATCCGGTCTCGCTTGCCGGCGTTCCGTTTGCGATCGAAGCCACGGGTGCTTTGGCTGGGAGACTGGAGAAACTGGTGCGACAGCTTGGCGGTACTCCTTTCCGGTTAGCAGGGGCAGGGAAGGCGCTGTACCACGCAGCGGCGGTGATGGCTTCGCCCCTGGTGGTAAGCCTGGCTGCTGCAGCGCGGCAGACGGCTGTGCAGGCGGGACTCACCGGCGAGCAGGCCGATGTTCTGCTCGAGCCGATCATGATGGCGACGATAATGAATTTCTTTCGCGAAGGAGGCGCGCGCAGCTTCAGCGGCCCGTTTGCTCGAGGCGACTCCGAGACTGTTTCCCTGCATCTTGAAGCGTTGAACGCGCATCCTTTCCTGCAGGCTGTGTACACGGCGCTGGCGGACCATGCGATCGAAGTGTTGCCTGTGATAAAAAAGCGCGCGCTGCAGAAAGCGCTCGCTGCTGCGAAGACAAATATACTGAGTTGAGAAGTGATCTTCGGTTTGAGAATTGATCTTCGGATTACCAGGGTTCGCAATTCACCACCGGGCCCCTTTGAGAAAACGACAGTGAGGCAGCATTGAAGACCGAGTGTTACCCCGTTTCCATCCTGCCGCACCAGTCCCGGTTGTTGCTTGATTACGTTGAGGGGCGCGAGCCGCTTGAACCCTTCTTTCCAGTCGCGCCGTTCAGCGGCGTTTCCAAATTCCCCGCCTCTCCGCTATCTCCAGAGGCAAGGACTGCCAGCGCCACGCTGCTGGCGTCACAGACTTTCGGTGACAACAAGGCTGCACTCGCCAATATCGAACGTCTAAAAAAGGGTGCATCTGCGATCGTGACTGGCCAGCAGGTTGGACTATTCGGCGGTCCGTTGCTGACACTGCTCAAGGCCGCGACAGCCATCCGTCTGGCGCTGGACCTGAGCGCAGCAGGAAAGCCGCATGTGCCCATCTTCTGGATGGCGACCGAAGATCACGACTTCGCGGAGGTCGACCATACGATCCTGCCATCGCGCCATGCCCTGCATACTGTCGCGTACAAACGTTCTTCGAGAGCAGCGCAGCCCGTTGGCGATGTAGAACTCGATGCGTCGATCAAAGAGACGCTGAACCACGCGGCTGAATACATGGGTGGCACGCCATTCTTCGAACTGCTGGAACAGTGGTACGCACCGGGCAGAACGATGGCGTCAGCCTTTGGTGCGATGATCGCGCACGTCTTTGCGCCGTGGGGACTGATCGTGATGGATGCTGCCGGGCGCGACGCGCATGTACTCGGTTCGAGCGTGCTGCGCGAGGCGATCCTGCAGGCAGACGAACTGCATGACGCACTTATCTCTCGTGATAAGGAGCTGACCGCGCGTGGCTATCACTCCCAGGTCCTGGTGACGCCGGAATCGAGCCTGCTTTTCCTGGTGGAAGAAGCGACGCTGGTACGCCAGCCTCTGCGGCGTCTGGATGGCCAATGGAAGGCCGGTTCGCGGAACTACACGGAAGCTGAACTGTTGGACATTCTTGCTGAAACCCCGGAACGAATAAGCCCGAATGCGCTCCTGCGGCCGGTTTTTCAGGATGCCATTCTGCCGACGACTGCGTACATTGGCGGGCCGGCCGAGATTGCCTATTTCGCCCAGTCCGAGGTGCTGTACGAACGGCTGCTGGGGCACGTCACGCCGATCCTTCCGCGGCTTTCCGCGACCCTGATCGAGCCATCGATTGCGACTGTCCTCGCACGGTACGAAGTGTCATTGCCGCAGGTAATCGAGGATGTGGATGATTTGGCGCAGAGGCTCGGCGCTCGCTCGATGCCTGTCCAGGGTAAGCAGAAGCTTGCGGCGGCCGGGAACGCGCTGGATCGCGAACTGACCGAGCTGACCGGCTGGATGTCTGCGATGGATGAGAGTCTTGGCAAGGCAGCGAGCGTTTCGGCTTCGAAGATGCGCTACCAGATGAACCGTCTGCGCCGCCTGGCGGCGAACTACCAGCTTCAGAAGGACGAGAGTCTCCGTAAACACGCGGACGCGTTGAAGCTGTCGCTTCTTCCTGACCGGCATCTGCAGGAGCGGCGCATCGCCGGAGCGTATTACCTGGCGCGTTATGGCGAGGAGATTGTGTCGCTCTTCGTTGATGCGGCCGACTCGACCTGCCCCGGGCACAAGGCCATCTGGCTCAGCTAGGGTTTGGTTCTTGTAATGGCACGCTCCCTCAGCGGCTGAAGCCGCATTGTCGAGGGCGGGGTTACGACGGCACTAAAGTCCCACCCCTTCAAGAATGCCTATCACTTCGCCCTTGATGACAAGGCAGATGCGGATCCATCCACTATGGTCCGGGATCACATGTTCAAATGCAGGTCCTTCCTCTTTGGTTAGACTAACGGCTTAAAATGTTTCGTTCGGCGGTACCGAGGAAGTGGGGTGAGATCCCGGCAGGCAACTTTCTGCGCCCAACTACATTCACAGTCTTTCGGGGCACCTAAGTACAATAGATTAACGCTCGGTCTCAGTTACGTGTAGGCTTTTGCTTACACGCACGCGCAAGTTCTCAAGTCTGCTGAGTAAGTGGCATGCCGTTTGCTCAGATAGACGGTAACGTCAAAGCATTCATTTGAAGATGCCGCTCGAGAGTGGTGTTTTTTGGAATGGACAGAAGTCCAAGGGGTTATCAGGAATTTTCAAAGGGCCAACGCTTGAATCCTTCCCCACAGTTTCAGTCGCGAAGTATCCCATCAGCCGGCGGTAGAGGAGCAGTCATCAAGGGCAACTCCACCATGGCTGAAGAGTTGAAGGGGCATGACTGGTCGGCATCAACGGGCCCGATCGACGGTTGGCCGACAGAACGGATTGCCCTCGTAAACCTGGTACTTGCCTCGCCGTTTCCTTCCGCCCTGTTGCTCGGCCATGAACTGCTGATGATTCATAACGACGCTTTTCGCAGTGTCCTGGCGCCGGGCCGCAGGAGTTCCCTGGGCGAGCCATGCCGACTCGGCTGGGCAGAGGCGTGGCCGATGGTGGGCCAGCAGATGATCCAGGTGCTTGAGACGGGTGAGACGACGCTGCTCGAAAATGTTCCGCTGGCACTTTCGCCGGGCCGTGACAAAAATGTATCCTACCTGACCTACTCCTTCAGCCCGTTTTATGAGAACGATTCGATCGCCGGCGTCTACCTTGCCCTGCGTAATACGACGGAGGCAGTTATGGGCGCGCGCGATCTTCGCGAGAGTGAGGCGCGGTCAAAACGCATTCTGCAAAGTATCGGCGATGCCGTAATCGTAACTGAAAATGACACTAGAATCGCGCTGATGAATCCGGTAGCCGAGCAATTGACGGGATGGAAGCAGAACGAAGCTGGCGGCAGGCTGTTGTCCGAAATTTTTCAGATTATCAATGAAGAAACCCGGGAGCCGGGAGCCAACCCTGCAGACGAGGTACGGCGTTCCGGAAATGTCGTAGGCCTGGCGAACCATACGGTCCTGATCCGGAGGGATAAGGTCGAGACGCACATCGACGACAGCGCGGCGCCGATCTTCGATGACGACGGCAGACTTTCAGGGATCGTACTGGTATTCCGGAGTGTCGATGAGAGGCGAGCGGCAGAGGTCGAACGCAACCGTATAGCGGGGGAACTTGATCGGCGGTACAACGAGCTGCGAGCGATCTACGATACTTCGAATATTGCTATGGCGATGATCGATCCGGTGGAGTTCCGGTACCTTCGAGGAAATAACAAGCTGGCCGAGATGCTGAACCACCCAATCGACGAGATCATCGGAACGCCGGTATTTGAGCTTGCCTCGGATGTGGGAGGTCTGCGCGAGGCGCTGACGCAGGCCGCATCCGGCAGCGCCATACACGGAAAGGTGATCGCGGGCGAATTGGTGAGCGACCCCGGTGCGCAGCGTTTCTGGCAGGCTGAGTACGTGCCGGTCTTTGACGCCGATGGACGCGTGCAGGTGATTATTGCGACCTCGGTAGAAATAACACCGATCAAGCAGATGGAGCGCGCGCTGGTCCAAAGCGAAAAACTTGCAGTGGTCGGGCGGCTGACTGCACTCATTGCGCACGAGATCAACAACCCGCTCGAATCCGTGATGAACCTGCTCTACCTGAGCCGGACGAGCAATAACCTGGAAGACATTCATCCATTCCTTGAGACGGCGGAACATGAATTGCGGAGGGTTTCCGCTATCACCAACCAGAGCCTGCGTTTTTACAAGCAGACCTCTCACCCGACCTCGGCCAACTGCGGTGAACTGATCGAGGGTGTACTGGCCATCTATCGCAGCCGGCTCGCCAATTCGAGTACGGTGGTGGAAAAGAGGCTTCGGGCGACCAGGGGCGTATTTTGTTTCGAAGGAGAGATACGGCAGGTACTGAATAACCTGATCGGCAACGCGATTGATGCGATGTCTCCGGAGGGCGGCCGGTTGCTGGTGCGCAGTCGCCGTGCAACCGACTGGCGGACAGGTTCCGAGGGTCTGGCGGTGACGGTTGCGGATACGGCTGGCGGGATCCCTCCGCAAACCCTGAAGCGGATCTTCGAGCCATTCTTCACGACGAAAGGGCTGTTGGGCACCGGCCTGGGGCTGTGGGTTAGCCATGAGATCGTTGAGCGGCATCGGGGCAGCCTGCACGTCCGCAGTCGTCAGCGGCCGGGGAAAAGCGGCACGGTGTTCACGATGTTCCTGCCTTTTAATGCAGTGAACCGCTAACGATTTGCCGTCGAGGCGGCCGTGCCCGGGGCGCTTATGCTCCTGCTGATCGCACTTCCGGACATCGACCGATCAGGGTGTGCTTCGGCAGCAGGTCGGTTCTCCATTTACTG
>CAXTNK010000040.1:0-8866 GCA_964245665.1 uncultured Acidobacteriaceae bacterium
AGCAGTTCGCGGCTGTCGCTGATGGTGACCGACGGGATACGGAACATCGGCTCGGAACCCCAGAAGGTGCGCGCCACTACAACCGCCGAAATAGCGGAGAGGACAACCGAACCAAGAACCGCGGCACTCCACTGGCCGATGACTTCTTCAATGACAAACAGGATTGCCGAAACTGGCGCATTGAACGCTGCGGCCAGGCCGGCAGCTGCACCAATCGGGGCAAACACTCTCAGGCGCTGGCGCGAGAGCCTCAGTTTGCGACTGACGATTGATGCGACCCCTGCGCCAATCTGCAGGGATGGATCTTCGGGTCCAAGCGAGAAGCCGCCGCCGATAGCAAGGGCTGCCGTAATGAATTTGCCGATGACTGTCTTGAACGAGATAAAGCCGTTGTAGATGTAGAGTGCGGCCTTGGTCTGGTTGACGCCGGAACCGCGCGCGGCCGGGAAGAACTGCTGTACCAGGAACGCGACCAGCAGGCCCATCCCTGTCGGTACGAAAATCAGCCGCCATTGACCGGGGTGCGGCGATGAGCCAAGCGAAAGAATCTGCACCCACGAAATTGCTATGCGGAACGAGACAACCAGCAGGCCGGAGATAACGCCGATAAAGATCGACAGGACGAGGAACAGACGCTCGTCGCGGGTCGGCGCAAGCTTCTGGATGTCCATCTGCTCCGGCACAGGCTGCACCGGCTCGCGCAGTTCAGACTCGGGTACCTGCGGCTTTGAGATGGGCTCGCCGCCGGCTGGATTGGGCAGTGGTTCTTCTGCCGGGGTAACAAATTTGGCTTCGGTGCCGTTTCCGTGGCGTAGCGTATTTTCTGCCGTCTCCGTGGTGCTGCCAGTGTTCAGCGTGCTGTCACTCATGAATCTGCGCCGCCTGCGTATCAGCGAAACTGGGCACCTCCGCCAGGCGGAGCAATGCAGCGTCATCGCCGGTCGGACTGCCGCAGGCCTGGGCCGTCGCGAGTTCAGTGTCGTTGATCAATTTAAGTTCTCTCTCCTGTGCCGCCGGATCATTCGCGAGGTCGGCTACTGTCAGACGATCGGGTTCGGCATCCCATCGTGTCGACACGGCTGCGAGTTTCGCTGCTGTGCCTGCGGGTGTACCACCCAATTGACCGCCAACCTGCGCCCCGCCGTGGGTGCTAAGACAGTCTTCCACACGGCGGCGGGCAATCTCGCGGTCATTGATCAATCGTGTCGCGAACATGGTCGTCGAGGTTGCCATGGCGGGGTCGAGCACAATAATGCGAGCCACGCGGTGCACCTGGTCCTGGTCCACCTGGCGCAATTCCGCACTCCGATGCACGTATGCAGGGACGGCCAGCGATTTCTGCAGATAACGATATGACGCCGCATAGTCACCAATGTCATAGCTGGTCTCGGCAGCGCCCTGGAGAGCAGTAAAGTCTTCCGGATGCTGCGCCAGCAACTGCTGGTAAAGTTCGAGTGCGTCGACGGCAAAATGGGCTTCAACCAGCAGCCCGGCAATCTTCAACTGGACTTCCAGGTCACTCGACGGCGCATTGCCGGAGGCGACCAGCAACTCGGAGCGAGCCTGGTCAAACGAACCGCGGGAGATAAGATAGCGCACCAGCTCTAGCCGGGTCTCGCGGCGCTTGATATAGCCGTCACCTTCCCAATTCCCGTAGATTGCAGCGTGATAATCCTCTTTGGCCAGGGCTTCGTTTCCCGCGCGGGCTGCCAGCCGGGCCAGTTGCAGATTGATCTCGCCGTTTCCGGGTTCAGTTTCTCGAAGCGTGTTGAAATAGGCGGTTGCTTCCTGGATGCGGCCAGCTGATGCGAGGGCGGAAGCCAACGCGATCTCCATTTGCCGTTCGCTGGCAGGCGGCGCGTAAAGGAGCGCGGAATGGAAGTCGTTGATCGCCAGGTCGGGTTGCTGTGCCTCCAAGGCAATCCTGCCGCGTTTGAACCAGCGATTCGCCAGCTCTTCCCGGTGATCCGAGTAGGATTTAAAGAGGAAGTGGGTCGCGACGGCAAGCAGAATCGTAATGAAAAGGATCGAAAGCAGGGCGATCGCATCCTTGAGGACAAGCGTCCTTACCTGCTGTCGTTCAAGAGGTGAGAGAGGAGATTTGAAGGCAGACATTTGCATATAGCGGTGCGCAAAGCGGTTTGAAGCTTTCGAGGAAGTCCCGGCCCTTGCGCTTTAAATAGGGTACAGGACTACAGCGGGGTAAACATGAGCCGAGACCTGTGCTCTTTCATTCCACAATTTAAGGGTAAAGTAGCAGGAAACAACATCTATGCACTATTGGCATCTCTCTAAAGGCCTGTCATCGTCAATTGAGTAGATGCAAAAGGAGCGGCAAATGGAACGGCGCAGCTTTATCAAACAGGCGGCAGCGACGGCAGCACTGGCCAGCGTAGAAAAGGCGATTGGACAGCAGACTGCGAAAACTGGATCGTTACAGGGAGCAGCCGCTCGTACGCCTGCACCGATTGTGGCTACAGTCAATGGCATTGGACGGCGTAAACTGGGCCGCGCCGATGCCGAAGTGTCGATCATCGGCATCGGCGGCTATCACCTTGGTCTCTCCAGCGTGGCCGAGCAGGATGCCATCCATATCGTCCGCACGGCGCTCGATAGCGGCATCAACTTTCTTGACAACTGCTGGGACTATAACGATGGCGTGAGCGAAGAGCGGATGGGCAAGGCACTTGCCGATGGCTATCGGCAAAAAGCTTTTTTGATGACCAAGATTGATGGCCGTACGGGTGCCGCCGCTCGACAGCAGCTGGAGCAATCGATGACGCGCCTGAAGACCGATCATATCGACCTGGTGCAGATTCACGAAGTGATCCGTATGACTGATCCAGAGCAGGCGTTCCAGCCCGGGAACGTGATCGACGTGCTGAAGCAGGCTCGCAAGGATGGCAAAATTCGCTTCATCGGCTTCACTGGGCACAAGAGTCCCGAGATGCATTTGCACATGATTGAAGTGGCGGACAAGCATGGCTTCACCTTTGATACGGCCCAGTTTCCTGTGAACGCTCTCGATGAACACTATGACAGCTTCGGCCAGAAGGTCATTCCAGTGGCCCATCAACATGGCATGGCCGTACTCGGCATGAAGCCATTGAGCAACGGTGCGATTCTCAAGACGAATGCAGTGTCAGCAGTTGATGCATTGCACTATGCAATGAGTGTACCTGTGACGATTACGATTACTGGTTGCGAATCGCTCGCCAACCTGGAGCAGGCTCTGGGCGTGGCCCGAAACTTCAAACCAATGGATGAGCAGCAGAAACTTGCTGTTTTGCAAAAAGTCGCGCCATCCGCGATGGCCGGAGAATTCGAGCGGTACAAGGTCTCGCACATATACGACGGGACGATCAATAACCCGCAGTGGCTGGGGTGATGGATAATTCAATGGATGTTGCGATCGAGAACGTCGCCTCAACGAAGCACTCGACACTGAATGATGTGTTGCGTGGATACGGCAGCGTGATGGTTGCGTATTCGGGTGGAGTTGATTCTGCCTACCTGGCCTTTGCAGCTTGTGAAGCCCTGGGCCACGACAATGTGCTTGCGGTTCTGGCCGACTCGCCCAGTCTTGCCCGCAGCCAGATGCGGGACGCTGTGGCTTTTGCTGAAGAGCAGAAAATTCCCCTGCTGGTCGTGAAGACGAATGAGATGGAGCAGGAAGCTTACACGCGCAACGATGCACAGCGATGCTTTCATTGCAAGGATGAGCTTTTCGAGGTACTCGAACGCGAGCGAGTGAAGACCGGCCACGCAACTGTCGTGTACGGATTGAATGCTGACGATACAAAAGACTATCGTCCGGGCCACAGCGCCGCGAATAAACACAGCGTCAAGGCGCCCCTTGCCGAAGCCGGTCTTGATAAGGCGGACGTTCGCATGCTTTCCGCTGATGCTGGACTGCGGGTATGGGACAAGCCCGCGTCTGCATGCCTCTCCTCGCGCATCGAGTATGGTCGCAAGGTGACGCCCGAAGCACTGGAACAGGTCGAATCCGCAGAAGAAGCCTTGAGGGCGCTCGGGATGGTTCGCTTCCGCGTGCGTCATCATGGATCGGTGGCGCGGATAGAAATTGCTCCGGAGGAAATGTCGGAGTGGCTTTCACGGGAGAATTTCAAGTCGATCAGCGATCGAGTGCGGGCCAGCGGCTTCCAATTCGTGTCGATCGATTGTGACGGATATCGTTCTGGCGCGCTGAACGAAGTGCTGCCGTTCGAAGTTTTGCTGGCAGCGTCTGGGAAGAAAAAGGCTGTATGAAAATTGCTTATCTTGACTGTTTTGCCGGTATTGCCGGAGATATGTTTCTCGGCGCATTAGTAGACGCCGGTGTGGATCCCAAGTTGCTGCAGGATGCGGCAGACTCAATGAAACTCGGTGTGCAGCTTGAGTTCAAGAGAGTTGATCGCAGCGGCATACAGGCGACCAAAGCGCGTGTACTGCTCAATGGCGTTGACGCAGACAGCGGCGGGGTGGGCGGCGTCCATGTTCACGAGGATGCAGCAAGTCTGGAGCATAGCCACGCGAACGGGCACAGCCATGAGCACGGGCACAGCCATGAGCACGGGCACAGCCATGAGCACGGGCACAGTCATGAGCATTCCGAGACCCACCTGCATACGCATACGCACACGGACGAGCAAGGCCATACGCATACCCACACACACTCGCATACACATGCAGAGCAGCATGTTCACGGTCGCAGTTTATCCGAGATACGCCATCTGATCGGCCACGCTTCAATCACGCCGCGGGCGAAGGAAACTGCGCTGTTTGCCTTCAACGAGCTTGGCGCTGCCGAAGCAAAAATACACGGTATGCCGATTGAGAAAGTTCACTTTCATGAGGTTGGCGCAGTCGATGCAATTATCGATATAGTATGTGGCGCTGTGGGAGCGGATGCGCTTGCCGTCGATGCTTTTTACTGCTCAGCCGTTAATACCGGCTCCGGTTTTGTCGATTGTGCACACGGTCGTTTTCCTGTGCCTGCGCCCGCGACGCTCGAACTTCTGCAGGGTGTTCCGCTCTACGCAGAGGGGCCAGCGAAAGAGATGACTACACCTACGGGCGCAGCATTGATCAGGGCGTTGTCCTGCAAATTCGAGCCGAATCGTGCTATGCAAACTGACACAACCGGATATGGTGCTGGCACCCGAAATCCCGAACGTTTCCCGAACGTACTACGCCTCCGTATCGGGTCCCTTCAGAGTATGCGCCAGATTGAGCGTGTGGACTCTCGTCTAAATGATACAGTTTCTGTGCTCGAATGCGCGATCGACGATGCGACGCCGGAAATTCTGGCTTCTACAGCTCACTTATTGCTCGAGCGTGGAGCGCTCGATGTCATGCAGCAGTCTGCGACCATGAAAAAGGGTCGCCTCGGAACATTGTTCACGGTTATCTGCAAGCCTGAAGACACGCGGCATATGGAGTACCTTCTTTTCCGGGAAACCTCGACACTCGGCATCCGTATTCGCGATGAGCAACGTTCCATACTTGAGCGAAGTACGGTACAAGTGTTCACAAAATTTGGCATGTTGCGTGTGAAAGTGGGCAGTAGAGGCAGTGACGTTTTGAATGTCGCGCCTGAGTTTGAAGACTGCCGTAAAGCCGCTCTCCTGCATGACTCGCCCCTCAAACAAGTAATGCAGGCAGCCGCTGCCGCGTATCGCGAGCATCTGACCGTTGCTGAGAATGGCAAGGATATTGCCACGAGTCTTCGATGAGAGTAAATACGCTTCTTTCTCTTCTTGAACAGGTCAAGACCGGAGCTACCTCGCCCCAGTCGGCCGCTGATCAGCTGTCGCAAATCTCTGTTGAAGATGCCGGCTTTGCCAAGATCGACCACCATCGCTCACTCCGCCTTGGTATGCCTGAAGTCATTTATGCAGCTGGCAAGACACCCGAACAAGTGGCTGAAATCTTCTTCCGCATGGCACGATCAGGTGAAAGCGTGCTGGCTACTCGGGCCACAGCCGAAGCGTGGAGTGCGGTGCAGCAAGTAACTCCTGAAGCTACATATTATCCTCTCGCAAAGCTGATAGCACTTAAGGGAAGTGTAGCTCTGCCTGATGCTCGCGAGATCGCAGTTGTGAGCGCTGGAACAAGCGACATGGCAGTCGCCGAAGAAGCAGCATTGACCGCGGAATACATGGGCATTGCTGTCAATCGCGTGTATGACGTTGGTGTTGCAGGCCTGCATAGGATTCTTGCCCAGCAATCGGTACTGCGTAAGGCAAGTGCCGTCATTGTCTGCGCAGGCATGGAAGGCGCGCTGCCGAGTGTCGTCGGCGGCCTGGTCGGCGTCCCGGTAATTGCCGTTCCGACGAGCGTAGGGTATGGCGCAGCCTTCGGCGGCGTGGCAGCGTTACTTGGTATGTTGAACTCATGCTCGCCGAATGTGACTGTCGTAAATATTGATAATGGATTTGGTGCGGCTTACGTCGCAACCATGATCGCCCGTACTGGCTCAGCATCTGAGTTAATTGAGCCGGCAGATCACCAGGAGATGATGCAGTCCATTGATTCTTGAGCGACTTAAGCGAGAGACAAACGACCTTCACCTGGCCACGGAAGCCGCCATGTTCTTTGGCGATCCCGCATTCGACGTTACTGCGTATATCAGTCTGCTGCATCGCACGCATGGCTTCTTCAAGACGTGGGAGCCGATCGCCCTGCTGAACGCTGGCCGTAACTGCCAAGTTAGTATGCTCGCTAGCCTGGTTCGTGAAATGCCCCGACTCGATACGCTTGAGCGAGATCTCGCTTTCTTCGGTCAGACTCCCGACTCGAACAGTATGCCGGCCACTTATCTGCCGCTCATGCGCGCCGATGCGGGCCTTCTGGGTTCGATGTATGTCATCGAAGGTTCAACACTAGGTGGACAAGTGATAGCCCGTGTGTTGGAAACGAAGCTGTCGCTTTCAAATGGTGAGGGGTACTCGTTTTTTGTTGGTGCCGGATCCTCAACTGGCAGGCGATGGAAGGCTTTTAGCGGCTATCTTGCTCAATGGTCGGATGACCATGCGTCGGAAGGCGACTCTGTTATTGCCGCGGCACGCGAGACCTTTGAAGCTTATCGATTATGGGTCGGGACCGATGATCGGCAAGAGAAGGCTTCGCGATGAGCGTGACCCAGGAGCAATTGACGTCGTGCGATCGAGAGCCGATCCATATTCCCGGTAATATACAGCCAAATGGATTTTTGCTGGTCCTTGAAGCGAGTGGTCTACCTGTTCTTGCTGCAAGTGCAACAGCGACAGTTTATCTTGGCCTGCCACTCAATAAGATACTTGGTCATACTCTCACCGAGTTATTCAATGCGGAGTTTGTTCAAAGCATCAACGAGCGATTGCCGATCGTCGAACAAAGGTTCCATGCGCATTGGCTGTTGACTTCGCCGTTGCCTAACGCGAGTGTTCCGGATGAGTTCGAAGTTGTTGCGCACTGCAACGACAGGCATCTCATCATCGAATGTGAGCGCGCGGTTGGTATCTTCAATACGCAACTGCTTGACGCGGATCTGTATACAGTCGTGGCGAATACACAGTCACTCCGCTCGGCTGATCAGATCTGTGAATTAGCCGTCCGAGAGATTCGCCGTATTACCGGTTTCGATCGGACATTGATGTACCGGTTTGACGCAGATGGACACGGTACGACCATCGCCGAAGTGACGAATGACCGGCTGCCCTCCTATCTAGATCTGCGTTTTCCTGCTTCCGATATTCCCGTTCAGGCGCGGCGGCTTTATGCGATGAATCGCATCCGTATCATTCCAAACGTGGATTACACACCGTCGCCAATCCTATTCGCCGGAGCTTCAAACAATACCGGGCAGATCGACCTTTCGGGTTCGATTCTTCGGAGTGTCTCGCCGGTGCATCGGGAGTACATGCGGAACATGGGCACACTCAGTTCTATGTCCATCTCGGTGGTTATTAATGGGCAGCTATGGGGGCTTATCTCGTGCCATCACGCCGAGCCACGATTTATCCCCTTTCGTTTACGTTCCGCATGCGAATTCTTGGTGCAGATACTTTCGACCCAACTTGCTGCACAATTGCGGGCGAGCGAGCTTTCAAAAGCTATCCAGCTCAAGAGCGTTCAGCAGAGACTGCTGACGCACATGGCCGCAGAGGATTCATATATGGATGGACTTACAAGGTACCCGCAAGATCTGCTAGAACTCACAGCTGCAGGTGGCGCCGTGGTGATGGTCGGTGACGAAATCCGCTGCATCGGGAACACGCCGTCAGTGAATGAAATCCGCCGAGTTGCCGAGTTTCTTGAAAGACGAGGGCATGAGGATAGCTTCGCGACCGAGCAACTCACTGCATTCATACCGGAAGCTGCCGAGTGGAGTTCAAGTGCAAGTGGATTGCTCTCTGTCTCGATATCCAAGATTCATCGCACTGTAGTGTTGTGGTTTCGGCCGGAACAGGTGAAAACAGTGAAATGGGCTGGCAATCCTGCTAAGTCAGTTGAGGAGACTGGCGATAACAAAATTCAACCCCGGCACTCTTTTGCAGAGTGGTCGGAAAGTGTACGCGGGAGATCTGCGCCGTGGCTTACGGCAGAGATAGAGGCCGCGGTCGAGCTACGCATGGCCATTCTCGAAGTAGTGTTGAAGCAGGCGGAGGAGATGGCGAATCTGGCCAACGATCTTCGTTCAGCAAATGAGGAACTGGAGGCGTTTTCGTACTCTGTCTCGCATGATCTTCGCGCACCGTTTCGGCATATCGCAGGTTTTTCTCAACTCCTTCTGGAGCATGAAGCGGATACGCTTTCGCCGAAGGGAACACGCTACATCCATACCATCATCGATTCCGCAACGTTCGCAGGTCAGTTGGTAGAC
>CAXTNK010000040.1:8876-21765 GCA_964245665.1 uncultured Acidobacteriaceae bacterium
GTTGAATTTCTCACGGATCGCACGAAGCAGTATGTCGGTCATGCCTGTTGATTTGCATTCAGTGTTTCGAGAGCAGTGGGCTGATCTTTTGAGCGCTGAAGGCACGGGCCGAACAATTAAATTCGAGCTGGGTGAACTTCCGACAGTACGTGGAGATCTCACACTTCTTCGTCAGGTGTCGCATAATCTCCTCTCGAATGCAGTCAAGTACACCAAGAACAAAGCCATCGCGCATGTGACTGTTTCCTCCAGGTTGCAGGGACAGGAATATGTCATCAGCGTCAAAGATGACGGAGCCGGTTTCGATCAGGCCTACGAAGGAAAACTGTTTGGCGTGTTTCAACGTTTACATCGTAGTGAAGAATTCGAGGGCACTGGAATCGGACTGGCGAATGTACGCAGAATTATTTCGAGACACGGCGGACGTACCTGGGCCGAGGGCAAGGTAGGAGTTGGTGCGACTTTCTTTTTTTCTTTGCCGGCGACAGTCCTCGGGGTAGCTAAACTGCTAGAGAACTCGACTGACGAGCCTTGAAAGTGACGGGGGACACTAAGTGCTAAAGCCGATTTTGTTAGTTGAAGATAATCCGCGCGACCTGGAACTGAGCCTGGCAGCTCTGGAGAAGAGCAAGCTGGCGAATGAAGTCATCGTTGCCCGCGACGGTGAAGAGGCGAGAGATTATCTATTTCGCAAGGGCGAGCATCATGATCGCTCGGCTGGCTTGCCCGCCGTCGTATTGCTTGATCTTAAGTTGCCTAAGATAGATGGTCTTGAGTTACTCGCAATGATCCGGCAGGACGAGGCGCTTTCGAATTTGCCGGTCGTGATGCTAACCTCCTCACGCGAAGAACGCGATGTGATCAACAGCTATAAGTTGAAGGTAAATGCATTCGTCGTAAAACCAGTCGAGTTCAGCGAATTTATACGAGCGATCCAGGACCTTGGCGTGTTCTGGGCTGTACTGAACGAGCCGCCGCCGGGGCATTTGAGGGTTTTCCGCGATGGAAGTTTCTAAGAGCGCGCGTTCCTCTCTGAGCCGCAAAATAAAACTCTTGATCCTAGAAGACAATGCGCTCGATGTACAACTCGCATTAGCTCATCTCGAGAGAGCCGGCTACGAGGTTGATGCCTCCGTGGCGGGCACCAGGCAGGAGTATGTCGACCTTCTGCAAGCAGTTGAGTATGACGTAATTCTTTCAGATTATGCGTTGCCTGACTTTGACGGTGCAGCTGCTTTGCAGATGGCCAAGGCGAGCCATCCGAGTGTGCCTTTCATTGTTGTCTCAGGACGCCTTGGTGAAGAGATCGCAATCGATACACTTCATCTTGGAGCGACGGATTATGTACTGAAGCAGCGCATCGAGCGATTGGTCCCGGCAGTGAAGCGGGCACTCTCCGAAGCAGAGGAGCATGCGATTCGTCTGCGAGCAGAAGCGCGTGCGCGGGAGAGCGAAGACCGCTTTCAACAACTTACAAATAATCTGCCACAAATGGTCTGGACAACAGACAACGACGGCAATATCACTTATGCCAACGACGCGTGGAAGCGTGCCATGCCAGACAATGTCAAGCATTGGCGCGATCCGTCGATTCTGCATCCTGACGACCTGAGCCGCTGTGTGGATGCAGCCATGACCGCGCGCCGCACACGGGAGCCGTTTTCGATGGAGTGCCGCTATCTTAATCGAGTGGACGGCATCTATCACTGGAGTCTTTTGCGGACTGTGCCGTTTGAAAGTTCAGAGGGTGCGCCAGCATGGTTGGGGACGGCAACTGATCTCCATGAGCAGAAACTGCGCGAAGAATCTTTTCGCACTGCGGAGAAGCTTGCTGTCACAGGACGCATGGCTGCTGCCATCGCGCATGAAATCAATAATCCGCTCGAATCACTGATGAACCTCGTGTTCCTGCTGCAGACAGATCATCAGATGGACCCGAACTCGCGCAAGTATCTCGACATGGCGGAACAGGAACTGGACCGCGTGTCGTCGATCGTCAAGAAGACGCTTCAGTATTATCGCGAGCCGGAGATTGTTTCCCAGGTGGACGCACTCGAGTTATTTGATGGCGTCATTCACATGTTCCAGGGACGCCTGCGTGGCAAGAAGATTGAGATATCCGTAGACGTGCCTGGTAAAGTCATGTTTCCAGCAATCCCAGGCGAGATTCGCCAGGTGGTTGTCAACCTTGTTGCCAACGCTATCGATGCGGTCGACACTGAAGGTAGCATTCGTTTAAACGCCCGGACAATTTTGAAACAAGGCGGCACAGGTCAGGATTCGCGAGCCATGGCTGAACTAACTATTACCGACGATGGCGTCGGCATTACCCGCGAACAGGCTGAACAACTCTTTCAACCTTTCTTCTCAACGAAGGGCGTTCATGGAACCGGTCTCGGGTTATGGGTCTCGAAAGGGATCATGGAGAAAAGCGGCGGTACGTTAAAGCTTGAGACGCGCAGGCACGAGGGAATATCCCTGACTGTCGCAACTATTTTGCTTCCTGCCGAAATTGGTGAGCTTCAGCAAAGCATAGTCTAGCCGATATTCCGAGCTCCAGAAGTTTTAATCAGCCCTGTTGTGGCATGATGTATCGACCATGCGATTTAGATTTTCGACTTCGTTTGGTAGTCCGAAGTTATTGAAACTCTGAAGCTTGAAAAGGATGCATGTAGTCAATGACACAAAGAGCCACTCTCTGCGCAGCTATAGTTTTTGGAATGTCGATGACTTTCGCGGTAGTGGCGCAGGAAGTTGCGCAGACGCCCGCGGAAGATTACGTCAAGGCTCATTACACGAAATATGAATACCGCATTCCTATGCGCGATGGAGTCAGGCTGTTCACGTCGGTCTATGTTCCCAAGGATATGTCCATCACTTACCCCATCATGATGGATCGCACTCCTTATTCAGTCGCTCCTTACGGCGAAGACCAGTATAAGAAGACGCTTGGCCCTTCAGATGAATTCGAGAAGGCTGGTTATATTTTTGTCTATCAGGATGTGCGCGGACGATATGAATCGGAAGGCGAATTTGTCGAGATGCGTCCGCACATAGACTATAAAACGTCTTCGAAAGATGTCGATGACGCGTCGGATATGTATGACTCGGTCGACTACCTGCTAAAGCATGTTCCAGATAACAACGGCAAGGTAGGTATCTGGGGTATTTCCTATCCCGGCTTTTACACCTCTGCGAGTATTATCGATTCACATCCGGCTATCAAGGCGGCCAGTCCGCAGGCGCCGATGACGAACCTGTTCATGGGCGATGATTCGTATCACGGCGGTGCGTTCATGCTATCCGCCAACTTCGGCTTCTACGCGAACTTTCTTCCACAGAAAAGTCCGATCAGTGCGGTTGACGCCGACAAGGTCATTCCATTCGATACAGGAACGCCGGATGATTACGAGTTTTATCTCAAGGCTGGTGCGACAGAAAATCTGGCGCTGAAGTATTTGAAGAATGAGAACTGGCTCTTCAACGACCAGTTGAATCACACCACGTATGACTATTACTGGAAAGCACGCAACCTGGCGCCGCACATGAAAAATGTGCATTGCGCTGTCATGGTTATCGGCGGCTGGTATGACGCAGAAGATCTTTCAGGTCCGTGGCGAACATGGGATGCGATCGGCAAGATGAATCCTGAGACAGTGAACACGATCGTCGAAGGGCCATGGGTACATGGCGGCTGGGCGCGCTCCGATGGCGATCACCTGGGAGACGTGACTTTTGATGCGAAGACGGGTGAATACTTCAGGAAGAATATTCAGTTTCCGTTTTTCGAGTATTACCTGAAAGGTAAGGGCGACGTGCTGCCAAAGGCTTATATGTTCGAAACGGGCACAAACGTATGGCGCAAATACGATGCGTGGCCACCGAGAAATGCCCAAGCAAAGACTCTATATTTTCACGCCCGCGGCAAGCTTTCGTTTGATCCACCGACAGCTGAAGAAAGCGCGGACAATAAGTTCGACGAATATGTGAGCGACCCTGCGCACCCTGTGCCGTTTGTGGATTACACAACCGATACCGTGCCGCAACGCTACATGGTAGACGACCAGAGATTCGCTTCGAGACGACCTGATGTGCTGGTGTATGAGACCGAGCCGCTGAAAGAAGACGTCACCATTGCGGGGCCGATCGCTCCCAAGTTGAAAATTGCGACCAGTACGACCGACGCGGACTTCGTCGTAAAGCTGATCGATGTGTATCCAAACGACTATCCGGATGCACCTGACACATTGACTGGTAACAAGCGGATTCTAAGTGCTCCTCCGCTGCACATGGGTGGCTACCAGCAGTTACTGCGTGGAGAACCGATGCGGGCAAAATTCCGCGAAAGCTGGGAAAAGCCTTCGCCATTGAAGCCGGGCGAGACCACCGAAGTCGACTTCACGATGCCCGACCTTGACCATACTTTTCGCCAGGGACATCGCATTATGGTGCAGGTGCAAAGCTCCTGGTTTCCGCTGGTCGACCGCAATCCGCAGACCTTTGTTGATATCCCGCACGCTATGCCAAAGGATTTTGTGAAGGCGACGGAACAGGTGTTTCATGCGCCGGATGCGGCTTCCGGAGTAGGAGTGATGGTTCTTCCGCAGCCCTGACCGGGAAGAACTCAACAGACGTCTGCCACAAAATGCGCATGGTGCCGTACTATAAACGGTTGCGATCATAATGGGCGGCAGACGACAAAATGAAGATGCTGAACGAAGGAAGTAGCCGCTTGCAGCAGAAGTCACAACGCGCATGCAGTGCATTCGGCGTTACCCACAAGGGGCGTGTGCGCAATGGGAATGAGGATTCGTTTCTCTGCAATGAGCACGACGGCATCTTCGTGGTCTGCGATGGAATGGGCGGGGCCGCGGCGGGAGAGCTTGCCAGTCGCATGGCCTCGGAAAATGCGTACGCTGCTTTGCTTGAGTCTGGTATTGAGATGGACCAGTCGCGAGGGCTGCAGTCTACGCCAGCCTTCGAATCCGGCTATTCCGAAGATGACGTGCGTAAGGCTGTCGCTGCAGCAAACTCCGCCGTTTTCCAGCGTGCCAGCAGCGATCGACGACTCGAGGGCATGGGCACGACCTTGGTCATGCTTACCTTCTCGACCGGCCACGCCTTGATTGCGCATGTAGGAGACAGTCGCTGTTACCGATTGCGGAACGGGTTTCTGCAACGGCTCACGGCCGACCATTCCCTGGTTGAGGAACAGGTACGGCTCGGCCAGATTACGCGTAAACAGGCAGAGCGTTCAGCCCTGCAGCATGTCATCACGCGAGCTATCGGCACTGCCGCTCAAGTCGCGCCAGATGTCCTCACAACCGATGCTCTTTCAGGCGATATATATTTGCTCGCTTCTGATGGGCTGACGAAAGAACTGAAGGAAGATGAAGTCGCTGCACTGCTCAGCCTCAAGGCTACTGAACAGTTTCTGGCTGAGAGCCTGGTGCACGCCGCGAATATGGTTGGTGGCCGTGACAACATCACCTGCATCGTAGCGCGGGTGCTCTAAATGGCGATAGACACGATCGGCGTTATGGGCGCTGGGACCATGGGCAACGGCATCGCGCATGTATTCGCAAGAAGCGGTTTCACGGTAACGCTTTGCGAAGTCAACGAGCCAGCCCTCAAACGAGGCCTTCACACCATCCGCAAGAACATGGACCGCGAAGTAGCGAAGGGCAAGCTGACAGTGCAGGAGCAAACGGCTGCGCTTGCACGTATTCGCGGAGTGGTCGAACGCAACGAACTCGCCGGCTGTGAACTGATTGTCGAAGCAGCTACGGAGCGCTTCGAAATCAAACGCGAAATTTTCCGTGAACTCGATGCGCTTACGCCGCCCTCGACGATTCTTGCGTCGAATACTTCTTCCATCTCCATCACGCGCCTCGCAGCGCAGACTGGTCGCGCGGACCGCGTCATCGGCATGCATTTCTTCAACCCGGTGCCTGTCATGCAATTGGTCGAAGTCATCCGCGGCTTGCAGACTTCGCAGGAGACCTTCGACCGGGTCAGGACAATGGCAGAGAAGCTCGGCAAAGTCCCTGTCGAAGTGAATGATGCTGCCGGCTTTGTTTCAAACCGCGTCCTGATGCCGATGCTGAACGAGGCCATGTTTGCGGTCATGGAAGGCGTAGCGACAGCTGAGGCAGTTGACCAGGTTTTCAAGCTTGGCATGGCGCACCCCATGGGTCCGCTCACGCTGGCGGATTTCATTGGTCTTGATGTCTGCCTGGACATCATGCGAGTCCTCGAAGAGGGAATTGGCGATCCCAAGTACCGTCCCTGCCCACTGCTGATACGCATGGTCGATGCGGGCTGGCTGGGACGAAAATCCGGCCGCGGCTTTTACACCTACTAGCCTCAATTTTTCAGGATGAAACACAGGAAGCCCCTTACCATCATTGGATGGAAGATCTGGCCGCTCGCGCTATCGCTGCTGCTGTCGAAGTTGCCGATCGGCTTGGTCTCAGAAATCTGTCACCGCGACTCTTGAAAGACGGCAGCAATGCAATGATTCACCTGGCTCCCGCTCCCATTGTCGCTCGTGTGCCATCGACCAGCGCATGGCTGCGTCAACCATCGGCGAAATGGCTGCAGCGTGATCTTGATCTGGCCACATGGCTCTTCGCGCAGGGCGCTGCTGTTGTTCCGCCGTCGCAGGAGCTGCCGGCCGGCCCACATGTTTCGTCAGAAGAAACAGGAACGCTGGCGATGACCTTTTGGACCTTTATCGACCAAGATCGCACCCAGCCTGTGACCGATGAAGAAGCTGCGGCGGCTCTCAGTCAACTGCATCGTGTTATCAGGGACTATCCGAATGAGTTGCCGTTTCTGGGGCCGCTGCTCGAAGAATTTCCGCACTGGCTGCATTGGCTTGAGCAGAATCATGCCGTGTCCGGTGCGGACCTGATTGCACTACGCCAGGCTCACTGGGCGCTGGCGCCGGCGCTGCAAAGCGGCCATCCGCGGATCCAGCCACTGCATGGCGATGCGCATTCCGGCAATTTGCTCCGTACCGCCGATGGACTTCTGTGGATGGACTTTGAAGATGCCTGCACAGGCCCTGTCGCGTGGGATGTCGCGATCCTGCTCTCGCGCAAGCCGTCCGACTCTGACGAGGTACTGCGCAGATATCCGAACGCTCCATCGTGGGACGAACTGCTGCCCTTCGTCCGGGCGCGGGGGCTGGAGGCGGTGGTCTACCAGCAGGTACTGGGCAGGCGCTTTCCTGCGCGTGCGAAAGAAATGTCCGACGCACTCGTCGTGTGGCACCGTACCTGGGCGAATGACGGTTAGGTTCAGAAATTGTGGAGCCGCATTCCCGAACTGGCCCGCTGAACCATCCTGGTTCCAACATGGAATTGTGTTCGATTTTGCACTGCATCGGGTGCAGCAATCCACAAGCATCAGCGGTATGCTGTGAAGATGATGCGTATGACAGTTCTGGCTTCCGGCTCCAAGGGCAACAGTACCCTTGTCTCGAGCAGCCGGACCCGGATCCTGCTCGATGCCGGCCTCTCCTGTCGCGAGCTGCTGAAACGCATGCAGGTTGCCGGTGAAGATCCGTCGAGCATCGACGCCATTCTGGTTACCCATGAACATCAGGACCATATTCAGGGCGTTGCTGTACTGGCGCGGAAATTTGGTATCCCGGTGTACTTCACGGAGGCGACCCATCGCGCCTGGACCCGCTGGATGACTCCGCAGAAACGTGTGACCTATGCTGACTGGCTGGAACAGCGCCGGCGTGAAGCAGCTGAGCGGCAGGCAGAGGAAGCAGACGCGTTGCCGGATGATCCTTCATTAGCAGTGGGTGCCGGTCTGTGTGACGAAGACGGCTCGACGGGCTTCGATCCCGATGTTCCAGATGAACCTCGGCCGTTGCGGAATCCTGCGGCGCTTCCTTCGGTCCAGTTTTTTGCGGCAGGCAAAGAGTTTTCGATCGGCGATATAGCGGTCACGCCTTTCACCATCCCTCATGATGCTGCCGATCCCGTCGGATTCGTCTTTGTGGCGGAAGGCATCAGAATCGGTATCGCGACCGACCTGGGATACATGCCGCCCAATGCCAAACTGGCGCTCCGCGGCTGCGATGTACTGATGCTTGAATCAAATCACGATCTCGAGATGCTGCGCGATGGCCCCTATCCCTGGTCCGTCAAACAGCGGGTCATGTCCAGGGTAGGGCATCTTTCAAACGACGCAGCAGCCGAGTTTCTCGAGAAGAACTATGACGGTACAGCAGCCTATGTAGTATTGGCCCATCTGTCGCAGAGCAATAATCTGCCAGAATTGGCGAAGCTGGCTGCCGAACGGGCACTCTGCGATCGGATGAGTCTGCTGGCTAATAAATTGCTTTTGGCGGAACAGCATCGGCCACTGGAGCCTATACTATTGTAAATGCTCGAGTTGGCCAGCTTTTGCACGATAGACGTGGCAGTTTTTGGGCCAATTTAGGCGAATCCGGCTGGCGGCTGGAGCATCCTATTGTTACGATACAGTTACGCGGGTGATGCGAGTGCAAACGATGACAAAGACTAAACATTGCACAGACCAGGTTGTGGGCGATATCTTGTCCAGCTGGCGTTATGACATTTCCGGGATCTCACGTAGTATGCGCGGCGACTATGAGAAGCACCTGTCCAACTGTGAGCACTGTGCGTCGCGGCAGCGGCTCCATCGGACGATCGATGTAGCATTGATTGGCCTTAGCACGGTCTCGACTGCAGCCTTCCTGCTCGCCCTGGCGATTATCCACCGGGTTGAGTTCCTGCAAAAGTGGGCGTTGATGAACTTCCACCTCTGGCAGATGGATATTGTGCTGACCATGCAGGCAGCCGCGGTAGCGGGTCTGCTGGTTTCGCTGATGACCTGGATCCTGGTCGCCATTGCGACACCGGCACCGGTTTATCTGACGGACATCGCACTCTCATCGGCGCGTGTGTATCAGGATGGACACGCCAAGCGTTCGCGCAAGGCTGCCTAAGCTGGACCATAGTTCTTGACCTCCTCCGTTTCGTATCGAACCCAGTTGCGGGATTACCTGGCCCGCCATGCCAATCCGCCTCATAAATTCGGTCATCAGCCCAGGCTTTACCTGCTCGCCTCGCAAATCGGTTCCGGCATGGACTACGATGACGATGTCGTCTACGCCGCTGCGTGGCTGCATGACCTGGGCGTCTTCATCGGCCACCGTCCTGAGGAGCCTCGGCTGCTGCGTGCGTGGGACCACGTGGCGTATACGACTGCAAAAGCCCCCGAACTCCTTGCATCGATGGGTTTTCCTGCAGGAAAAGTCTCGGCCGTTCTCGATGTAATTCGAACCCACCAGCCGCAAGATGACCCGCATACCACGGAAGGCATCCTGGTACGCGATGCCGACATCCTCGAGCAGCTAGGCGCGGTCGGCATCCTCAGGACAGCGTCAAAGCTGGGCAGCGATGACCGCTTTCGGCTCTTCACTGATGCCGAGAAGTCACTGAAGCGCGCATTATCGGAACTGCCGCCGAAAATCCGGCTCGCAGCAACGCGTAGCCTGGCTGCTCCGCGTATTGCTGTGATGGAGAAGTTTCTCGCCGCTCTCGAAGCAGAAGCCCAGGGCGAACTGGGCTGACCGGTCACTTAAACCTGCGAAGTCTGCATGGAGCCGGTTAGCTCCTTAACCGTACTGACATGGTTGTGCGCACACCAGGATTCCAGGCTTTTCGCGATCCTCTCGGTAGCCCGTGGATCGGCATAGCTGGCGGTGCCGATCTGGACCGCGGCAGCGCCAGCCAGCATGAATTCCACTGCGTCTTCGGCCCGCATGATGCCGCCGAGGCCAAGAATGGGAATCTTGACTGCCCGCCATGCCTCGTACACCATCCGGACGGCGATCGGACGGATAGCCGGCCCGGACAGACCGCCGGTGATGTTGGCAATGTGCGGCTTGCGGGTCTTGATATCAATCGACAGCGACACAAAGGTATTGACCAGGGAGAGCGCACTGGCGCCTGCATCCTCGGCGATTCGCGCCATGCTGCTGATGGACGTGACGTTTGGAGAAAGCTTGACGATCAGTGGCCGCTTCGCCACAGCCACAGCTTCTGAGACCAGCTGGCGCAGCAGGCGGTCATCTGTTCCGAAGACCTGGCCACCATGATGTGTATTGGGGCAGGAAACATTAAGTTCATAGGCCATGATGCCGGGCGCACCATCGAGGGCATCGATGACGGCCACGTAGTCCTCGATGGTGAAGCCGAAGACGTTGACGATGCAGGCAGTTCCGGGATAAACGGAGAGCCGCGGCAGCTTGTCTTTAAGGAACGCCTGGACGCCGATATTCTGCAGTCCGATGGCATTCATCATGCCCGCAGAAGTTTCGATGATGCGCGGCGCGGCATTGCCGGGCATCGGTTCGCGCGACAGTCCCTTGGTGACAAAACCGCCAATCTTGTTCAGGTCAATGATGTCGTCGAATTCGATCCCGTAACCAAAGGTTCCGCTCGCGGCAATAATAGGATTTCTCAGCTCGAACCCGCAAAACGGGACCCTCATATCAGTTTTCAAGGCTTGGGCTCGGGCGCATCAGATGGCGAAGGACTGGTGGGTGAAGGACTGGCGGCTGGGGTACTGGCAGCTGGGATACTGGCGGGCGGAGTATCCGTGGTGGTGGCGTCCGCAGGCGTTCTCGCACCGCGGGAATGACGGCCCGGACGCGGCAAGGGAGCCACCGGGATGGTGCGGACCGCCTGGGACAGGATATGTCCAACAGCCGCTGATGGCTGATTGACGCCGAGCAGGGAAGCGAGGGTCGCGGCAAGGTCGACCGGTTCGACCCGCCCTCGGTAGGTGCCGGGATTGAAGGGAGCGCCGAAGAATGCGAGCGGCACGTGGCGATCGTAAGAATAGGGCGTGTAGTGGTTGGTGCCGCTGCCGTCGCCATAGTGTTCCATCTGGTAGGCCTCCGGAATCACCATGACATACCAGCCGCCGTTGGGACTGTAGCTGTGCGCCATGAGCGTGCCGAATTCGCTCGGTGGCAGCTGTCCAGCCGCAAGTTCCAGCCGCGTATACACATGCATGGCAAATGGCTTGGGCGAATAACGGGTAGGGGGAGCCGGAGGAGGCTGAGACGGTTCGGCAGGAGCGGCCGCAACTGCCGTCTTCGCACCGGCCTTTACCGCGGTTGAGCGGGTCGTCTTTGGTTTGGCTTTCACTACCTTCGCCGGCGCTTCTGTAGAGGGGGCTTCGGTTGTCTCCTTGTAAGGCACAGGCGTGAGAGTGGCTGTTGGGGCAGGGCTGACAGCTTCAAAGGCAGGCTCCATGGCGGACTGAACGGCCTGCTCGGCTTCCAGTTCGTTGATCCCGGCGACCTGGAAGGACGGGATATTCAGCGAGAAATAGGGCAGTCCCTGCCTGGGCAGGATGTAGACCACCTTTTCCCCCGGTGAGAATTTGGCATTCATCGCTTCGTTCAGGTTGGCCGTGAGTTTGGCCATGTCGATCTCCGCTGCAGGCATGCCGAGGGTTGCAGCCTGGGCTGGAACGGGCGCGACACCATGGTCAGCCGACAGAGCAATCCATACATTGCCGAGGCCGCCGTCCACGTTTTTCTCAAGCCAGGTAAAGAAGCTGTCAAGCTGCGTGTCGAGTGTATCGACCATGACACGCTGTTCCGGAGAATCGGGCCCGAAGCTGTGGCCGGAGATATCCGGTCCGGAAATGCTGAGGGTCAGCATGTCCGTCGTAGCATGCCTGCCCAGCTCTTCGTTGGTGATGAGCGCCTTGGCGAAATCAAGTTCGTAGGAGTTCACTGCAGGCGTTTTGCCGACGGACTCATAAAAGTCGCCCTGCCTGGTCACGCCCGCTTCCTGCATGGCCTCTTCGGCGCGGTCACTGCCATTGAAGGCAACGGCCCACTTGGGCAGTTCGTTCATGTAGAAGGACGAGGTGATGAAGCTGCCCGACTTGGCGTCAATCCAGAAAGCGCCATTCGCGGCAGCGCCCGCGGGAAGAATCGAGGCGCGGTCCTTCAGCGAGACGCCGTAGACCCGGGCGCGGCCGTTGGTGGCCATGCGCAGTTCGTCGCCAACGGTCGAAGCGCGCAGATTGCGTGGTGATGATCCAACCGTGGTGCCGCTCGCGTTGATCAGGCCTACCAGGTGATAGCGCTCGTCCTCGACCGAGGTCACGGCGTGGTCTTTATTTCGTGCCAGGTCCCACCATTCGTTTGAATTGATGCCGTGGCCATCTGTGTAAGCGCCGGTGCCGATCGTCGAGTGGCCCGGGGCTGTCTTTGTGTTGGCGTAGTTGTAATAGCAGTCCGGAAAATAGGCGCCGTGGTCAAGGAATAGCTTGAAGCCGCGCCCTTTCAGGTCCTCGCGATAACGCTCGAGATAGTCTTCGCGGAACTGGTCGATTACCAGGATGATGACCAGCTTCGGCTTGCCATCATAGGCGCTGGCCGAGGCCGTGGGGACGACCGGCAGACTGACCAGGAAGACCTGGGTGACGACCAGGGCGAGAGAGAAGAAGCGCTTCAGTTTCCACATGCCAGCATCAGTATCGCAAATCGGCCGGAGTGGTGCGAATCTTTTGCCGGGCAATAACAGCTGTGTCACTGCTCGATTGCTTTAAAGTAGTAGGGATGCTCGACCTTGCGTTCGTACGTGGCAACCTGCCCCTGGTAGAAGAGAAACTGCGTGCCCGCGGCATGGATCCAGCCGTTGTTCTAGGCGATTTTCAGGCCCTGGATACGGAGCGCCGCGAGCGGATCACCGAAGCTGAACAATTGAAAGCGCAGCGTAACGCACTGAGCGCCGAAGTCGGCAAGCTCAAGAAGTCCGGCCAGGATGCGTCTGCGGTGATGGATCAGACCAGGGCACTGAAGGACAAGACAGAC
>CAXTNK010000040.1:21775-24579 GCA_964245665.1 uncultured Acidobacteriaceae bacterium
GGAAAGAGCAGCGGCCGCATCAGAAGAGACCTTGCGGACATTGCTCGCCAGCATGCCGAACCTGCCCGCAGATGACGTGCCGCTCGGTAAATCCGAGCATGACAATATTGTGGTCTCCAGCTGGGGCGAGCAGCCGGTATTTGATTTTGCGCCAAAACCACACTGGGAACTCGGTGAAGCCCTGGGCATCCTCGATATGCAGCGCGGCGCGAAGATCAGTGGCGCGCGATTTCCGGTCTACTGGGCGCAGGGGGCGCAGCTCGAACGTGCTCTCGCCAATTTCATGATCGATGTACACACGACCGAGCATGGCTACGGCGAAGTGATGCCGCCGGTCGTGGTGAATAGCCGCTCGCTCTATGGAACAGGTCAGCTGCCGAAGTTCACAGATGATCTTTTTCGGTGCGCAGACGCAGAAGGCTTTACTCAGGGAGTTTTGCGCGACAACGATCACTGGCTGATCCCGACAGCCGAAGTGCCGGTGACCAATCTCTATCGCGACGAGATTCTCGACGACGCGGTGCTTCCAGTTTCGCTGACGGCCTACACACCATGCTTCCGGTCAGAAGCCGGTTCCTATGGCAAAGATGTTCGCGGCATCATCCGCGTCCACCAGTTTCAAAAAGTGGAGCTGGTGAAGTTCGTCCGGCCTGAAGATTCCGACGCCGAGCACGAGAAGCTGACCGGTCACGCCGAGAGTATTCTGCAGCGGTTGAAGCTGCCCTTCCGCAAGATGCTGCTGTGCACCGGCGACATGGGTTTCAGTTCGCAAAAGACCTATGACCTGGAAGTCTGGCTGCCGGGCCAGGGACTGTACCGCGAGATCTCTTCCTGCTCAAATTTCGGCGCGTTCCAGGCCAGGCGCGCCAATATCCGCTACCGTCCGGAAGGCAAGAACAAGGGTGAGTTCGTGCATACATTGAATGGCAGCGCATTGGCGGTTGGCCGTACATGGCTTGCAATTCTTGAAAATTATCAACAGGCCGATGGCAACATTCGCGTGCCTGACGTGCTGGTACCGTATATGCGTGGCGAGACGGTCATAAGTCCGGCCGTGGAAAGCAGAAAGAAGTGAGGCAGCATTGAGCTTGTTGAAGCGGTACCTGTTCTGGACATACGAACGCGGCAGCTTTCACTACGACGTGATGGTGACGCTGATCCTGATGTTCATTTTTATCTCGCCACACTTCATCGACTTTGGCGACCGGCCGGTCATGGAAGAACATGTGCACGGCCATGACGTCATGGTGCAGGCGAGCGCCGGCGGCGTCTTCGTCTACCAGGTCAGCGCGCAGGCCGCGAAACAGGTTGGCGTGGCCTCCGTTGATGGCATGACGATCGAACAGGAGCTTGCCGGCACCATCGCACCGATCACGGGCGCTGTCGTGGTTGATCGCTATGAAAAACTGCATGACGCGAATGGCAAGGTGGAAGCCTACAAGGTTTTCGCGCACCGCGCAGCAGCGACAACTTCTACATCGCCAACACAGATGCCAGAGAATGGAGCAGCCACGCCCCCGTCTGCCTCCGTCCAATAATCAAGGATGAATATGCCTACGTTTTTTTTCAATGCACGGGTTAAATGCTTGATGGCCGCCGCAGTGCTGGCTTCTGCCGGTATCGCCTCGGCACAAAGCTGTGATCTGAACAACACCCTCAGCCAGATGGATGCAGCTGCCGCCCAGTTCAAGAGCCTTCAGGCAGATTTTGTCTGGGACCAGTACCAGGCAGTCGTGCAGGAAGATGACAAGCAGTCCGGGACGACATACTTCGTCAAGCAGAAGGGCACGACCATCATGGCTGCCGATATCCAGCAGCCGGGCCTAAAGATGCTTTCTTTCGATGGAAGTAACTTCACCATCTACACGCCAGGCACCAATGAAGAGTTGATCTACTCTGTCGCCAAGAACAAAAACATGGTCGAAGGATTCCTTACTCTTGGCTTCGGCGGCAGCGGCACTGAATTGAAGAAGAACTGGGACGTCACCTGCTCCGGTACCGAGACAATCGACGGCGTCTCGACAGTCAAACTTGATCTCGTCTCGAAACAGGACAACGTCAAAAACATGTTCAGCAGCGTCACCATCTGGATCGACCCCACTCGCGCCATCAGCCTCAAGCAAGTCTTCAACCAGCCATCTGGTGACAAGCGGACAAATACCTTCACCAACATCAAACTTAACGCCAACATCAACGCCAGCGAGTTCAAAGTAAAAACCGCCCCCGACCCCAACATCACCCGCAAATAGGTACTGGCCGTACGGGCGTCGGCGCCCTCGGCGCTAAGCAGCATGCTTCCGTTGGGCGCATTTTTTTGTGGCTGGTCTGCTTTGTCATCCTGAGCGAAGTCGAAGGATCTACATGTTCTCGACCAGCCACGATTGCTCGTGTACTTTCAGCGACAAAGCGAGCCCGCTTCATTAGGCGCCCTGTCGACCCGGCATCGCGCAAACGCAGCTGATGCCCACGCGATCACAAACGGAAAGCCCTCAATGGTATAACGTGCCTCCGGCGCTTCGATCGTCGCCAGCAAAAGGTCACGCAGCAATAGATAGCCGAGCATCGCAGCAATCAGCCGCACCTCACCGCGATGACGCCAGCGCCACAATCCAATGGCCGCAGCCACCATGTAGAACAGGTTCAACCCTGCATAAGCGGCGGCGAAAATCGTCTCGGCATTGTGCTTGTCGTACTGCCACCAGCGTAGTTCGATGTTCAGTGTCTCGACGCGGGGACGCAGCCACATATCCGTGACCCGCAGTGCTGGCAGCCAGATGTAATATCGCAGCGGATGCGCCTTGATC
>CAXTNK010000040.1:24589-43486 GCA_964245665.1 uncultured Acidobacteriaceae bacterium
TTCCCGAAGGCTTCGTCCATCTCCGGCGACAGAGTGGTCGTCTCGTTGTATGCATTGAAGAGCGAAGCAGTCTCCTGCTTCTGAGCGGGCGAATCGAATGCCCGGCTGGGAAGCGCATCCAGCGACATCTCGTCCGCACTCACATTCCAGTAAATCTCATACGTCGACGTGAACTCGGCTGCCCAGGTTTTGATCCAGCGATTGAATCCCGGATCAGTGGGCTCGCCCGGGTCAGTAGCGTAGCGCGGCGCCAGTGGTTCGAAGAGATGGAAGGTATGCCAGTTGCGGTACGTCCAAGCGATGAACGGCAATACAGAAAGCAGTCCGCAGATGGTCGCGAGCTTCAGACCTCGACGCATTCCCAGCGCAGGAAAGCCAAGCACGGACCTGCGTCCATAAAAGACGATGGCAGGGACGAACGCGATCGGCAGCAATGCTCCATCCGGTCGCAGCAGCGTCAGGTAGCTCCACGATAATGCACACAAAACGATTGCGAGTATGCCTGGCTTTGTAAGAATACGGACCAGGCCCAGCATCGCGACCGCAATACCAAAGAGGGTGAGTGTTTCAGTCAGCGGCGCAGCTGTGTAATTCGCAGTGAAAGGGCAGAGGGTGCCGAGAAAGAGCGCGATCCAGGCAGCACGGCGCGAGCAGAGCTGGTCCACGAAGCGCGCAATCAGCACGCAGGTCAGCAGGTCGATCGCAATCTGCAGGAAGAGCACGGCATGATAGTGCTCCATGCCGAAGATGACGAAACATGCGGCCAGAAACAGCGGATAGCCGGGCAGACGGATCAGTGTCGGCTGGAGTTCGATGCCGCCGGGCGTACCGATGCTGCGCCCGTAAACGCCATGCTGGAGCCAGTTCTTGGCGATGTCGCCATAGATCAGCCCATCGCCATTGACCTGTGCCCAGTCGCGGTAGAAGTAGAAACGCAGGCCAGCGCCCAGCGCCAGGGCCAGCAGGAACAGGAGCCAGGAGCGCGCACGCAAACCTTGCATATCCTGCATCATACAGAGGGTCGCCGCCCTGGCAGTCGCTGACGTCCCTGCATGATTCCTGTAAGCTTTGGGGAGAATGAACCGCCAGATTTTCTCCGATCCCAACCGCAAACGCTGGAAGAGAATACGTCGCGTTTTTGACGTGACGGCAATCGTGTCGACGATTGTGCTGGTGGCTTTTTTCCTCAATGTGCTGCGCCGTGAAAAGCTGCCGGAACTTCTGTTTCCGCAGCAGAAACGGAACTATAAAGCACTGCACGAACGTCAGCCGGAATTGAAGGCGAAGAACGCGCGGCCGGCCCGTCGGAAGACGAACCGCAAGCCCTCCGACATTCCGCTGAATTCGGGTGAAGGCCTGCGCGCGGCCTATTACGTGGATGACGATCCGGCGAGCTACTCTTCGTTCAAGGCGCACATTCACCAGATCGATATTCTGTTTCCAGTCTGGCTGCATGCCTTTGATCCTGATGGAAACCTGATGGCCTCGACTGCGCTCTATCCCGCGTCGAACTACCGCGTGGTGGATGCGAATGGTACGGTGCACGGCGTCGATCCGCAGAACAAGGTGCGCGACGCCATCGCTGCGGCCAAAGAAGATACCGAGATTTTTCCGCTCATCAGTAATTACGACGCGGTACGGGGCGACTGGCAACCAGTGATTGGACAGATGCTGCTGAATCCGCAGGCTCGCCTGAACCTGCGTATGCAGCTCGATAAATTTCTTGCAGCGAATCCGACCTATCGCGGAATTTCGCTCGACTTTGAAGAGATTCCGGATGAGGCTAAGGACAGCTATCAGCAGTTCATCGGCGAACTCAACACCGATTTTCACAGCCAGGGCCGCAATCTTCGCCTCTACGTGAATACGCCGACCAGCGTCCCCGATAAAGAACTCAAGTATGTCGCGCAAAACAGTGACGGCATCCTGCTGATGAACTACGACCAGCACGAAAACACGTCGGAGCCTGGCCCCATAGCCGCGCAGGACTGGTTCGAAAACAATCTGCAGCGTGCACTGAAAGTTGTTCCGAAAGAAAAGATCATCTGCGCCATCGGCAACTATGCATATGACTGGCAGGTGCCGCTGCCGGTGAAGGGCAAGCCTGAAAAAGGTTCGCCGAAGGTACTCGACGTAAGTTCTCTGCATGTGCAGGAGGCCTGGCAGGAGGCGTCCGACGCAGGCGCGGACGTGCATCTTGAAGGCGATGAACTCAACGCACATTTTGCCTTCGATGATGAAGACGCGAAGGTCCGGCACCAGGTATGGATGCTCGATGCCGTCACCGCGTTAAACGAAATGCGGGCAGCGCGCTCAATGGGCATCCAGACATTTTCGCTGTGGGTGCTGGGCGAAGAAGACCCGTCTATATGGTCGGTCTGGGACCATCCCAATGGCGCGACTGCGCCGCAATTATTAAAAACCGTCCCGCCAGGCCAGTCCGTCAACCAGGATGGGCAGGGTGACATTCTGCAAATCACGCAGACACCAAGTCCGGGCGCCCGCACCGTGAACATGGATGAAGAAAACGTCACCATCACCGACGAGCACATGGTCACGTATCCGCAGGCTTACGGCATCCAGTATTTTGGCTATAAGCCGGGCGAGGTCGCGCTCACCTTTGACGACGGGCCCGATCCGACATGGACGCCGCGCGTGTTGAAGATCCTGAAAGACAAGGGCGTGACAGGAACATTCTTTGTCATTGGTGAAGAAGCGCAGGACCATGTCGGCCTGCTTAAGCAGTACATCAAGCAGGGCCACATCGTCGGCAATCACACGCTGACACATCCGGACATCAGCGAGATTTCGCCGCGACAGCTGGAGCTTGAAATCAACTGGACGGAGCGTCTGTTTGCGAGCAAGCTTGGGCTGCGGCCACTCTTCTTCCGTCCGCCCTACTCCATTGATCAGGAGCCGGACACCAACGATCAGGCAGCGCCCGCGTACCGGATTCAAGAGATGGGCTACACCATCATCGGCGACAAAATCGATACCGATGACTGGGATGAACATCCGCGCAAAAGTCCGCAGGAGATCACGCGGCGCGTCTTTGAGCAACTCGATTCTTTCAAATCCAGACCCGACTTCGCCGGCAGCATTATCCTGATGCACGACGGTGGCGGCGACCGCTCAGCCACCGTCGCCGCACTGCCGGTGCTGATCGATGCACTGCGCGCGAAGGGCTACAAGATCGTCAGCGTGCCCGACCTGATGGGCAAGACTGTCGCCGATGTGATGCCACCCATCGCGCCCAATGAACGGTGGCAGGCACGCGTCGATTCAATCGCCTTCTTCTTCATCGCATTTTTCAGAAACTTCGCGGTCTATATCTTCTTCGTGGGCGATGTCCTCATGAGCGCGCGACTCCTGCTCATCGGTGTTCTGGCCCTGATCGATCGTCTGCGCACGCGCAAGGTGCCGGTCATTCCTGGCTTTCTGCCGCGTGTGGCCGTGCTGGTGCCCGCCTACAACGAAGAGACAGTCATTGTCCGCACCATTCGCTCGGTGCTGAACTCTGATTATGCGAACCTGCATGTCATCGTGATTGACGATGGATCGAAAGATCGCACTGCCGAGGTCGCTGCTGCCGCCTATGCACCGGAGATCGCCGCAGGTAAGCTGCAGATCCTGACCAAGCCGAATGCCGGCAAGGCCGAGGCCCTGAACTATGCAGTAGCAAGGCTCAGCGAAGAATTCTATGTCGGCATTGACGCCGATACCGTCATCGCATCCGATGCTGTGTCGAAATTGATCTGCCACTTTACTGATCCGGAAGTCGGAGCGGTGGCCGGCAACGCGCGAGTGGGCAACAAGGTCAATCTATGGACACGCTGGCAGGCGCTTGAATACATCACCAGCCAGAATTTTGAACGCCGCGCTCTTGACCTCTTCAATATCGTCACTGTCGTTCCCGGTGCCATCGGTGCATGGCGGACAGAGGCCGTTCGTCAGGGCGGATTCTATCCGGTAAACACTGTTGCCGAAGATGCTGACCTGACCATGAGCCTGATCGAGCAGGGCTACAAGGTCATCTACGAAGACCAGTCGCTCGCTTTCACCGAGGCGCCGATCAATGCCAATGGCCTGATGCGTCAGCGCTTCCGCTGGTCGTTCGGGACATTGCAGGCTGTTTTCAAACACAAGGCGGCGTTCACCAAGAATCGCGCCATGGGCTTCTTTGCGCTGCCCAATATACTTGTCTTCCAGATCCTTCTGCCGCTTGTCTCCCCATTTATCGACCTGTTCTTCGTTGCCGGCGTCATCCAGTATTTGATTGATCGCCACTTCCATCCCGAAGCTGCGAGCGCCGCCAGTTTCGATAAGTTGCTGCTCTACTTCCTCAGCTTCCTGGTGATCGATTTCGTTACATCCGCGCTGGCTTTCTCGCTTGAACGCGCGCACCCGGCCAAGAAGGGTGACAACTGGCTGCTCTTCCATATCTGGCTGCAGCGCTTCGCCTACCGGCAGGTATTCTCGGTGGTATTGTTCAAGACGGTCAAGCGGGCAATCGACGGAAGGCCCTTCAACTGGGACAAACTTGAGCGCACGGCCAAAATGTCAGAGGCAACCGAAAAAATTGCTTCGGGCCAATAACGCATAGTAGTTCTCAGCAGACGGTGACTTACCTTCATGGCGTACATCTTCGGCTATTTGCTTGCCCTTCGTCTGTTTTGATGTAGGCTGAGTTTTATGCCGGTAGCTCCCATTCCAGAGAACGATGCAGAGCGTCTCGCGACGCTCCATCGGTATTCCATTCTCGACACGTTGCCGGAGCAGAGCTATGAAGATCTGACAGCATTGGCAGCGTACATTTGCGGCACGCCGACAGCGATCATCAGTCTGACCGACCGGGATCGGCAATGGTTCAAATCCAAAGTCGGCACTGACATGGACGGAACCGAGCGCTCGATCAGCTTCTGCGCACATTCCGTCGCAAATCCCGAAGTCATGATTGTCCAGGATACGTTCCTCGATCCGCGCTTCTCAGACAATCCGTTTGTCGCGGCCGGGCCGCATATTCGCTTCTACGCGGGTGCGCCGCTGGTGGCTCCAAACGGTCACGTGCTCGGCAGCATCTGTGTTCTTGATTGCGTGCCCCGCACACTTTCGACCGCCCAAGTCACGGCGTTAGAGTCGCTCTCGCGCCAGGTGATGGCTCTCCTTGAATCCAGGCTGCAATTGATGGATAACCAGAAGACCGCGGCTGCCTTGATGCAAAGCGAGAAGCTCGCAGCGGTTGGCCGCCTTGCCTCTAGTATGGCGCATGAAATCAACAACCCGCTTGAGGCCGTCACCAACCTGCTCTACCTCTCGCGCAACAAGGCAGGGGATGAAGATGTGCGATCCTGGCTTGACCAGGCGGATATCGAATTGCGCCGCGTCTCGATCATCGCCAACCAGGCACTGCGTTTTCACAAGCAGTCGTCCAATCCACGGGCCATCAGCTGTCTGAGTCTTTTTTCAACGACACTGAGTGTTTATGAAGGCCGGTTGATGAACTCCGGTATCGTGGTTGAAAAACGCAAGCGGGCGAATGAGCCGGTGGAATGCTTCGAGGGTGACATTCGCCAGGTGCTCAGTTGCCTGGTCACCAATGCGATCGACGCCATGCCGGGCGGCGGTCGCCTGCTGGTACGTAGCCGCGAGGCCACAGATTGGCGCACCGGGCGTCGCGGCCTGGTGTTGACATTGGCCGACACCGGGGTTGGCATGGATAACGCAACCAAGCGCCGCATGTATGAAGCATTCTTCACGACCAAGGGTATCGGCGGTTCAGGCCTTGGTCTGTGGATCAGTGCAGAGATTATGCAGCGACATCACGGTCGCATTTTAATTCGCAGTTCACAGCGCGAAGGCCATCGGGGGACCGTGGTCACATTGTTTCTGCCCTTTGAAACAATCGGAAAAGCTGCAACAATGCCAAACACAAGCGACTACTTTCAGGCTGTGTCTGCCTGAGAATGGTCGGCTGGTCCTTTTCCCGGCCAGGCGCCGTGAGTGGCGAAGTTGTTAAGTGAGAATCTGAAATTTAGACGTCATTGCCCAGGTGGAAGATCGGTTCCACACCAGTCGCCCGCCCGAGCAGTGCGACCTCTTCATGCCGCTCCAGCGGCTTATAGTTCTGGGCGACATCCATTGCCAGCCGGAAATACTTTTCGTCGCCCGGCGGCAAGGCCGCCGTTACCGGATGACCGAGCGTCCAGCGCAGCCCGAGTGATGCTTCTTCTGGAAAGGAAGCAGGCTGGTACCAGCATTTCTCCTGCGGATGGTTGTTCTTCTGACCGGCGGCCCAGACCGTCTTCGCCATGCCCTTCAGAGCGAGGATGCCCATATTCTTTTCCTGGGCGCGCTTGAGGATCTGCGGCCCGAAGTTTGCCTGTGAAAACAGGACGAAATTTACTGGAAACAGCACTGTATCGAAGGGATAGCGGTCCATTGCAGCAAGTGCCGTCTCAGCCGAGTGCACCGAGAAGCCGATGTAGCGGATCTTGCCTTCTTTCTTCGCTGCCTCCATGGTCTCCATCGCGCCGCCTGGGCCAAGCACCTGGTCAAGCTCAGCCATCTTGGTAAGTGCGTGAAACTGGTACAGGTCAACGTGGTCCGTCTTCAACAGGCGCAGTGATTCTTCCAGTTGCTTGCGCGAGTCATCCTTCGTACGGCCTTCTGTCTTGCAGGCCAGGAAGCAGTTCTTCCGGTAGGGGGCCAGGGCTGGTCCCAGACGCTCCTGCGCATTTCCGTAGCTCGGCGCCACGTCAAAATAGTTGACGCCGCGGTCAACTGCTTCCGCCACGATATTGCTCGCCTGGCCTGTCTCTTCGTTCATGACCACTATGCCGCCAAAGCCAATGATGGAGAGTCGCTCGCCCGTCTTACCCAGCGTCCGTTTCTGGATCGTCGTGGTTGGCGAAGCAACACTGGTCGTCGAAGCAATCGAAGACGCGGAGGACAGCTGTGTGCTCGCGGCAGCGGATGCTGCAGTCATTGCGCTCTGCTTCAGAAAATTGCGGCGTTCCATCGGTCGCACCTCGTCGGGGGGTGAGGGTTTGTCAGCTCAGGGTTCCATTCTTCCAGAGGGCGACGAGAGCCTGCAAATCCTGCGGCAGATTCATGTTCGGCATACTGGACCGATGCAAGGCAGGATGCAAGCCACTGGGCGTCTGCTCTACACTTGAAGTGCCATGACGACTGCACAACTGAGTACCGTAATCCTGCCGATGGCGCCAAAAGGCGTCTTCGCGAACGAACCCTTTACTGACTTCAAGAGCTCGCAAGATGCTCATGCCATGCGGCAGGAGCTCGAGCGTGTGGGCGACATGCTGGGCCATGAATATGAACTGATCATCGGTGGCGAGCGCGTGAAGACCGAGACCAAGACGAAGTCCGTAAACCCGGCAAACCCGTCGCAGATCGTGGGTGTGCATCAGACTGCCGGCGTTGACCTGGTCGAACGCGCGATGGGTGCCGCACTCAAGGCTTTCGAGACATGGAAATACGTTTCGGTAGAGGAACGCACCTCGCTTCTGCTCCGCGCTTCGTCCATCATTCGTGAGCGCAAGTTCGAGTTCTGCGCCTGGCTTACCTACGAAGTCGGTAAGAACTGGGCTGAAGCCGATGCTGATGTAGCCGAAACCATCGACTTTCTTGAGTTTTATGCGCGGGAAGCACTCCGACTGTCAAAGGCGACGACCCCGATCCAATATCCCGGCGAGCGTAACGAACTTCACTATATTCCGCTCGGCGTCGGCGCCGTGATCCCGCCCTGGAATTTTCCATTGGCCATCATGGCCGGCATGACGGCCGCCGCTATCGTCACGGGAAATACGGTCATCCTGAAGCCGTCGAGCGACGCACCGACAATCGCCGCGCGCTTCATGGACGTTCTCGAAGAAGCCGGCATGCCGCCAGGTGTCGTCAACCTGTGTCACGGCCTGGGCGAAACCTTCGGCAATGCCATCGTCGAGCACCCGAAGACAAGGTTCATCGCTTTCACCGGGTCCAAGCGCGTAGGCCTGCAGATTCATGAACGCGCCGCGAAGACCCAGCCCGGCCAGAAATGGATCAAGCGCACCATCCTTGAAATGGGCGGCAAGGACGCGATCATCTTTGGCGCCGATTGCAACTTCGACGCAGCGGTCGAAGCTGTCGTCGCTTCGGCCTTCGGGTTCAGCGGGCAGAAATGTTCAGCGTGTTCCCGGGCCATCGTCGAAGCTCCGTTGTACGAAACATTCATTGATGCGATCCGTGAACGGGTAGCCAGCATCCAGGTCGGCGACCCGGTGAAAAATACGGCCATCGGCCCGGTCATCAACCAAGTGGCGCTGAAGCGCATTCTCGGTTACATCGAGCAGGGCAAAACGGAAGGCAGGCTGATTGCAGGAGGCGCGCATGTTGAGACGTCCGAAGGAGGCTACTATGTCGAACCGACGGTCTTCGCAGACGTTGCGCCTGAGGCTCGCCTGGCCCTTGAAGAAATCTTTGGGCCGGTGCTCGCCATTCACAAGGCGGACAGCTTCGAACACGCACTTGCGATCGCCAACAATACGGAATACGGGCTGACCGGGGCTATCTTTACCGGTGACCGCGAACGGCTGGACATCGCGAAAGCGCGCTTCCATGTCGGCAATCTCTACCTGAATCGCAAATGCACCGGCGCGATGGTGGGAGCTCATCCGTTCGGCGGCTTCAACATGTCTGGAACCGATTCGAAGGCTGGAGGCCCAGACTATCTCTACCTGTTTACGCAGGCCAAGTCAGTCGCCGAGCGTCTGGCATAGAGGATGTTCCGCCGAAATGCAACTCGAATGATATCAGACGTTGTTTCGAAGCTCTTCTTGATGAAGAAATCAAGAGAATGCGCATCTGTTACTGTGAAGCTTACAGATGTTACAAGTTCATGCGTGATGTAGGACCGAGGGAAAGAACTTGGCGCATATTCTGTGTGTGGACGACGATCCAGCGGCCAACGCGATCAAGGACAAGATCCTTGGCCGCGCCGGGCATCGGGTTGACCTCTGCCTGTCCGCCGATTCAGCTGTACGACGGCTGACCGAAGGACGGTATGACGCACTGATAACTGACTGGCGATTGGGTGGAGTGAGTGCTCGCACTGTGGTCCAGGCAGCCCGTGGACTCGCCTCGAAAACGCTGATCGTCGTGGTCTCGGGATTTATCGCTGAAGCTTTCCAGTCCCAGGGACCGGTCGCTGATCTCTACCTTGACAAGCCGGTTGATCCGTCCGAACTAGTGATGATCCTTGACGCATTGTTGCGGGAGCAGGGAAGAGAAGCTTCCCCACAAAAATGAGGGCCGGCCTTAAATTCTGGCCGGCCGCTTTTTTCGAAACAGTGTTTCAGGCGCTGCGTACGTGGAGATTGTTGACTGCTTCGGCTGCAGCTGCCGCCAGTATCCGATGATGGATGGTAAACAGTGCCAGTTCCAGTCGATCAGAGACACCGGTCTTGTCGTAGACGCTGCGCAGATAGTTCTTGATCACCTGCTCGGTGGTGCCCAGGCGCGTCGCGATTTCCTTGTTCTTGCAGCCCTGCACAATCAGCGCAACAATCTTCATTTCCTTGGGTGTCAGGCGATCCCGCACCCGCGCTCCAACGAAATCCTCTTCTTCGTTCTGCACGGCTTCAAGAGGACGCTGTATCGCAGTCAGACCCTGAATCACCTTGTGTACACAGTCCACCAACGCTGCGCCAGTGGTGTTGCGGTAAACCACTCCGCGCACACCGAGGTTGGTGTAAGTGCTCGAAGTCTCGTTATTCTCTGCAATCACAATAGCCCGGCTGCTGGCTGCTTTTACCCTTGTCATCAGGTCAGCGACATCCGGCTTCAATGCTGAAGCAAAGACCACGATGGACGATCGATATGTTTCCACTGCCAGTATCAGCCTTGGCAGATCACCGCATTGTGCTGCTACGCGAAAGTCTTCTTCGCTCGCCAGCACCTTGGCAATGCCTGCGCGGAATATTGCCTGGTTGTCGCCTAAGATGATTTTGTTCATTCGATTTGCCTATGCTCCAAGATCGCCCTGTCACTCACGTCGAGCGCCGTACCCGTTCCCACTGACCGATGCTCGGATCGCCTGTGAAAAAAAGGCAGATCCTTCTACCAGTTCTTGAGAAACGGCTGCCCTTTTGATATCGGCTGGTTCTGAAATAACTTCTGTTGCAACTTAAGCATCTGTCGCGGTGCGGTAAGTTATTCCTTGCAGACCGGTCTTCCTGTTACAGAACTGTGTCTCTGCTATGTCCCAACTTTAGCGGTTCTGCCAAGAAGCACAACACCACGAAAGTGTCAGCGGCTATGGCTCGAACAGTGGCCATCCGCAATGGAATGAATCACTTGTAGGCCGGCAAAGATGAACTTTGCATCTCTACTACACTGGAGTTGCATGAGTAAGCCAGTAATTCTCGCAGTCGATGATGACATCAGCGTCCTTGAGGCCGTGGTGCAGGACCTTCGACGCCAATACGGCAGCCGCTACCGGGTACTGCGCGCAGGCTCCGGCCAGGCGGCGCTGGACCTCTGTACCCAGCTCCAGGCGCGTGGGGATGCCGTCGCTCTCTTCCTCTCCGACCAGCGGATGCCGGGTATGTCGGGCGTCGACTTCCTGGCGAAGACGATGGAGCATTTTCCGGATGCAATGAGGGCGTTGCTTACCGCTTACGCGGATACCGAGGCCGCCATCCGGGCCATCAATACCGCCAAAATCCACTACTACCTGACCAAGCCATGGGACCCGCCGGAAGAGAAACTTTACCCCGTACTTGAAGAACTGCTCGACTTCTGGGGAGGCCGCAACAAGCCTGCTTTTGAAGGACTGCGCGTGATCGGCACCCGCTTCGGCGCCCGGGACCATGACCTGCGCGACTTCCTGACGCGTAACAACGTTCCTTATCAGTGGCTGGACCCTAGTACCAACACCGAGGCGGAAGAGCTGCTGAAGGCACGTGGCCTCACCACGACCAGCCTGCCCGTGGTCCTGTTCAGTGACGGGACGTCCCTGGTGCAGCCGGATCGGACACAGATAGCCGGCCGGGTCGGCCTGCGCATCGAAGCACGCAACAAGTTTTATGACCTGATCGTGATCGGCGGTGGTCCCAGCGGCCTGGCCGCGGCAGTCTATGGGGGATCCGAAGGCTTATCTACCCTGGTCATCGAGGCCAATGCACCCGGCGGACAGGCGGGCAGCAGCTCGAAGATTGAGAATTACCTGGGCTTTGCCAGCGGCATCAGCGGCGCCAGTCTTGCCGAACGCGCCTTCATGCAGGCGCAGCGATTTGACGTCGAGTTCCTCACCCAGCTCGCTACCGGCATCCGCAGTGAAGGTGGGTACCACTTTGTCAAACTCGCTGATGGCAGCGAAGTGTCATCGCTCGTCTTGCTGATCAGCATGGGGGTGGATTACCGGCGGCTTGGCGTGCCCGGCGTCGATCGCCTCACTGGTTCCGGCGTGTACTACGGAGCTGCTCTCTCCGAAGCGAAATCCTGCGTCGACGAGCATGTGTTTATCATTGGGGGCGCCAACTCGGCCGGGCAGGGCGCGATGTACTTCTCGAAATATGCCGGCAAAGTGACGATGCTGGTGCGCGGAAAGTCCCTCGAAAGTAGCATGTCGAAATACTTGATCGATCAGATCGCTGCTACATCCAATATTGAGGTTAAGGTGCAATCCGAGGTGATTGAAGTCTGTGGCGGTGATCATCTCGAGTCGGTAAAGATCAAAACTCCTGAAGGTGAACTGGTGGAGAAGGCCACTGGCTTGTTTACGTTCATTGGCGCGGCCCCGAATACCAACTGGTTACCATCCGACATCCTGCGGGATGACAAAGGTTTCCTGTTAACGGGTCAGGACCTGCGTGTGAACGGGGAATTACCGTCATCATGGGCCGAGAAGCGCGATCCGTTTCTTCTCGAAACCAGTGTGGCGGGCATTTTTGCTGCAGGCGATGTCCGGCATGGTTCCATCAAACGTGTAGCCTCGGCGGTGGGTGAAGGTTCGATTGCTGTGCAATTGATGCACCAGTATCTGGCCAGGTATTGAGTTAACGAGGGATAAAGATCGTGCGCGAAATAGAAGCTGGAATCGAGACAGTGGGTCAGGATTCCTCCTCATTGGAAGCAGCGGTAGAGCCGGGCGGCATGACAAAGCCGCTCTCGGAAACAGTGGGCGTTTCAACCATGCTTGACCGCCTGCGCCAGGTGTTTGTGTTTGCCGGTGCTGAAGACGGCGGTCTGCTGTGTCTTGGAGACGTCCAGCTGCTGCACATGCAGCCCGGTGAGGTGTTCGCGCAGGAAGGTGAAGTTCGCAGCTTCATGGTCGTGCTGGAGGGCAAGGTCAAGCTGCAGGCCCCTGGTTCGCGCATGATCCCGATTGTGTTCACTCGCAACGAAAGTTTCGGCGAAACGCCAATTCTCGCCAACAAGAAGGGCCGCTACACGTTGACGGCCATCGAATCTGTCGACCTGGTTCGATTTCCCGAACAGCAATTCTGGAAGCTGATGTTCGCCTGCCCCACTTTCCGCAAAGAAGTGCTGGGCAATATGGCGCTTCGACTCGAGGCCTACCAGGCTCAGGAAGTTCGCCGTGAGAAGTTAAGCTCGCTCGGAGCCCTGGCCGCCGGGCTCATGCACGAACTGAAGAATCCCGGGACTGCTGCGATCCGGGCTGCCTCGCAGATGCGCGAGAACCTGGTCCGCCTGCAGCAGTTGACGCTCAAGCTGAGTGCAGTTGAACATTCTGCCGTGCAGCAGGAATGCCTGATGGAATTACAGCAGAGGGCGCTCGGCGCAGTGTGCTGCAAGGCGATGAGCTCGCTCGAACAGTCGGATGCGGAAGAGAGTATGGAACAGCATCTCGAACTTGCCGGGGTGGAGAACGCCTGGCGCGTGGCTTCGACGCTCATCTCCATGGGTATGACCGCGGAAGACCTCGGCTGCGTCAGTTCTGCCTTCAACGGCGAAGCCTTGTCCGACTCCCTGAACTGGCTCGAATCCCTGGTGTCAAGTGTGCAACTGGTCGGTACCATCGAGGAGAGCCTGGGCCGGGTACGCGACCTGATCATGGCGGTCAAGCACTATTCCTACGAGGACGAGTCGTCGGAGCAAGTGGTGGATGTCCATGACTCCATCCAGAGCACGCTGCTGATCCTGGGACACAAACTGCGTTCGAAGAATGTGACCATGGAACGAGACTTCGGCAAGAACCTGCCGCCGGTGCACCTTCGTGGCGGCGGTCTGAACCAGGTCTGGACAAACCTGCTCGACAATGCCATTGATGCCTCGCCCGAGGGTGGCGTCGTCATCGTAAAGACATGGCAGGAAGCAGACTCCGTGCATGTCGCGATCGAAGATCATGGCACGGGCATTTCTCCATCCGATGCGCAGCATGTCTTTGAGCCGTTTTTCACTACCAAGCCGGTGGGTGAGGGGACAGGGCTGGGCCTGGATATTGTGCACCGCATCCTCGGCCTCAAACTCGGTGGAGCGATCAGGTTCGAATCTGTTCCGGGGAAAACCGTCTTCATCGTGACGCTGCCGATCGAATGGAAGAAAGAAGCTTCGCCGGCTCTTTGATGGCTTCTCCTGAGTCTTTCGGATCTTCTGTGTTGTACGCGGGTCCGATGGCTTGTTCAGCGCCGCAGGCGTACCGGTCGTCGCTGAAACTTCGCTGAGTCGTCCCCCCCGCTCGCGCGCACCTCATCAATCATCGCGCTCTGCCGATACACCATTCACGCGCCTCTTGGTCCCAGAGCGCCGGAGGGTCGTTCTGCATGTTTGCCATTATCGGGATTGTCATAGTGTTTGGCGCTGTCGTCGGCGGGTACCTGATGGAAAAAGGGAACCTTGCCGTCCTGGTCCAGCCTGCTGAACTGGTCATTATCGGCGGTGCGGCAGCGGGCACTCTGCTCATCGGCAATCCCATGCATATCCTCAAGGGTATCGGCGCTGGCATGGGCGCTGTCTTCGGCACCTCCAAGTTCGACAAGCCGCGCTATATCGAGGCTTTGCGCATGCTCTTCCAGATCCTGAGCAAGGCGCGGCGGGAGGGTGACCTCTCGATCGAATCCGACATCGAGAAGCCCGATGAGAGCAAGATATTCGCCGAGTATCCAAGTTTCCTGCATCATCACCACATCCGTGACTTTGTCTGCGACACACTGCGGATGATGATCGCCGGTGGCGTTGAACCTTTCGATATCGATCAGATGATGGAGCTCGATATGGAAGTCCATCATCATGGTGTAAGCCTGCCGATCAACGCCCTGAACACCATGGCTGATGCTCTTCCGGGTCTCGGCATCGTGGCTGCTGTACTGGGCGTGGTGATTACCATGGGCTCGCTGGGCGGTCCTCCGGAAGAGATTGGCAAGCACGTAGCGGCGGCTCTTGTCGGGACCTTTCTAGGTATCCTGCTGTGCTACGGCCTGGTGGGGCCGATGAGCGCCAAGATGATGAAAGCGGCCGACGAAGAAGGGTGCTATCTGCATGTCCTGCGTGTGCTGATGATCGCGTACATGAAAGGCAATCCTCCTATTCTTTCCGTCGAAGTCGGACGCCGGGCCATCCCTTCGCATGTGCGGCCAACCTTCGCGGAAGTAGAAGAAGCGTGTCGTGGAAACGGGGCGGCGAAAGCCGCTGAACCCGCCAAGGCAGCAGCCTGAGCCATGGCCGACAAGAGCAAGCGTCCGATCATCGTCATCAAGAAGAAGGTAGCGCATGCCGGGCATCACGGCGGCGCCTGGAAAGTGGCCTACGCCGATTTCGTAACTGCCATGATGGCACTCTTTATCGTGCTGTGGCTTACCAGCTCAGGCGAAAAGGTGCGCAAGTCGATAGCCGGCTACTTCAACGATCCAAACGGAAAGGCCAGTACCCCGGGCTCGGATCGCTCCGGTGGCGATAGTGTTCCGCTCAGCAAGGAGAACATCTCTGACCTGAAGGAACGTCTGCAGGCGCAGATTGCGAAGCGCCCGGACTTGAAGGCACTCGCCGATGACATCGAAATCGCGATCACACCCGAGGGCATGCGCATAGAGTTGATCGAAAAAAAGGATGGCACCTTTTTCGAAAGCGGGAGCGCCGTCGTGAATGCGACGGGCAGGGAGTTGCTTGCCCTGCTGGCCAAAGAACTGGGCGGTGTTCCCAATCGCGTTTCGACCGAGGGACACCCCGACTCGCAGCCCTCCAACGACCAGACCAAGTACGACAACTGGGAGCTTTCGACTGACCGCGCCAATTCTGCCCGACGCGTAATGCAGGCAACCGGTCTTCACCTGGGACAGGTCTCGCAGGTGCGCGGTTTTGCTGATCAGCAGCTGCGTGTGCCCAGCAATCCGCTTGACCCCTCCAACCGGCGCATCAGTGTCATCGTGCATTACCTTGACAGCGCGCCGGCTGCGGAACTGGATGTAAAGAGTGGCGCCGGCGAAAAAGAAGGTGCGGACAAGGCAGTAGCCGGTGTGAAGGTGGAAACGCCTGCGGGAGCACCGAAGTTGACGGCTGATGGCAGGTCTTTACCTCAACCAGGTCAGGATGGTGCAGTGAAGACGCCCGGCTCACCCCCCGAGCGCTCTCAACCTGGCAACAGCGCTATTCCCGATGTCAAAACTGCTTTAGCCGGCATCAAGCCGCCTCCACCAGGAGCCAAGCCGACCGCGATCCATGCTTTGCTGAACAAGCTGCCGGCTATGCCAGCAATGCCGAGTATGGCCAAACCACAGGCGATACTAGGCAAGCTGACCGGGATGTTTTCAAAGAAAGCAGCACCTGTTCCTGCGAAAGAGGCGATACCAACGGCTGTCGCAGTGAAGAAGCCGGCGTGAGTTGAGCGCGTATTGAAGGTATGCTGCGAAACTCGCCAGGGCAGCAGACGTGTTTACAAGCGTGCATCTAAGCTTGCCATCAGGGGACTGCACGCACATTACGCAGTCAGCGGCACCTGCTGTCCTAAAGCCCCGCTTCAGCTGCGCAGCCGCTGATGACGGCCCCTGGATGCTCGCGACCCAGCCAACGAGCCACCCCGTGTCAAAGGTCAGTGTGACAAGCAGCATTGCTGCTGGGAATATGCGTGCCGACCTTCGCGTTCTGGAATGACTCGATCAACGCAACAGCACGCCAGCCGACACGTATTCATTGCCGCCTGCGTTGGTCCGCACCCGAGGTAGATGGGGCGTAGGCGTCAGCAGTTCGATCTCCCCGTCCTTCAGCAGCACCGTGTCCTCCACCTTACCGCCGCGGATCGAAGGATTCCAGGCAAATGCCTGTGCATCGACGACTACCTGGTGACCAAACGGTTTCGCCACCCAATCGCGTTCAACGTAGCCGGCCGCTCCGCCCTGGTGATGCTGTTCTTCTTCATCGATGAAGCCAACCCTGGCGTACGCGTGATGCGCTACCCGGTAGAGATCGCCAGCGGTTGCGCCCTCGCGCGTCGCCGCCTGCAGTGCAGCATTCACCTCAGCGGCAATCCCGAATGCTTCAACCAGCTTCTGCGGCATCGGTCCGAAGTGAACAAAGCGCGTGATCGAGATGCACAGACCATACCGGCGTGCGCACAGGTTCACCATGCCGAAGTCGAGCAGCGTCTGCCCATGGCCAACGGCATGCTTGTATTTCAAAATGCGCTCATCAACGGCCATCAACAGCACGCTTGGCTCGATACCAGCGGACCACAACCCCGACGCGACCATCGCATTCATCTGCGATTCCGACATGCCCGGTTGCAGCTTGTGTAGAACCTCGCTTGTAATGGCAGCGACATCTTCGCCCAGTGCACGGTAGCGGGTGATTTCGCTCTCGAGCAGTGGCGTGCGCAGCGGCGTCAGGTCGCGCACTTCCGGGCAGCGCGCGATCGTGTTGCCGTAATAGATGTCAGTCAAGATTGTCCCGGTGCCGATGATGCCGCTGATCTCTTCCTCGAAACCGTTGCCGTGCCACGAAATGACGATGGGCTCAAAGCCAAGGCCGGCAAAATCTTCGTCTTCAAGACGCGGCGCTTCATTATTCGTCGTCAGGAAAAAGCGTTTGCCGTCTGCAGTCACCAGGATCGCCGCCACGTTTGTCTCTGACGCCAGCAGCACCCGCGTCTGCAGACTACCTGCCGTGATCCACGCCAGGTTGTCATTACGCCGTATCAGGAGTGCCTGGTGCTTTTCAGTCTTCAAAAACGAAGTGATGCGGTCGATCTTGGTCTGGATTTCCTGCGTCTTGTCTGCCATGCCACTCCATGTGTGCCGATTCTTTTGCAGGATACAGCTAGTGCGCGTGCCCCAACGCTTCGGCGGAAATTAGACGCAGGTCCGGCAGCACGTCGCCAAGACTTACAGCCGGGGCGTGTCGAGTGCCGAGTGCGAAATAGACATCCCGGTAAAGCTTGAAAAGCTTTTCGTACGTCGCCACCGCGGCATGGTCTGGCTGGTAAGTAACGTGCTTCAGGCAAAGCTTCTCCTGCGCCTCTTCAATCGTCGCGAAGACGCCGGCGGCCAACAAGGCGAAGATGCCCGAGCCAAGACTGGTCGGCGTGCCGTCTGGCACCAGAACCGGCTTGCCCAGTACATTCGCGTACACCTGGTTGAGAACCTTGTTGTTCTGCGGGATGCCTCCGCCATTGATTACTCGTTCGACCGGCACACCATTTTCCGCCATCCGCTCAAGGATGATGCGCGTATGGAATGCCGTACCTTCGATGGCCGCGAACAATTCATCCTGGGCCGTGTGCAACAGGTTCCAGCCGAGCGTCACGCCGCCCAGTTCAGGATTAACCAGCACGGTCCGATCGCCATTATCCCAGCTCAGGCGAAGCAATGCAGTCTGTCCAGCTTTGTAGCTGGCTAGTCCCTTACTCAACTCGGCGACTTTTGTTCCAGCGCGGCGTGCAATCGCTTCGAAGATGTCGCCGGTGGCTGATAATCCTGCTTCGACGCCAGTGTATTTGGGATGTACGCTGCCGGGCACGACTCCACAAACTCCGGGCACCAGGCGGCTCGATCTCTCCATGGCAATGATGCACGTCGAGGTACCGACGACGTTCACGACGTCGCCCTCCCGGCAGCCCACACCGATCGCATCCCAGTGCGCATCGAAAGCGCCAACTGGGATCGGAATGCCCGCCTTCAGGCCAAGCTTCTCTGCCCATTCCGGCGAGAGATGGCCAGCGAGTGAATCAGAAGTCCTGAAGTCACCAGCCAACCTTTCCCGAATACCGTCAAACAGTGGATCGACCTTCGAGAGAAATTCCTGCGGCGGAAAGCCACCCCATTTTGCATTCCACAGCCACTTGTGACCCATGGCACAAATACTGCGTTGCACCTTCGCCGGATCCGTGATGCCGCACAGCGTCGCCGCGACCATGTCGCAATGCTCAAATGCGCTGGCAAACCTCGCTCGCTTATCAGGATTGTGCCGCAAAAAATGCAACAGCTTCGCGAAGCCCCACTCATGCGAATACACCCCGCCGCACCAGTCAATCGCTTCGAGCTTTTCTTTGTGCGCCAGCTCGGTGATCTCACGTGCTTCGTCTTTCGCGCGATGATCGCACCACAGGTAATACTCGCTCAGAGGCTGCATCTGCGCATCGACCGGCACCACGCTCGAGCCAGTCGTGTCGAGAGCGATCGAGACAACACTTTGCCCATCGACCCTGGTGTCTTCCAGCACCTGCCGCGTCGCCTTCACCAGTGCGTCCATCTGGTCCTGATGCGCCTGTGTTGCGAAGTCCGGATCCTCGCGCTTGCGATGCAATGGATATTCCGCCGAAGCCGTACCGAGCCGCCCCCGCTCACTATCCAGCAGCGTCACCCGCACACTCAACGTTCCAAAATCGACACCAGCTACAACTGCCATCAATATCCTCCTGATGAGTAAATCATGCGCCGCCGGCGGCGC
>CAXTNK010000041.1:0-6433 GCA_964245665.1 uncultured Acidobacteriaceae bacterium
ACTGTGAACACCGCAGTCTTAGAATGTTTTGCAATCTTGATTCGGTAGCGCTCCAGGAGTATGCGGCTATCGGCAAGGAAGCTGATGTTCCGCGGGGAACCACTCTTTTCACTGAATCCGACATCAGCAGCCGTGTATTCGTCATCTGCACTGGCCAGGTAAACTTTATTGCACCTCGAAGGAAGGCAAAACCCTGATTTTGAAAATTGCGCTTCCGGGCGACGTCCTGGGTCTGGGAGCAGTCATTTCAGGTTCAACCTATGAAGTCACGGCAGAGACGATTCAGCCCTCGCAGATAAAAAGCATTATGAGAGCCGACTATCTTACCTTCCTGGCACGCCACGGAGAAGGCAGTTTGCATGCTGCCAAGGCACTATCAGACGACTACAAGGCAGCATTTTTCGATGCACGCCTGCTGGCACTTTCCGGATCGACCGCGGGAAGACTAGCTGGCATCCTGCTTGACTGGGGCAGGACGGCCGCAACTGGTGGGACTTTTGAAATGCGCTTCACCATGGCGCTCACACATGAGGAGCTGGCGAGCATGGTAGGCAGCACGCGTGAAACAGTGACACGGATGCTAACTCGTTTTAAAAAAGATTTGTTGATAGAGGTTCACGGTTCTTCCATTCTGATTGTGGCGCCTATCCTATTGGAGCAGCTCGCTGCCTGACTTGTACGCGAGATGGGTGACAAGGATCACTGAAGTTTCTGCGCGATGACTTTAGCTTTACCTCGTTAGAGGTGAACTTTGAAACATACATGTGTCGATAACCGGGCCTTACTGAACTTCAACCTGTTCGTAGATATGCGCACCGAATCTTGCATGCGAGTTTTCAAGAGTTCTTCTGATTCGCTCGATTCACTTTCCTTAGTACTTGCCGAGCCGCAGGATATCAACGGTACGGCGACCTTCAAACCCACCGAACATAGCCCGACACTCCGACTGCTTTCAGATCGCCAGGAGCAGATAACCGGTTTACAAAACACAGCTTTTAACACGGACATCAACAACTATCCGACGCGCGAATACCACGTGGTTTTCGATCAGATTTGGCGTCATGTGAGGGCGGGATTCAAAGCTGGGATGATCGTGGGTGCAACGTGGGGCTTTGTTTTCGATGTCGTGTTGTTTGTACTACCAGGAACAGACGATGCTACGATGTCGATTCCGGCGTTTAACTGGATCGCCGCCATGCTTGAGGGGGCCCTTGCGTTCGGTTTGGTGGGGGCACTCATGGGCGCCATAGTCAGTCTAACTCGCTCCAGACAGGCTTTCATTGCTCCCCTGAGGTCGATCTGGACAGCGCGGACATCACCTGCTTCCAGTTTTGCTGATCAGCCAGAATAGATGTGAACCGATTTCAGTTCACAAGCCGAAATACGACAAAGCGAGTGGGTTGGATCGTCCACCTATCAGCCGGTGAACAACGGCTGCGCTATCAACCTAGAAGTGCATTTTAGGAAAGTGTAATAATGCCATCCCAGCAAAATACGTTTTATCCCATTCGACACAAACTCGATGGATCCGCTGAGTCTATATGCCTGAACTGTATGGCCTCGGTTTCGATCGGGAACCAAGCCTTCCGGTGGCTATTAGAACAAAAGCATATATGTAGACCCATGAATGTCATCGCGCGACCTAAGTACTCGCATGCCGTGAATGGTGCTGCACCAAGAACACGCGGTGAACAGATACCTTGCAACGCCCACACTGTCAATCGTAGCCAAACACTTCCAGGTGGCGGGAATTATTGCTTATCGTCATGGCCATGTGCAGATCCTCGACAGGGGTAAACTGAAGGACATGGCGTGTGAATGCTTCGGCATCACACACAAACTTTTTCACGGAGTTCTACTCCCGCCAGGCTGACAGCAATGCAGGCGACATCCTGCCGCTCCTCGCTCGGACGCAGGCTGCATCTCAACTCGGTCTTGGTCTTGGTTAACAATCAGAAGACCATGCTTTGTCGAGTGAACCTTTAAGACAGTAATCGTCGTGGGCGCGACGGAGCGTTCAGAAGGGACGACGGTCGCTTTCCTGAAGCGAACTCTTCGATGACCTTCGAAACATAGTCCGTCGTACCGCTCACCATCAGATCAGTAAAGGCCGCAATGTGGGGAGTCACGAGCGCTTGCGAAAATCGTAGAAGTCGGTTCGAGGCATCCAGAGGCTCCCGGCGGACAACATCCAGGCCAACAGCAGCTATTTGACCGGTCTCGAGCAGATCCATCAGTGCGTCTTCATCCACCAGAAGGCCACGGGCCACATTGATCAACACGGAGCCTTTCTTCATGGAGCGAAGCACCGAGGCACTGATCAGATTCTCGTTAACATTGCTTGCCCTGACACAGACGACGACAAAATCTGCGTCCGTTACAGCTACTTCGAGTTTGTCCGCAGGAAAGGCAGTCACATAGTGTGGAGCGTGTTCCGGATGCTCGTCGGTCGCGACAATCAACATGCCGAAAGCCTGCAACCGCGTGGCAACCTGTTGGCCTATCGCACCCAGTCCCACGATACAGACAGTCCTGCCATTCAGAACTGGCCTGATTCGGGGCTGATAAGCGTTGTTTGTGAATCTAGCCGCGATCAGCTCACCAATATGCCGGGAAGCTGTTAGAAGTAGGAGTACTGCAAATTCAGCAACAGAGGTTGCATTTCCCGTCTCATCCGACGGTGCGAAGGAGACCCATATGCCGGCCGCAGTAGCAGTATTGATATCGACCGTTTCATAGCCCGTGCTTGTCGTTTGGATCAGCGCAAGTGCAGGTTGTCTATCGATTTGTTCAGCACTGATGCTGCTACTGGCAAGTATTACGTCAAGAGTAGAAGAAGGCGCCGCTTCATGGCTTTTCCATGAGAGTACCTGATGACCGGTAAGCTTCTGCTGAAATTGATCCAGTAGTTGGTTTGTCAGATCATTCTCTTCGTGCAGGAAGGCAATGAGCATTTTTCCTCGGTCAGGCATGAACGCCGTGGAGAGCTTTCAAGGCGTCTAGAAGAACCGTTGGATCGTGTTGTCCTTTGTAGATGGGCGGAGGAGTACGGTCGAGGCGCAATAGTTTGTACACCGCTTCCTGGGCTGACCGGATCGAATACTCAACGGTAAAGACAACATCATCCTTCAGCTCGCAGAATTGTCCGATAAAGGCAAAGTTCTGGGTGCGCGGCGGGATGACGTCTGGCCTGTCGCCCTTAGATCGGCGCAGAAACTGGCTCGTAATGAATGGCATCATGCAGGGAATGCAAGTGCAGCTTTGCATTATCTTTTCTGCAGAAGCACCGAAGCCAAGATGACCAAGAATTTCGGTCATGATTTCACTCCCGCTGCAGGCAGACATGGCCTTGTTTACAAAACGTCCCGGATTGTCAACGGAAAGACCATATCCCCAGAACACCTGTACGTCAGATGGCTGGCCGATGAAGTGTGGCTGATGTGGAAGGACAATCGAAGCAAGCCAGCTCGAGTTCGGAAAGCTTGTGAGACCGCCTTCGCCCGGCACATTTCCGGTGGCATCGCGTACGAGATCGAAGAAGGTTGGATCGTGCAGCGTCGTCGTGAAGGACACCCACTTCGATTCGTCGATGTGCTCGGAAAAGTTTGCCGGCACACCGAAATGCGGCCTACCATCAGCGATCTTTTCCCAAAGCGTCCAGGCACCGCCACTACGTTTGTCCTTACGTTCAGGTGCCGAGTGCATCGATCCCACGCTGGAGGCTTCTGTCATGGAGCCCAGCGTAACAAACACCATGTCTGCCTCTCTCACTCCATAGGCTGCAAAGTGCCCGTCGCGTTCGAAGAAGATACGCTTCACGCGTTGATCTTTGCCTGAACTGAAAACCAGGTCCGTCACGCGGGTATCCAATTCAAAGCGCACGCCCCGACTTTCGAGCCACTTGAGAAGCGGCCGCACCAACGAATCGTGTTGATTGTAAACGGTTCGCATGATGCCTTTAAGCGTGTTGAACCCAGGGACCATGTGGGTGAAACGAAGAAGATATCGCTTGAACTCGACCGCACTGTGCCATGGTTGAAATGCAAAAGTTGTGCACCACATCAACCAGAAATTTGTTTCGAAGAAAGCTGGCTCGAATTGGTCCGCGATGCTGCTTCGCCCGAGCATACCCTCTGGCTCCATCAGCAACTTCTCCAACGTTAGAATCTCATCTTCATCCAATCCAAATTCTGGAGCGGTGACTCGACGGCCATCTCTGAACAGGCGGGCCTCTGAAGATGTTTTCATCACCTGGTTCCAGTGCAGGATTTCCTCTGTGACCGTCGTACTCTCGTCAAGAGTCGGAATAGAAGCAAACAGATCGAAAGTACAGACATATTTACTTTCGAACATCCGACCGCCGCGCATCGTATAACCATCCGATGGGTTTCCAGCAGCGTCCAGGCTTCCGCCCAGATTGTTTGACTCTTCGAGAATGATGATGTTCTTCCCTTCCACCTTGCCATCGCGGATCAGGAATGCAGCTGATGCAAGCGAAGCGATACCTGCGCCGATAAGGTAGAACTTGTCCGCGTCATCCCTCGCGTGGTTAGTTAATTCCATCTCAGCCATAAAGCACACCCTTCCGCGCTACAAACCTACAGACAGTATGTGACTCTCCAATTTAGTTGACTGACTTGCATTGCTCAGTAGAAACTTCCCTCGGCTCGACCAGCTACGCGAATGACACATGGGCGCCACCACGCTTCGCCTGCGCAAGTAGACATGACACGTTCAAACAGGTTGCAGGTTCAACCGAGGCATGATATGCCGGCAGACACTGCACTGGTCCTCGAACAGCAGGATTGGTTCTTGCCCTTTTTAGCTGTGGGACTCGGTTCTATGAGGACACATAGGGAGTTTCAACGGTCGACAAAACACTTGCCAGCGTTGGACTTGGCCCTTCTGTGCGCCCGACCACGCTGCCGTCTAGAAACATGATGAAAGTAGGTGTGCCCTCTATCTGGCAGCGTTCTGTGAGCTCGGGTTCAACCGCAACATTGACCCGGAAGATCTTCTCCCTTGGCTGCACCATCTGCGCCACCTGTTGCAAAATCGGCTCAATCGTCTGGCAGTGACCACAGCCATAGGACATAAACTCGACGGCAATCGGACCTTTTCCAGCTAAGACCATGGGTTCGAAAGTATTGCTGGTCACACTTAGTATTCTGTCACTCGACTTGTGGTCAGGCATGAGCCGAGTATTCTTCTTCGCTACGCATCACGCTGCCCTCTATTGCTCAGCCGAAGTTATGGATGTGATAGATACTGATGCCAATACGAGTTTGCTCCTTCTTGTAGACGATTGATTCACCTTGGGATTCATCAAAGCAGCAGATTTACAAACACGCACACACATCCCTTGAGCTTTTGCAGTTACCAGCAAGGCAGCCTCGAACGGCTATGCGGCATGGATAGACAAATCCATGGCGGTAACTCCCAAACTCGCCGCAACAGCAGAGAAGTTATTGCGCAATCTTAAATACGTCACAAAGCATAGTTCGTAAGCTATCAAAGCTCTTACTCCTGGCATAAAAATGGACTTGGTCATACGCAGTTGTATATGGGAGATAACTAATGAGTGTCACATCGGCCGCGGCCATGAACGCAACGACGAAAGATACAGGAGTGCGATTGATGAAAGCTGCGATCTTTGACAAGGAATCGACCTCACGCGCAAAGCGTCTCCGCATCGAAGAGGTACCTAGTCCAGACGTCAGGCCCGGCCACGTTCTACTCCGCGTGATCGCATGCGGAGTTTGCCGAACCGATCTTCACATTGTCGAAGGCGACCTCCCAGCCATTCGCACGCAACTCATTCCCGGACATCAGATCGTTGGGGAAGTTATTGAAGGCTCCAGCAAGGATATGCCGGCAGGAACTCGAGTTGGCGTCTCCTGGATGGGCGGCACTGATGGAGACTGCTGGTATTGCCGGAACGATATGGAGAACTTGTGCGATCATCCTACATTCACCGGCTACTCGGTGGATGGTGGTTACGCGGAGTATGCCTTGGTGCGCGCCGATTTCACACACCCGCTTCAAGAGGGGATGGATGCGGCGCATGTTGCGCCTCTTCTGTGTGCAGGTATCATCGGCTTTCGCAGTCTGAGAGTTGCCGGGGTTCAGCCGGGTGAAAAGGTTGGACTCTTTGGCTTCGGCAGCTCCGCGACACTTGCAATGCCCGTATTGAAGTCTTGGGGGTGCGAGACATATGTCGTAACAAGAGGCGAAACACATCGAGAGAAAGCATGCGAACTGAATGAAGAAATCGTTGGAAGACAAGATAAAAAAAAACCCGTTCAACTCGACAGAGCAATCACCTTTGCTCCAAGCGGAGAGGTAGTTGTTGCCGCACTTTCCAGCTTGCGCAAAGGTGGAGTGGTCGCGATTAACGCAATCCATCTCGACCACATGCCCGCCTTTGATTACG
>CAXTNK010000041.1:6443-21992 GCA_964245665.1 uncultured Acidobacteriaceae bacterium
TGGGGAGAACGCCAGATACGTAGTGTTGCCAATATGACTCGAGGGGATGCGCGAGACTTCTTACAACTTGCCTATAAGCTCAAGATTCAACCTCGAGTCTCGACATTTTCTCTGGAAGAGGCCAATCAAGCACTGCTATCTGTCAAGGAAGAGACTGAGGATGGATCAGCCGTCATAGTCCTTTGATCGCTGTCTAACTTCTGCCTAAGCAGGTGGACCTCTTTAGCTTTGTGCAGCCCTCCAGCTTTGACGAGCGACAACGCCCCTGTCACATTTCTCGCTCTTTACGAGAAGATGGTTCAGTCCTGCGATTTCGAGACCTGTACCTTGCCCTCATTCCTGTACAGGCGCTTCCATTGCAGCGTCAGATCGAAGGTGCTGCCGACTTGTCGAACGCGCTGGACGGAAAGCTTTGCCCGATAATCCTGCGCTTCAATGCTTCGGATAAGGCGCGCAGTAAGTAGGTTCATGAGGCTTACTGCGCACGTGTTGAAAGCTTGCCAGGAGTGCTGGCTTGCACAAGCACCACGTAAAACGAGATTGCCCAAGTTTGAACAGGTTCAGACCGATCTGTTGACATTCCTATCAATACAAGTTTATAAGCGCTTCTACCACCCAATAAGAACTGGGGATGTTTGACTAGGGGGAGAGCGAGCACGGATATGTCATCGGCCAATTATTTAAACGTTTCAAAGGGGTTACGTCAGGCAAGCTCAATTGAGATCCTCGCACGAATCGCCTTGTTCCTACTTGCCATCTCGCTGCTAAGCCCCAGGAGCTTCGCTCAACTCGAGGCGGGTAGCATTTTAGGTGTGGTTCAAGACTCGAGCGGCGCCAGCATTCCCAATGCTGATGTGACTGTTCTCAATGTCCTGACGGGCGCAGCGGTGCGCCTCAAGTCGGATCAGAATGGAAATTACGTTGCACCCGTACTCCAGCTTGGCCAATATCGAGTGACAGGAATCACCTCCGGCTTCAAACAGACGGTCGTCGATCACATCACGCTCACAGCTACGGAACGCAAAAGAGTCGACGTAATGCTACAGCCCGGCGCGGCACAACAGACAGTTACTGTTACTAGTCAGGCGCCGCTCCTGCAGGCTGCGTCCTCCGAAATCGGGGACGTAATTTCCTCTAAAGATATCAAGAACCTGCCGCTAAACGGTCGCGACATTACGGAAACACTCGGTCTTTTGCCCAGTACCGATGGCGCGAATACAAATTACTTTCAATCGAGTATAGCCTTTACAGTGGATGGTACTGACGCGAGTCAGATCGATTCCGGTTTCTCCGGAGCGGCGTATAACTCAGGTCAACGCCTCACCCGTGCCAGCGTAGACGCAGTTGAAGAGGTGCAGGTACAGACCAGCAACTTCTCGGCTCAATGGGGTTCATCCAATGGGGGCATTTTCAACATTGTCACCAAGTCCGGCACGAACAAATTCCACGGGAGCGCGTTCGAGTACATCCGCAATGAAGATACCGACGCACGGAACTACTTCGATGCCCCACCCCTGGTAAAGCCCGAAGACAGACTGAACCAGTTTGGTGGTACGCTGGGCGGTCCTATCAAACGAGATAAGATTTTCTTCTTTGGCAACTACGAAGGAATCAGGCAACTGAGCGGGATCACGTTCTACGATACGCTGGTGCCGTCGGCTGCCTTTCGCGCGACCCTGCCTGCGACGCTCCAGCCCATTGTTGCGCAAATTCCGCTGCCGAATGCAGGCATTAGTAGTGAACCCAGGCTGGGCTTTTACAACGAAACCACCAGCAACCAGTTGCATGAAAATTCCGGGTCAATCAAGGTCGACTACCAGCTGACCCCACGCGACACAATCAGCGCCCGTTGGAACGGAAATCAATCAACCACCTTGAGCTACTTTGGGGTGGCGCAAGGCCAGGCGCGTTCGGTGCCGGGATTCCTGCAAACGGCGCGCGTCTCCTACACCAAGTTGATCAACCCCAACATCGTTAACGAGGCGAGCTTTGCCCTGAACCGGTTACGTTATAACGATCTTTCCTCGAATAACCCAGGTATCAGGGCAGAGCCGTTTATCTTCACCATCGGCGATGGCGGCACTGGGACAGGTCCGGCGCAATTTGATATTCATGTCGGCAATGCCTCGTTCACGTACCTGGATACTCTTTCTGTTGTAAAGGGGAGGAACCAATTTAAGTTCGGCGTCCAATTCATTCGCGATCAACAAAATAAGCTGCTGAATTTTCAGCAGGACATGACCTTCCTGACTCTCGACCAATTCGCGGCTAATAGTCCCTACTTCGTAGCCACGCTCGGTTATCCGACTACAGGCATACGTGAACTGTATTCAAACGCCTTTGTCCAGGATGATCTGCAGGTCAGCAAGCGTTTCACGGCCAATCTCGGGCTTCGTTACACTTATGATACCGACCCTGGAGAAGCACATAATCGCTTGGAAAACTACGATCCGGTTACGGGAGCTCTTGATCCTGAGGGTACGCCAGTCACAAAAATGCCGAAGTTCGAGTTCGCACCGCGCATAGGTTTTGCCTACCGCGCGACGAACGACGGCAAGACCGTCATCCGCGCAGGATTCGGCGTTTTCTACAACGACCTCAACGTAGCCCAGGTGCAGGAACTTGTTGACAACTGGGCAGGAAAAAGCAGAATCGTTTTTGACTTTCAGGATCCAACACTGACTGGTTTCCCTTTTCCTTCGAACCTTGCCAACCTCTTTCCGCCAAACGTGTACGGACTTCCAAAGAATCGTTGGAAGAACAGTCATTCGTATGAATGGAACCTGGCTGTGCAGCGTCAGCTCGGAAAGAATGCCTCACTCGAGATCGCATATGTGGGCAATCAGAATGACGATCTAAGTCCACTCTTCGACCGGAACCAGCCGGGCCTGAATGGCAACAGGCCCAATCCGAACTTCGGCACAGTCAGCATTTACGAACCTTGCTGCGGTGCGAATTATCATGGTATTCAGGCTAAGTACAAACAACAGGCAGTCAAAGGTTTTACCTGGAATGTGAACTATGCCTATTCGCGGGCTATGGACTATGGCGGTTCGACCTTCGGATCCAGCCCCTTTCAGAACCAGAACTATCTGCCTGGCGAGTATGGACCGGCCGACTATGACCAGCGTAACTATATTGAATCCGATTTCGTTTATGAGGCACCAGGCATTCCGAAGATTCCGCGCTGGTTAGGCCATGGCTGGCAGCTCAATAGCATCGTGAGCGCAGCCAGCGGAACGCCGTACACTGTCGGCACTGATGTCGGCACCCCCAATGGCGATGGCAGCGAGCGGCCTAACTTGGTACCGGGTGTAGACCCGCATACACACCCGCTCAATCCGCCGGTCGGTCCGGAGTTGAACATCAACGCCTTCAGCGACCCAGTTCCCGGCACTTATGGCAATGTGGGACGAAATTCAATGTATGGTCCCCGCTCTGTAGCCATGGATGCCTCCGTTCTTAGAAACTTTGCTATCCGCGCAAACACTGTTCTGGAGTTCCGTCTTGAGGGCTTCAATATCTTCAATCACCCCAACTTTTCCACTCCGGACTCCAACATCGATGATCCGAACTTCGGTATGAGCCTGAGTGCTAATCCTTCCCGTCAGCTTCAAGCAGCTGTCCGCATCGACTTCTAACCTGTCATGCGCCGGGTGTATGTCATCAGCACACACTCGGCCTGCTCTTAGTGTAGGTTTTTAGAAGGTTCAGGTGCGAAATCCATTCGACTTAGTATGAGTTGATGCCACCTGTTGTCGGAAACCTTAAGTACGCCTGCAATTGCTAAGCTGTGCGTCGTGGAAGATATCAGTTCAAGACATTCTCAGTTGCCACGCTCAAACACGCAGAAAGATTCCCCTCCGCCATAGAAGCCATACAGGGATAAAGCAGAGCACAACGTAGAAGATGGCGAAGGCCAGTGATGTGTTCGCTGTCGATCCCCAGTGTGCAAAGCCATGTTGGTACAACCAGCCAAAAGGGTGTGTCGTTTGATCCCCATCTCGAATCGGGATGAAACTCATAACCTTGCCATAGAGGCCTGAAAGCACATAAGCCGCAATGGCGTTTGAGCCGAAAACAATCCATGGCCAGGAGAGTCTCCGGACCATCGGCGAGCGATGCTGCCATTGTGCGACATCGTAGATCTGATAGCAGATCGCAAGAAGCAGAGCAGCTATTCCGCCCGCTAGAAGAACGAACGAACTCGTCCATAGGTTCTTGTTGATCGGAAACCAGATATTCCAGATCAGGCCTAGAACTATGCCTGCAATGCCACAGAGCCCAAGGGTATTTCTAACCTTCTTTGCTGATTCCTTTGAACGCAATAACTTGCCCGCCAGGATCCCAAGCAAGCTTGTGCCGATGGAAGGCAGTGTACTCAGCAGCCCCTCAGGATCTCGATACTTGTTATACAGCGAGCCTGTGTGCAGGTACTTCACTGTCCAGTGATAGAAGCCTCTATCAATGTAAGCCGTCAAATTGTTGTACTGATCCATGAACGGCACGTCGTGCCCGGGCATGCCGACCCCCGGAATTGACACCCATCGGAGTAACACATAGTAGCTAACCAGAGCTATACCGCATGTAATTGCCAGATCACGGGCACGCGGCATTGCCAGGTAAATTAACGACGCAAAGAAGTAGACAACTGCAATCCGCGGGAGCACGCCATAGAAGCGAATATGCGTTAGGTTCTTGAAATCTGGAAGCAATCGCAGAGCATAGTTGATCACCAGTATCCAGAACGACCGCTTCGCAACTTGCCACACGATCTGTCGCCTGGATGTGCCATTTCTAAGTCGGGATCCAATCGAAAAAACAATGGAACAGCCAACTAGAAACAGAAAGGTCGGAAAGACGAGATCCGTCGGAGTCCAGCCGTTCCATTCCGCATGATCGAGCGGCGAGTAACTAACCCTATCATCCCCAGGGTCATTCACCAGGATCATGAAAGCGATGGTCAATCCGCGAAGAACATCTACTGAAAGCACGCGTGATGTCAGAGATGTTCTTCGATCGTCCGTTGATACTGCCTGATTATCTTTCATCATTCACCTTGCAGAATGCAGTGGTTCGAGTGGTGAGTCGAACATAATAATTCCTAGAAATCGATTGAAAAGTTTCATTGAAAACTCTTACTTGCAGCGACATCATTGCTGGTAATAGACCCCAAGCTGACTGATCGAAGTAAAGTAGGAATTACCGCCGGGCCTGCCAGTAATGCGTATTCCATCACCCCACGTAGCTGGGAAGCTGAAGGTGTAAGTGGTGTTAGAACCTGCGGCACTACTGTAGGGATATACAGGCGTCACTATTACTTTTGCAACATCCTTCCATATGAAGTTCTGTCGAACCTGCACATGCAGGTTCGCGGCGTACCAGCCGCCATCAGGAAACATCTCTCCCGTTTCATACACAACTCTGTTCAAGTTGTATGGTTTTGGCCAGAGATACCCCCACCAGTCAACCGTCTTCACCTCTTCGTCGAAATCGTCCTCGCTGACATTCGTAACGCCGCTGTTCAACTCGTCTGAACAGTTTCGTCCACAGAGCGTCCCGAAATGGGTACTCTTGCTGATGGCGCGCGTCCCATTTTCAAGCGCCAGGTTGTTGATCGATTGAGCATTTTTAGGTGTGGCCGTGTCGTCAGGATCGAGATAGAGTTTGCGTAGTGAGAACCTGTACGAATCTCCACCGCAGCAGACGTTGCTTTGCAGATAAAGATTCTTGCCGTCAGCGCTGATGAACTTTGAAGGAATGCTCGTACCATACTGACCCCTGTTCTCCTTCAGCCGCAGCGGCCCGAAGTCGGTCGATTCGAAATGCTTCCACGGTCCCCAGGGCTGCGGCGCTTCGTAGAATTCATGAGTGCTGCACGACCATGAGGAAAAAAGATAGCGCTTGAGTGGCGCATCATACGTAACTCCACCTTGTGCGATCACTTGCTGCTGTGGCGGACAGTCGGCTCCAAACATGACGGGATACAGCAGCCGCTCATCAGTGAGAACAGGCAGTTTCTTGGTGATGTCATTCGTCCATGAGGGCGAACCTGTGCTATCCGCACCTGCGTAAAACTCCCACGCGGCACGGGTCTGCACTTCTTTCGCCGGAACACGGGCAAGATACATCATTTCCTGTGAACGCCAGTTATTGTCCAGACCGTACGCGTAGACATAGTTATCGATAGCATTTGCTGCGTCTTCTCCGTAGTCGAGAAAAAAGATAGTTGTAAACTTATACGCCTTGGCGTTAGCTGGATTTTGAGGCGTGCCGAACATGGGTGCAACAGTATTCCATGTCCACGTGACACCATGGTCGACGGACTTGGCGATGGATGCTGCCGGGGCATCGTTAAAAGTGGTTTCGTTCAGGTTCTGAAATGCCAGGTAGATAGCGCCGCCGGTACACAGCATGCCGGGTGGTTTGCGCGTGTAAACTGACCCGCTCCAATTTGTTCCGACGTTCGTCGCAAGTGTTGTGCCGGTCAACTGGCGCGGTTCGCCGATGATCCTGCTGACCAGCATGTCAGAGTAAGTGGTGCCGAAACCCGTGCCGTCACCGTTCGCCGCATATAGATTATCGTCATCCGCCCAGCACGACGGCCACAAATCTCCATTACCCTTCAACTGATAGGTCGAGAAACGTTCCTCGGCGTAGGTTGAGAAAAACTTACTTTCCGGCGGCGTAACCGTCTGCGCATGAGCACGGATCGCTATGCACAGAAGTGCGAAGCAGATGAGGTAGAAAATGCGGTGCGGGTAAAGGCGTTTGAACATGGCAGGTCTCCGGGCGGTCGGGGCCAGCATACAGGAAGTGACATTGAATTGAAACGTTTAATGAATAAACAACCCGCCGAACTCCGAGATCTACTAAACTGGCGCTGCCCGAAAGTCCTCATTCTCAACACATTGGGGCCGGGCAGGCAAGGTAGTTCGATTCGAACGTCTCAGATGTGCGGCTGATGTATGTCCTACAAATGAAAGCTTCAACTCGAATCTCAAAGATGAATCCCTGAACCGAGACGTCTCTTACTCCATCAAAGAATTGCTCTTCCCTGCTAAGCAGTGGCGTGTTCACTACAGACCTGTCAGACCGCACTCCTCGTCGGATATCCTCGGCCTGCCTTCCTATACATCGCTTACAGCAATAGCCGCGCTCCACTAGCTATCTGACTGAAACACAAGATCGAATACCTAGCAGCCGGAATCCTGAAAAGATTTCGTCTTACCAGCAGAAGACACTCAGCAGAAGCTAGCGCCTAACCACTGTCGCCGTTCTCTGTGGATAGATCCTAATCCAATGCGTGCGGATGCTTGCTCGGAGCACACGTCCCGCCGTCTCAGACACAATTGCGTTTGTCTGCTGCAAAGGCATGTGGCAGTCTATGCATTTATGATCGATCTTAGCTCCGATGGTCCGGAACATCCCGCACGCCTGAACTTGGTGACATGTTAGGCAACGCTCGGAATAGCTGGCAGAAGCCCTCTCTGGCTGATGCACATCGTGACAGGTTGCGCAGGACATGGTTGGAGAAGAGAGATAGCATCGACTCTTCTTCAGCAAGCTTACCTGGTTTCCATGGACGTCAGGCTGATCAGCTGTAGCGTTGACATCGGCAGTTAGATATGCGTCGAGGGGCCTGCCTGGCTGATATGAAAAGGCGGGAGCGAGTTCCTGGCTTTGCGTGCCATCGTGACAGAGACCACATTCGTCTATCTGTCGATCGCGGCTGAACTTTGCCGGATTAAGAATTGCGGTGGCTGAAGACTCTCCAGCACCCGTCGCCGCGTTCTTCTCGGTCATCACATGAGCCGCTCCGGGGCCATGACAAGTCTCGCAGGAAATACCCAGGACCAGACTGTCTTTTTTGAATAGGTTCGACTGTAAATCCTGTGATCGGGACTCTGCGTAAGTCGCGTGGCACTCCAGGCAACGAGCATTGACCGGCCGGGCAAAATCTGCCGTACCATCCTTATAGCCAGGGCTGTTAATCCATTGCTTTCCTTCTGTCCAATAGCTGACCGGGAGCTCAAACAGTTGGCTGCCATTCCAATAAAGATAGGTCTGACCACGAATGCCTGAGCCGATCACTACGTCTATTCGCTCCGAGCGTTCCCTATGTAGAACCGCGTTTTTAATTACCGCCAATTCATAGAAGCCATCCGACCGGGCCTCCATTTTGAATGACACACTCGGCTCGGGATTCATCTCTTCATGTTGCGAGATACGAAGAACACTTTTTCCCGGTAAGAACGAACCTAGAATGGACTCGCTGCTGGACCATCGACTGCTGAGGTGATGCGAGGTGCGGTGAAAACTCTGCGCCTGCTCGCTATGACAGGTTGTGCACGCCTCATCACCCGTATAGCCGTTCCGTGGTGCCGGCGAAACGCCAGGAAGAACCATACCTGCAGCCAATTGACCGGGCAACGAAGGCCTCGCCGACGCATGCAGGAAAAGACAGATCGACGCGACTAAAAGTAGAATGGCAGTGCAGGCTCGAAGCATGGCAGAAGTTCACCTTATCTTATAGGCAGCAAGCTTATTTTTTCAGCAAAGCAAACTCCAATTGGCTCAGGACCAGATAGTCCACGCGCATAAGAATCCAGGTGGTGAAATGACGATAAGCAGGCGAGACCTTGGTCGGCTCTCGCTGACAATGCTCGTTGGCGCTCTCTCGAAATCGATGCGCGCCCAGGTATCAGACTCCACGGGAAGGCGGGTCGTTGCACCTCAAAGTAAGCCGAGGAGCTCCGGCCGTCCATTCAATGCGAGCTTCACAGATATTGCTGCGGCGGCCGGTTTGCTCGCGCCGGTGATCTATGGGGGCGTTAATCATAATGACTACATTCTTGAAGCGGATGGTTGCGGTTGCGCGTTTATCGACTACGACAACGATGGCTGGATGGACCTCTTTATCCTGAGTGGCACCCGGCTGACCGGTGCACCCGCGGACACGTCGAATCGGCTTTATAAGAACAACCGCGACGGAACTTTCACAGATGTCACTCGACAAGCAGGCCTGGAAGCAGTCGGCTGGGCGAATGCAGTCTGCATAGGTGACTACAACAACGACGGCTTTGAAGACATGTACTGCACCTACTGGGGTCAGAACAAGTTATACCGAAATCTAGGAGATGGCACATTCAAGGATGTGACCAAGGAAGCCGGACTCGAAGACCCGCAGGTACGCTGGGGAGCCGGCTGCTCCTTTTTCGACTACAACCGCGATGGGTATTTAGATCTTTTTGTCTCGAACTATCTGGGTTTCGATTTTGAAAAGGTTCCCAAACCTGGAGCGAGCGTTAATTGCAACTGGAAAGGTGTTCCGGTAAATTGCGGTCCGCGCGGTCTACCCTTTGGTCGCCATTCGCTTTACAAAAACAACGGAGACGGAACCTTCACCGATGTAAGCACCGAGTCAGGCATTGGTAAGTCCTGGTCTAATTACGGGATGACCGTCGTGACAGCAGACTTCAACGAAGACGGCTGGCCGGACATATACGTCGCTTCGGACTCTACCCCGAGTTTGCTCTTCATCAATCAACATGACGGAACCTTCAAAGAGGCGGGCGTGGAACGCGGAGTTGCGCTGAGCAATGACGGAATGGAACAGGCTGGAATGGGGGTCGGGGTCGGCGACTATGATCTTGACGGGCACCTGGATATCTTCAAGACCCACTTTGCCGAAGACACCGACGTCCTCTACCACAACGACGGCACGGGCAACTTTGAGGATCGCACTGTGCAGGCGAAACTCGCTGTCGAAACCCGCTTCAGCAGCTGGGGAACAGGAATTATTGATCTCGATAACGATGGCTGGCCAGACATTTTCTTCGTGACCGGCAGTGTCTACCCTGAGGTCGAAAAACAGCTTCCGCAGTATCCGAACAAGAGTCCTCGCATTCTCTTCAGAAACCTGGGTAACGGTAGTTTCGAGGAGATTGCTGATGCTGGACCTGGCGTGACCGCAATCCACTCAAGTCGAGGCTGTGCGTTCGGCGACTTTGACAACGATGGTGATGTGGACATTCTCATTGTTAACATGAACGAGCCGCCCTCTCTGCTACGCAATGACTTGCGGGGTAAGCATCATTGGATCAAGGTGAAGCTCGTGGGCACAAAATCTAACCGGAGCGCGATCGGTGCACGCGTCCTGGTCAAGTATGGAGGTAAGGTGCAGACGCAGGAAGTTCTCAGTCAATCAAGCTACTACTCCTGCAACGATACGCGCCTCCACTTCGGAGTTGGACTTTCCCTTTCCGTAGACCTTGTGATTCATTGGCCAAATGGGGCAATTGAAAAGTATGCAGCGATCAAGTGCGATCAACTCATCACTATTCAAGAAGCACATGGCGTGATTCCAAATAAAGGTTGGGCTCGCTGACCTTTTTCTTTGCATTACATGCATTGAACAGTCGCTAAACTGGGAAGTGTCTTTCAAGCTCAGGAGTAGGCAGTCTCATGTTTCACAGAAGATGCGCATTTCTTCTGCTCTGCGCGGCGTCATGCGCTGCTCAAGGGCAGAACACTAAGATCACTATCGCTGACATACAGGCGTTGCTCCGTTCGCAGAACTACGATAAAGCACTCCAGATGACTCGGGACGCGTTGCGGCAGGCGCCAAGAGATCCTCGGCTCTGGACGATCGAAGGCATCATCTTCTCGATCAAGTCAAATAATAACGAGGCTCTGAATGCTTTTGATAAGGCGCTGCTCCTTTCACCCGGTTATCCTGCTGCGTTGAAAGGTAAGGTCCAACTTCTATATACAACACAGGATACACAGGCCATCCCGCTACTTAAGCAGTTAGTCAAGGTCGATCCGAAAGACGAGACTGCACATGAAATGCTTGCCAATCTGGAGAGAAAGCAAGGCCATTGTCAAACAGCAATCGACCAGTTTGAGCTAAGCACCAATGTCATCTCAACACATCCGGAATCACTGGAGTCTTATGGGGATTGCCTAGTCGAGATGAAACAAGCGCAGAGCGCCATACCTGTATTTGAAAAGCTTGTAGCATTGCTCCCAGACCAGGGCTTCGCGAAGTATGACCTTGCGCTCGTTCAGGTCGAAGCCAAGCAGAATGATGCTGCTCTGAAAACACTCGGGCCACTCCTCGCACTAAGCCCATCAGATCCGGAATTGCTGAGCTTGGCTTCAGATGCACATGAAGGAACGGGAGATACCCCCCAAGCTGTATCGCTCCTCAGACAGGCGATAGTCGACAACCCATCGAATGCTAATCTCTACACCTCCTTCGCCGCATTATGCTTGAATCACGACTCCTTTCAGGTAGGCATTGATATGCTTAACGCGGGCATACAACTAATTCCGAGTGAACCATCTTTGTACATATCTCGCGGCCTCCTGTTTGCCCAGCTAGCTGACTACGATAAGGCCGAAGCAGACTTCAACACGGCCGAACGTCTGGACAAAAGGCAAAGTCTAAGTGCATACGCCCTGGATCTCTCTGAACTGCAGAAGAGTCAGGCCGAAAAGCATCAGTCAGCGAAAGAGCTTGCGGATGTTCGTGCTCAATTAAAATCTCATCCTGATAGCCCACTGCTGCACTACCTTCTAGCCAAGCTATTAACGAGTCAGGATTCAGCACCTGCTGGTAGCACCCCGGCTGAAGCACTGCATTCGGCGCTTCTTGCGGTGAAGATAAAGCCAGATCTGACCGACGCACGAAACCTGCTTGCCAGCATGTACCTTCGTTCGAACCAATACAACCTGGCGATCGAGCAATGTCGACTCGCTCTCCAATATGCGCCGGAGGATCAGAGTGCTATGTATCACCTCATCATCGCGCTACGTCATACCAACCAGGCAAGCCACAAAGAAGAGATAACTTCTCTTGTGAAAACGCTCTCCGAACTGCAGCAGGCTTCTCTCCAGAAAGAGACGGATAGAAAACGGTTCAGACTGGTAGAAGAGAAGACGTCTCCAGTTAGCAAGTGACTACACCCTGCGTCGAAAGCCGGCAGCCTGAAGGGTGCCGGCCTTTTTTGGACCTGAAGCTACTCATTCGTGATCTCGCAAACATCATTGCCAATCACTCTACGCGCGCTCCTTAGAAGGAGGCGCGAACATGTAACTGGAGACTTCGAGCTGGAAGCTGACCACTTGCTGTTCCAAAAAGCGGATTGGATAAGTCAGAAGTGACTGCGGTCAGGTTAACGCGATTGAACAGATTAAAGGTCTCTCCTTTAGCTTCAATTCTCAGCTTCTCGCCGAAGAACCACGGCGTGGTGAAGATTCTCGAGAAAGTAAAATCTAGGTTGTTATAGCCAGGCTGATCATAGGTATTTCGCCCCAGGTTTCCTTCAACACCCGGAGTAGGCACTGGGAAGGCAGACGCTGGGAACACTCCGGTCAGAAACTTCTTGTGCGGCTGCCCACTCAAGTGCTTTCCAAAGGTGGGTACATTCGGCACATCGTAGTTTGATCCATCGGCGTTGTAGTCCCCGCCACTATCACCAGTAATAACGCTGCCAGGAATGAACGTGTTGGTCGCGTCGTAGCAGCTGGCGCCTGGATTGTGGGCGCATACCGGACTGAAAGCGGCGCCGTTGTAGACCGTGAATGGCAAACCGGTCTGCAGTATCCACACACCAGCAAATTGCCAGCCGCCTAGAACAGCAGTTTCGAGGTGATTGCCGTAATGGTTAGGAACGGTCCAGGTTCCATCCACTGACAACTGCTGCCGAATATCGAAGTCAGATCGTCCACGCTGTGCGGAATAATTGCCATTTTGAATGATTGCGCTGGCTTCGTTCGGAATCACTCCACTGAGCCCACCTTCCGAGCCTGAGTTACTCACCACATCTAGAGCTTTGCCCCATGTGTAGATACCTCGCAAACCGAATCCATGTGAAGTCCTTCTGGTCAGGACTGCCGACAGGAAATTACCAATCGAATTACCATCAGAAGTGGCGTAAGTGATATCACCGAAGTTAGGATTGAGCCGATTCAAGGAATTCTTGTTCTGAATAAGATCACCGGCAAACCGGTTGATGTCCTGGTTATAGATCGGCAGATGATGAGCGGCAGTTCCAGAATAATTTAACTCGAAGATTAAATCGCTACGTAGTTGTTGCTGAAGACTAAGCGACCAGTCATCTACCTGGGTGAACTTGTAGTTCGGAGAGTAACCGCCAAGGCTTGCTCGTTGAATGACACCATTGATTTCAAGGCCGCCATTTGCGTTTAGAGTCACGTTGTTCGTAGGGACAACAGGGCAGACTTCATTCCATCCAGACGGAGGGTCGCAGAACTGAAAGACCGGCTTTTGCCCAGAATAGACACTGATATCCGGACTATAGTCATTGGGAAGATTGCCACTCAGGATATCAGTGAAGTGAAGATGTGCCGGCTCATCCGCGAAGATGCCGAACCCCCCTCGAAGCGACGTGCGGCCTTTGCCAAACACATCCCAGGCAAACCCCACTCGCGGGGTAATATCCCATATATTGTGGTTGAGTACGTGATCGTTAGGAGCAAGGGCTGTCTTGCCATTTGCGATCTGCTCATCTGTGGTAGCACCGGAGCCAAAGGTAAAGTTGGTGAGGGCAGGGCTGATGATGTCAAAGTAGTTTCCGAGTTGGTCATATCGGAGGCCGGCATTGATGGTCAGCCGTGGCTTCGCCTTCCAATCGTCCTGGATGTAATAACCCTGATAGAAATCACGATAAAGCCGATTGTAGGATGACTGAAGATGAGTCAGCAGGTTTACTGGAGTCGCCGATTCGGTTGTGGCCTCATCCTGAATGAAGTCCAGAAGATTATTGAACGAGTAGGACGGACGGCTGTGCGCTCCGCTCTGATCCCCGATCTCCCGGGCGTTGAACATGTCGAAACCAAACTTCAGGGTGTGAGTCTTGACAGTCGCAGTCATAACGTCTCGCCACCCAACAGTTGTCTGCGTAAAGTTTCCCGGACCCCAATTTCCAAACCCATATAAGCCAGTTACGCTGACATAAGGAATGATCATTGTCGGAGCACCGATGTCCGAACCGTAGGGTCTGATTTCATGAATGCCAGCCTCATTTAAGAGGCGCGGAGAAAACGTATGGGTCCAGTCGATATTCACGAAGTCGGAGTGATTTGCTTCAGCATCATCTACCGCTGGTCGCGCTGTATATCCGCCAGAGGTGTCTGAGTCTCTGATTCCTTCTACATAGATCCGATCCTTCTGACTCAGGTAGTCGTCAATCCGAATACTCCACTGGTATCCGTTCTTCGGAACGGAGTAGCTGTAGTTCGCAGTACCAACTGCTTCCAGATTGCCGGGAATGCCCGCAGGTGGCGCGAAGTATCCGGGTGTCGCCGCCTCGAGTTGAGCGACGGTCTGAAGTCCGGTTGTCGGATATACGGATGGTGGACTCAGTTCAAGAACCTTGGTGGCCAGGTTGTTAGGAAGATTTGCTTTCGCGTAATTTAGGAAATCCTGTGTTTCAAACGTGCTCTGACCGGTAGTGACAGTACTGGAGCGGAGCACGTCGATCCCTGCATAGAAGAAAAGCTTGTTTTTGATGATCGGACCGCCAAAAGTTGCGCCCGATTCATTACGTTCAAATGTAGGAATAGTGGTTTGAAATTCGTTACGCGCGGAGAGCGAATTGTTGAGAAAGTAGTAGTTCAGCGATCCATGAAAGTCATTCGAACCAGAGTTGGTGAAGACATTAACTGTTGCCCCGCCATTCCTTCCCTTCTGGGCGTCAAAGTCATTGGTCCTTACATCCATTGACTGCACGATCTCTGGGTTCAGAGAGATTGAAGTCGCTCCACCGCGGCCAGGACTGTTGCTGGTGGCGCCGTCGATCATGTAGCCGTTCTCTTCCTGGCGAAGGCCGGCAGCGTTGATGTTAATGGGGTACTCGTTGGTATAGTTATCTGCCTGATTCGCACCGATGCCTGTCATACCAGGAGTAAGCGCTGCCAGCGAATACACATTCTGCCCGGACAAGGGAGTTTCGTGCAGGGTAGTCTCAGAGATGACAGAGCCGGTCATTGCAGACGTCAGATTGACTGACTCCACCGATGCTGCAACCGTGATCTGCGAGGACGCCGCCCCCACCTCAAGCGTGGGAGCAATAGTGCGAACTTCACCCACCTGTAGCACGAGATCCTTCTGCTCCCATAGCTTGAATCCGCTAGCCTCAATCTGCAACCTGTACGTAGAGGCTGCAATACTGTCAATACGGAAGTATCCAGCCTGGTTGGTGACGACAGTTTTATCGACTCCAAGACGCGTATCGGTCAGGGTAACCTTCGCTTCTGCGATCAGCGCCCCTGAGGTGTCATGTGCAGTGCCCTCGATACCGCTTGAGAACTGGGCAAAGACCGGGGTCACCAATAGAAAGAGCAGAGCAGACAGAATGGAGAGGCGTTTGGTCAGAATGACGCTGAGCATAGATTCCTTAAAAACTAGAATGATTTGGAGCGTTCGGGACACCGCGGGTACTACTTCGATCGCTTCTTGTTTAATCGACTGCGTATCCTACTTACCGATGGGAGAAACATCGCGGGTGAAACCAATAA
>CAXTNK010000041.1:22002-36390 GCA_964245665.1 uncultured Acidobacteriaceae bacterium
CCAATAATTGCCGCGACAAGGTGCATGGCAAACGAAAATACCCACGAGAGCGATTCATCTCGTGGGCGTCCATACTGCTACGTCAGATCTGAAGAGGAGGAGCTTAGGCTGCCTCGATCACAAACGTGCCCACGGTGGCGAGCAACAACACTGCGTGGGGAGAACGGACTTGACTGCGTTCATCATCTCTATCCTTTTAGCACAGGAGACCAATAATTGACATAATTTTCTACATAATTCGATGGAGAGCTAAGCCCGCCACTCAGCCGCGACCCGCGATATGAGATCTCACCCTGCCAATTATGGATTCTTGTAGTTCCCGTTGTAGCTCCGAAATGATTTGTCCCCCTTCTCTCTTCCAGCTCCCGGTACCGGCGCGGTCTCTTGCAGAACAGCGATCTCTGTTCCTTGAGACTGCCGGCTGCTGTCTCTCCGTAATCCATCTCTGAAGTTCGCGTCTTTGGGAATTAGGATATGGCAAGGATGAACGATTGCTTCTCGAACCTGCCATCGGCGCAGTTGATGTAGTGGTAACTTTATGGGATCTATCTCCATGCGCCCGAGTAGAAGCACCGGATGAAGGTCAATCACCGGCTCAAGACCGTACCACTTGACGCAAGCAAAGAACTTCTACTTCAATCACGGAAGCGATAGCCGATATAGCTCTCAGTAAGAATGAGATCGGGCTTCGATGAATCAGTTTCGACTTTCTTGCGGAGTTGGCTGACCAGAACCCTGACGTACTCCCTGTCGTCTCCATAACCAGGACCCCGCAGAAGGGAGTTCAGGCGAACATAGGGAATAGGTCGACCCGCGTTCTCCATCAGAGTCTGAAGAAGATCGAACTCCCGCGGCGTCAGATGAACCTCCTCACCTGCCTTCGCTACGCGATGCCGGACAGGATCGAGTGTAATTTCGCCGATGATTAAGGGTGCTCCAGAAGGCGTAGCAGGAGCACGAAGCCGCCGGATGGCCGAGCGAAGCCTTGCCGTAAGCTCTCGTATTTGAAAAGGCTTTGTCACGTAATCATCGGCACCTGCCTCGAGTGCCTCGACCTTATCGTCTTCGCCATCGCGCACCGTGAGCATCACGATCGGCAATCGGGTGAATGCGCGGCGTATGCGCCGACACGTTTCGATGCCGCCCATACCCGGCATATTCATATCAAGCAGGACAGCTTCGTAGTCGACCATGCGGAGACGCGTCAAGGCTTCTTCTCCATTGCTCGCTTCTCCTATGTCAAACGCAAGGGCGTCGAGTGTCGTACGAAGCACGCGCCGGAAGGCAGTGTCATCTTCTACGATAAGGATTCGTCCATTCAATGTTTCCTGCATCATGCTCCCCTGCTCAAATGTGGGACCGTCAAGAAGATGGTGGTTCCAGTCTCCTTCTCACCCTCAATCCAGATCCGTCCGTGGTGAGCATCGATAATTCGTTTGGCTACAGATAGGCCGATCCCTGTTCCCGGCGCTCTGTACTTTAAGGCCGGCGACCGATAGAACCGATCAAAGACGCGTTCTCTTTCCGACGGAACGACGTAAGAGCCCTCGTTATGCACACTGAACACTGTCTCACTTTCCGTAGCAGCTACATCAAGCTGAATGGGTGTTGCAGGCTCGCCGTACTTCGAAGCATTATCGAGGATTTCCGCCAGCGCCATGCGGAGCAACTCCTCATCTGCCCATAGACGATGCCGGCCCATCTCTGCAACCGACACTCTCAGCGTGTGCTGTGCGAGGTTTTGTCGGTACTCTTCGCTGCAACGATCAATGAACGATGCCGGCAACAGCTCGCGATACTTAATCTTCATTTCTCTTCCATCGAGGCGGGCCGTCCGCAGAACCCTATTCGTAAGGTCAGCGAGTTGCATTGCCTCCTGATTCATAATAGTCACCAACTCTTCCTGCGCGGCACTCAGATGATCCATGGCTAGAAGCCCTGAGCTTGCTGTCTGAATAGTTGCCAGTGGTGTTTTGAAGGCATGCGCTAGGCCGTCGAGTACGCCCGAACGTAGCTGCTCACTCCGCTTCTCAGCTTCTGCTTCACTTTCTTTAAGAAATGCTTGTGTCCTCTCAAGAGCAACGGCACAGAGGGATGCAAGAGCATCAACCGACCGCGAGTCCATCAGATCGTCGGGCATACCGAGAAGAGCAAGAGCTCCTATCGGGCGGGTGCCCAGGTAAAGTGTTCTCTTGAAGCTTCCATGGATAAAGTCGTCTTCGAAAGCTTCTTTGAGAAAGGCATATCGAACCTCGTCGCACGCGATTTCAGCCTTTCCGGCCGCACTAAAGTGCACTTCCCGCGCCTCCCAGAGCGCCACGCCTTGTACGTCAAAAATATTCACAACGAGACCGACGATCTGCGGACCGACTTCTTCTCGTCTGTCGATGATGAGAACTGCATTGCTCATCTCGTAGAGCTTCTCCAACCGGGTCCGTTGGAGGGTATTGGTCGAGGCATGCTCACGAAGATGATGAGCGAGCCTGCTCACGACCAGGACAACCGATTCAAAGCCGGCAATCGCAATCCAGTCCTGAATATCCGCCATGTAGAAGTGCAGCAGGGGCTCAGTGAAGAAGTAGTCGAGACACCCAACTGCCAGAGTCGAAGCAATCGTGGCCTCAAGCCATCCCCACCGGAACGAAATCCAAAGGATAGGCAGCAGGTAGAGGAAACCTGCAACGAATGACTTTGTATGGCTTTCGTAGGCCACTGCAGTTATCGCGGCTGTCACAATTGCTACCAGCACTAACCGTATCGATCGTCGAATCCAGCGCAGATGCATTGTCAAACCTGATTCAGCCTATCGTTCAGGACGTAACGAAGGCATAAGAAAGCCGTACATCAGGGCGCATTCCAGAAGATTTGCGATGAAAGCTGTGAGGGAACCGTAAAGATTAGACATTTCGTATGTCATCGTTATGGATCCTGACTTCAGATGAAGACTGACAGAATCGAAATACTGCGCTGTCGGAAAACTGGAGAAAGTTATGGTTACTCTTCGAGGCCACTGCAACACTGGTTCCACTTACAAGAAAAAGACATATTATGCAGTAGCATGCTCTGGCACATTGCTGTTCCTCAGCATTCTTACGCTTGAGGCGCAATCTACCTTTGGCAGTATTCGAGGAACGGTTCAGGACGCTTCTGGCGCGATCATTCCTGGAACGGTGATCACCGTCCACTCTCTCGACGAGAACTCGGACCGGCAGGTAACAGACTCTGATGCGGGTGAGTTCGCGCTCGAGAATCTGAAATCCGGCCACTACAAAGTTACCGTGCATCATGCTGGCTTTGCGGATGCAGTGGTCTCATCTGTATTGCTGGACGCCAGGCAGGATCTCCGGATTCCAATCACCTTGACTGTGGCCAATCAATCGACAGTGATCCAGGTCGATGCCGCTGCGGATCAGATCAACACAGAGAACGCGACTCTCGGCGACTCAAAAGACAATTCACAAATCACGGAGCTGCCGCTGAACAATCGTGCCACGACGACCAGTCCACTGGGAGCGCTGCAACTATCTCCAAACGTGCAACAAGACAGCTCCGGTAATATCGCGCTCGGCGGCGCAAGTTCGTCGATGATCAACTATTCCGTTGACGGGATTTCCACTGCGAACGTTCGCCAGAACGGTGCCCTGCAGGATGCCTATCCTTCACAGGAAGGAATCTCGGCCGTGAAGGTGACCTCCTTCAACAACAGCGCAGAGTTCTCCCAGGTGGGCGACGTGACGTTTACTACCAAGAGCGGCACAGACAGGTTGCACGGCAGTTTGTTCGAGTACTTCCAGAACGATGCACTCGACGCAGATCCTTATGGCTTCAACGGCAAAGCTCCGAAGCACTTCAACACATTCGGCGGTTCGCTGGGCGGACCTGTCTCTATCCCTCACGTTTACGACGGTCAGAAGAAGACTTTCTTCTTTGCGGATTACGAAGGAAATCGTCGTTCGACGGCAATTGCGCAGCAGTTGTTTGTTCCAACCCAGGCGCAGCGTAATGGCAGTGATCTTGCAGGCGTCAATGGCAGAATCACCAAGATCAATCCAACAGCGGCTGCACTGCTGAGCTACTATCCCTTGCCGAACGTTCTTGGCCAGGCGAACTACAACTATGAGAACTTCCAGTCGACGCCATCGCGAACAGATGGAGCAGACGTGCGGCTCGATCACACCATCAATGCGCAACAGTCTGTCTACGCTCGCTTCAGCCGCAAGAACATCACTGAAGATTACGCCAATGACTTCCTGCCAGATGACGTAGACAGTGTTCACAACCGGAGTCTCCTGGTCTCGCATACCTGGGCGCTAAAGCCGAACCTCTTGAACGAGTTTCGCTTCGGGTTTACCAATGTGCTTACCAGCGTCGGCTTCCCGATCGAAGGCTCGTCTTCTCTCTCTCAACTTAATCTGGAGGGAGTCAACATCAGTCAGCATCCGACAACGCACGCCTTCCCTACTTTCAACTTCAGCAACGGGACTAACTTCACTCCGATCGGACGTGATAAGACAGGCGTCACACAATCAAAGACGATCCAGTTCACAGACAATCTGACCTGGACGCTCGGCAGGCACACGTTCAAGGCCGGCACTGACGTCCGGCGCGCACGCTACGCAGATATCGAGACCTTCGAACCCTCAGACGACTTCGGACAGTTCACCTTCCAGCCGACCTTCACCGGCAACAGCTTTGGTGATTTTCTGGAAGGCCTGCCGACCACACTCTTTTTCGCCGTGTCCAGTCCAGACGTGGCGGGAACAGCATGGCAGTACAGCTTCTTCGGTCAGGATGAATTTCAGCTCAGTAGCAGGATCACCTTGAGCTATGGCCTGCGCTGGCAGGTTCTTCCCGGCTTCACGGAGGATGGCGGAAACCTGGCGAACTTCGATCAGAAAACAAATTCGATCGTCGTTCCCGGGACACTTGCCACATACCTGGCGAAGGAGAATATCCAGGCTTCAAACCTTGCGTTTCAACAGTCGTTCAACGCCTGCAGTCTAGGTAATAGTTCACTACCCTGCTCGAACTATGTCACGGCAAGCCAGGATCACCTGCCAGGATCACTGCGTAATACCTACAAAGGCAATTTTCAACCACGCGTGTCAATCGCCTACCGCCCCTTCAACGACACGAAGACAGTCCTGCGCGCCGGCTTCGGCATCTTCACCATGACCAACCTCGGTCCGCTTTCTTTCAACAACAGTGGCAATCCTACGTCCGCACTTCATACCTATACAAACAGCGTCACTACGACGGGAGCGCCTCTGATCCAGTTTCCAAACACTGCGCCGCCAACGGCAGGCGTGCAGTATGGTGGCGGTGACCTCGACCAGGGAGTCGATCCAAACTACCGCGACCCGCAAGCCAATCAATGGAATGTCACCGTTGAACGGGAACTTACTAACAACGATAGTCTGCGTGTCAGCTATGTCGGTATGCATACCTATCGCTTGAACATCACGGAGGACCTCAACCAGATCCCCGCCAGCACGACCGCCTATCAGACCACCGCAGCGAGCCCATATGTAGATCCACGGGCGCGATATCACAACTGGGACGAACTCTACAGCACCTTTAACGCAGGTGAAGCGAACTACAACGCACTCCAGGTAGAAGAAAGCCATAAGATGGCGCGCGGGCTCTACTTCGACGCCAACTACACCTGGGCGAAGAATCTCGCAGATAATCAAGGCGACACACCCACATCTTTCGCCGGCGAAGTGAACTACGGCACCCCGATTGCGAATCGCTTCGATGTGCACAGCGACTACGGCAATCTTGAAGGAACGCGCCGCAATCGATTCCTGCTGAGCGGCCTGTATCAACTGCCGTTTGGCCATGGTCGCGCCTTCCTCAACGACAATGCCTTCACGGACACTGTTCTTGGCGGCTGGGAGATCACCAATGTCACCCTGCTTGAAACAGGACCATGGCTCACGCCGAGCATCAGTGACTCCAACGATCAGTCGAACACGAACGTAGAAAACAGAGGCGCTTTCCTCCGGCCTGACCGTATTTCGTCAGAAGTCAACAAGGGCCAATCCCGGAGCCACTATTTCAATCTGGCGGCATTCGCACCCACACCAGCCGGCGCAGGTCGCTTCGGGAACGCAGCCGTCGGCAGCCTCCAGGGACCGGGTACGGCTGCTGCAAGCTTGGGATTAGCGAAGGTCTTCAAACTGAGCGAAGGTGTGCATATGCGCTTCGAATCCACTTTCACCAATGTGCTGAATCACACCAACTTTGCTCCGCCTGCCACGCAGATCGACAACGCACAAAGCTTCGGTGTGCTGAGTGCCCCGCAGACTGCCGAAAGTGCCGGCAACCGCACCGGGCAGCTGGCCCTAAGGTTGGACTTCTAGGAACACTCGCTCCCAGGTCCATTACTCACAGAGCAAGCAGTTGTGAAGGATCAACTGCTTGCTCCTTGATGAGCCCGCAACATGCAACAAGAATCAGATGCATCTCGGAGAAACATGAACGATACAGGGGTCGTACCAGAACAAGATGAAAGGTTCCTCCTCTTTCTCAAACAGCAAGCACGCAACGCTACAGCGCCTTCGGATAAAACAGCACGAGTACAACTCTGCGTCGTGGCTGGAGCATGGATTGTAGTGGGCCTATTGATTCTTCTGGCTGTCTACCTTGCTCTGCAGCTCCGAGGTCACAGCTGAAGAGGTCTTTCCTTCATCTGCGACTGAATCATCCATTCCGCTCCTCAGCATAAGTCTCTTCTTTCGACAATGGCCCAATCACTTCTGGGCATGAGTCCTTGTGATCGAAAGACGCAGCCGTATTCTTGCTTCGCACAACGATCAGGTCCTCTGAACAAAGCAGCATCGAGAAAAGCGCATCGATGAAGCTCTGCACAACTCAAATAAACGAGTACTCTACTCGGCAATCGTCGCGAATGTGGCTATCTTCATTGCCAAATTATCTGCTGCAGCGGTTACCGGCAGCGCAGCCATGCTGGCGGAAGCGATCCATTCGCTGGTCGATACGGGAAATCAAACCGTAGTTCGGGCCAGAACAGGACGGAACTCCCAATATACCTGGTCGCATAGAGCGTATTCTCGGTGTACTTGCTCGCTAGGCCAGTTCTTTGACCCTTCTTGTCATCCAGAAAGTCAGAACGGAATCCCACCATCAACTTCGAATTCACTTCCCTGTTCAGGTAGTTCACAACCGCATACTCGGGTGCAGTACAACGCAGCTCACCCGCCTTGCAGAAGGCGCCATTCGCACCAGGCTCCGTCGGAACAGGATTCACAACATTGCCGGCTACGTTCGGCACATCGCGTTCATACATGTACCAGGCCTCGGTTGCCGAGTGCCACTTGCTATTGAACTTGTGGTACCAGGTAAGGTCATAATCCTGCAGATTGTTGTAAGCGTATTTGCCGCTGTTGATGCCGTTCGCGCAAGCGTAGAAGTTGTCTCTATTCGAAGCTGTCGAGTAGTCAAGGCAGGCAATGCCCGAAGGCTTGTGGTCATCCCACCAGATAGCCACATCATGACCGGCAGAGATACCCAGTTGCACAATCCACTGCTTATTCAGCTTGAGAGTTCCAATCACTCCGCTTTCTGTAAATGGATCGATCGTATACAGCAGCGAATGCGTCATGTTGTAGTTGTTGGGAGCTAATTGTGCTTCGATGCCGGGAACAGAAAGAAACCGTCCCGCACGAATATTCAAACCATCCTTGACCGGAAAATAGAAGTCAGCATATTCCAAAACAGGATCGAACCCATACTGACGATTGAATTTCAGCAACTGCTGGCTGAAGTAGTCCTTAGCCGTTGTGAAACGATAATCAATTCCATAGAAGGCAGTAAGGTGATAGCCCCAATCGAAGTGGCCTTTCTGAACGGTATCTGGAAGGCGTTCCACATAAATAACGGCTTGGTTCAACTCGATCTTGTTCGGAAAGATGTCATAGGACACAGGAAAGTTATTGTGGCCGGACGTACTGAAGTTTATGCTCGGCGCGACCCAACCGTAAATCTTCGTGCGGCTCGCATTCAACTGCAACGCTGACATCAGTGGATAGTTATTTCCATCAGGCGCCCCTATGTCCGGCGAGCCACCATAGCCCCAGTCTGCCGAAGGAAATGGCGTGGAATCGAGAGGCGCTGCCAGACCAAGCTTTGCTGGCGCAGCAACACTCTTGTTGATGTCGGCCAATCCTGCGAGTAGTACTGAGTCAGTCTCTCAAAGAAATTACCTCTGAGAACCAGGAAATGAAACTGACTTTGATGCATTTTCATGTTGTGACTTTCTTCGACCGAAAGAACGTGAAACTCCAGCGGTGGCCTTCAGCTAATAAATTAGTCGGACCACTCGGACGCCGGAGCTTCTTGGCTGCGCTCGTCTCCACTGTTGTGACCGACCCCTAAGTCTAGGAAATTGCTCATAAAAGATCCGTCAGGAGACTGTAAGAATGCCATAACGAAAAGTAGTTGTTGTTATAGATAGTAGACATTCCTTATTCGTAGTTCGAATCGCAGGATCACGAAACGCGGATAGGAAACACGTGGCAGTGCTTACAATTTGAATGAAATGTGTGCGTAGCATCCACACGGAATCTCTCATGTATGATGTCGGTTCGTTCACAAATTGAAGGTGATGCACTTACAGTCATCTAGTTCACGCGATCGAGCTTCGCTCCGTACCCGCCATCGAAGCTTAGCTCGAGCACACAAATAGAGTGGTTCGTGCTGTCTTTGGAGTTAAGCTCAGGTAGGCACCTGAAACACCGGTTGTTTAGAGCCCTGGATGCAGGACGTAGCAAACCAGGTGCGCCGGTTAATCTCCTATCTGCACTGCGGCACGCCCAAACAGTATCCTGAACACATGGCAACCCAGGCACTCCCGCGCCGGCGCGTAAAACGCAAGAAGAAAAATAGCCTCCGATGGCACGCCTGGTGGCCTCTTCTGCTCGCTATCGCCGCGACACCATTCGCCATCAAGGCTGCAGAAATCCTGCCACTCATGGGCCCCAGCGGCCTCGTCCGTCTGCGCCTGCTCTATCCCATGGCACTACTCGCGCAGCAGCACCTTGGCCTGCCCGAGACTGAAGGAGAAACTGCCTCGCAGACACTTATGTATCTGCAGTTCCCTCTCTACGCGCTACTGCTCATTTTCATCCATCACTGGAAGTCGTTTCGCACTGCGCTCATCACAGTGGTCTCGTTCCACCTGCTGGCGGCGATCGCCGTCTGGCTGCTACCCTCGCTGTAGAAAATGAGCAACAACAAACCCGTTACCATCGTCGAATGTCCGCGGGACGCCTGGCAGGCACTGCCCAGACAGATCCCGCCCGAGGTCAAGGCCGACTACCTGCGCCTGCTCATTGGCGCCGGCTTCCGCCACATTGACGCTGTCTCCTTCGTCTCGCCCAAAGCCATCCCGCAGATGGCGGACTCTGAAAAAGTGCTCTCCTTTCTGCAGGAAGCCGAACCACTGCGCATGCAGAATGTGGAACTGCTCGGCATCGTCGTTAATGCGAAAGGCGCAGAACGCGCCGTGAATGCCGGTGGCGTCAAAGCGCTAGGCTTTCCCTATTCCATCTCGCCGGAATTTCTGAAGCGCAATCAGAACCAGACGCCGGAGGAATCACTTGATGCCCTCGACAGCATCGGCCAGATTTCTTACGCGGCCGGCTTCCGCATAGTCGCGTATGTGTCGATGGCCTTCGGCAATCCCTACGGCGATCCATGGGACGAAGACGAAGTCGTCGCCGCCTGCGATCTTCTGGTTGATTCAGGGGCCGAAGTCATCTCGCTTGCCGATACCGTCGGGCTCGCCACACCCGAACAGATAGAGCGCGTCGTGCGTGCAGTTCTTGCCTCGACCAGCGAAGCAGAAATCGGCGTCCACCTGCATGCGCGCACCGGCGAAGCAGCCACGAAGATCGAAGCCGCCTATCGCGCAGGCTGCCGTCGTTTTGACGGAGCCCTTGGCGGCCTCGGCGGCTGTCCCTTCGCCCAGGACGCGCTTATCGGCAATATCCCGACAGAGACGCTTTTGCAGACCCTTACAAAGTTGGGCGCAACGCTCCCGGAACTCGCCCCGCTCGATGAACTGATAGCAGCAAGCCTCGCCATCGGCCAATCCTACGGACCAACTGCTCACTGAACGCCGGACTGCTGTAAAGTCACTTCTGCATGACACATTCAAACCTCAACCACTACGAAACAATCCGCGTGGAAGACGTAGACAACGTCCGGACCATCACCCTCCATCGCCCTGAACGGCGCAATGCGCTCACGCAGGTGATGATTCGTGAGTTGACGAAGGTGCTGGTGCAAACCACCGAGTCCCATACGCTGCGCGTTTTGATCCTCACGGGCGCGGGCGATGGATTCTGCTCCGGCCTCGACCTCTCCGAGTTACAGAAGATCTCGTCTCAGAGCGAAGAGGAACAGCGGTCTGATTCCTGGTTCCTGGCTAACCTCTTCCGGTTGCTTTACGACTGCCCCAAGCCGACCATCGCTGCTGTCCAGGGCTCTGCAGTCGCAGGCGGTATGGGTCTCGCGACGATCTGCGATTTCACGCTGGCATCCGCGGACGCGCGCTTTGGCTATCCCGAGGTCAAGATAGGCTTCATTCCGGCAATCGTGTCAGCTTTTCTGAAGCGACAGGTTGGAGACAAGCAGCTCCGCGACCTGCTGCTGACGGGACGATTGCTGGATGCGAAGGAAGCCCACCACCTGGGGCTGGTCACCCGGATCGTCGACGATCAGCCCGTCCTCGAGGCCGCCGCCGCGCTGGCCGGGACACTCATGAAGAACAGTCCCGCTTCCCTTTCGGCAACCAAGCATCTGCTGCATGTGCAGTATGAGATTGAGCTTGATCGCGACCTGGCATTTGCAGCAGAGGCTAACGCCACCATGCGCAGAACGCCGGACTTCGCCGAAGGCCTCGCAGCGTTTCTCGAAAAACGCAAGCCCGTATGGGGCTAGTACTTAACAAAACGCTGCAGAGGATTTCCTGCAGGCGTAGAGAGAAGTAAGGATGGAGAATGGCGTCTGGCCTTTTCCCGAGGAAAGGCCAACCTGAGGACGCGAGAAACATCACATCACCAAGAAACCCCTCTAGACAGTCTGCGCAGGATTATGCGCCCGCAACTCCGCTACAACCGTCAGCGCCGCCGCGCGTGCTTCATCTGACCGCTCCGGCGAAAATGAGATCGCACCCACCCGCGCGTGCCCGCCACCGCCATACCGCTCACAAATGGTCGCGAGATTCATCATGTCCTGCCCACGGACCTTCGTCCACGGGTTTGACCCCACAGCGACCTTGGTCCGGAAGCTCGACTTGCTCAATCCGATCGAATACACCGCCTCGGGATGCAGGTAATACGGAATGAACTTGTTGTAACCCTCGAGCGGATGGTCGGTAATGTCGAAATAAATCGTGCCATCCACACACTCGCTGCGTTCACGGATCAGCTCGATCGCCTGCTTGTGTTTTTCGAGCAACGGCGGCAATAGTTCGGCGACAAACGGCTCGCTTAACACTTCATCGAGCGACTCTTCGGTCAGCAATGGGATCAGCCGCGGTATAAACGCCGGGTCCTGCGTCGACTCGATAATCAGCGTCAGCTTCATCGCCGCCGACGGCATCTCGACCGCCGAGTCCGCGCTTTCGTACAGCGCTCCATCAACGATATCGGCCCACTTGATCAACTCCGCGACCGGCCCCGCGTCAAAGCCGAATTTTGTGCTCGCAATGTGCGCCAGGAAGCTGGTGCATGACGTGTACGCGGGATCGTAGAAGCGCCGCATACTGAAGCTGCCATCTTCCAGGCCGCGCACGAACTGCTGATGATCTTCCGGCGTCAGGAATGCGCTCAGGTGATGATCGAACCACCAGGTAATCTTCGGAGAAGCGGAATATTTAAAGTCGACAATCGCATTCTCGTCGCCGGCAAAGTCAGCTTCGTTGAACAGCGAGCCTGCGCGATGCACCAGGCCGTGATATGAGTACGCGGCGCCGCGCGTGATGCATTCACGATGGAAGCGGGAAAAAAGTGAAGCAGAACACGCTCCATCGAAACACTTGTCATGATAAAAAACGCGGACGTCCAAGCAGAAACTCCTATCATTCGCATGCGGCCTTAGGTGAGCCGGCACGATTGACTAGGATTGCCGGGAGTCGCCGCGATGTCAAGCACACGAAGGACGTAGGCTGCTTTATGCTGGTGCAGCGCATGATTTTCTTTCACAGCTCACACGCCATCAGGCTCAAACACGGCAGCCCGCATTGAGGCCCGCGTCTTCACCTCTGCGTCATCATCGCCTGCCCCTGCTGCTGATTTTCCTCGTCAGCTTCGCAGCCATCATGCCGTTAATCCTTCGCGGTCCCTCCTGCGGCCACGACTTCGACTTTCATTTCCTCTCCTGGCTCGAAGCCGCGAAGGACTGGCACACCGGCCTTGTCTATCCGCACTGGCTGGTGCTCGCGAACTACGGAGCAGGCGAACCCCGCTTCATCTTTTATCCGCCGCTTTCGTGGTTCACCGGCGCCGCAATCGGCAGCCTCGCCAGCGCTGTCGCATCGCCCCACACCGCATGGACAGCCGCGCCCATCCTGTTCACCGGCATCAGCTTCTTCGCCGCCGGCTGCGCAGTCTATGCACTCTTAACAAGCTTCGTCTCCGGCAAAACAGCCACCCTCTCCACATGCCTGTTCATCGCCAACCCTTACCTGCTCTTTGTCGCCTATGAACGAACAGCCTTCGCCGAACTGCTCGCGACCACGCTCATCGCACTCCTGCTCCTGCTGGCCTTTCGACCCGTCATCTCTCTGGTCCCGACAGCCATTGTCATCGCCGCCCTGTGGCTCACCAACGCACCGTCAGCAGTCATGGGCTGCTATCTGCTCGCCGGCATCACGCTTCTGCGGATCATATCCGATCGCAATTGGCAATTAGCCTGGCAAGCTGCTGCCGGCTTCGCCATCGGCACAGCACTCGCCGGCTTCTACCTGCTCCCCGCGGCCTATGAGCAGCGCTGGGTACAGATCAAACAGGCCATCGGCGAAGGCATGCGCGTCGAAGACAGCTTCTTCTTCGAGCACACCGGCCAGCAGTATCACGACCAGGTGCTCCACACCGCGTCCATCATCACGCTGATCCTGGTCGCCATCGGCCTCGTCTCTGCCTTCATCGCATGGCGGCAACGCGACCGCGACCGTACGAAGCTACTGACCATCCTGACGGCCACGCTCCTCACTCTCTTCTTCCTGCAGCTCCGCAGCAGCGACTTCATCTGGCACGTTGCGCCGCGCCTGCAGTTCCTGCAATTTCCATGGAGATGGCTGCAGGTCGTCAGCATCCTAACCATCGCGCTATTCGCCATGGCAATCGACCGTCTCAGCAGCAGGCTGATCCTGCGTCTCGGGATCGCCCTGCTGATCGCAGCCTCCATCTGGACCTGCGCCCATGCCTTCTACCAGCCCTGCGATGTCGACGACGCCGTCGCCGGCCAGCTCACCATGTTCCACGACGGCAGTGGCGTGCAGGGCACAGACGAATACACCGCAACCAACGCGGACAACAGCCAGGTTCTGCAGGATATTCCGCCCGTCCGCGTGCTCACCGATCCCGATGCTGAACTTCCCGCAGCGAACGCCGGCGACAATCCCGAATGGGTATCCGACTGGGCCTTCCCCACAACCGCGAAAGCCACGTTTGCCATCAGGGACTGGTCGCCGCAGCACCGCCGCGTCGAAGTAAACGCCACGCAACCGGCCTACGCCGTCCTCACTCTCATGGACTACCCCGCATGGCATATCAGCCTGAACAACAAGCCGCAACACATCGAAATCCATCGCGAAGACGGACTGATGGTCCTCGCCGTACCCGCCGGCAACACGACCATCGACGTGCAATGGCAGAACACGACCGACATCCTGTGGGGAAGGTGGTTGAGCGCTGTGGCCGTCCTGCTGCTGCTCCTCGCGTGGTCATGGCAACGACGTCAACGCAATCTTCTAAGCTGACCTCACCATAGACCGCGTAATCATCGGAACGCAGCGAATCACTATCATCTCCAGCCGTTCTCTTGAAGCATTGTCATCACCATCGGTTCTTGAAAAGTATTGTCATCCCGACCGCAGCGTAGAGGACGGGCCTGCATTTGCTGTCATCCACCCGGCGCCCCAGGTCTCGCATTTGAGACCTGGGATCTCAGCTCAGGAAATACACCAGCGTTAACGAACCGCAACCGCCATAAGCTGCTCCCGCACCGCCGCATACGTCTTGCGAATACCCTCTGGCAGCGCAGTCGTCGCCTTCCAACCCAGTGCATTGATGCGCGTCACATCCAGAAGCTTACGCGGCGTCCCATCGGGCTTCGTCGCATCGAAAATCAGCTTCC
>CAXTNK010000041.1:36400-41940 GCA_964245665.1 uncultured Acidobacteriaceae bacterium
CCCGCTAAACCCAAGCTCGCGGCTCACCAGCTCTGCCAGTTCGCGGACAGTCACATCCTCACCCGTTCCGATATTGATCAACGGGGTATGGTCGCCCTGCACAAACTCATCGAGCTGCGCCTCGGCAAGGTTCATCAAATGCAGGCACGCCTCCGCCAGGTCATCGCTATACAGCAGCTCACGTCGCGGCGTCCCGGTGCCCCATACCTCGATCGCCTCACGACCATTCGCGACTGCCTCCGCCACCTTGCGCATAAGCGCCGGCAGGACGTGCGCTGTCTCCAGATCAAACTTGTCATCCGGCCCATAAAGGTTCGTTGGCATTGCCGCGAGGTACTTCGTCCCGTACTGCCGGTTGTACGACCAGCACATCTCGATACCGGCAATCTTCGCCAGCGCATACGGCCGATTAGTCTGCTCCAGTTCACCAGTCAGCAGATAATCTTCGCGGATCGGCTGCGGACACAGCTTCGGATAAATGCAGCTGGAACCCAGAAACAACAGCCGATCAACACCAGCCAGCCGGCTCTGCTCAATCACGTTGTTCTGGATGAACAGGTTCTCACGGATAAAGTCAGCAGGGTACGTATTGTTCGCAAGAATACCGCCAACCCGCGCTGCCGCGAGCACCACATGCTCCGGCTTTTCTACGGCAAAAAACCGCGCGACAGTAACCGCGTCAGTCAGGTCAAGCTCAGCATGGGTACGCGTCAGCAGCTGCGTATACCCTGCACTCGCGAGCGCCCGATAAATAGCGGAGCCAACCAGCCCACGATGACCGGCAATATAAATCCTGCTGTCCTTTTTCACGCCAGGCTCCAAAAATCAGGAATCGTGATACTGGTACGAATTGAAGCCGTGCTTCTCGACCAGCGTATCGCGCTTGGCTTCCTGCAGGTCAAACTCCACCATCTCCGCGACCATCTCTTCAAACGTCGTCTTCGCTTTCCAGCCGAGTTCGCGATGCGCTTTCGATGGATCACCCAGCAGTGTCTCGACCTCAGTTGGACGGAAATACCGAGGATCGACCGAGATCACAATCCTGCCCTTGTCATCGATCGCGCGCTCGTCCTCACCCTCACCCTCCCAATGCAGCTGCATGCCGAGGCAGCGCGCGGAATGGTCCACAAAGTCGCGCACACTGTACTGGTGTCCGGTCGCGATCACGTAATCGCGGGCTTCTTTTTGCTGCAGCATCAGGTGCTGCATGGTTACGTAATCCTTCGCGTGTCCCCAGTCGCGCTTGGCGCTCAGGTTGCCGAGATACAAACAATCCTGCAAGCCAAGATGGATGCGCGCCATCGCCCGCGTAATCTTCCGTGTCACAAACGTCTCGCCACGTCGCGGAGATTCATGATTGAACATGATCCCGTTGCAGCCGTAAATACCGTAAGCTTCCCGATAATTCACCGTGATCCAGTAGGCGTAAAGCTTCGCGACCGCGTAAGGAGAGCGCGGATAAAACGGCGTCGTCTCTTTCTGTGGCGTCTCCTGCACCAGGCCGTACATCTCTGACGTCGATGCCTGGTAGTAGCGCGTAAGCTGCTCCAGTTTCAGAACGCGGATAGCTTCGAGCAGCCGCAAAGAGCCCAGCGCATCACTGTTCGCCGTGTACTCCGGCTCTTCGAAGGACACCTTCACATGGCTCTGCGCGGCAAGGTTGTAAATCTCGTCCGGCTGCACCTTCTGCACAATGTGAATTAAAGTCGACGAATCCGTCAGGTCGCCATAATGCAGCACCAGTCGCCGGCTCTCCACATGCGGATCCTGGTAGAGATGATCGATACGCGAAGTATTGAAAGATGAAGCGCGTCGCTTGATGCCGTGGACCTCGTAGCCCAGCTTCAGCAGATATTCAGCGAGATAGGAGCCATCCTGCCCTGTGATACCGGTAATGAGTGCCTTTTTCAAGGCTGTCTGCCTCCGTTTCCGCTGTAACGCACCTGCATACATGCGTCACACGGAGTCAACTAACGGTAGCATGTTGAGCGGCTGTTTCCTGTCTGCAAGCCGATCTCCTAAACCGTCCGGCGCGCTCCCGAAGTCACCAGTTGAGACGCTCGCTGTTATCTCAGAAAATCGGGAAGTTCCCGCGGATGATCCCTCAGTGCCGGCCGATCAGACCGCGCAATTGTTGCTCAAAGCGCTGCAGAACCCGGTCTTTCCCAAGATGCTCGACGGCGTGGATCCGCGCATTGACGCCCATCTCCCGACGCAGCGCAGCCGAATCAGCGAGCTTTGCAACAGCATCGATCACCCCGGCCACATCTCCCGGTTCGACCGCGACCCCGCAACCCTGGATCGCTATCGCCACATGCGTCCCCTTCGCCGCCGTTGCAATCACCGGTCGGCCAGAAGCGAGCATGCCGGTAAGCTTCGACGGCATTACCAGGTCGGCCGCATCGGCGCGTTGCGGCAGCAGGTGGACGTCGGCGGCATTCAGCAGGTCATTCAGTGCAGACACCGGCTGCAGCGGCAGCATAGTCACGTTACTCAGTCCTGCAACAGCCTGCTCCAGCATGGGGCGCAAGGCGCCATCCCCACAAAATACAAAGTGCACCCGGGGATCGGGTGAGAACCACTGCGCCAGCACCGGCAGCAGTTCGAGCCCCTGTTTCATGCCCATGTTGCCGGAGTACAGCAAAATCACCTTGTTCGGCCCCAGGCCAAGTTTGGTCCGTAGCGCGCTCACACGCTCAAGCGGATGAATCACCGAAATATCCACCCAGTTCGGGAACAGAACCGCCTTGCCCCGGTCGACACCCTTCTGCTCCAGTTGCGTCACCATCCGGGGAGAGATCGTCGACACCGATCCAAACCGGCGCATCATCCACCGCTCAAGGCTGTAAGCCATGCGCGCGATGCCGCCTCCTTCCGGCAGAAAGCCCATTTCAAAGCCCGCATCGATCTCGAAATCCTGCACGTGCAGCCAGCTTGCAGCGCCGGCCAGCTTCGCCGTCAGGAGCGTCGTCAGGGTGCAGAAAAATGCCGGCTCCACCGTGATCGCAGCATCCGGTCGCCACAGTATCTGACCCAGCATCACCGGAAGACTCGTTACCATGAACGAGAGCAGGTGTATCAGTCGTGAGAACGCGGACGGCGCTTCAGGAACGAACAATGGACATCGGAAAACCTTGATCGGACCCTCTTGCACCTGGTACTTCCAGGGAGAGTAGTCCGAACGAACACGCCATGCGGGATAGTAAGGGGGTGCTGTGACCACGCGCACCTGGTGTCCGCGACTGGCCAGCCACTCCGCCATCTCACCGGTATATTTTCCGATGCCAGTGAGTTCTGGCGTGTAGTTGATGCAATGCAGCAGGATACGCAAACTTCCGGTTCCTTTCCATCCGCGGAGCACCCGACTTTTCAGGAGAACACGCCAACTCCCAGAATAGCTGAAGTTCCGCAGGTCCACATGACGATCCGATTTACGTCATTCATGAGCGCAGGCCGCGATCCTCAAGCTCTGCTCAGGTATGATCGAAAGCGATGTCGATAGATGTACGAGAACTACTGGCAAGTGGCGCGGCCCGCGTAGATGCTGCGCTCTCCACCCTGCTGCCTGCACCTGAACAGCAACCGGCTAACATCCACAAAGCCATGCGGCACAGCGTCTTTGCCGGCGGCAAACGCCTGCGTCCCATCCTCTGCATGGAGGCGGCCCGCATGATCGCTCAGGATCACACGTATCCGTCAGGAATCGAACAATTAGGCGCCGCACTCGAAATGCTGCATACCTATTCGCTCATCCACGACGACCTGCCGGCACTGGACAATGACGATCTGCGCCGCGGCAATCCCACCTGCCACGTTGTCTTCGGTGAAGCGATCGCCATTCTCGCCGGCGATGCCCTGCAGACCCAGGCCTATGAAACGCTTGCTGCCCTCACCTGCGAACCGCGCGCCCTCGTGTCGATCATCCATGGCATCGCGCAGGCTACCGGCACGGTTGAAGGCATGATTGGCGGCCAGGTTATGGATATCGAAAGCGAATCACTGGCGCCCACAGCAGAACTGGTCCACGCCATTCACCGCGCCAAAACCGGTGCGCTGATCCGTGTCAGCGTGGTAGCCGGCGGCCTCTATGCGGGCGCGACCGCGGAAGATACCGAGCGTCTGACCAGCTTCGGACGCGACGCCGGCCTGGCCTTTCAGATCATCGACGATGTCCTCGACGTGACACAGGAATCCGCCCACCTGGGCAAGACGGCCGGTAAGGATGTCGCCAGTGTCAAGGCTACCTGGCCCGCGGTTTATGGATTGGAAGCATCCCAAAACCAGGCCGCAACGCTGATTGAATCAGCCTTTGCCGTCCTCGCACCGTACGGCGAAAAAGCCGATGCGCTCAAAGGCCTTGCGTCCTACCTCGTCGAACGCACCCACTAGTTCTCGAGAACAGGAACTTCGCGGCGAGCCCCAGGACCGGATGCCCATGTCTCGCGCTGGAGACATGGGTTCACACCAGCCGGCCTGTCTATCGAATCTGTTTGCCGATCATCCTGCTGATGCGCTCGCCCTGCTCCGCCAGTTCTTCCACAAACTTTTCGACCTTGCCCAATACTTCCTGGCCCGACTCGATATATTGCGGAATACTGTTCCACAACTCTCTCGTGCCTTCGACATCCTCAAGCAACGCGGCGCCAGCACCGATCGCAGTGAGGGCAATGCCCGCTTTCCGCTTTCCAGTCGCCAGCAGGATGGCTCCGGTAATCAGCGACCCAGCCGCAACTCCGCGTTGCCAGGTGATCTGCTCCGCCCAGTTGGTACGCTTGATTTTTTTCTGAACCTCAGAGAACGCTGGCAATTGTGCTATCGGCATTTAGTGTTTTCCTTTTCGTCCACGGAATGAAGGTGATGCCGGTGTGATGCCAACGGCAATCACTCTCGATGTACTCAAACAGGCGCGCATATACTCAGTCAAGATCGATGTCATGCAGTGGCTTGCCACTCCCCGGCGTTTCTTTCGCCTTGCGCAATGCCTCGGCAAATTTCTTGTCGAGCAGGTCGTTCTTGCTGCGCTCTGCATCGACCGACTGGCGAAAGATGCTCTCCTTCCGCTCATCCTGCTCGCGCATGGCTTTCGCAGCCGTTTCAAGGTCTTCAAAGGTGCGTTTACGCGGCGCAGGTGTATGCGAAACAATCGCACGTAGTGTGGGATCGATTTTCAGAACGCCGCCGCAATCAGGGCAGACCACGTCGAAGGTATGGTGACTCGATGGCCGGGGACTCACGCGCTTATTGTAGGGGTTCCCACCGGCCAATGCCAACCTGTTGATCCCAACCATTCACCCAAATTCAGGACAGGTTCACTCGTAAATAACTTCCCCTCGGAATTTCACACCCCGACGTCTCCTGTGATCCACATCACATCTGTTTTTCGAGGCAGGGCATGACAATCAACCCATGAGAAGAGACATGAAGTCACTACCCCGCTGCAGTGCAAGCCAGCCCGGCCAGAACCCGCGCCAGGCCCACTCACGCTGCAAAGGCGCATGCACCGGCTACAAAACCCAGTCCGCCTGCCCACCCCTCATCGT
>CAXTNK010000042.1:0-28614 GCA_964245665.1 uncultured Acidobacteriaceae bacterium
GCCGACGCCTGTATCTGCGACCACGATCCGGATCGACGCGGAGTCGGCACTGCTCAACAGCATCACCGATCCGCCTCGTGGCGTATTCGCCACTGCATTCGAAACCAGGTTGCCTACTGCGCGCTGCATCATCGTTCGATCCAGTAGGGCAATCAGTGGCTTGTCGCTGGCGGAACTTGTGAGTTGAATACCGCTATCGGCAGCTGAAGCTTCGTAGTATTCGCGAATACCGGCCAGTAAGTCTGAGACATTGACTGGCTCAACCCTCAAGTGAGTCAGTGGACTTTCCGTGCGAGCCAGAAACAGGAGATTGCTGATCAGGTCCGATAGACGAACGGCTTCCTCGAGCGATGATCCAAGCGCATCGCGATACTCATCGATCGTTCGCGCTCGCGCAAGGGCGACTTCTGCTTCGCCGCGAATGTTGTTTACCGGCGTCCGCAAATCGTGCGCGATATCCGCCGAAAATCTTGAGATGCGTTCGAAAGAATCTTCGAGACCATCCAGCATTTTGTTGAACGTGCGCGCGAGCGATTCCAACTCGAATGGATACCCCTCGGCGACAATGCGCTCACCCAGGTGACTCGAAGTAATTCTCCGTGCGGTCGCCGCCATTTCCTCTACCGGCCGAATGCCTTGACGTGCGATCTCATAGCCAACAAAAGGAAAGATAGCAAGCATGGCAACGAGGATCACCCATGCCCAGAGCCGGAAGCGGGCGAGGAATCGTTCCTTCTGCGAGACGTCAATGGCAATTTGCACAGTGACATTTCGAGTTGGCGGCTGCCCCACTGGCGCAATCGCCGTGGTGACGCGAAAGGCCAGACCATTTATGCCTTTCATAGGAACAGCTAAGTTGTGCCTGCCGGCGGTTAGGTCTGCCAGTTCAGTCAGGTCCAAAGCTTGCGCCATGCCGGGTGTCGTGAGCAGTGGTTTATTCTGCTGGTCGAGCAAACGAATATAGAAATGCTCGTACTGGCGAGCAGCGGATTCCAGTTCCACTTCCTCACGTAGAGCATCCTCATCCTCTGGCCTCTCTCGGAGCATGGTGCTTATTACGTGAACCTTGTCCTGAAGAAACAAGCTGGTGCTTTTTTCCAATTCTGTGACTAACAGCAGGTAGAGACTCGCAGTAGCAACGAAGACGAGGAACATGCCTGCCATGGCGTAGATCGCTGTCAGTCGGAAGGCGAGCGTCCTTGAGACTCTCGGCATCCACAGCAACTGTTTAGTCCGTTCCAAGGACATAGCCAGAGCCGCGAACCGTATGGATCAACTTGAGAGAAAAGGGGTCGTCGACTTTACTGCGAAGTCGCCGGACGCTTACATCCACCACGTTTGTATCACTGTCAAAGTTCATGTCCCAGACTGCTTCAGCAATCACGGTGCGTGACAGTACTTCGCCTGCACGTCGCGTAAGAAGCGATAACAGGAGAAACTCTTTGGGAGTTAGATCCAGTCGCTGCCCGGCGCGCACTGCACGATGGCGAAGCAGATCGATCTCAAGATCAGCCATGCGCAGGACATCCTGCGGGCGAGACGACATCCGTCGCAGGCGTGATCGTACGCGAGCCAGCAGTTCAGAGAATGCGAAGGGCTTCACCAGGTAATCGTCAGCGCCCAACTCGAACCCGCGGACGCGCTCATCAATCGCATCGCGAGCAGTGAGAAAAAGTACCTGGGTCGTGCGGCCAGCCTGCCGCAACTGCGTCAGCACCTGCCATCCATTCAGGCTCGGCAGCATGATGTCGAGAATGATCAGGTCAAAATCAAAATTCTTGGCGAACTCCAGCCCATCAAGGCCATCGTCCGCTATATCGACAACAAAGCCCGCTTCGCCAAGCCCCTTCTTCAGGAACTTGGCGGTCTTGGCTTCATCTTCAATCACCAGAATTCTCATTTCAGAACTTCAACCGGATGACAGATCGCACGTCAGAATCCATCCTCCGACGATGCCACAGGTTCAAGAATGCAATGTGAAAACGACATTAAAGCGGTGATCGCATCAAATAGCAACGAGAACTGTCTTCGTACTGTAAGCGCCCTGATGCTGGTGAAGAACCATGGCGAGCCGAATACTGCAAAGGCAGGCGTCGGGAACTCGCTCACTCATTCTTATAGAACCGAATAGCATAGCCATGGACATTGCTCAATGCATGGAGTGCCTGACGCAGACCAAGAGTGTAGAGACTCGCTCCTACTTCTTTCTCCTGCCTGTGCGTGATCAGTCTGCTCCGGCGTGGTTATGAAAGTTGGGCTTGATGTCTTCGGGATCATCGCAATCCAGCAACTCACGCGCCTGCTTGGCACTCTTTGGCCGCGCGATGCGTGCTTTCAGAGGATCGAATACCCGCAGGTCTGATGGCACAAAGCTGTAGGGCCTGAGATCGGGTCGATCTGTGAACATATCGCCCAGTCCGGCCGCCAGTCCATCTTCCAGATTGAGCGGTCCAACACCAAGCAGTGCATAGATGGTCTTGTGCATGCCGGTCATGCTGGTCCTGGTATGCGCGACAAAACCCCGTCTCGCGTAAGGACTGATCACCAGGATCGGACTACGATGCGCATCCACATGATCGGCACCATCCTGCGCGTCGTCTTCGATGACGAATATGGCAGAATCCTTCCATATGGAGCTGTGGGAGATGAAGTCGACAATCTTGCCTAAAGCCAGATCGTTGTCCGCAACATAGGACGCCTTGTACGGATACCCGTCACCTGGCCGTGGACTGGCGGTGTGATCGCCAGGCAGGCGGATGACGGTGAGTGCAGGCAAGAGTGCAGCGTCAAGCCGCTTCTGAAAATCAGTCTTGAACTCGGTGTAACGAAACTGGTCAGGAATGCCGAGATTGAAGGTCGGAAACAATCGGTCGCTCGACTCGAATACGGGTTTTGGCAGGGGACTATTGAGGTAAAGCCTCTGCCCTTCAGGCTCTGTGCCGTCGCGCTCGTCGCCGCCTTCCAGTTCAAGACCCTCGCCATAGTTCAGCAGCCGCAATTTCGCACCGGCGACGTGCTCCCACATTGACCCAAACTCGGGCTCATCTTCCGGCATGGGTGCATCTGCGCCCCCGGTCATCGCCCGGCGTCCGGGGGCCGCGCTCTGCACACTGCCGCTGCGCCGGCCGCCGTAACCGCTGGTCCAGGCGATATTCAGCCAGGGAGTGGGTGCTATATCAACTGCCCAGCGATGGCCATCGTTGGAGACGTCGCTGTCCGTGGAGTAGCGATCGCTGGTCGCAAACTCGGCAGCCAGCGCGTGCGCGTTGGGTGTCACCTGCAAATCATGGAGCGACGGATTCTCTGCTGCCCAGCCATGCATTCCGAAGCGGGCGATCTTCGGATCACCATCCGCACCGGGAAAATCTCCCAGGATTTCGTCGTAAGTGCGGTTTTCCCGAATGATGAGGAAGACATGCTTGATCGCAGTCTTCGGCAATGGCGGCTGTGCTGCGTCGGCCGCCCGGTTGTTTTCGATGACTGCTTGAGTGTAGGCCGGCAACTTACTTTCAAGATCCTCGAGCGGCAAAGTCGCCAGGCTCCCATACTCTAACTCGCCTATGTAGACTCGTTTGCCACTGATCGAATTTGGCCCTGTGCCCTCACCCTTGTTACTGAGAATGTAGAGCTGCTTTTGATCTCTCGACGTCATCACCGCTACCGGATACCAGGCAGTCGGGATATAACCGAGCGCCTGACCTGAGGTGAGATTGATGACGGCGACGGCATTGATCCCGGACTCGGTAACGAACAGCCGATCGCCTTGAAGCGCCATGCCAAGCGGTCCGACTCCCCGCAGCAACCTTCCACGACTGTCTCGGAAACCTTGTGTGGTGAAGGGTGAGACCGCTATCTGAGAGTTGATCTGTGTGCCATCGCGAGAAACTACGACGACTGCATCTTCATGTGCAAGAGAGACGAAGGCGTGCTGGTTGTTGGCAACAACTCCGCTCGGCGACGCGCCGCCGACAACCCCTCCCGGCTCTTCGCTGATCTTCGATCCCAGACGCAGCCTGGCCAATAGACTGGGGGACTGCTTTTGAGCAAGATCGTAGGTCCAGATTGAACTTCCCCGCGAATCATTTTCATCGCCTAGTCCTGCGACCTTATAGCCTTCCACCATGACACCCTTTCGCGCCGCGCGGGAGGGATAGCCAGTCGGCGGAAAGCGAAGGCCAGCCTGCTGGTCACTCGGCTTCTTTTCTGATTTTGCAATCAGCTTGTACTCGAAAAGTCCGGAATTCGTAACATAGAGGCGCTGGTTATCGGGTGAGAGCGAAAGATTCAATGGGTTGACGCCAGTGGGAATGGAACCCACAGCAACTCGGCTCTGCGTGTTGATAATCACAACTCGCCAGTTTCCCTGGTCCAGGACGTAAAGCAGGCTTCCATCTGATGTGAGCACAAGAGACGCGGCAAAGCTGTCTTTGCCCAGGGGAATGCGCGCTATGCGCTGCCAGTCACGTGTCGACAGTACATCCACGCCGCCTGAATCCCCGGTCGCGTCGTATAGCAGCTGGCCGTCAGGCGAATAGGCAACACCGGTGTGGACCTGTACCTTGGCGACGTTCCTGCTCCCGGGCGGTATCTGCAGAACACTCCCGGCAGCAACAGGACTGCTGCCTGTTCTTGTGGCTGCGTTTGTCTCAGGAACACTGATGACATTCAAGCAGAATGGCCAACCGATCGATGGTGCCACAATCTGTTTGCCATCAGGGCTCAAGGTCATGGCGAATGGGAAGGGAGCAAGCTTCTGTATGGTTCCCGCGGGCGTGATCCTGCGCCCGTTCGGCAATGTTGTACCCACTGCATTATCAGTGGAAGCGAGGCTCGAGGAAGCCTGCAATCCCACCAGACCCACCACCAGGAGTAAAAGGTTTGCGTACAGAAGCTTGCGTGACATAGCTCCAGTCTGCACCAGGCGGGACAGGTCGCGTCAAAGTTCGTAAAAATTTACTGATTCTTGACCGTGAATGGCTCAGCGCTCCTCCTAACCCAGAGCCATTAAGTACTGCCGCATCCATTCTACCGCTCAAGGAGTAAGCCTGGCTTCGTTCGTGCGCTTTCGCTGGATACGTCGTACAGCTCTTACGTCGTACAGCTCTTACAACGCTGTCAGCTCTGCGTCGAGTATCGAGACCGCCTGGTCTATCTCGGCCCGCGTGATGGTAAGTGCTGGCGTGAGTGTGAGAATCGTTCCCATGGTGACCTTGAAGTTCAATCCGCGTCTCAGTGAGCCGTACATCACACGCTCGGCGGCTTCAGTCGCGCTGATCCCAGAAGGCAGAGATTGTAATTCCATCCCCATCAGCAAACCTAAGCCACGAACATCGCGCACAACTGCGTGCTTCTGCCGAAGACTTTGCAGACGCTCCAGCGCGTACATACCCAGTTCTGTCACCTGTGCAAGAACACCCTCTTCGAGCACCTCGATAGTAGCCAGTGCAGCGGCGCAGGCCACGGGGTTCTTCTCGTGTGTGTAGTGGCCGAGTGCGCCATCCTGCGCTACATCCAGTCCAATGCGTGCGATGAGTGCAGCCAATGGAAAAATGCCGCCCCCGATACCCTTGCCGATGACCAGCATGTCGGGAACGATTCCATAATGCTCGCAGGTAAACATGCGGCCGGTTCTGCCCATGGCATGTGGAATCTCATCCAGAATCAACAGCGCACCGTGCCGATCACAGGCAGCGCGTACTTGCTGCCAGTATGCGAGCGGCGGGATGTAGGGCGTGCTGCGCACCGTCTCGGCAATGACAGCAGCAACGTCCCCTTCTTTCTCCAGCATGTATTCGATGTAATTGGCACAGCTAAGATTGCATTGCTTGCCACACTTGAAGGGACAGTGCACAGGGTCGGGCGGCGGCGCGTGCTCAGTACCGGGGAGCAGCGGGCCGGCAAACTTGCGGAACGTGGCTTCCCCTCCAATGGATATCGCGTCGAGCGATGCTCCGTGGAAGGAGTCCCACAAGGAGATCGTCTTGAACCTGCCCGTAGCCGCTCGGGCGAGGTTCAACGCCATGCCAATAGCAGCAGTGCCGCTTGGCGCGAAGAGCACCTTGCCCAGATCACCCGGCGCGAGTTCCACGAGCTTCTTAGCAAGGTTGATAGCCGCGACATTCGTATAGCGCCGCGTGCAGAAGGACAGTGTCTGCATCTGCCGCGTGATTGCTTCAATCACCCGCGGATTGCCGAAACCAACCTGATGCACGTTGTTGCCGTGAAAATCAAGATAGGTGTGGCCTTGCAGATCTTTGATCGAAGCTCCAAGGCATCCTGCCATGACGTTAAGGCAGGGCGTGGAGAGAGATTGCCTCAGGAAGTATTTTTCATCTTCGGCCAGCCAATGCAGCGTCTCCTCGTCAAGGCACTCATCTTTCCATTGCTGGCGCAGATCCGTGAGGTTGGTATCGCCTTCTGACGGCGGAGTTTCGTTCACGACTCTGACTTTGTTCAAGCTGCTTCTCTCTCCGTCTGCCCGCATAAACTTTACCAGCCTGACATTAACAGTAGACCTCAAATAACCTGCGGCATCGTATCGACATCGATTGCAAGAAGAGTGTCAGGTGCGGGCCTGAGATTCCAGATCGGCATGAGCACAAGCCCCGCAAGAAATGCTGACGCTGCAAATACCCAGAACAAACGATCCCATCCGTAGCGCGCACTTACCAGCACTACGAGGTAGGGTGAGAAAAGGGCGCCGAGATGGCCAATACCATCAATCAGGCCGGATGCCGTGGCAGCAGCACGCGCACCGCCCACATCCTGGGCTCCTGCACCTGAGAGCAGGGTATCGGGCCCATAGGAAAACACTCCCGCAGCCGCTACTGCAAACGCGACACCCACGATGCCGTATTGCGCCAGGGTCGGCTGCAGAAACATGACGAGTGCGAGACCCCAGAGCATGACGACGCATACCGGTGCGCGGCGCGCCTGCATGAAGTGATCAGAAACATAGCCGGCAATGACAGCACCTGCCACCCCTACCAGTTCGTAAAGAGATGTAGTGATACCAGCAGTGCGCGTGGCGTACTTGAGGTGCTCGATCATGTACAGCGGCAGCCAGAACATGAGAGCGTAGCGACAGAGTTCAAGGAAGAAGTAGGAAATCCCGATGATCCAAAGCGACGGCGCGCGCAAGAGAGCAGCAAGTTCAGCCTTGCTGGCGCGATCATCATATACCGGCTCATTCAGCAGTTCTTCCCGGCTGGTCGCAGGCTCTCTGGTATCAGGAACGCCAAGGAGGTAGATAGCGGTGATGACCATCAAAAGGGCTGCGGGGAAGATGAATCCACGGCGCCATCCAAGAAGCGACAAAGGCGCGTGTCCCCCAAGGGCCCAGGTGGCAAAAATCGTCGCAAGGAAGCCGCCGAGTACGTAGTTGGTGCCCCACCATGCCATCGCAACGCCACGCTGATCAGGACCGAACCAGCTTGCCATGGTCTTGACCAGGCCTGACCATCCCGTCGATTGACCAATACCGTTACAGCAGGCAAACACAAGCAGCCACAGGAACGCGGAGTGCGCGCCGAGAAGCAGATTGCTGCTCACTATCAGGAGGAGACCGCCGCCCACTACGCGCTTCGCGCCGACGCCATCTGCCAGAAAACCGAAGCCAAACTGCCCCAGGGCGTAGAACAGACTGTAACCGAAAACGATGTTCGCCAACTGGATCGCGCTCAGCACATGGCTGCCATGCAGAACGGGCAGCACCAGGCTAAGATTCTTGCGACACAGATAATAGCCCGCGTACGTCAGCCATGTGATCGCGAAGATCCGTCGTTTTGTGGAAAGCAGTTTCAACGGTGCTCCTACAGTGTAGAAATCCTAACGTGTTGTCCAGCAGACAGATAACGGGACGCGTCTATCCTGCAAATCAATTTTGGGCCTTTTTACATCTCCGAAGAAACGTTTAGCCGGTTAACGCACCGTCGCCATACGTTAGCTGAACCTTCACCGGTGCAGAATTTCAAGCGCGCGCAGGAAAAACTTCGCCGCCTGAGTCCGACAAAAAGTATTTACGTGACACCCCTGTAACATGCGACACCTAAAGTGAAGCAACGGAGTGTTCGCTTGTTGACGGAAACGACGCAAACCCTTACTGAAATTGTGTCTTCAGAATTTTCTGAGCACACGCCTAAACTACGCGTGACGCTTCAGCGGATCTGCGAGGGAGCATCCTTCCGTACCAGTCCCAAGAGTTGTGAGTTCCTTCGACACATAGTTGGCCATACACTTTCAGGTCGAACGGATGAGTTGAAGGAACGCCTGATCGGCATGTCACTGCTTGGACGTGATCCAAGCTATGACACCGGCTCAGACGCGGGCGTCCGCGTGCGTGCAAACGAAGTAAGGAAACGCCTCGCGGCTTATTACTCTAATTGTCAAACACCCGACGAAATGTATCTTGACCTTCCAATAGGCTCCTATGTGCCACGCTTCTTCCGCTCGGTGCATTCTGAGAGAGACCTGCCTGTTCCCGGGGTGAGGGCGGCACAAGAGAATCTTCGAATTACCCAGACCCCACTCTCGCTCTACCAGTTGGCCGGGCCGACATTGGTAATGTTGTTTCTCTGCATCGTTTGTATTCGGTGGCAGGTTGCGCAGGAGCATCCGTTTATCTCCTTTTGGAACAAAGTTTTCACCGGTCACAACTCGATCCTTTATCTGCCGGAAGCAACATACGGACTGCATGCATCACCCGACAAGTCTCCCGCGGGCGGCATACAGTCGAGTGAGGTGCAGGCAATGCGAACCGCGGCGCCCCTGCTCAATCTGGCTGGCCAGTTCCACACCAGTTTCAAGATCGTGAATGCGCCGGACACCGCTGCAGCACAGGATAGCGTGCTCGTTACAGTAGGGGACAGCAGCAGAAGGTCAGACCCGGCTTTTATCTCGAGCACGGGAATTAGCGGGCGCACAGGCACTTATGCGCCGAATGGCTGGCGACTGGTGCTGGCAAGCACGCCACAGGGTCAGAAGATTGTAGACACGGCAGGAGGACGCGGCTTGAACGCGAGCTTTTTAATGCCCAGCCACGCTGCCCTGCTGACAATCGTGAACGGTTCTTCGCCCTCGGTATATATCGATGGCACCGACGAAGATTCGATCAATGACCTGGTGGAGTTACTCTGCACCGAAGACACCTTTCCTGCTTTTATCAGGAGCCCATTTCAGGCCGGCACTGTTGTGCAAATTCTGTTTCCCATGGCATCCTCATCAATCCCTCTGATCTTTCGTCAGCCAATGCATGGTGGAGATGGCTCGGTCGCCATGGGTGGATTGCAATGAAGATGAAGCAGATAAGCTATGCGGTCGCGCGGCCAAGAATCTTTATCGCTGCATGGATTCTTTATGCGGGCTATTACGCCTGCAGAAAGGATCTTGGTCGATCGGCAAGTACGCACGCGCCCATCTCACACCTGGCTCTGGCACTCGTCTGGTTTGGAGTCGCCTACGCTGTCGGACAAGTGGCAGGCGGCACGCTCGCTGACAAATACGGTGCACGACCCGCCGCTATCGCAGGCGCTGCTATTTCGATCGTCAGCACCCTCTTGATGTGGCAGCTCGCCCAGCCTAACCGGTTCCTGCTGTTGCAACTTATGAATGGCTTCGGCCAGGGATTCGGCTGGCCTTCTCTGCTCAAAATGATCGGTGCGTGGTTTGGATCAAGCGAGCGTAAACGAGTCCTCGGCTGGTGGAGCACCAGTTACATCCTCGGCGGCCTGGTCGCCAGTTCGCTCACGGCGTGGCTCGGATTACGCGCCAACCTGTACTTGCACGCTGATGGCGTAGACAGCGGCCTCGCTGACCCGCGGTCTCCCTACTTCGTATCGTCGCTCCTGCTCGTGTGCGCCACGGCCTATTTCTTTTTCCGCACCTCACATTTACCAGAGCCGCCGTCTCGGAAAGAGTTGCCACTCAACTTTACCAATACCGAGGGCGGATGGCGCACAGTGCTGCGAAATCAGGACATCCAGGTCATCGCCGCGATGTATTTCTTCCTGAAGATGACCCGATACACCCTGCTCTTCTGGCTCCCGCTGTATCTCGTCTCCAGCCTGGACTACAGCTCCTTTGGTGCTGAGCATACGGCGTCCTATTTTGAACTGTTTGGATTTCTCGGGCCACTCGCCGTTGGTTATGCACCGGCGCGCTGGTTTGCAAGGCGCAGTATGGCACTCGGAGCAACTATGCTCTTCGCCCTGGCGTTCATCTGTTTGCTGCATCCGGTGCTTGCAGGCAGCGGTTGGCTGGGCATGGTCATATCCGTCTCGCTGATGGGCTTGCTGATTCACGGAGCCGATCTCCTCATGTCCGGCATGGCAGTGCTTGATGCTGTACCAGAGGCGCAGCACGGGCGGGCGATCGGCTTTGTGAATGCAGTAGGTTCCGTCGGTCAGGCACTCTCTCCTCTGCTCATCACGCTGTTTGTCTCCAGTCAAGGCTGGGCTGAACTCTTCGACCTTTTCGTATTCTTGGCGCTGGTTTCGGGAACGATTTGCATGGTAGGGGCGCGCTTGATTGGTCCGGATGAACCGAAGGCTAACCGTTCAGTGCTCGGGTCGATCGAAATCCCGTTGTAATCTTCAGGAGTGAACGCACAAAAGGCAGAAGTCCTGATCGTTGGAGCCGGCGTAGTCGGACTTGCGCACGCGTATATCGCAGCCCGGGCTGGCAGAAAAGCAGTTGTGGTGGAGCGACACTTAGCAGCTCAGGGTGCTTCGATAGCCAACTTCGGCATGCTCTGGCCGATAGGACAGACACCCGGCAGAATGCTTGATTTGGCGCTGGCGAGCCGGGAACTGTGGCTGGAGATGCTGCACGAAGCGCGCATCCCTCACCGCCCGACAGGTTCATTGCATATCGCGACACATGACGATGAAGCACAAGTCGGCGAAGAATTTGCTGCCCTCGCTCCCGCGCTCGGCTACAAGTGCGCATGGCTCGACAAAGAGGCTGCACTTAGCCGCTCACCTGCTCTGCGTGCGGATGCTGTCAAAGGCGCGCTATGGAGCGAGACGGAGATAACGGTCGACCCGCGTGAGGTACTGAGAGCATTGCCATTGTTTTTGCAGGAGCGGTATGGCGTGGCTTTTGTGTGGGGATGCCCGGTTCACAGCATAGATGGCAGCCAAGTCTTAACGGCGCGCGGGTTATGGCATGCAGAAAGAGTGATCGTCTGTACTGGCTCGGACTTCGAGGCACTCTACCCCGATTTGTTCGTGACCAGCGGACTGACGCGTTGCAAGCTTCAGATGCTTCGTACCAACGTACAAGCCGACGGCTGGCAGCTAGGCCCTGCCCTGGCCGGCGGGCTTACTTTCCGCTTCTATCCATCATTTCGCATCTGCGCTTCGCTGCTGGCATTACGCGATCGCATCGCTGCCACCATGCCGGAGTATGACCGGTTTGGTATCCACACCATGGTCTCGCAGACAACCCCCGGAGAACTCACGCTGGGCGACTCACATGACTATGGATTATCTCCTTCGCCGTTCAACAACGAACAGGTCGACAGGCTGATCCTCGAACATCTACGAAGTTTTATTCAAGTGCCCGATATGAGCATCGCGGAACGCTGGTATGGTGTGTACGCAAAGCATCCGGAAAAACCATTCGTTCGCTTCTTCCCTGAAGAGGGCGTAGAAGTGGTTACCGGCCTGGGCGGAGCGGGTATGACACTCAGCTTCGGAGTCGCGGCTGAAACATATACAGATACGCCTTGGAAGGAGCGCCAAGCATGACCCCCTTCACTTCTCTACGCGCAGTTATGCTGGACTGGGCAGGCACAACTGTCGATCACGGCTCCAATGCTCCAGTGCTCGCACTCAAGACACTCTTCTCGAAACACGGCATTGACCTCAAGAGCAAGGACGCACGGCGCGATATGGGATTGCTGAAGCGTGACCACATCCGCGCCATTCTGAACCTGCCGAATATTCATCAGGAGTGGCTTGCTTTGAAAGGCCATGCACCCATCGAGGCAGATGTACTTTCGCTGTTTGAAGAGTTCGGGCCACTCCAAATGCGCATCATTGCAGAGCACTCGCAACTCATCGAAGGTGTCGTTCCTGTTATCGCTGCCTGGCAGCAGGCGGGCCTGCGGATAGGCAGCACCACAGGATATACGCGGTCGATGCTCTTACCTGTGATTGAACAGGCTGCGCAGGGTGGCTATTATCCAGACGCCTCGGTCTGTCCAGATGAAGTAGGAACCGGCCGGCCATCGCCATGGATGCTCGCGCGCAATGCTCAACTTCTTGACGTCTATCCTCCCGCCGCATGCGTGAAGATAGGTGACACGATCAGCGATATCGAAGAAGGTAAGAATGCGGGTATGTGGACCGTAGGCCTGACGCGCACTGGAAACCTGGTGGGCCTGGACTATGAAGCATGGCAGCACCTGCACGAAGCAGAGAAACAAAACATGCTGGCGGACGCAAAGAAAGTGATGCAGGCGGCAGGAGCAGATTTCATTGCGGAGAGCCTTACCGAGTGTGAACAGATCCTTCGGGAAATAGATCATCGAATAACTTCCGGGATCAAGCCCTAAGATTACTGTGTAAGTGGTGATGCACCTGGTCTCGTGATCTGGCGCATCATCTTCCGAGCCGTCTCCGGATTCATCTTAGTGGCCGGATGTAAACGCCGAAAGAACCGGGCGTGAGCGCCAGCATGGAGACGGGGTCACTTGTAAGACACGCGCGAGTGTCGCGGCTGTGTCAAACTGAAGAATCTGCTCATCGATCGCATAATCTTTCCGGATGCCGGGACCTGTAATCATCCACGGGATCTCAAGCTCCTGCATTGTCATACCACCGTGAGACTTGCCGATGCCGCCGTGGTCCGCCGTCATAAGCAGGGTTGTTGAATCTCGCAAGTGCAATTGATCAAGAGTCTTTTGAAGACGGCCCAGCATGCCGTCAACTTTCTCAATAGCCGCAAGGTATTGCGGCGTTCCCCAACCGTAGGTGTGGCCCGCGCCATCGACATTGTCCAGATGAATGAAGAGTACTTCCGGCTTCTCTTCCACGAGGTAAGCGAGTGCGTGTTCGAATGCATCATCCTCTTTTTCGTCTACGGAATAAACTTTACTCGCGACACCTGGCTCAAACAGCCGGATGTAGTCGAGCCAATCCGTGAATACACCAATTTTTGCAGAGGGATGCTGCTGATGCTCGAGCCCATAAAGCGTCGGGAAGACACCGGGTGCGGCCTCGCAGGTGGGCGCAATGGGATGGTTGTTCGGCTGCCAATCATTGGAATCGACGCCGGTTAATTCTGTAGGAGCTCCCATAATCATGGCTGCCCAATTGGGACTGCTCACAGTCGGGATAACGGATCGCGCATGCATCGTCCAGGATCCGGACTTCATCAACGCATGCATGTTGGGAGTATTCGCCTGAGCAATCCCTGACGGCGACATGCCATCGATGCCAAACAAAATCACCCGGCCTTGAGCGTGAGCCTCACAAAGACTTCCAGCGCGCATCAGCACCAGCGCAAGCAGGCTCAGCATAATTCGCATGATCATAGGTCTACTTTCTTCGAATCGACTTACACCGAAGTGGTGGCAGCTGGCGTTGGCCGGCTAGAGTTTTGCAAACCTAAAGAGACCGCCCCCGTGAGCGTTGGTGGTTCTTACTAATGCGTGCGACTAGAAGTCCACCCGCGCTCCTATCTGACCACTTCGACCTCCAAGTCCCGCTGTGATGACCCCAAAGCTGGCGCTCGATAGATTCAGGTTGAGATTGTTCTCGTTCAGGTTGGTGTGGTTCGTCACATTGGTGAAGCTCGCCTCGATGCGCAACTTGTAACGTTCCGTCAGCGAAAAGACCTTCGCGAGACCGCTGTTCAACTGGAACAAGCCAGGACCTTGCACGGTGCCAATTCCGCTATTGCCGAAGCGGCCGATTGGAAGCGCAGGACCGTACGTGGAAACCGGCGTCCCGTCTGCGTTATAACCTGCTCCCGTATTGCACGCCTCGCCCGGGACCCAGGCATTCCAGCCGGGGCAGCCAAACGCCGCCGGATTGATGAAGCCAAGTCGGCCCTGGTGTGCCGGCTTCCAGCTTACGTTCGACAAGCGATCCGGATGCTGTGTGGCATCTGTTGGAATCCATCCCGCAAGTGAAGTGTTGAGGCCTGAACCGGTACCAGAGGGATCAGTCTGACCAGCTGCGAATGCAGGAGTGAGATAGGCACCTGTTTGCCAGGTAAGAATGTTGCTTACTTGCCATCCGCCGACGAGGGCATCGACTGCGCGCGGCAAATTTGCGCCAAACTGTTTGCCGCGGCCAACGGGAAGCTCATAAATCGAGGTGGTCAGCCAATGTAAGCGGCGAGGCCCAGGCGTACTTCCATAATCCAGCCTCTTATCACCCACCCAGGATGCAAAGTCACCGCCCCCGCGCTCGCCAGAGTACTCGGTATCACTCGCGCCAGTGTTATCCGAAAGAGCCCTGGCCCAGATGAAGGTCGAGTCGAACTGAAGGCCGTTCTGCATGTGGTGCTTACCTTCAATTTCCAAGCCGTTGTAATTTGCGTTGGCCTGTGAACCATAGTTCATCAGGATGCCCCAGTTTGGAAATCTGCGAGCACTGAACGGTTGATTGTAGGCGGACACGGTGCTGGACAGTGGCAACGTGTTCTGATCCTGCTTAAGATTCAGATGGGACGTTTCAGAACCCGTGTACGACGCTCGAAGGCCATAGCCATGGCCAAAGTCATGTTCGACAGTCAAAGCCCACTGAGCTGTCTCCGCATCATGATAATGAATATCAATGCTTGCATTGAATTCGTTGGTTCCATAGCAGGTTGTGCAGCCACTTGATCCGGAGCCAATGCCTAACGCCGGCCAGGCATAGAGTGGTTGACCCGTGCTTGGATTGATAGCGTTTGTGTATGCCGAAGAGCTGCCCTGAATGGTCCCAGTCAGGGAATGAAAGGTCTGGCCCATGATCGTGTCGTTGTACAAGCCAAAGCCGGCGCGTACTACCCACTTACTATCCTCCGTCAGGCGATAGGCAAACCCAAGGCGAGGCAGAATGCGGTTCTTATCCACGTAGCGCAAGGCTCGTGGAAGGCCCGCAGCAGTATTGGAGACCACTGGCATACAGGGGGCGCCGTTGACCGTTGAGCTGTTCGTGTTGGAGACGCCGTCCGGATCACAGGCATTGGAAGATGCAAGAGTGCTGGCCGACTGGAGATTCGGCTGCGGGAAGGTGGGATAGATCACCCTTGCCGTGAGAGGCACGCTGTAATCCACATTGGCATAGTAGCCATTCTTGTCATAAAAGCCCGGGCGATATTCATACCGCAATCCATAATCGACTGACAGTCTTGATGTTGCCCTCCAATGGTCTTGCGCGTATAAGTGGTACTCCGCAGCCGTGCCGTCGATATCCTGCGATATATCGTCATAACTCGAGCTATTCGGAACACCTACCAGGAAGTCCGCGAAGTCAACACCGGTGAACGTGCCGATCGCGTTGCCTGCATTGCTGAAGTAATAGTTTCCATAGTTGTCACCAGTGGTTATGCCAGTGCCACCGATATACGTATAGGCGCGAACGTCACCACCGAACTTCATGCTATGGACACCCTTGGTCCATGACAGGCTGTCGTTATACGAATAGGTGTTATCGGTGTCGATGCTGTTCAGCCGTCCCGCGGGCGGTGAACTGATATTTGTGAAGGAAATGTATGGGGAACCGTTGTACCACAGGTCGTTCAGACCTTTAAGGCCCGTACCCTGCGTGAAAGCTGTGCCGTTGTAAGGATTCGTATCTCCATTCGTCCAGCGGGTGAACCCGAAGAGAGCAACGTTAATCAGGTTAGGATTGATTGTCCAGCTAAGGCTGGTCACCATGTTTGATGAGTCGTAGACGTTCACACTGGGATCGAAATTCAAGTTGTACCCGGATGTGCTCGGGAAATTGTAGTAGCTGTAACGACCCCATAGCAGGAACTTCTGATTTGACCCAAGATACTGGTCGCCGCGAACGTCTACCTGGTTCGAGTGTGTCGGCTGCGCGACATTGACATAGTAGTTTGCCGATTCTCCGTTGACATAGGAAGTCGTGGGAACCGTACCGCCGCCTGAAAGCGTTGCGGGGGTATTCGGATCAGGATAGAACTGCAAAAACTGTTTCGCGATTGCGCTTAGGCTCGCAGTCGGAATGGTATTGCCCCATTTTGCTCCTGAGTAGGGATCAGTCAAGCCGGTATAGTTTGCCGAGGGATTGGAGTAATTCGAGAAGTCGCCGTTCTTCATAGCCGCCGTGGGCACTGTTGCTTGCATGGTCACGCTCTCTGGAAGACGGAAACCCTCATAATCGACAAAGAAGAAGGTCTTGTTCCTGCCATCGTAGAGCTTGGGAATCATGACCGGCCCCCCAAGCTTGCCGCCGAAGGTGTTTGCGACCACGTGTGGCCTGATCTGCGATCCATAGGTGTTGGCGTTAATGCCGGAGTTCTGGTGATATTCCCATCCGGCACCATGAAGAGTATTCGTGCCGCCTTTGGTCGTGATGGACACCTGGGCAGGATCGCTGAATTCAGGAGGGGCCAGCACACCGGTAAGCTGAATGGAAGCTACGTCGTCAGCGCTCGGGAAGATAACCGGATTACCGCTGCTGCCAACCTTGATATTCGTAATTCCATCTACCGTCATGTCCGACTGGAACGGCAGATTTCCCTCAACCGAGTAAGACCCTTGATCGGCCTGTACGCCCGGCATGGCAGACATCGCGCCTAATACCGACGTACCTGCGGAACTGGCACGGAAGTTCGTCGGTAGGTAAAGAATATCGTCAGAGTTGAAGGTAGTGGTGATCGTCGGCGTCTCCGTCTGGATCACGCCGGTGTTCTCACCCGAAACACTTACCGTGCTGGCAGCACTCCCGATGGTTAGTTTCGCATCGACGCGCAGGGTTTGCAGAGTGTTCAACTGCAATCTCGTTGTCGTCCACTTCTCAAATCCCTGAGCGTCAACCTCCACGTCGTAATGATCCGCGTCGGCATCCAGAAACTGGTACTCGCCTACCGAGCCACTTGTCGTCGTGCGCACAGTTCCTTTGTCAGTGTCGGTCAGGATGACCGTGGCGCCTGGCACCACCGCTCCGCTGGTATCCACTATGGAGCCAACGACCGCGCCATGCACGCCCTGTGCTGGTGCCCGATGAACCATTCCCAGCAGAACCAGTGAAAGACCGCCGATCGGAACGAGATGTACGCACCACTTGGAACTCTTCTTACTTTTCATCCTGCCCGCTCCCCAGATGTCGCGCTTCTGCGCTGAGTGTCAGGGAATGCCGAAGTATTTTGCTACGTTCAGCAGGTTAAGCGCCCATACGATAGGCGTTCTGTGACCCATAGTGGGCTTCCTGTAGAGCCACGCGAAGTTCAGGCAGCCTTTTCTTCATACTGCCGCAATAAACATCATCTATCTCGCCAAGTTTGAAGACGCATAATGAAACCGCTATTCACAACACTGTCATGAACCTTCGTGAGACTTAGATCCATGTGGCCGGCTAACATTCCAGCGGAGAAATGAGGGGTCGAGAATCGGTACTCGTAATAGGGTTGTCTGGTGGCTCGGAGCTATCGCGCGTACCTAAGCGCGGGCGCGGCAGCGATGAACAGCTATGCCGTCTCGCATCTCTGCTCAACGCCTCCGCCAACGGAGAGAGAAACGTTTTTTCAAGCCTGCCGTCAGGATCCGTGAAGGTTCTTGCGCTTGCCGTATTGCAGACACCTGCTGGATATAACGAACGAATGCAGCTTCGTCCACTTGTTCACTCGCCCAACCCACACGGTATAGCCACTCTTGAAAAATTCACGCGGCTCTAACCTTTGCAGTGTTGCCGCGGCGAATACTCATCTAGTTAGTTCGCGAGGGTTAACCTATTTATGAAGACAAGTAACAAACAAGCACCAATAAACTCTTATCAGATTTTTTAGTCACATCTGGGATGTTGTTACGAGGTCAAAGTGCGATGGCCACCGACTCAGGGCATACCGGCTAGACAAACATCAAGCATGTTGTATTGCTTAGGCTGCAAAAGGAGAAGACTGCGATAGGACACAGGAATCCGATAGCTTAAGAAATAAAAACAGACACCTGCTTTGTTTCTACATAGCAAGGAAAACGGCCATCGTCTCTGGCTGATTCTTGTGATGAATGTGGCTACCCGCACTTCCAGTGCAATGGATACACGCAACTGGGACTCGCTTGGCCGCATCGAGTTGAGCGAGATGTTTGAGCACTCCCTGAAGATTGGTTTTGAATTGGCTGGGTTGCAGAAGTTCAAGCAGGTAGGAAACCTGACAAACCCTGTTGTAGTCAGGGCTAACAAGCCTTGACTCTTCCGCCAAATGGATCAACCGGCAATCCGGTAGAAATAGAAGATGGAGTCATCAAAGCACTCTGAATAGTGGTCAAAGGCGCAGCCCCATTCTCTTTCATAAGTCTCCCCGATAATCTTTGAGACAGTCCTTGGAATATCAACAAGATCAGTCGGTAGATGATAGCTTGCGACGGCGACACAATGAGCATTCCTGAGCAGCATGTGCGCGCCTTCCAATGCTTTCGCTTCAGAACCTTCGACGTCGAACTTGACATAGTCGTAGCGTTCCCCGGACGTAAGATTGTCGAGCGCCTCCGCCTCGATCGGGCCGTGTCTATCCTCCGTCATTGCCATCATGCCACTGGGGTAGACATGGCAGCTTAACCTGGTCCTGTGGCTCCACGCCGCGCCGGTAAACGTTCTGTTGGTCAAATTAGTACGCTTTGCCGTAACTGCGATCGTCACAGCCAGGTCGGGGTTTGGTTCGATGGCAAACGAAGAGCAGAGCGACGGGAACGCAGCCTTCATACTAAGCAAGGTGTCGCCGTCGTAGGCCCCAACATCACAAAAGGAAGCAATCGTTTGCACTGCTGCCGAAGGAATCCACATACTCGTCATCAGCTTGCGGGTAGATGCGATATGTCTAACGTCAAGTGAAAGCCGGTAGAGCAAAAGGTTCACAAAGCCCCGTCTGCAGACAGGGTCTAACCGCCGGTACACTTCATACAAGTCTTCGCGGAGGACGGGAAGCGCTTCCGAGAACAGGCGAGCTTTGCCATATTGATTGAGCAGGTCGAACGCATAAAGACCTTCCGCAAGCGAATAGGCATGACTAGACAGGCTCGATAGAATGCTCAACTGATTTTGCCCGGCAGCTACGATCACCGGTAATCCAGGATAAATTGCTGTGATAGTTTCGAATCCGTCAGCAGTAGCGCGGTTGAGAGCTTCCTGGGAGTTGTCAAACAGTAGGCAGTGGATGCCTGCTTTCCGCAGTTGCTGGGCTGTATCCCGTCCTCGCGCTCCATACGAGTAGACAATGACCGACCTCGCTGTTGAAAGTAAGTCCAGAGATGCTTCCCGGTTCTCTTTGCGGGCTATCGTTGCAGCATACAATTCGGCAGAGAAAGCATCGTAGTCAAACTCGTCGATGATCATTGTGTCAACTGCTCCTTGACTACATGCAGGCTGCATCTCTCAAGATACAGCTGTAATCAGCAATTCTACGAACCTCGTACACATTTTCCGGCTGTCGATCGATTAGAGCGTGGTTTCCTGTAGGCCTCGCCCGATCCGTCAGAGACCCTGCAATCCGCCTTAAGAGCGTGCTGCACACGAGGCGTTTTGAATTCATCGTGTTTACGGGACAAACTCTACGCTGAAACCGTCTGCGCTTCTACAGTGTGGTTCAGGAGAACATTGCCGTGGTTCAGGAGAGAATTACCGATGCAGGGTGTGGTCAGTTGCTACCGCCTCGCGATCTCTTACTCGTCCTGAACGAAGGATCTGGTCATTGCAAGCGACGAGACACAGGCACACCAACTCACTTTCGGTATGACGTTAGGTGGTTTTCCACGTGCTGTTCCCTTCGCACACGCATCCTGCTCACCGCCGTCCACATTATTCTTGGTCTGGCACCATTATGGATCACCGACGGTAGCAATTTTTCCATTATAGGAAGTTCGCACAGTTTCCTATGACTGCAGCATTCGCTTCGAACGCAAGCCGCATAGAATCCAGAAAGCACGGGACTATTATCTTGACGCGTTAAAGGCAGGACTTCATGGATTTTCCCCTGGAAGAATTGATCTGCGACAACCTCTTACAGTCGATCACCCTGTTGGGTACAGTAATGTCTGATTCCCATCTACACACCATACTTACATCAGCTGCGGCGGCGACCGCGAATGCTCTCAAGAGTGGACATAAACTGATGCTTGCCGGCAATGGAGGGAGCGCTGCGGACGCCCAACACCTTGCAGCAGAGTTTGTAAGCCGCCTGGTAGAAGACCGTCCAGCGTTGCGCGCGATAGCCTTGACCACAGATACTTCCGTATTGACCGCCATCGGGAATGACTATGGCTACGAGAGGATTTTTGAGCGTCAGATTGAGGCCGTCGCCCAACCGGGGGATGTCTTCCTCGGTATATCGACTTCAGGTACCTCACCAAATATTCTCCGCGCGGTAGAGGCCAGTAAGAAACTTGGCGTTGTGACTATTGGATTGACCGGAAGAAGCGGGGGCGGACTCGTATCGCTATGCGACTACTGTGTTCAAGTGGCCTCGGATGTGACGATGAGGATACAAGAAGCTCACCTGGCTCTTGAACATATCTTTTGCATGTTGGTGGAGCGTGCATACTTCACTGGTCGGAGGACGGCGATGAGATCCTTTGCTTTCCAGAGCATGGCTCCTGCCGATCCTTCCCTGCGATATCCGATCAGTACTCTAGGCCATTGAGCACCCTGAGTATCCAGTTCGACAGGCTGCCCTAGATTCAGCGATGCCATGCGGCAGTGCGCGCAATTGTTTCCTCTAAGCTGATTGTCTGTTCGAGGCCTAGCAAATCTTTCGCGCGAATGACGGAAGGAACGTACCGCTCTGGCAACGCACCAGGAAGACCTTTCATGGTGACACTTATTCCTGTCGGAGACTTCAGCACCGCGGCCACGGCCTGTGCAGTTTCAAGGATGCTGACATCGCGAGACGAACCTACATTTATGGGGACAAGCGACGGTGCTACAAACAACATCGTCCACAGCCATGTCGTGAGATCACCTGCGTACAAGTACGACCTACGAGCCAATCCGCTACCCTTCACGAGGATAGGTCTACCCGCAAGAACATCTCCGATGAAATTACCAATCGCAAAATGTGCATCGAGTGGAAGATAAGGGCCACAGAAAGTCCAGCACCTGGCGATAGCGCAATCCAGTTGCTCACGCTGCGCATAAAGGGAGCAAAGAAGTTCTGAGCATCGCTTCCCTTCTCCATAGACACTGGTAGGCTTAAGCGGATCAGGAGCGCCCATGAAGTCTTCGGCGAGATGCCCAAGCTCCGGCGGCTGCTGGCCGTAGACGGCGCCCGAGCTGGTCAACAGGAAACGCTTGGATTTATGACTGATGGCAAAGTCAAGAACTCGACGGGTGCCTTCCATCATCGCAGTCAGCAGAGTGAGGGGGTCCGAAAGCGACTGTCGTCCTCCTGAATCCGTTGCCGCATGGAGAACGAAATGGAAATCTCGTTCGGGAAATACAAATGTGGAAACATCCCCTTCAAGGAGGGTCACAGTGGGCTCGGTAATGATCCAAGGCATTCTTGTGAGAAAGGTATGTCTTGAACGCGTCAGCACAGTGGCGCGGGCATTCAGTCCCAGAACACGGTTTATATGGCAGAACGTTTCAAGAAGCCACTGGCCAAAGAAACCGGATCCACCTGTAAGGAAGAGCTGTCGGCCTCGCATATCAGTCCATAACAGTTCTGTCTTATGCAGCACCTCATCCAGATCTCTTACAGAGATGCGCCGTGGCATAATGCCGCGTTCACCACAGTAGATGCCCATGGGCTTATAATACGCACATTTTCAGTTACCGTTTGACATCTGACGAACCCGTTCGAGCTCATCCCGTATACTTTGTTCAACTCTCTGCATTTTAGGTGGATTTGTGGATGTATCCGTGGACACGGTCATTTTCCTGTCTGGCACCACAAGGGGCGCAACCCTCGAGGGCATAGGGCGTTCTCTCGGCGAAGGATTCTCGGCGATGGGTTACCACTTCGTAGAGCTTAGCCTCCTCGACATGACTGCAGTCCTTGAGGGACTAAAAGCCATTGACTTTAGCAAGGTCGCCCTGGTGTTCTCATTTGTTTCGATGGGGATGGACATTTCCTTACGACGTGAGGACGGGAGCGTCTTCGATTTATGGGAGGAGACTGGCGTGCCGTTTATCTCTCTTCATGGCGACTCTCCGGCCTACTTCTTTGATCGGCATGTGGTCAGGAACAACCGCGTTGTGACAATTTACGCCTTTGAAGAGCATCTTGAACTCAGGAAGCGTCTGCCACAAATCAACGGGCCGATCGAGACGACATGGCCTTTGGTGCTCAACCCTCTCGACCTGAACTCTATCGATTTCAAATCCAAAAAGAACGGCCGCCTGATCTTTCTGAAAAATGGGAAGGATCCTTTGCGTTTGCGAACTCTCTGGAAATCCATGCTGACAGCCCGCCTGCTGGAAGCCATGAACGAACTAGCAAACGCGTTGGAGAGCAACCTGGATAATCCCTCTCATTATCAGATTGACGACGAAGTTATCCGGTACTTCACTAACCGTGGTTTTGATATCGAGCGACTTACGAAGCTAAGACTCTTCTTTATCGCTCAACTCGATGATTATGTACGCGCCGTTAAATGCACACGGATTGCTGAGGCGCTTAGAAAGCTTCCCGTGGAAATCCGCGGTAATGAATGGGAGCACGTCGATTTCACACACTGCAGGGCCCAATACGTCGACGAATGCGATTATCAGAAATCGAGCGGATTGATCCGAAACTCACTCGGTGTCATTGACATGTCACCGAATACCTATTCTCGTCCACACGATCGCGTCATGCGGGCGTATGGAGCCCACACTCTGTGCCTTACCAATCAACAGGCCTTCCTCGAGGAACTGCCACATAAAGAACAGGTGGGTTTCACCTTTGAGGCAGAGAGCCTGAGGGACAAGGTTGAATTCATACTCTCTCACCCTGCGGACGCCATTGATATTGGCATCGCGATGGCCGCTGCCTATAACAAGCGACACCCTGCTGAGGCAACCATTCAGAAACTGATCGACAGTGCAGCGCTGGTCAGATTCAATCGACAGCGAGAGCGGCCCGAAGGATCTCAGGACTTTTTTGTCTGGTCGCGACTCTTGTAGTAGGAACAGCGCTGCGTGTAAGCCCACAGAGAGGTGCTGCTAAAGCAAAGTCCTCTGCCGTAGAACTGGAGGTTCTTTTGAGAGATACTCGGTGTCCAATTTGCAGCTTCCCGGCTGATCACATCCTGTCCATTCCTCTTGGCGTGAAGATGCGCCTTCCGACAGACATCAATATTAGACACTGCCCCGGGGACAACTTTGCGTTTGTCGCTGCTGGCCTCCAGCAGGACTATAACGAATACTATGCTTCACTGGCGAATGACTCTGTCCACCAAGAGCTTGCGGCAGGTACTGCCCGGTCGCCGATATCGATACTGCAGTGCGAGTGCCTGGTTACTGCACTGGGTAACTTCTTTTCCAGTCCCCGTAAAGTCCTGGACTTTGGATGCGGAGAGGCAAGCCTTCTTATTGAACTCGCCACACGTTTCCCCGCCTCGACATTCATTGGGTTTGATCCAGGTCCCGCTGCTCTAACAGCTCGTAAAAAGACAAGTGATCTCGGAATAGATAATCTGTCATTCATCAATCTCGAGGAATGCGAAGCACAGGCGCCATTCGACCTCATCATTCTTTCCCACGTGCTCGAACACGTGCTCTCTTTAGATTTCCTCTCGACTCTACGAAATCTTCTTGATACAAGAGGAATGATTTATATCGAAGTTCCAGACGCGTTGCAATATGACGTGCATCAACGCCAGGAATTCCTCTATTACTTCGATCGATTGCACGTCAATCACTTCACTCCGCAAGCCCTCGCCCGTCTCGCAAGCAATCATTGCCTGTCGTATGTCAAGCATTTCTCTTACAGCTTCCCCTATCGTGATCAGAGACCATATCCGGCACTCGGCATGATTTTCGATTGTCACGGCAAGGGGGTGCCACCGCTTTCGCCAAGCATTCTTGAGGTGGTATCGCGATATGTACGAGATGAAAAACTGAGATCACGACACACTGCAGGGCTGTTGAACACTTTTGCGAACACTCTTGTCTGGGGCACAGGGGACAACTTCTATCGCTCGATGTCAAATGATGGACCGCTGGCGGGGTTGAAAGGTAAAACCCTCCTCGACCAATCTCGCGGCGACGTAATTATAGAGGGCAGCACTTATCCGACGATGGACCCCCTGCAAGCCATCCAGATGTACCCTTGGCCGGTAATAATCACGATATCCGAGGATAGGAAGAAGCTTGACGGCAGGATTCGCGAGATCGACGCTACCCGGCAAGTTTATTTTATCTAGCGCCATCACGAATCAATCGCAACGGATTCATAATGACGAATGACTTGCGACTTAATTCAATCCGGAAGAATTTGATCGAAGCCTCGATCATCCCAAAACGGGAAACCTGTCTAAGAATCAGCCGGTTTAGTTACTTTTTTCTTTGGCCCAGAATTATTAAAGAGTAAAGTCAAATCACATTACGAGACACCGTCCGTTACAGATCTCGGAGATCACCCATTGGAAATTGTCGACGCACATACATCAGCCATCCGCATAGGTAATAAGCTTGTGGGAGATGGCTATCCTTGCTATATCGTCGCAGAGATTGGCATCAACCATAACGGCGATATAGATCTCGCTAAGCGGCTTATCAGTAGTGCGATTGCTGCCGGCTGCAATGCTGTTAAGTTCCAGAAGCGCACTGTAGACGTGGTATATACCTTGGCGGAACTAGCAAAACCTCGTGAGAATCCGTTTGGCCTGACGAACGGAGACCTCAAACGAGGTCTCGAATTTGACCAAGAGGATTTCTCAGAGATTGATGCCTTTTGTCGATCGGCAAAAATGCCGTGGTTTGTTTCAGCGTGGGATGAGGCGTCCGTTGATCAGATGTTTAAGAACTTTGATATCCCGTGCTTCAAAATAGCCTCGGCATCTTTAACCGACGACCATCTGTTGAGACATACCCGTTCAACTGGTAAGCCAATCATCTTGTCTACTGGCATGAGCACGTACGCTGAGATTGATCATGCCGTAGAAGTCCTCGGCAAGCAGAACCTTATACTCATGCATGCTACCAGCACCTATCCGGCTTTCTATGAGGAGCTTAATCTCAGTGCTATTCCGACGATCCGCCGGCGCTACCACACGCCCGTCGGCTATTCCGGACACGAGACTGGCATAGCGACAAGCGTAGCAGCCGCTGTGCTTGGAGCATGCATGGTAGAGAGGCACATTACGATGGACCGGTCAATGTGGGGCAGCGATCAGGCCGCTTCCCTCGAACCGAATGGCATTGCCAGGTTGGTACGGGATATCCGTCTCTGTGAACAATCCATGGGAGATGGAATCAAGACAGTTTACGCTCGCGAAGCTCCGATTTTGCAGAAGCTGCGCCGGGTAGGAGCAGCGGTTTAGTTGAGCGCCCGGATTACGAAAGACGCTTGGAGGCTCATCAAGCTCATTGCACTCGACGTTGATGGTGTTCTCACCGACGGTTCGGTATGGTGGGGCTCGGGTGGCGAGGAATTCAAGCAGTTTTCGTTTAGCGACATCATGGGTATAAGCATGGCCCACCAGCATGGCTTGGTCTCAGCCTTGATTTCAGGGGAAACGAGCCCGCTGATTCACCGTTACGCTGCCAAGATGGCCATCAAGGAAGTCTTCGCAGGCTGCCGTGACAAAGCATCAGCACTTGAGGATATTGCAAAGCGAAATGGCTTAAAGCTCTCTGAAGTGTGTTTTATGGGAGATGACGTCAATGACTCAGGCGCTATGCAATCGTCGGGGCTCTCAGCTGCCCCGTCAGACGCACAGCCCGCAATCCTCCGGATCGCTTCATTCGTATCGTCAAGTAGAGGTGGGCATGGTGCTGTCCGCGAACTTATCGATAAACTGCTGATCGCTAAGGAACCGATCCCAGAGCAAAAGGTGACGAATAGTCTCTAAATGCAGAAACTCTCTGACTTCGTCATTCGATTCATCGCTAGAAAGGGTGTTAAACACATTTTCCTGGTTACTGGCGGGGGAGCCATGCACCTCAATCAATCTCTGGCACTATGCAAGGAGATTATGCCGGTCTGCAACTCTCACGAGCAGGCCAGCGCCATCTGTGCTGAGGGATACGCTAAAGCTACTAACGGAGTGGGCGTGGCCATCGTGACCACTGGGCCAGGCGGCACGAATGCCGTGACAGGAGTGGCCGGCGCATGGCTTGATTCAACGCCAACCATGTTTATTTCCGGCCAAGTAAAACGACCAGATCGCATGTTCGATCGCACTGGAAGGCCACTTGGCATGCGCCAGCTTGGTATACAAGAAGTAGACATAGTATCGATCATCAAACCGATTACAAAATATGCGGTAACGGTCCTCGATCCGGCGAATATTCGCTTCGAGATGGAGAAGGCCTTTCACCTTGCAACCCACGGCCGTCCAGGACCTGTCTGGATCGATATACCTCTCGATGTGCAGGCTTCGCCAATCGAGGACGACCGTAATCTGCGAGGTTTCGAAGCCTCTACCGCTGGCGGGGATGCCAGCGCTCGGATCATTAGCAAGACCCGATTAGCTGAGGAGGTGAGCAGACTGATCCGACAGTTGAATAGAGCCCAGCGTCCTCTCCTATTTGCGGGCAATGGTATTCGGCTTGCAGGAGCTGACGAACAGTTCAAAGAGGTACGAATGTTCCTCAAGGTGCCAACCGTGGCCACATGGTGCGCAGCCGACCTGGTTCCAAGTGACGAGCCTACGTTTGTAGGGCGGCCTGGGTCGGTAGCTGCTCGGGGAGCGAATTTCGCTTTGCAAAATTGCGACTTCCTACTTGCTATCGGCGTGCGCTTGGATTTCGCTATCTCAGGATATGCCCCGCAAAACCTCGCTCGAGGGGCTTACAAGGTAGCAGTCGATGTCGATCCTGCCGAACTAATGAAACTGAGTCCGCATCTTCAGCAGGCCATTGAATCCGATGCTAAGGATTTCCTGCAGGAGTTGACTGCGCAGCAACACTCCATACGTTCGCATAGCCGTACGCCGTGGCGAGCGCGGTGTTCCGAATGGAAGACTCGCTACCCTGTTGTGGTCGATGATCATAGGAAACCCTCCGGGCTCGTAAGCATCTTCAACCTGGCGGAGGTGATCGGTACGGAATGCAAACCAGAACATAAGCATGTTTGTGGCAATTCAGGAAGCGGCATCGAAATTTACCTGCTTGCGTGTCCCACTCAACATAGTCAGCGTATCTATCACACGGCTGGTCTGGGCTCAATGGGGTACGCCATACCGATGGCGATTGCTGTTGCCTTCGCCAATCCAGCATCGGACGTAATTGCTGTTGATGGTGATGGCGGCTTTCAATTCAACATCCAGGAGTTACAAACAGTGGCACACCATCGCCTGCCCATAAAGTTCTTCGTTTTGAACAACAATGGATACGCTTCAATCCGCGCATCGCAAGCAGCCTACTTTGGCGAGTCCTCTATCGGTTGCGATGAGAAAACAGGCCTGTCGGTTCCGTCGTTATCCAAGATCGCAGCGGCCTACGGTTTGCGCAGTGAGACAATTCGCGACCAAACTAACCTTCGCGATGAGGTGAGGAGAATCCTGGCAATACCAGGACCTGTGATTGTGGATGTTCGAGTGATTCCTGATGAGGTGCGAGCACCAAGACTATCTTCGTATCAGAAAGAAGATGGATCCTTCGTATCCCGACCTTTAGAAGACCTTTTCCCTTTTCTTGACCGTGCAGAATTTCGATCAAATATGATCATCGCACCGCTGGTTGATGAATGATGGCAGATCGGTCAGCGAATAGGATTGGCACAATGCAGGGCCGACTCGTTGCTCCGGAGGGAGGCCGCTTTCAATCCTTCCCCAGAACCAGATGGGCAGACGAGTTCGCGTTGGCGGAATCTGTTCCACTTGCTTTCATTGAATGGATCCATGATGCCTACGGAGAAGCTGTCAACCCGCTCTTCAATGAACCATTTCTTCTTGTTGAGCTTGCAGTGAAGTACAACTTAGAGCATCGATCCGTCTGTGCTGACTGGTTCATGGATTACCCATTGCTGCGATGCAGCACGCTTGAACTCGACAAGCGTATAGGAGCGCTTCAACGTCTGCTCTCCTCCGCCAGGTCGATCCACGCTCACCGTATCGTGCTTCCCTTCGTGGATGTTTCCCGTATCACAAGCCCAAGGGAGGAAGATGTTGTTGTCAGCACCATCGAACATCTGATTCCGACTATAGAGAATTCCCAAGTCGAGGTGCATCTGGAAACCGATTTGGCTCCAGCGTCCTTTTGCAGGTTGCTTGAACGCATTCCGCACCCGATGATCAGGGTCAATTACGATTCCGGAAACAGCGCCTCATCAGGTTTTTCTGTTTCGGAAGAATTT
>CAXTNK010000042.1:28624-37978 GCA_964245665.1 uncultured Acidobacteriaceae bacterium
CTGCATATGGTAGTCGCATTGGAAGTGTTCACATCAAAGACCGCTCACTGCATGGGGGAACGGTTGCTCTTGGCCACGGAAGTGCCGATTTCAAAGCCCTATTTGAGAATTTGAAAGCCATCCACTATCGCGGCGACTTCACCTTGCAGACGGCACGCGGACAACCCGGGCACGAGGTCGCCCTAGCTCGCCAGAACCTGGCATTCATTCGCCAATATTGGGACTGCTGAAGAGGAACTATATCGAGCTTGGTCTTAAAAAGCAGATCGCCCTGGTCGCCGGATCGTCACGAGGTATTGGTCTTGCTATTGCCAAGTCGTTGCTGGAGGAGGGCTGCCGAGTTTGTCTGACGGGGAGGAATCTCGTTGATTTAAATGGCGCAGCAACAGAGTTGAAGAAGCTTTATCCGGCGGAGAACGTTCTTGTTCTAGCTGGCGATCTTTCCGAAAAAAACTGCGCGCAGGCTGTACTCGCGTATATGCAGGACGAGTGGGGTGGACTGGATATCCTTGTGGCAAATCTTGGTAACGGCAGTGGAACCAGCGGATGGCTCCCAAGTAATGAAGAGTGGGAAGGATTATTCAACCTTAATCTGTGGGCAAGCATACGGCTTGCTCAAGCCGTGATACCTGCCATGATTGCGCGGAAAGGCGGCTCCATAGCATTCATCGGGTCGATTGCCGGGATGGAGATGACGACGGCCCCCTTACCGTACAGTACAGCCAAGGCTGCGCTCATTCACTACAGCAAGAATCTGGCACGGATCGTGGCAGTCCACGGTATACGGGTAAACACCGTCTCCCCCGGCAACATATGGTTTGAAGGCGGTACATGGGAGCGTCATTATGCCGCCAACCCAGAACTAGTTCAACAGTACATAGCTGCCGAGGTTCCGATGAAGCGTTTCGGACTAGTCGAAGAAGTCGCATCCCTGGTTACTTTCATTTGCTCGCCAAAAGCTTCTTTCATTACAGGGGCATGTTTTATAGCAGACGGCGGTCAGACCAGACGGGTTTGACTGGAGCAAAGCAAACATCGGCCAAAAGGAGCAAGCGATTCAAGTTGAAAGCCGCATACAAGAACTGTTCGATCTGACTGGAAGAGTTGCAGTGATAACCGGCGGAGCAGGACTGCTGGGCTATTATCACGCGGACATTCTGGCTGCTGCAGGCGCGATCGTGATCCTTCTCGATCTTGCGGCGGCGGACCCACAATCAGCCGCTGAAAGGTTGAGTAGTCAACGTGGTGTGCGCGCCATGGGCATCGTGGTCGACATCACCTGCCCTGCCGATCTTGATAAAGCAAGCGCAGAAATCATCGACGTTTACGGACGAATCGACATACTCATTAATAATGCTGCGAATAATCCAAAGGTGGAGTCTGCATCAGGGTCTTCATGGTCGCGACTTGAGAATCTACCTCTCGAGGTTTGGGAAACGGACTTGAGAGTCGGGCTCACAGGTGCATTTCTTTGCAGCCGTATCTTCGGATCGGAAATGGCGAAAGCGCACGCCGGCGTTATCGTCAATGTCTCTTCTGACCTGGCGCTGATAAGCCCGGATCAACGTTTATACAAGGTAGAAGGACGGCCCGCGAATGAACAGCCGGTTAAGCCAATCACCTATTCTGTTGTGAAAAGCGGGTTGATAGGAATGACAAGATACCTGGCCACCTACTGGGCGGATACTGGCGTACGCGTCAATGCCATTTCACCGGGCGGCATACTGGACGGCCAACCCGAGGTCTTCCTGAACCGGCTTAATCAGCTCATTCCACTTGGGCGCATGGCGCAGAGGAACGAATATCAAGGTGCGATACTCTTTCTCTGCTCAGACGCTTCCTCCTACATGACGGGTGCCAACCTCGTGATTGATGGAGGCCGAACTTGTCTTTAGACCCATCCACCTCGCTTAGCAGAGGACACCTGTTCTCTCTCGCCGGGAAGACAGCTATTCTCACCGGTGCCTCCGGATTTCTAGGGAGAACCTTCGCAAGGACCCTTTTAGCAAATGGTGCAAGGATTGTTGTCCTTGGGCGTTCTCAAAGACTCGAAGACGAGTCCCGGAGCTGGGCCGCAGAGTTCGGTAACGAAAAGGTGCGATGCTGCCGCGTGGACATGTACGAGGCTGGGTTATTCGCCGACGTTCTTGCCGAGATCAGCCGGACAGAAGCGACGATAGACGTAATCATCAACAATGCGCACGAACTTGGACCAGCCACTGGCTTCAACGTTCCAGAGGGAACACTCGAGAACTCCACACCCGAGCACTGGATGCGCAACTTTTCTGCAGGCGTGTACTGGGCAGTGCAGACCACGCAGATACTGGGTACTGTCATGAAGCAGCACGGCCACGGCAGCATCGTAAATATTTCCTCTATGTATGCCCTGGTGGCTCCCAGGCCTTTTCTCTATGCGGGCACAGAATTTGTCAATCCTCCCGGCTATTCAGCCGCCAAGGCGGCACTTCTCAGCTTCACGCGGTACACTGCTTCGTTCTGGGGCAGCTTCGGGGTGCGTGCGAATGCTATTCTGCCTGGCCCGTTTTCAAACACGGAGGATTCCGCGGGAACCAATGCGGTCAACCCGATCGACCCATTCCTTGAAAGGTTGAAACTCGGCACAATTCTCGGGAGAGTCGGAAAACCGTCTGAGTTAGCCGGAGTCTTACTCTTTCTGGCCTCTGATGCTTCCAGCTTTATGACAGGGCAAGCCATTGTGGTCGATGGTGGGTGGACGGCTATTTAGCCTAGGTAATAAGTCTTGGGAACGCCTTTCGGAGCAAACTTCAAATCTCGCACGTCTCGCACCTTTCAGGCACTTTTTGTATGTCGTGAAGCGCTTCTCAGGTATCACGAATGACGGGGCATTCTGATCCGCGGGTTAGCCAGTCCCAATCAGGGTTCCCTTCTGGACGATGTTCGGCGCCTCCGTGAGGCTGGAAACATCTTCATGGTTTAGCAGTACACATCTTTCTGGCTTCCGAGATCAGTTTCCGCATAGCCGACAGCCGCTCGTTGATGGTCGAGGAGGAGAGGCCTTCCATCGAAGCCTTGCAGCCGAGCAGGGTCTCCCGGTAGAGAGATTGGCTGGCCAAGAAGCGGAAAAGAGATTCGAGGGCCTCGCCATAGTTCCGTTTCGAGTTCAGAGACTTGACGGGTCGAGAACGAACTGGAGCAGCCGGATCTGGGCGTCCGTGAGCGTGAAAGGATTGCTTCCATGCCCTGCAGCGGTAAAATCAAGCAAAACGAGCGCGTTGGTCCTAAATCAGGATAATCCGCGACAATTGCAAATCCATAGCAGACATTTGCTGAAATGCTCGGCTGATTTGTATTTTCCAGTGTGCGGATGATGGTCAGGAGCTGCTGCATTGCATCCCGGTAATTACATTTCATTGCGCATGACGGCGAAAGTCCCTTGATCGATATAGGCAAGACTACTGCCGCCTACACCTGCAGTGAACATGCTATATGCAGATCAGCTGCCCCTAGAATGGGTCTTTCCTTTGATCGCGCTGTAGACAATATCCATCGACTCATCAGGAAATTCATGGCGGACGTCCATATTTCTTCCCCGGGAGATCCTCACTCGGGGTGTCTTCGATCCCTTGCAATTTGTCATGGTGGTGTTTTGCCTTGCATCGATTTTGTTCTGCCGAATATCGCGACCGAAGACAATGAAACTTGAAACCAGTTCCGTAATCCGCGTGGGCTTACGTTGAATTCACGCTCAACAAAGTGACAGCTATCTCTGATTAGGTAAACCTTCAACTCAAGATGGATACATTTAGCAGATTCAAGCGCGTCAACTATTCTGGAGTAGTCTGCAACACCTGGAATGGACTGTTGTGCAAAGCAAGCAGTCCGGATCCCCATGCAATACGCTTTTGGGGCTCGTGTTAATTTTAGTCAGTAGAATGATGATTATCAGGGATGATTTTCGGTGATTGCTGCTTGTTGTCAGGCATTGATCAGAGATGCATTTCTTCGATGAATCACAGGTTTGACAGTTATCGACAGAGGTGGGAATGCCTGCTCCGACGCGCCGCGATATGTTGAAACTCACGAGCAGCACGGCGGCCGCATTCATTTTCAGGGATCGTCCCATCCATGCTCAGGCGGAGAGCCAACAAGCCGGCGGAGTGAAGCTTACACCTTCCGCATTCACTCCACTGCCACTCGGCGAAATCAAGCCAGTTGGCTGGCTCAGGCGACAATTGCGCATCCAGGCTGATGGACTTAGCGGACACCTGGATGAGTTTTGGCCGGACGTGGGCCCGAACAGCGGCTGGCTCGGTGGAACCGGAGAAAGCTGGGAGCGTGGTCCGTATTTCCTTGATGGCCTAATCCCCCTGGCATATCAGCTCGACGACGCAACACTCAAGGCCAAGGCTCATAGGTTTATTGAGTGGGCGCTTACTCATCAATCCGCCAGCGGCATGATCGGACCGGTAAGCAATCAGGATTGGTGGCCTAGAATGGTGATGGTCAAAGCCTTGGCCCAGTATTATGAAGCCACCAGTGACTCTCGCGTATTGCCTGCGCTAAACAGGTATTTTGCTTATCAACTCATCGAAATGCCGAACCGTCCTTTGCAGGAGTGGGGTAAGTATAGATGGCAGGATGAGGTGTTAGTCATTGAATGGTTATATGAGCGCGCACCCAGTCCGGGTCTTTTAAAGCTGGCTGACCTACTAAGACAGCAAGGACACGATTGGCAAGCTGGATTCTCAGACTTCCAATACACAACAGCTACCAAGAAAAGTGAGATGAAGATGGAGACGCATGGTGTGAATAATGGCCAGGCGTTGAAAGTAGCAGCAATTCAGTACCGCTTGAGCGGTGACCTTTATGAACGAGATCGGTATTACCACCAAGTAGCGACACTGGATAAATACCACGGCATGCCGAATGGCATGTTTTCGTGCGACGAGCACCTTGCAGGTTTAAATCCGAGCCAGGGAACCGAATTGTGTACGGTGGTTGAAACCATGTACTCCATGGAGGTGGCGCTGGCGACCTTCGGTGATGCGCAGATTGCAGATCGTCTCGAAAAAATTGCCTTCAACGCCCTGCCCGGCACATTTACAGACGACATGTGGGCCCATCAATATGACCAGCAGCCAAATCAAGTTGAAGTAGGACTCAATTCGAAGCCATGGACCACCAATGGACCCGAATCGAATCTTTATGGCCTGGAGCCAAATTTTGGATGCTGCACAGCAAACTTCCACCAGGGCTGGCCTAAGTTCACTTCCTATTTATGGATGAAGACTCCTGATGAAGGTCTAGTGGCAGCCCTCTACTCGCCATGTGAAGTGAAGACAATCATCAAGGGAACGAACATTCATTTAGCTGTTGAAACTGATTACCCTTTCAGGGATTCAGTCAAGGCAACAATTACGGCTGAAAAGCCGGTTCACTTTCCGATATCTTTCCGCATACCTATGTGGACGAAGAACGCGACCATCCGAGTGAACGATAAAGCTCTTGTTCCCGCGGTGGTTGCGGGAACCTATGCCCATATTGATCGAGAGTGGAGATCCGGCGATGTGGTCGAACTCAAGCTACCTATGCAACCGCATGTTTCTCGATGGTATGCGCGATCAATTGCAATCGATAGAGGACCTCTAGTCTATTCGCTGGATCTGGCTGGCAGCTGGTTGAAGCTACGGGAACGGGGACTTACTGCCGACTGGCAGGTTTTCCCTACACGTGAATGGAACTACGCGCTGCTAGTAAATGAGGCTAGTGCGCTAAATGTACAAGTAACAGAAAATGCCGTTGGCCTGCGGCCATTTGCATCATCAAGTCCGCCGGTAAAATTGCACGTTCGGGCAAAGCGTCTTAATCAATGGCTCTCGGAAGACGGAGTGGCCGACCCTGTTCCTTTGAGTCCGGTCAGCAGTGATGAGAAGGAAGAGACACTCACTCTTATTCCGTATGCAGCTGCGAAGCTACGCATCACTGCATTTCCTGAAATGAAAGACACGGACGCATCTTAGTGGCTGGAGGCAGAACTCGCTGTCCAGGCCGCGGCGTCCGCATATAGGTTTGCATAGCGAATCGTGGATTGTTCCTATCCTGGCCACATCGGAAGCTGCGCATCCGCAGTCCTCAACCATGGTAATGATAACTTCCATGGCATCTTTGACAAAGAAGGTTTGGAGTTCAATACGCGGGCTAAGCAAACACGCTACATCTCAAGTAATGCGTGCATTCCAAAGTTTTATCAATACTTGATCAAGGCTGGGTTTGGTTAGCGCGGGCATTCTGTGCAGCATAAACGAATTGCTTTACCTCGGCGCGTTCCTTTTCTACGTCAGCTAGGTGCTGCGCATGTAATCTCTTGTAAGTTTCAAATTCCTGCTGCGCACGATCTCTTTCGCCGGACTTCACATAGTATTGGCCCAGACGAAAATGGACATCCACCAAATTTGGTTCGAGCTGCAGGGCGCGCGTGTATTCCGGATAAGCTTTCGAATATTCATGCTGCGTTGCATAGAGGATCCCGAGTTGCAGATGGGCATCCGCATTGCTTCCGTCGATCGCTATTGATTTCTTCAGCACTGACTCGATAGTCAGGAAATCTACCGGGATTGTCTCGGTACGCCTGCCCTTCCAAAGGCTCATGGCATAGTAATACTGTGCGAGTGCATTGTGTGGCTGCTTGTCGGCATAGATTCGAAATCGGCTAATTACCTCTTCTGCCTGCGTCGGCGCACTGAGATACGCCTTTGAAAGAAACAGATAGCAGCGAGCATCGCTAGGGTTCAGGTCCGCCGCTTTGAGCAGTGACTTAGTCGCTTCTTCATACTTGCCCTGGCTATACTGTGCCATTCCTAGACCGATCCAGAGACGCGGTGACGCAGGATAGCGCTCCGATGCCTGGCGGAAGACCAGGATGGCTGGATCATAAGTCCGATGCAGCAACAATTCACTTCCCCACGCAAATAGATTGTCTTCACTCGGGTCGGAGTGCGCGGCCAATTCGAACTCCTGCGCTGCCTCAAGGAACTTGCCGCCCTTTTCGTCAATCTGCGCCGCGAGGTTGTGCAACTCTGCGGTATCTTTGTCTTTCAGCAAGTCCTGGATGAGCAGCCTCGCATCGTCAAGCTTACCGTCCAGGAACTCAGCCTCGGCAAGGTCATAACCGTTGTCATACGCCTTGGGAGTAATGCGTTGCGCTTCCTTGAGGAGAGGGAGTGCATCTTTGAGCTTCTTTGCATCGAGATAAAAGACTGCGAGGTCATGGTTTGCGCTGTAGTTATCCGGCTCGAGCGCCAGTGCTTTTTTGAATTGTGCTTCTGCTTCGGTTGCCCTTCCTGCATGCACCAGGGCGGTCGCAAGGTTCGTCCGCGCAGGGCTGGAGTCGGGTTTCACATCAACGGCTAGAGATAGCTGCTCTACTGACTTCTGTTGTTTCGATGTTGCCGCGTAGGTCAATCCAAGGAGCTCATGCAGTTCGTAGCTCTGTGGTGCTCTTGGAAGAAGTGCTTCTAGCTCTAATGAAGCTTCAACAAACTTGCCTGCCCGATAGTGCGCAAGTGCCGACTGAAATTGCGCATTCATGTCGCCTGTACTAGCTGGCGGCAAGCTCGACTGAGCAAGAATATGCAGAGGCAGAGAACCGGCAAGTGCGATCGTGACGATAAGCCGACGCAGGTCAATCAGTGGCAACAAGACTTATCCTTCCAGCTTCTTAGTGAGGATAACGCACACAGAAAACCCCGGAACGACACATCGACCGCATGTGCCGTTCCGGGGTTCTGGCTTACAGCTTTGACAGAAGTATCTAGTAATACAGCTTCAGGGCGAACTGGATCTGACGCGGATCGTAGGGAGCATCGCGTGTCGAACCGATCTGACCGAAAGCTGAATTGTTATACGAGCCTGATCCCGAAACAGCCGTTACACCATTGCCACCGAAGTTCGGCGAGTTGAAGTTGGGGTGGTTGAGGATGTTAAAGAACTCAGCCCGGAATTGTGCCGAGACGCGTTCGTTGAACTTGATCGATTTGAACGCAGAAAAGTCAAAGCGCTTGAAGCCAGGACCGTAAGTTGTGGAGGGGCCGCCGCCAAGAAGTCCAGCGCCCGAAGTGGGTATGCAATTTGTCGGACCGCTTGCTCCCAGCGGACAAGGCTGGGTGAATGCGGCAGCGTTACCAAACCAGAATGGTGCGGAGTGCTGCGTTGGATTGTTAGGTACCGCATGGATCTTTACACCAAGATCCTGACTTTGTCCCGGGACCAGAAGGTCATTGCAGCCGAGGCCGGAGGTGGTACCAGTTGGGCAGCCCAGGGAAAGAGGCTGACCGCCCTGCAGGGTCACAATACCGTTAGCGCTCCAGCCACCGATTACCTGGTTTGTCAGCCCGTTCGCGCCGCCGGCAAATCGCTTGCCTTGTCCGAACGGAAGCTCGTAGCCGCCACTCAAATGGAGGACATTGCGGATGTCAAAATCAGCCAGCCCCCAGTCAAATCTGGGACCATAGATGTAAGGCGCCCGGTAGCCATTCACACTGCCGCCGTTGAGTAGATCGCCGGCGTCAGTAAGGGTTTTTGAGTAAGTGTAGGTTGCAAGGAACTGCACACCGTTTGATAACTGCTTCTCCAACTTGGTCTGCAGTCCGTTATAGATGCTGCTGCCGATTGTCCGCTGGTAGCTACCACCCTCTGCGAAATCCGGAAACGGGATGTAACTCTGTGGCTGCGCGGCAGTCGGGGTCAGCGACGTACCTACCGGAAGGATCTGAGAAGGCTCGTTGTTACCGATTCCTGCCTGCAGATCGCTGCCGTCGGTCAGAACATAAGCCACGGTCGCAGATAGAGTATTGGTGATCGCGTACTGGAACGTAAGATTCGAGCTGAAGGTGCGCGGCGTCTGGAAGTTGAACTGCAAACCCTGCAATCCGAGACCAGAAGCATTCACCGTAGTCGGGCTAAAGGTGGTGCAGGAAAGACCCGTGCCGATGGGTGCGCTGCCGCCTACACCTGCAGTTTTGCAACCCGCATAGGGGTTAGATCCCTGGCCGAATGGCGTGTAGTCGTTCGGGCCAGTGAAGCTGAAGTTATAGATGAAGGGGTAGTTCTCACCGATGTTCGGACCATAGCCCTGGTTTTCAAAAGCGTTGAAGAAAAGACCAGCGCCGCCGCGAACCACCAGCTTCGGATCCACTTCATACGCAAAACCGAAGCGGGGTGCGAAGTTGTCCTTTTGCGGCTGGGTGAGACCATTCCCATACTTGTTGGTGAAGTCTATGGCAATACCATCCTTTTGCGCGAGGGCGATAAAGCTCGGTGACAGGGCGCGAAGGTCTTTGCCTGAAGCTGGAATCAAGAAAGTCGGAACGCCGT
>CAXTNK010000042.1:37988-38976 GCA_964245665.1 uncultured Acidobacteriaceae bacterium
CGGTGGACCACTCTGAACAAAGTTGGCCTGGCCGCCATTCTTTTCGGAGATGGAACTGAAGTAGTCCCAACGCAGTCCGAGATTCAGGGTCAGCTTTGGGCTGACTTTAAAATCGTCCTGAAAATAAGCAGCGAAGTAGGTCCGGGTGTCGTAGGTCTTGCTGATGTTTGAAGCGTGTACATCGTTCGCACCGCCTACGCCGCTGATGCCGTTAGGAACGGCCTCAGTGGTACACAGGGAACCTGGCTCGCCACAAGCAGCAGTCGGGGTAAGGAGAAACTGGCCCTTGCCCGTGTTGTCGCCGCCCTGGTTAGGCACGCCTGCGTAGTTCCCGTTGAAATCAAACTCGCCACGTGAGTACGCTGGCTGCAGAGTATTGAAGTCAACGTTCTGAAATTCGATACCAGTCTTGAAACTATGTCTGCCGTAGATCTTCGTGAAATCGTCAGTCACTTGCAGAGTCTGGCTGACTTCATCCGAGGGCAGGTAATCATTGCTGCCGAGTTCCGCAAGGCCCGAAATCACAATGGCAGGCAGACCGCCATTCTCGGTGGATTGTGGAACACCCTGAATTCCAAATTGGGCAGGAATGCCTGAAACACTTCCTTCCGGGCCGTAACGGGTGCTGTGAAGGTGATTGAATCCTACATGTGCCACGTTGATGGTGCTCGGCGTAAAGACATGCGTGTATCCAATGACCGCCTGGTCTGATTTCGCTGTCTGCAGGCCTTGCTGGAAGGCGCCCCCATCTGCAATACCGCCGAAGGGTCCAGGGATAAACTGTGGATCATCCACGTAGCTGAAGCGACCGAAGATCTGGTCCTTCTCGGAAGGGTTGTAATCGACACGCACGTCAAAAGCATTGCGATGTTCAAAGAGAGCCGGGGCTGCTCCAAAGTTGCCGGAAAGGCCGCCGGTCGTCGGCAGCGGAAACAGATTGAGCAGCTTCTGCGCGTTTGGATCAAGCCTGTTAGCGGGAAGTTGATTA
>CAXTNK010000042.1:38986-41294 GCA_964245665.1 uncultured Acidobacteriaceae bacterium
CACGCACATAGCCGTTCTCTGTTGCGGCGAAGCCGGATACCGGATCCATCTGCCCCTGGAAAACTTGACGCGTGGTAGCCGGATCCATGATGGTGCCGATCGGGATTTTCCGACCAAGTGCGTCTGTGCGGTCAAGCGCGGGGTTGGTACCACCCTGGCCTGAACTTACATCAGAAAGATCGGTGTAGTTACTATTACGCTCTGCCAGTGTCGGTACGGAGACACCCGAAGTAGTCTCGCCCTGCACGCGGCGAAAGCCTTCGTAATCGCCGAAGAAGAAGACCTTGTTCTTGATGACCGGGCCGCCGATAGAGGCGCCGAACTGGTTGAAACGCAGTTCGCTCTTGCCCTGATATTCAAAGAAGTCAGCTGCATCCAGCTTGTCATTACGGAAAAACTCCCAGGCAGCGCCATGGAAGCTGTTCGTACCGGTCTTGATCGTGGCATTCAGCACAGCACCGGCCGATCGGCCGAGCTCGGCACTGAAGTCTGCCGTCTGCACTTTGAACTCCTGAATGGCGTCGAGTGGCGGCAAAATAACGAAGTTGGTACCGTTCAGGAAGTCCACTGCGTTGGAGTTATTGTCAATCCCGTCCAGCAGATAGTTGTTTTGCGAAGGCCGCAGACCGTTAGCCGTAAATGCGCCGGAAGCTGCGTTACCGCGAGTATCAGACTGCGCTGTGTTGACGCCCGCGCCAAGCTGCGCCAGAAAAGTGAAGTTACGACCATTGAGCGGGAGTGACTGGATGGTATGTTCAGTGACCGTCTGGCCGACCGAAGCTTCATCCGTCTGCAGCTCAGGCGGAGCGGCGGTCACTGTGACTGTCGTCGCTGATGACCCGGTGCTGAGTTTGATGTTGGCCTGCACCTGGGCGCCGACCGTGACCGTGATGTTCTCCTGTGTCGTGGTGGAAAAGCCTGTCGCTGTGACCGACACCTTATAATGGCCGGTCCTAACGGGCGAGAAAATGTATTCTCCACCGGCGTTGGACTGGGTAGTCAGGACTAGCCCCTGATCAGTGTTCGTCAACGTGACCTGCGCGTTCGGCACAACTGCGCCGCTGCTGTCCTGGACTGTTCCGTTAATTGCGCCTTCGTCGACCTGGGCGAGTGCGCCCCTGTTGCTCAGCAGCAGCAGGCAGAAGCAGGCAAGGATCGTATAGGCAATGCGTTTAGACCATCCAGAAATGTTGCAATTGAGGCTCATCTAATGTGTGCTCCGCTTTCTCGTGTGTAGAGCCATTCGCTTCAAGTTGCGGCTTGCCCAAAGAGCGTCCTAGCAACCAGAAAGTAAAGGCTTACATTCGTCGGAAAAGTAGATCACCAGGATGACCATTGTCAATCAAAAGGTTGACACTTTTTTCACCAAGGAAACCCGTTGGTTCATCTGTCCCTATAGAAAAGCCCGATCTTGCACAGCCGAGCAGCACCGCTGACAGGGAAACCAGTCCATACAGGGTTCGGATCTTCTCCAAATTTCGGCTCGTCAATGCTAAGATTGCGTGCTGCGGAACCTGCAGGATGTCGCTTAAAAAGAAAGAGAACCCGCTGTTTTCTAGAAGATCTGCACTCAAGAGCCTGGCGTTCGCGCCCTGGGCATTCCGGCCAGCTCCGCTGCATGGTTCCAGGCTCTTCATGGAAGATCTGCCTGGCGCTGCTGTCGTAAGTCAAGCGCAGGATTCGTCCTTCCCCTTCACAGACGCGCGTCTGATCCCACACTATCCATTGAAGTCGCCGCTCGATGATGTACTGCGCCTGGTTCCGCCGGGCGCGGACAGCTATGTCTCCGAGAGGTATGCATTTGAGATCGAAACGCTGCTCAGAGGATGGGCCCGCGCCCTGGTGGCGTCGGTCCGGGAAACATCGACATTGGCGAAGCTGCTGGATCCTGCGATCGAGACCACATCACTAAAGCCGGTGGATGAGAAAAAGCTGCGCACCGGGAACGGGATTGAGACAGCTCGAAGACTGTTCGGCAAAGAAACAGGTCGAGGCTCCGCATACTTCCTTCTACAGATGCAGGGCTGGCTCAGTGCTTTGTTGTCGATCGAGACAGCGGAATTTGAAATCACCGCGCTGGAGCAATTGGCGGATGCACCGCTGAAGTTGCGGTTGACGATCCAGTATGACGTCGTCGGCAGCCGAAGCGATCATGGCCGTGAAGAGCGTGTCGGGAAATGGACGACAGAATGGATTCAACACGAGCCGGCCGTATGGAAGATCGTTAGATGGCAGCCCGATGGAGAGACACTCGCCGTTACCAGCGGTCCCATGTTCGTCGACGTAACGGAGCATTGGCTGGGAGGGA
>CAXTNK010000043.1:0-9180 GCA_964245665.1 uncultured Acidobacteriaceae bacterium
CGCCAAAGATGTATTCCTTCATCTTCGGGTTCCAGCGCTTCGTCTGATGCCCGAAGTGAACACCTGCTTCGAGCAGCTCCTTCATAGTGATAGTGGCCAAACGACCTCCTCGTTGATTTGCATTCCCACTGTTTCGTAACAGTGAAGAATTCAGCCCTGTTGCCAGGGAAATTTAACTACATACACTCGATCGACCAGGCACTATAACAAACAGTGACCGGACAGAACCTGTAAAGCCAGCTACCGAGCAAACTATCGCTTGGAGAACTGGAAACGTGCGCGAGCACCCTTCTGACCGTACTTCTTCCGCTCTTTCACGCGGGCATCGCGGGTCAGCAGGCCTTCGCTCTTCAAAGTCTTGCGCAGTTCGGGATTGAACTCGAGCAGTGCACGGGCAACGCCCATTTTCACGGCGTCAGCCTGCGCTGAAACACCGCCGCCCTTGACGGTGGCGAACACGTCAAACGTGCCGGTCAGCTCGGTCAGGATCAAAGTGCGCTTACCGGAGACGCGCTGCTGTTCGGTAACAAAATAGGTCTCATAGGGCTTCCGGTTGATCGTATAGTTGCCGGCGCCTGGGCGGAGAAATACACGCGCGATCGCCGACTTGCGGCGGCCTGTTCCGTAGTACTGGACTGAATCTGCCATATCTTCTGAACTCTTCCTTAAGCTCGTAAAAACGCTCGCGCGTCGCTTGGAAACTTTGTCATCTCGACCGAAGTGGAGAAACCCGCGTCTTCGAAAATCTAGCTGGCCTTCTTCTGGCCGTTGCGGGTTTCGAAGTCCAGCGCAACTGGCTGCTGGGCCTGGTGCGGATGCTTGGGTCCGCGATAGACCTGGAGCTTGGTCGCCATCTGGCGGCCCATCTTGGTCTTCGGCAGCATGCCTTCGACGGCTTCTTCGACAATCTTTTCCGGACGCCGCTCCAGCAAGCGGACGAATGATTCTTCACGGAGACCGCCGGGGAAACCAGTGTAGCGGCGGTACAGCTTCTGGCTCGCCTTCAGACCGGTCAGGACAATCTTCTCGGCGTTGACGACGATGACATGGTCACCCATATCGATATAAGGCGTGTACTTGGGACTACGCTTGCCGGCGAGGATGCTGGCGACTTCGGTCGCTAAACGGCCGAGGGTCTTGCCCGATGCGTCGACAAGAAACCACTTGCGTGTGATCTCTTTCGCGCTTGGAATATAGGTCGACATCGTATTGGTTCTCTTGTCTTTCCAAACCGTTCCTTCAAAGAACGGTTTTGCTCACTTGCTATCTACCACCAAATCAACTCAAACTGCCGTTCATATAAAACATCCGCAACACGCAGCATGCAGCCACGGCATACGACGTGCTTAAAAAGCTCTTCACGGCTAACTGCTTTAGATCGCGTGAGTAGCGCAGGCCATACTGCTGAAAGCTCGACCGTTACGGCCGACCGGTTAGCCTTCCACCCGGACCCGGAAAAAAGCAGGGCACAGGAAGGCAAACGCAGCACTGCGCAAGGATTACAGAATAGCGCAGCGATGTGCGGGAGTCAACGGAGTTCAGCGTCGGGAAAGGTCAATTCGTGAGCTCTCTTAGCCGATCGGGTCCCTTTCCAGTGTTTCGTTGCCATTGTCCGGAGGCACTTTCTTTTCCCTGATCGAGAAAACCAGCCGGCGCGGGCTGCGCGATCCCTCTTCGAACGTTACGGATTTAGGCATGGGCGGGTTAATACCGGCACGTCCTTGACGGACCAGGGCGTAAACGCTATCGCTCAGAGCCCGCTCCGGCTCCTTGCGCCAGAGACAGACGATCCAGAACAGCAGCGTTACGTGGTATACCGGCCTGAGCCAATCATTGGACTGAGCGACGATGTCGGTACCTAACAGAAGGAACGCTCCCTCTACAATGAACTTCCCGAACGTATACAGAGCCAGCCCATAGACAATGGCCTGCGCGTGTATTCGAACGTTTACCCTGAAAAAGAAGGTGAGACCAAGAACCATCAGGAGCAGTCCGCCAATGCCGACTGTCGAAAGCTGGCCGCCCCGCAGTGCTATCACCGCCGGGAGATAGGTGGCATGGTCGGGATAGGTGAGAAAGAAAATCCCAAGCACAGCCATGAGCAGAAAGGCGATCCAGTGATTCCGGATCTCCTCATGAAGTCGCAGGCCCAGATGCTGCTCGATAAGTATGCGCGCGACCTCCCACACGACCAGCAGGTGCAGGACCGTGTCGACTGCTTCGCTGATATACCAGGCGTAACTGTAGACGTTCAGCGAGGCGTATCGATGGACTGAGAAAAGGACAATCGTCTGGACAGAATCCAGTCCGATCAGCAGGGTGAACAGAGGAAGTGTGCGATAGCGTTTCTTGTAAATAAGAACCGCAAACAGCGCCAGGTTCAGGGCAAATCCTGATATCCACAGCACCACACTCCAGACACTCAATGGCATGCCTTCCTCCCTGAAGACTTCTATCACAACCTGCGCTGAGTGGACGGAGGTTTCGGTAGCGGAGGCCGGGGGTCGACCGGAGTCTGCGGGGTCGGTTCGGCAAAGCGATGGCAGTTCGACATAATCACGGCTCCTTGACCTGAGGCTGGGAACTCCTGTCCTGTAAGGCTCATCCTTACGATCCGAGATCGTGGATGCCCTTGGTGGTACGCGCTTACATCTGGGGAGGTTCTATGGGTGGAAGGGGTAACGGGAAAGGCGGCATCGGATCGATTGGAGTGTCAGGAGCGGGATGAACACGCAGAGGAAGCAAGTTGGCAGCACCTGCTAACGGGGAGCAAAGCATAACGCCAAGAATAGGAACAAGTAGTAATTTCATCTTTCTTCTCCCCATCACCGCGGGACTCTCGTCACAGGAAAATGCCCGGCCATTGCAACATGCCGTAGAGTTCACGGTGCCAATGTTGTAACCATAGAAACAATTAGGGGTAGTCGACATCCCTAATTGGTGGCAGGACTTGCTTGGATCCCTTACATCTTAGGTAACGTGACTTTGGTCCCTTTTTGGGGACGCCGAGGCCGGCGTGTTTTCCGGAGCATGCAAAAGGGCCAGCTGCCGCCGGCCCTTGTTGACTTCGCGATTAAGCGTTTTGGTTACTGAGCTGCTACCGCCTTGCCGCGGCGGAACATCTGGTTGACGGTGAAGACAAAGGATTTGGCAGATGCCGGCGTCGGCACGGATCCGCTGAGGATCTTCTGGTAGGGCACATCGGCACCGTAATAGGCACGTGTGTCGTCCTGGTTCTGGTTGACTACATCACCAGTCAGGTCAACGCCGGCAAAAAGGCCCTTGCTTCGCGAATAGGTGAGAAACTCGGCATTTGCCAGAATGTCGGTGCCAGCTTGCGAGTTACGGCCAACCGGACCGGCTGAAGCAGCGATATCTCCGCCGAGCTTCAACTTGTTCTTCAGCATGTCATCCATGCTCTTGTGGTTGACGCCGACCAGTACCAGGTCGGTCGACTGACCGCCGGCCTGAAAACCGAAGCTCGCGCCAGTCAACTGGATGAATACCGGTGCACTCCAGCCATGGCCGGTGCGGCATGTGGCGAGACCCTGGCCATATTGTGCGCCTACCAGGAATGCTCCCTTTTTGAATCCGGGGATGACGGCAACGCAGGTCGCCTTGGCGGCAATGTTCAGGGGAATGCCCTTGTCCGGGGTCGCCATCAGTTGATGCAGCACGGCGTGAGCTGCGTCAATCCGTTGGTCCAGCTTGGCTTTGTCTGTATCCGCGGCCTTGGCTCCGGCAGTCACACTCAACGCGCCCAATGCGATCAAAGCACCAGCAATAAGTTTTCTCATAAGCTCCTCTATTTCCGTTCTTCACTCTTTACATGTGAAGAATGCGGCAAACAGGAGCTTTGAGGCTGAAAAGGCCATGCGGGTTGGCCGCATTCCGTTCACTTGCACGGTACAGTTGCCCGGCCAAGTACCTATGAACCACAAATATCCTGCCGTTTAAAGCCGCTGCGCTGCGCCGGGATCGTTCTGCCCTGGAACCGCCAGCCGCACGCCCGACCAGGCATTCCTGATCCAGTTCGCGCACGAAACCGAACTGCTGATGTTTGAGGTAAAGGGTAAGGAGACTTTCGCGACCATTTATGCGCAGATTGCGGAAGAGCTGCGCTCGCAATACCGGCTCGGCTACACGCCTGATACGAAGGCAGCAGCGAGTGGCTATCATCGCGTTGATCTGTCGGTGCTCAGGCAGAAGAAGTTGATTGTGCAGACACGCGACGGCTACTACTCGGGGCAGTAGAACGAGCTTCCTGTTGTCGTGATCGTTCCTTAGGTCCTATTTCCGGCAAAGAGACCAGCCACCCTTTTCTCTTCGCTTTCAACCTGCACGAAAGCCGCTCCAGCCCAGTCGAACTCTATTCGCTTCGAACATTCGCCTGCTTCAACAGGCTGTACCTGGCAGCCCGCCATTCTTCGGCGGTCATCTCCCAGGTCTCGGCAGGAAAGCGGCCGGCGACGAAATCGCGTTCTTCGGTAGAGATTCTGCGCATGCCGGTCTTCTCGGAAATGCGGATCGACTCCACATTGGCGACGGCCTTGGGTGCGCGGAGAACGTCAAAGCCGAGCACGTCAAACCAGTAATCGTTGGCGGCAATGACGGCCTCGGTCATCAGTCCTTTACCCCGCCAGGGAAGGCCAAGCCAGAAGCCTCGATTGGTATGGTCACTCTTCATCAAACCGATGAGGCCGATCAGTTGATCAGGATGGCCTTTGAGTCGCAGGGTCCAGTACCACTCATCTCCGCGCGCGACTGCCGGCAGTGCGATATCGCGGTAATAACTGAGAGCGCCGTCCGGGGGGTAAGGCCAGGGGACGGACGCATTCAGGAACCTGACCACTTCCCACTGCGGAAAAAGCTGCTGGGTCTGCTCTGCATCCGCCACTTGCAGCGGCTGCAGGAGGAGCCGGTCCGTGGTGAGAACAGGAGTGGTCTGCGCAGGAGTCATGGTCATCCGTTGAGCAATTAAGGGATCCGTAGAGCGGTTTGCGACTACCGCTGTTCGTTGTGGACGTGCGGCTCGCCGAGAAGGTTGATCTCCATCGGCTGACGAGCTGGGTTGATGGTAAAGCCGCCGTAGCAGAGCATTCTCAGGATCGAATCCGGCCGCAGATGCCAACTGGCCCAAGACAGCGGCGAATCGCCATGGACGTCCTTCGCATCCTTCCGAGCACCGGCGTTGAGCAGGAGCTGGATAGCCTCTTCGCTGGCGACCGCCGCAGCCCGGTGGAGTGGCGTTCCTCCGCGGGTGCGCGCATCCCGCATGAAAGTGCCTGTGGGTATGCCAGGGTGGGTGACAGCATTTGGATCAGCTCCGTTGGCAAGCAGGATCTTGACTACGCGATCGTGACCTGGACTGCTCTTGCACAAAGCGGCATGCAAGGGCGTCTCACCCGTATCCGGCTGAGCGTGATTGACATCTTCGCCGATCTCGACCAGGAACTGCGTCAGCCGCCAGTGGCCATGAAAAGCCGCGGCATTCAGTTCGCCTGCCAGGGCTGATCGTGATTCTCCATTAGCCAGCAGGTACTTGATCGCGCTGACATCTCCGTAATACGCACACCACTGGATGAGCGTGACACCGGCCACATCCTTCGCATTGGCGGCGTGGCCAGCTGCGAGATATTCGAACACCAGGTCCGTTCGTCCATCAACGATCTTTTCCATCATGTGTAGTAAAGCTCCGGTCCCGGCCGCCGACCGCCTTGACGCATGGGATTGGCCGAGTATTTCCATCGTACGATGGAGCCGGTTGATCGGGAGCCGTAGAGCGAGCAACATCGCGTTGATGAATGTGTTTTGCATCCAAGCGGCGCACGAGGACTCGCATGCGTCGTGGTCCGCACAATAGCGCTATCCACCAGAGCATTACTCCTGCAGGAGTAGCCGGAAGAGGCAGTCTAAGCTGGCCTTTTCTCCAGGAAGAGGCCAGCTTAGACTGCGACAGGAAGGGCTGGTAACAGGAGGAATGCTCTAGACTTACGTCAGGTAAGTTCACGCATGTCCACTGTTCCCCTACGTCTCGAGCCCGCACAGTCAAACTCTTCTAGAGCGAGACGCTATCCGCCGGGCCCCACGCTGCTTGGCCGCGTTTTTAACGGGAGAATCTTCCGCCAGAGTGCAGTTGACTATATGCAGGCATGCGCTAAAGAGTATGGCGACCTGGTGCACTATATGGCGGCGACCCGGCATATCTACCAGCTGAACCATCCTGACCTGATTGCCGATTACTTTCTGAAGGATGCAGCGAAACATCATCGCGGCATCGTGATGCAGCGCGCGAAGACCGTTCTGGGTGAGGGCCTTCTGACCAGCGAAGAGCCGCTGCACATGCGGCAACGAAGGCTCGCGCAGCCGGCATTTCATCGCAAACGCATTGCTGCCTACGGCGAAGTGATCGGCAGTTATGCCGAACGCATGACCAGCCAATGGCAGAGTGGCACGACCATCGATCTGCATGGCCAGATGCTGGAGCTGGCGCTGCTCATCGTCGGCAAGTGCCTGTTTGATGTGGACGTGAAGGCTGATGTCAAGAAGGTCGAGACGGCGGTCAATGCCTTCATGAGCTTTCTGCCACTTGCACTGTTACCTTTCTCGGAGCAACTACAGAAGTCTCCCCTGCCGGCCATGCGGCGTATCCGTGCGGGACAGGCGGAGCTCGATGCCCTGATTTACCGGATGATTCGTGAACGCCGGGCAGCTCCAGGCGATCGCGGCGACCTGTTGTCGATGCTGCTTGAATCCGTCGACACCGAAGGCGAGCAGAGTGCCGGCGTGGCCGCGGGTGGCACGATGTCGGACCAGCAGGTGCACGACGAATGCACCACCGTTCTACTGGCCGGGCATGAAACGACAGCGAATGCGCTTAGTTTTGCGCTGTGGCTGCTCGGTCAGCATCCGGAGATACAGGAGCGTTTGCATACCGAGAGCGCCGCTGTTTTAGGTGGACGCACCCCGGTTGCCGATGACTATCCGCAGCTGCGCTACGCCGAGATGGTCTTCGCCGAAGCGATGCGGCTCTATCCGCCGGTGTGGGTAACGGCGCGGACGTGCGTCGTTCCGTATGACATTGCCGGGTACCGGATTCCGGCTGGCGCCATCCTGCTGGCTCCGCAGATCTGCGTGCATCGCGATGCGCGTTTCTATGACGACCCATCGCGGTTTGATCCGGAGCGCTTCTCTACAGAGAACAAGGCAGGCAGGCCGCGGTTTGCATACTTCCCTTTCGCCGCTGGTTCGCGTCAGTGTATCGCCGAAGGACTCGCGTGGATGGAAGGTGTGCTGGTGCTCGCGACTGTCGCGCAGAACTGGAAGCTGACGCCAACCCCTGATGCGAAGAAGGAGATCGCCGTGCAGCCGGCCATCTCTCTGAGGCCGAAAGCAGGCGTGCCGATGGTGGTGGAGCGGCGTTAAACTGGCATGTTCTAATCCGTGGGATGGTGAGCCTTGCGCAAAGCAGAGTGCATCCGCTGCAGACGCACAGCGGATTCGGGCAGCAACGACGCTGAATGTTGTGTTCGCGTCCGGCCTCGATGAATCGGTCATTGCTACGCTGCGGGATTACCGGCAGCTTTATCTTGCGACCAACGAGGGTAAATGTCAGGCGGCGCGGATAGATATTGACGCGGACAGATATTTCGGTGTTCCGGCCAGGCAGTGAATAGCTTTGCCGCGGCATTACCGCAATCCGAGAAAAGCAACGGCAAGGAATTGGCCGCAGTTGCTCCGCAAGTAGTTGTTTGCGTCGCAGTGGAGATATAGTTTTGGCGTGAGCCAACATTTTATTTCGCTGGTACGGCGCGGGGCTACGACGGAGATCGCCGAGTACGTTGAGGAAGATCCGCTGATCGCGCAGAGCCGGGACGCCCAGGGTGTCTCGGCTTTGCTATGGGCCGTGTACAGCGGCCAGACCGTGGTGCGGGATTTTCTGCTCTCCGGCCTCGACTCGATCGATGTGCATGAAGCTTCGGCAGTCGGTGATCTGGCGCGGCTGAATGCATTGCTCTCGGCTGACCCTTCACGAATCAATTCCCTCTCAAGCGATGGCTGGACGCCGCTGCATCTGGCCGCTGCATTCGGTGGAGCAGAAGCAGTCGCGCTCCTGCTGTCACACGGAGCGGATGTCCATGCGTATTCGAAGACGGCAATGCGAAATCAACCGCTCCACGCAGCGCTTGCCTTGAGCAACAGTACTGAGCCGATGGCGCTGCTGCTGAAGCATGGTGCGCATGTCAATGCGAAACAGATGGGCGGGTATACTCCGCTGCACCAGGCCGCGTCCGCCGGAAAGACTGCGGCGGCAGAGATGCTGCTGGCTGCGGGCGCGGATGCATCGTTGCGCTGCGACCAGGGCAGGACTGCGGCGGATTATGCCGAAGCCAAGGGGCATACGGAACTGGTTGAGCGGCTGCGGGCAGCGAAGTGACGGCATGAGCTCCAGACATTGTCATTAGATGGAAGCGCACAATTCATCATCTCGACCAGAGCCGACAGTTTTGTCATTTCGACTGCAGCGAACATTGCTGTCATCTCGGCAGGAGCGAAGCGTAGTGGAGAGATCTGCATTCGCTTTCGATGCAATGGCTGGTGAAGGAAATGCAGATCTCTCCACTACGCTATGCTCCGGTCAGAATGACAAGACATGGGGAAGAATGACAAGGTGAACAGGGTGAACGACAAGCCGATAGGACACGCATGAATCGACGCACATTACTCAGCGGTTCCGCATTGGTTGCGGCTCGAATTGCCACCGGCTCCCACTCGCTGCGCTCCATGAATAAACTCCTGATTGCACCTGCAGGAAGACCGCAGACCCTGCTCGGCCACCGCTATGTGACGCTCTGCATCATGATCCGCACGACGCCCTGGGAGGTGTCGCGCGATGTGAAGCTGATGGATCGCGACGAATCCACCTGGCACACGCTCGCGGGCGTGCGCGCCCTGCGCGAGGCCTTCGCGCGATCGAATCCCGATGGCCGGCTGACCTGGGGATTCACGTTGAATGCTCTCGAAGACAAGCGTAGGAACTATCGTGAGATTCGCGCGTATGCCGTTCAATGCCAGAAGACATTTGGCGATGAAGTGTCCTACTTCCCCGGCTATTTTCCGGCGATGTATCTGCCGCGTGCGCGCGTGAACCGCGAGATGACAGAAGCGATCCAGATCATC
>CAXTNK010000043.1:9190-23894 GCA_964245665.1 uncultured Acidobacteriaceae bacterium
GGCCACAGGCGATCATGGGCGGTTTTCTATCGGCGAATACGTTGCAGTATCTTGCCGAGAAAGAACATATTCACACAGCGCATGCAGTCATCTGGAGCCAGTATGCCGTCGATGGCGGCGGCGCGGATGGATCACCGTCGTATCCCTTCTATCCATCGACTGAACATTTCTGCAAGCCGGCGCAGGATCCAGGCGACTTCATCGATTGCGTCAGTCTCGATGGCTGGACGATGGATTTCATCTGCGCCCGACGCGCTGGTTCGCTTGGCCAGAAGATCACCGGCTACAACAGCCGTCGTGGCGTGGGTCCTCTTGAAACGTACATCGGCTATGGTCTTGATCTCGGTCAACGTGAGGTCATGCACACGTCGTCCATCCACTTCGACGAAGGCTTTCAGCGTAATGGCTTTGGCTGGGTGACGAATATCTGGGAGGCCGAGATGGTGCACGAGTTCGGCCAGGACCTGGTGTGCTCGGCAATGAACATGTGGGTGTCGGGCACGAAAAAGCATTGGCCGGATACCCATTTCGTGACCTTCGGCGAGTTCGGCACCCTCTGGCGCAAGCACTACAAGACCAACGACGACTGGCACTATAACTTCCTTGAACGCGGGTCAGGACTCGGCGATTCATATAACAATCTTGAGATTGAATGGTTCATGAATCGGCATTTTCGTTTGGCGCTGCTGCGCGACTGGCAGGAAGCAACGCCGCGCAAGGTAATCGACTTTACGCGCTACGATCTGCCCGCAAAGGAACCAGCGGATCCCGATCCACAGCATCCCGTAAAGAACTGGAGCCTGATCAATCGCATCAACCAGAAAGGGCTAAGACCCCAGGACAAGCCGGTGCCGCTGAGTGAGCTTGCGATGGAGGATCAGGAGTTTATCTACAGAGAGTTGCCGGGATTGAAGAAGGGATGATTAGCTCGTGTTTATTCGCGATCTTCCTGACAAAGTCACGAAACCAAAGATGAAGGCTTCGCTCAGGATGACAGATATAACCGTTCCTGTGAGGGGAGTGGCCGAGCTTCAGAATCGCAGATCTCTGCACTCCGCTGTGCTTCGGTCGGGATGACAATTGGGACGCTCCGGTCCAGGTGACAAAGGGGAGATAGGGCCAGGAGGAGCAAAGGCTTTCTATTCGTAGGCGAGTGCGTCGATCGGGTCTTTCAGGGCGGCTTTAATGGCAGGGTAAAACGCGCCGAGCAGGGCGCCGCCGATGGCGAGCGCGAGCGTCTTCAGGATCCATGCCTGCTCGATCGGGAACGGCAGTGTCGGATGGGTGGCGTTCAGCCAGGCCTTGATGCCAAACGTCATCGCGACGCCGAGCAATCCGCCGACGACTGCAATCAGGGCCGTCTCACGGAGCACTGCATCGACAATATAGAGCTTGCTTGCGCCGAGAGATTTGAGGATGCCGATCTCGCGTGTGCGCTCCATAATCGCCGTGTACATCGACTGGAAGATAGCGATGAAGCCGACGATGACAGCAATACTGATGACGGCGGTAAGTGCCGGCTCGAAGCCGGGAAGATGATCAGGCGTCATCAGCGAGAGCCATTCTTCCATCGTCTGCACCACGTACTGCGACATACCGGGCGTGTTGTGGATCTCCTGACGAATGAGGCCCTGGTTCCTGATATCGTCGCTTCGGATGTAGAACATTGACGCATTGTTTTCAGCGCCCCCCATCAACTTGCCCAGGGTCTGCCTCTGTACAAATTTGCGCCCGCCCTTGCCGTGCTCGACGATGCCGCAGATGCGGAACTTGTTGTCATTGATTACTTTCACAACGTCGCCAACGTGGTGACCGCCGCCGGAACGGGCATAGAAGTCGTCAACAATCATGTCATTGGGCTGCTGAAAGGGCGTGCCCTCCAGGAACTTAAAGGGCTTGAGTGCATTGAAGGTGTCGTAATCGATACCGTAGATGGTTTCAACTGAGCCGCCCATATTGAAGTCGGCAATCACTGCTGCAGCGACGGCCACGTGCGGTAATTTCGCGAGCACATCGGCGACTTTCGCCGGCACCGGAGCGCCACCTACGCCGGCGATGAAGCTGCCGTTCGCTGGACGCACAAACATGTCCGCGCCAATGCCGCCGGTCGAGGTGCGCGCTCCATTCAACTGCCCCATCATGACGGCGACGATCGACAGGATCATAACGACCTCGATGGCAATCGCAAATATGCCGATGAAGGCTCTAAGCGGGCGATGCAGCAGATTACCGACGACAAGCTTATTCACTAGGCGAGTGTATCGCAACGCGCCCGGCTTCGAGGTTCGCGATCTGGGAGGTTTACAGCCTGCATGCGGATATTCAGGAATTAACTATCCGGAGCCACTGCCGTTACTATGCCCCAAAAGTTGTGCTGCATATTTTCAATTTCGGCGTAAGTTAGTACTAAGCTGCGGCAAAAATCGCAGTGAAGATCGTGCGGCTCCTCGACACAAACGTCTTTGAGCAAGCAGGAGACGCTCGAGTGGAGAAGAGGGCGGGTCAGAAGACACAGGTAGTGCACTATGGCTAACTTTGGCGAAGCATTACGCAATGAGCGCGAAAGTCGGGGCATCGCGCTCGACACAGTGTCAGGCGCGACAAAAATCAGTTTGCGTCACCTGAAAGCGGTCGAATCCGACAACTTTGACCAGCTACCTGGCGGCCTGTTCAACAAAAGTATCGTTCGCAACTATGCGCGGACCCTGGGGCTGGATGAAGACGAATGGGTGGACCGGTTTATGACCGCCAGCAGGCAATCTCGAAATCCCGATGAAGATGATCTTAACTGGACTGCATTCGCAGAGAATGTCGGACGGGCACGGGGCAAGGACCTGAACCGTTCCGACAGCATGATGCGCTGGGCCGGTGTCGCCGTGCTGCTGCTGTTCCTCGGCGGCCTCAGCTGGTTCGTCTGGGATTATGTGCACCACAAAAATATGGTGAGCAGCCGGGGCGTGCAGACCGAGACACTGGCGTTTCGACGGTAGTTCTAAACAAAATTGAGACCGTAACTCTCCCACCCCTGCCTTGAAAGGATGGACGCCTCAATCTTTGGCGGGACCTTCCAGCGGCGATCTATAGAATCGCCATTCCGCTTCTATTCCATACCATCCACTTGAATTGTCGACATCCTGGCTCCTGAACTTTGCTGGCGTCATCTGTGCTCTGCTACCCTTGAAAGGTTCAACTCAAGGCAGATTGCGCTCCCTGCCTATAGACGTACAGGAGGATTCAATTTGTCCACACGTGACAGATTTCTATTTACCTCGGAGTCGGTGACCGAGGGCCATCCCGACAAGATAGCTGATCAGATTTCCGATTCGATTCTTGATGCCTGCCTGGAGCAGGATCCCTACAGCCGTGTTGCCTGCGAAACGCTGACAGCGACCGGCCTCGTCGTCATCGCTGGCGAAATTACGACTAAGGCTTACGTTGATTTTCAGTCGCTTGTACGCGGTACGGTTGCTGCAATCGGCTATGACAATGCTCTGTATGGCTTCGATTCAAACACCTGCGCAGTGATTTCGACGATCAACAAGCAGTCGGGCGATATTGCGATGGGCGTGGACACCGGCGGCGCAGGCGACCAGGGCATGATGTTCGGCTATGCTTCGAACGAGACTGCTGAACTGATGCCGTTGGCAATTTCGCTGGCGCACAAACTGACCTTCCGGTTATCGGAAGTCCGCAAGAACGGCCAACTATCGTATCTGCGTCCCGACGGCAAGAGCCAGGTGACAGTCGAGTACGACGCACAGGGCAAGCCGGTCCGCATCGATGCTGTCGTGATCTCGACCCAGCACGCAGAAAACGTCTCGAATGAGCAACTTCGCGGCGATATTCTCAAACACGTCATTCAGGCTGTTCTGCCAGCGCATCTGCTTGATGAGGACACCAAATACCACATCAACCCGACTGGTCGTTTCGTCATCGGTGGACCAATGGGCGATACCGGGTTGACTGGTCGCAAAATTATCGTCGACACCTATGGCGGCATGGGGCGTCACGGCGGCGGCGCGTTTTCGGGCAAGGATCCGACAAAAGTCGACCGCTCAGCTGCGTATATGGCCCGGCACATCGCCAAGAATATTGTGGCGGCCGGCTTGGCGGATCGCTGCGAAGTGCAGTTGGCTTATGCGATCGGTGTTGTCGAACCAGTCAGCGTGCTAGTTGACACGTTCGGTACTGGAAAGGTCGAGAATCGCAAGCTCGAAGAACTGGTCCGCAAAAACTTCAAGCTGACGCCGAAGGGGATTATCGAAAGTCTCGATCTGCGCCGTCCCATCTACAAGAAGACGGCCGCCTACGGCCACTTCGGACGGAACGATAAAGACTTCACCTGGGAAGCGACTGACAAGGCTGCTGCTTTGAAAGAGCAGGCCGGATTGAACGTTGCGTCCGCGAGGTAGAAGGTGACTACAAGATAAAGCCCGCCAGAATGGCGGGCTTTATCTTGTCTGAAGTAAGCATATCCTCCCCGTGCCGAGCCACACACGCGTGCATGGCCCGGGATATGCCTCTCGGCTGCGGGGGCCAGCGGATTTTGCGGAGGCGCACAGCGCAGATGATTTGCAGACGGATGCGGTTGCTGTTCGGTTCAGGGGTACTTGGATGTGCGGTCATGCTGGCGCAGGCGCCGGCAACATCTTCAACGAGCACGACCGTCAACCCGGCCCATCCAGTAAGCGCCGCGCCAGTCCCGGCTTCTTCCAGGCATGTCTTCATTCGCGTAGAGTCTGCGAGGAATAATCCATCGGGTCTGCACGGACGGCTGCTGATTTTAATCAAGCAGGGACATGGCGACAAAGAGGTCAACCTGGATGAATTTCACCCCGCGGCAACGTGGGTGGCGGCGAGAGAAGTGACCGGCCTCAACCCCGGCCAATCGGTCGAAGTGGATGCAGACGAGATCGCGTTTCCGAGGCCATTTTCTGCCATGCCGGCCGGCGACTACGAAGCACAGGCCGTTCTGGATACCGACCACAGCTACAACTACACTGGCCGCGATCCCGGTGACTGGATTAGCGGTATCGTGCCGGTGGCGAACTGGAAGCCCGGCAGCAGCGCAGAGCCGGTCCTGACACTGGCCTCGCTCCAGCCTCCGAATCCTGACACTGCCGAGGTGATGAATAAGGCAAGAGCCGATGCCAGGGCGGATGGTGCACAGGAAGAATCTCTTGTCAGTCCCCTGCTGAGTGCTTTCTGGGGAAAGCCGGTCGTGGTCAAGGCATGGGTCATTCTTCCGCCTGGTTATGGGGCTCATCCCGAACAGCACTATCCGACTGCCTATTGGACTCATGGATTCAGCGGCAATCTTGATTACGCACTGCAGAGTGGCCTGAGGCTGCACCGGCGTATGGCGGAGGGCAAAATGCCGCCCATGATCTGGGTGATGCTCGATGAATTCTGCCCACAGGGAACACATGAGTTCGCTGATTCGGTGAACGACGGCCCGTGGGGCGCGGCGCTAACGACAGAGTTTATTCCATATCTCGAGAAGAAGTACCGGATGGATGCAAAGGCCGGTGGCCGGCTGCTGAACGGACATTCCAGCGGGGGATGGGCGACGCTGCAGCTCGAGGTGAATTATCCGCAGGTGTTCGGCGGGACATGGTCCACTTCACCTGACCCGAGTGACTTCCACGACTTTACGGGGACGGACTTGTATGCGCCGCATGCGAATGTCTACCGCGAGCCGGACGGCACAGCGACGCCAATCATGCGTGAAAACGGTAAAGTGATGGCGACCTTCGAGCAGTTTGCCAGGCTGGAGGCGGTGCTTGGGCCATACGGCGGACAGGTTTCATCGTTCGATTGGGTGTTTTCGCCTAAGGGTGATGGAGGCGCGCCGATGTCCATGTTTGACCGCGAGACCGGGATTGTTGACGCTTCGGTTGTGGCATACTGGCACGAACATTACGACCTGGCCCACCTGGTTGAAACGCGCTGGGCAGCAAACGGGAGCATCTGGCGGGGCCGTTTTCATCTCTTCGTCGGGACAGCGGATACCTTCTATCTCGACGGGGCGGCTCACAAGTTTGAGGCCGTGCTGAACAAGCTCGATGCGCAGCCTCACTTCGCCTACATTCCGGGTCGTACGCACTTCGATCTCTATAAGGTGGGAGAGGATCGCGAGGGCCTGTTCGATCAGATTGGAGCGGAGATGTACGCTGTCGCCCGGCCGGGCATCAACTGGAAGAAGGCTGGTAACTAGGATTTTAAGAAGTCGTTCTTCGCCGCTGAGGCCGTCTCTTTATGCACTATGGTTAAAAAATCGGTCACACGTTTTTAAAAACCTCCGCACTGCATGAAACGAGAACGCCCCGAACGGCTAAGCCGGCGAGGCGGTTCCAGCTATGGTTCGCGATCAGGAAGGATGCGAGAGCAGTTCCTGCACGCGCTTTTTCTGGTCCTTCGCACGCTGGGGCACGTATTCGGAGCCGCGCACGATATGTTTCATCTTCTGGCCCATGGTGATCACGGCGCTCTTGGCGCGGTCGACCTTGGGGTGGACGCCTGCCGGCGATGGCTGCAATCCTTGTTTTCGCAAATAGTAATTCGCCTTGTGGATGTTGCCCCATTCTGAATCGTGAAAGACAAAATTCACATTCATCGACACTGACACGTTGTCGCCATTTTTAAGCCAATGCGGTGTATTCACAGGAATATGAACGCCGTTGCCGGGCTTCATGTGGAAAATCATCGCCCGTTCTTCCAACTCCGGCTTGTACTTCGCGGCCTGATTATCGGCAGCCCAGTAACGCTCCAGTTCATGGTCGGGAACCATGTCTTTGTCGGCTCGATTGAAAAGATGAATATCCTTGTTGCCCTGGATCTGCAGCAGCCACGCACACTCGCGGTCCAGATGGTACGGTGTCAGACGATTGGGCGAGGTAACGAAAATAATTGCCTCAAACCATTTCACCTTGCTCAGAAGGTTCCGCTTGGTCAGACGCAGGACGTCGCAGATAGTCCTTTCGAGGACCGGGCGGTACGCGTCTTCATATTCGATATGGTTCAACATCAGCCACGCATCGGAATGCTCAATGCTTTCGATCGCTTCCTGCACCGAGGGAGCGAAAACAGAGCCCTCGATCTCGCGCTGCCCGAGGGTCGGACGACCGAGCAGGCAGGAGACGTCGCCATACTGGCGGTGCGGATCTTTCCGATTGTTGATCTGGACAGCCAGGTCAACTAAGGCGGGCACGGCGAAAAGCGGATCGCCACTTAATGTGTGCTGCACTTCAAAGGGCAGAACATTCAGGTTCTGCTCAAATACTTCCGGAGAGCAATAGATACTGGGGCTCGCAGGGTAGTTCTCTGCGCGTTCCTCGTCTTGGGTCTGAGTCATAGTTTTCATAGGGTCACCGTGAGAACGCGACCCTCAGGCCGACGTCTTACCCGATCAGTTTATCGGTTATACCAGCCAATTGCGACTTTCAACATTCTGCAAGCAGTACGTTGGTACAGCGTATCGCCAAAGCGGTCTCAGACGGGTACGCATATGCGGAACAGCCGGAACTCGCCAGCATATCCCGCCCATTCGACTCCTCATTTGACGCGCTGAGTACTCCTCTGAACACCGGGAGCAATGCTGTCGGCAGGGCGCGTTTGACTAATGTCTGCCAGCAATTAATCGATGAAGTAACCGATCTCTTCAAGAGCCTGGTCACGTAGGTCAACACCGAGCAGACGAACCTGGCTTGAGGTCTGAAGGTTACGCTTGAACTCGCTGAGCACAGACCCGTTCAGGTCAGTTTTGCGGTGCAGCATGGCTAACAGAGCAGTGCTGTCGGTTTTGTATTCAAAGGTGCCGGGGAGACCACAGGCGGGCTTGATGGTGAGCGATACAGGAAAAGAACCGGCTACCGGAGTAGCTGTTGAAGAAACGTGCGCAATCAGATTCACTCGCATAATGTGACGATTATTGTCACGTGTTTCCCGAAGAACCCATACAACGTTTTGGGTAGTTCGGCACCAGATCGGGCTACTACAGAATGACCCTCCGAATGATTCTCTTCAAGCACCGAATCATGTGAGTACGTTACGGCGGTCATGAGGTTGCGGCGGTCTCCGGACAACCGGACATTTAGGCCTTTTTGCACTCCACTTCCATCCCGGTTAGCGGTGCAAAACTTCTTTGCTGCCAGGCGAGTTTTTTGAGCCCGATAAACAATGCCCGGCCTCCTTTCTGCATCACATCCACCGCAGCGTGTCTGCACGGGAGAGAACACTTATGGTAGGTCATGGCATTATTTTCTGGATCATCGTTGGTTTGATCGCTGGTTTTTTGACCGGCAAGATCATGAAGGGCAGCGGCTATGGTGCACTGATGGACATCATCGTAGGCATCATTGGCGCTATTATCGGCGGATTCATCATGTCGCACGTCTTCGGCGCGGGCCAGGGCGGTTTGATATACAGCATCCTGGTCGCAATTCTCGGGGCCGTCATTTTGACGTTCCTGCTGCGACTGGTCACGGGTAATCGAACAGCCTGAGGGCATGCATCGGCAGTTCGCCTTCTGAGCCAATGTTGGAAGGCGAGCTGCAATGCTCCTCAAGGTCGCGGTGTACTTACGTCCTGGTCGTTAGCAGAGACAATTTTTGACGTGACGTGGGTCTGCTCAAAGTCACGGTTCCTGGCGTCAATCAGGATCTCGCGACTGAAGAAGAAAAGCACGCGCAGTTTAAATTCTGTACTGAAATTCACCGGGAACCAGATCCTGTCTGTCTGCGGGGCGTAGACCACGGTGAAACCAAGCCCAGGCACGTTGGTTCCGAGCAAAGTGCGCACGGGGAGCGGAACTTTCCTGGCCATGTCGGTAGTGACCACGACCGGCTGGTACGCAGTTGTATCGACATACGCATCGCCCTTCCAGCCAAAGTCGCTTTTGTCCCTGGGGTGAAACGAGAGGTGATACACGTCGCGGCCGTTCATGCGCTCGCGGCCGACCAGGTGAAAGGCGTACTCGGCCTGGAGCTTCGAGGTGAGAGGAAAGAGTGCGGCCCGGATGCCATCCTTGGATTCTTCGGCGGCATCATCCCGCGTCAAATTGGAACGCAGGTGTTCTACCAGGTCACGATCAGTATTTTCGCCCGCAATCTCGATCGAGAGCGAATTGTGGTCGGCAGCAATCTTTGTCTTGTCTTCGTCGCCAGTTTCGTCTCGGTAAGCTGCCACTTTGTTATAAGAGATGTAGCCATGCTTTACGAGCATGCGCCCATCGAGCTTGAGCAATTCAGCCCGCTCCCCTTTGGCGGATGGAACGATGCGAAAGTCTGTTGTTTCCTCACACATCACTGTCTTACCTTTGCGCGAAGCCACATGCGCATGCTGGACGTAGATGTAGTGATTCCGCTCGGCGTCCTCGCGGTCCTGATTGGCAGCAACGTTTGCCATGATCGTTTCCGCAGTTGGGATGGGATCAGCCGCGATCGCAGACCTTGCGGAAGATTGCTGCGCGGCGACAGCGATGCCAGATAGTGCAAGTGTCAGTCCCAGCATCATAATCCGCGGTGGCATGATCTTCCCTTACGGGAAAGGTCGTAAGGAAGTTCCGCAGGCCCGCGCAGCCTGCCTGAAGGCAACGTCAAGAACTGCTGATCGGGTTGCCGGAATTATCGGTGTCCCACGACTCTGTCTGGAACGCGATGAAGATAGCCGTCCAGTTTTGCGTGCTCGGCAAGTAGATAAAGATGGCGCCGTCCTGCCAGATGCCATTGTCCTTACCGTAGCTGTTCAGCGGATTACCCTGGTTCATGTGAATGTCGTGGATGCCATCGACCTGGCCGCTGTCGGCATATGCGCTTCCAAAGGCAAAGATCTTTCCCTTCTCAGCGACGGCCTGGTTGAGCAATGTATCGACTGCGTTCTCGAGCGGTGTCGCGTGATCTTTCGGAGTGGCACTTTCAGGCAGAAGCGTCATCTGCGCGAGCGTGATCATCGGCTCGCCATTGATCTGTTCACGAACGAAGTCGAGCGCGAGGCCTCCGGGCTGACTTGGTAATGCATGCATCCCTGAGCTCAGAGCCAGCAGCGATGCCGGCTCGGGTGGTTGAAAGTTGTCAACAATTGCGTAAAGAACTTCAGAGCCGTCAGTCGATTGAATATTGACGGCAACTGTGAACGGGCCTCCAGTCGCCTGCATAGTGATCTGGTAATGCGTGCTTGCCCCTGTCACAACTTTGCCGGCGGTTGGCTGGCCTTGCAGAACACTATAGTTCGGGATTGGCATCGACATCTCCTTGAGACTGCTTCTCAAAAGTTCGATGCGAAGTCTGACTGGTGCGTGAAAAGGGCCTGCTTGCCGGGCAGGCCCGTAATGTTTACTGTGAGACCGCTGCTTTTCCGATGGCGTCCAGTTCGGTCAGGATTTCCGGCGATAGCTTGATCTCTGTCGCTGCAAGATTCTCGCGAAGATGCTCGACCGAAGAGGTGCCGGGGATCAGTAGCATATTCGGCGAGCGATGCAGCAGCCAGGCGAGAGCCACCTGCATCGGCGTCGCGTCTAAGGATGCAGCTGTTGTGTTCAACTCCTCGGACTGAAGTGGCGTGAACCCACCGAGCGGGAAGTAGGGCACGTACGCGACGCCTTCTTTCGCAAGCTCGTCGATGAAACAGTCATCCGCCCGGTTGGCGACGTTGTACAGGTTCTGGACGCAGACAATTTTCGCGATCTTCTTTGCTTCCGCATATTGATTGGGAGTAACGTTGCTGACGCCAAGATGACGGATAAGTCCCTGCCGCTGCAATTCAGCGAGCGCCGTGAGCGGCTCTTCGATTGAAAAATCCGCGGGCGTCAATGGCCCTCCCACCCGCAGATTTACAATATCGAGCGCATCGAGGCCGAGATTGCGGAGATTATCATGCGTACCGTCAGCCAGATCTTTGGCTGACAAAGCAGGAAGCCACGAACCGCCGTCACCGCGCCGCGCGCCGAGCTTGGTAACGATCACGAGCCCAGCCGCGTAGGGATGCAGGGCCTGCTTGATGATCTGGTTGGTGACATGCGGGCCATAAAAATCGCTGGTGTCGATATGGTTCACACCGGCTTCGATGGCTTCATGCAATACGGTAATCGCTGCATCGCGATCCTTAGGTGGCCCCGAGACGTGAGGGCCGGCAAGCTGCATAGCGCCATAGCCCATGCGGTGGACGTTCATCGTTGTGCCGGGAAATGTATAGGTATCGCCGAGATTGATTTGTTTCGCCATCTGTTTCGTTCCTCGATTGTGTTTGTGCCTGTCGCTCTGTGCGCTTACATATGATTAGATGAAGGAAGCTTCAGTTTGGGAGTTCGCATTTGGCCCAGAGTAATTCAGCCGTGTTGGAGCCTCGTAAATCGCCGGTGCAGGCGCGTTCCGCCGCCACCGTCGAGGCAATCCTTGAAGCAAGCATTCAGGTTTTGCTGCAGGTCGGCAAAGAGCAGTTGACGACGACACGCGTCGCATCGCGGGCCGGGGTTTCAGTGGGAACACTTTACCAGTATTTCCCAAACAAGAGCGCACTTCTGCAGGCAGTTCTGAGACGCCATCTCAACGAGGTTTCTTCTGCTGTCGAAGAGGCTTGCAAACAGCAACACGGCAAGCCGCTGCAACAGATGGCAACCGCGCTGATGACAGCTTTCCTGTCAGCGAAGATGCGCGATCCAAAGACAAGCGCCGCGCTGTACTCAGTGAGCAGCGATGTGGATGGAGCGAAGATCGCGAAACAGATGGGCGAGCGCTCTTACGGAGCGATGACGAGAATGCTGGAATCGCACGCAGAGCCATTGATGATCGACGCGCGACTGGCGTCTACCATGCTCTACGGCGTAATGGTTGGCGTAAGTCGCCGGTTATTGGAATCAAGAGCAGCGGAAAAAGAATTGCCGGCACTTCGACAGGAATTAATCTTTCTCGCCTGCGCCTATCTCAAAGCATGTTCGACGCGATCCTCGTAGTTTTTCCGAAGACTAGACACTCCACCCACCATCGATGATGTGGGCCTGTCCCGTGGTGAATGACGATTCGTCCGAGGCGAGATAGAGTACAAGTTCAGCGATTTCTTCAGGTCTTCCAAGCCTACCCATGGGTTGACGTGCAATAAATGCTGCGCGGGCCTTCTCTTCATTGCCCTGCGCCTTGATGCGCTCTCCTAACGAAGGCGTCTCGATTGTGCCCGGACAGATTGCATTGCAACGGATTCCCTTCGTTACATAGTCGGCCGCAATGGCTTTCGTCAGACCAATGACGGCAGCCTTGGTGACTCCGTACACAAAGCGGTTCGGCGCACCCTTGATACTCGACACGACGGACGCCATATTGATGATGCTTCCCTTACCTGCTGCAAGCATAGCCGGCAGAAACGCGCTGCATGTCCGGTACATGGAATGAACATTTACATCGAACGAAAAGTCCCAGTCCTTTTCGGAGCACGCGAATATATCACCCTGATGCACATAGCCGGCACAGTTAAACAAGACATCAAGCGTTCCGATTCTGGACGCCAGTGCATTTACAGCGTCTGTATCTCGTACATCGAGAATGTCAGTAGTGACGACCGATGATAACGCCGGGTTCTCTTTTGAAAGAGCATCCAGTGCTTGCTGATTAATGTCCGTCGCCCATACCTTCGCGCCCTCTTCTGCGAAGCGGAGGACAGAGGCACGTCCAATCCCCTGCCCCGCTGCAGTTACCAGTGCCGTCTTACCTGCAAGTCTCCCACCCATACTTATCTAACCCCTGTTGCACTTAGATCAAATGACTAATCGTTCGGGGATTACTCGTTTTAAGCAGCGCCTTCGCGTGCATCCTTCCAAAGATCTATAGCTCCATCCCGCGCATTCTGATCAATAGCTTTCAGCTCTGCATCACTGAAATCAAGCTTGTGCAATGCGTCCAGAGAATCATCGAGCTGCTCGACGTTGCGCGCACCAATCAGTGCCGAAGTTACGCGAGCATCGCGCAGCACCCATGCAATCGCCATCTGCGCGAGTGTCTGACCGCGTGCTCCAGCGATCTCATTCAGCGCGCGAACACGGGCGATATTTTCTTCACTCAAAAACTCCTTAAGAAATGACCCGCCGCCTTTCGCGCGCGAACCGTCCGGCACGCCGTTCAGGTATTTTTTTGTAAGCAGTCCCTGGGCCAGCGGGGAGAATGCGATGCAGCCGACGCCGAGTTCCTCGAGTGTGTCCAGCAATCCTTGCTCTATCCAACGGTTCAACATCGAATAAGAGGGCTGGTGAATCAGCAGAGGTACACCTTCACTCTTCAATATCTTCGCGGCTTCGCGCGTACGTTCCGGGCTGTAAGAAGAAATCCCTACGTAAAGAGCTTTACCCTGGCGCACGGCATGAGCCAGAGCTCCCATGGTTTCTTCGAGTGGCACATCCATCGTTGGCCGATGCGAGTAGAAGATATCGACATAGTCGAGGCCCATGCGGCCTAGGCTTTCATCGAGCGACGCAAGAAGATACTTTCGTGAACCACCGTCACCATATGGTCCTGGCCACATATCCCACCCGGCTTTGGACGAGATTACAAGTTCGTTACGATAGGGGCGAAAATCCTTGCGCAGAATCTCACCGAAATTCTCCTCTGCCGATCCATACGGCGGCCCATAGTTATTCGCCAGGTCGAAATGTGTTACACCCCGATCGAACGCCCTGCGAATGATCGCGCGGCCTGTTTCGAAGACATCCACACCGCCAAAATTCTGCCAGAGGCCTAAGGAGATGGGTGGGAGCACCAGTCCTGATTTCCCACAGCGTCTGAAGGTAGCGCTGTCATAGCGCTTGGCATCCGGTTCGTGACTCATTTAAGGCTTCTCCTGTTAACAAATTGACTTAATAAAAAGCGCCATTAGCTTTAATGGTGCTCCGGTAAAGATGGTCGACCTTTTACCTTGTAATGCCCATCAGTCCTCGCAGAACATTTTTATTCGTGCTTGATCCGGCGAAGTCATCGAAAGCGCGATCGGTCACATGAATAATCTGCTGCTGAATAAAGGCCGCGCCCAGTCTTGCGCCATCCTCACTGCGCTGCAGGCAGTCTTCCCATTCGAGCACTGCCCAGCCGGGATAATCGTACTGCGCCAGCTTGCTGAAAATCGCTCCGAAATCGACCTGGCCCGTACCTGCTGTGCGAAATCTACCTGGGCGATCAATCCAACCCTGGTACCCGGCATATACGCCCGCTCGTCCGTTCGGCCTGTACTCGGCATCCTTCACATGAAAAGCACGCACATAGTCGTGATAAATATCCAGGAAAGCTAAATAGTCCATTTGCTGCAGGACCATATGGCTTGGGTCGTAAAGTATTTTCAGGCGCGGATGATTCCCGGTCGCTTCCAGCATGCGTTCAAACGTAACGCCATCATGCAGGTCCTCTCCTGGATGAAGCTCGAAGCATAAGTCGACGCCAGCTTCGTCAAACGCATTCAAGACAGGCAGCCATCGCTTAGCTAATTCGGCGAAACCTTCTTCTACCAGGCCAGCTGGCCTTTGCGGCCATGGATAGAAATAAGGCCACAGCAACGCTCCGGAGAAGCTTGCATGCGCGTCCAGGCCAAGATTGCGGCTGGCCGTGGCCGCATACTTCATCTGCTCTACAGCCCATGATTGTCGTGCCGCGCCGGTCGCCAACTGCGCTGGCGCAAACCCGGCAAACAGCTCTTCATATGCTGGATGCACCGCAACTAACTGCCCCTGTAGATG
>CAXTNK010000043.1:23904-25928 GCA_964245665.1 uncultured Acidobacteriaceae bacterium
CTGTAGATGTGTCGAGAGTTCGGAGATTTCCAGGCCATGCATCGATAACCTGGCCTGCAGATCCTCGCAATACGTTTTGCTTTCGGCCGCTAGTTTTAGATCGAACAGCCAGGCATCTGAAGTAGGAAACTGGACTGCCTTGAATCCGAGGCCGGCTGCCCATCCCAACAATCCGTCGAGTGAATTGAAGGGTGGTTCGCTTCCGATGAACTGTGCGAGAAATAAACCGGGGCCTTTAATTGTCTTCACAAGCTTCCTCCATGGCGCTCATCCGAATTTACAAGATACCGCTATAACGCGCTTGGCTGCCAATCGGAGCGCATACCTTATTAGGATGCCGGAGGGTTGACATTTCGTTCCTTCGCATAAATCGTATGAGTGATGCGCGGAGGCTCTGCGCCGCGATGCAGGCTCACTACCCGGTCGCGGATCGTCCTATCGGATGCAGTAAAGCGCTCGCGCTGCCGAAGGTAGTCGATCCATGACTCCATCACAAACGTCTCGTTCAAGTGGCGTGGATCATCGGCGTCCTGGAAGATTCCCCAGCGGATCGCGCCATCGCGTAGCCGGACATTTTTCAATTCATGGATAGCATGAACGAAGTCGTTGTAGTCCGCCACATCCACGTAGTAGTCGATCAGGATACGCACCGGGCCGTCGGATAACTCAGGTTCGTTTGCAAGATGCGGCACCGCAGCGGTCGTGCGCAGGGGACTGAAGTCCGGCAGCTCGCCGCGCAGAACGTGGAGCCTGTTGCTGAGCGGCAGCGACACCAGCAAACCTGCGGCAGAAATCGCCAGCGACACCGGGGTCGACACATGTTCAGCGATCAATCCCCAGATAACACTGCCGATTGCCATGCCCCCGGAAAACACCATCTGGTATGTACCCAAGGCACGCGCCTGCACCCAGTTTGGCACAGAAACCTGCACCGCCAGGTTGAATGTTGACATAGTGCTGGTCCACGCAAAGCCCGCACACAATAGCACCAGGATGATGACCACTGGATAGTGCACGAAGGCTAGAATGAGCAGCGTCACAACAAAGACAACGGTCGACACTGCAATAATTCTGTCGGCAGAAAATCGGTGTCGCAGGCGCGGCAGGGATGTAGCGCCGATGACGGCGCCGAGTCCCATACTACCGTTCAAGATGCCGTAACCAAGCGCGCCCTGGTGAAGATCACGTGCTGCCACGACCGCGAGCAGAGACCACACGGCACTCACAAAAATCGTGAAGACAAACGCGCGTGCCAGGGCGGCTTTCAGAAGCGGAGCGTACTGTACATACCGAATGCCGGCGCGCATGGAACCATAGATCCGTTCAGCGGGTAGAGCGCTCTTGAAAATGGGATTGCGCTTCCACTGGTAGAGCACGAGAATCACGCCGACAAACGAAAGCGAGTTAATCAGAAATGTCCACGCGGCGCCCGTATCGGCGTGCGCGAAGGCTGCAATTGCCAGGCCGCCCAAAGCAGGGCCAACGGCTCGCGCCAGGTTGAAGCCAGCACTGTTCAGCGACACTGCTTCCGGCAGTTGTTCGCGTGGCACCAACTCCGGCATAATCGCCTGCCAGGCCGGACTGTTCATCGCTGTTCCGACATTCAGAAGGAAGGTCAGCAATAGCAACACGACGGGCGAAATGATGTTGAAAAATGTGAGCAGACTCAGCAGGGCTACGGCACCGAGCATCCATGCCTGCCAGAAAAGAAGCAGCCGCCTTCGATCGAAAATATCAGCTGTCGCTCCGGCCAATAATCCGAGCATTACCACCGGAAGGCTCGCGGCAGTTTGCATCAACGCGATCAGCAGGGGCGACGGGGTCAACACTGTCATCAACCAGGTGCCTGCCGTGTCCTGCATCCATCCACCAAGGTTGGAAATGGTAGAGGCTATCCACAAATTTCGGAAGTGCGGCGACTGCAGTGGCTCGAAGCCGTTCGCCCGTTTCTTGATCACCTGAGCCGGTTCGGCAGGCGTCGGATTGGGTGGAAGAGATAGCGGCATGATTTCGGTTCTTGATGG
>CAXTNK010000043.1:25938-32015 GCA_964245665.1 uncultured Acidobacteriaceae bacterium
ATGATACCGTTCTGGGCGGCCGCGATCGCATCAGCCGTTTGTTGCAAAAGAAAATGCCGCATCCATCAGCTGGATGCGGCATTCGAACGACTAATGCTGCTATTGACTAGAAGTAAAGTTTGCCACCGAGTTGTATGCGCCGCGGCAAGTGTGTACTCGTTACCTGTCCGAAGCTCGTATCGTTGATGTTCGAATCGACTCCGGCGAAGTTCGCGTGATTGAAGGCATTGAAGAATTCGCCGCGAAGCTGGAATTTGAAGCGTTCGCCAAGCTGTAGATTCTTGATTGCACCAAGGTCCCAGTTCTGCAGACCAGGTCCAATCAATGGATTGCTTGACTCACTTCCAAAGTGACCGGTAGCTACCGCGAATGCCGAAGTCGTGAACCACTGCGCCTGTTTTTTGGTGTACGAGAAGTGTCCCACCTGATCCACACGCGGTGCAATATCAGCATTTGGTGTCACGATTCCGAGCCCACCTGGATAGGTGCCCGCAACGCAGCCATTCGCCGTTGTGGTCGAAGCTACGCAGGCGAAAGGATCGGTACTTTGAGTCACGCTGAACGATTGCCCAGTCTCCACACTCGTGATGCCTGAAACTTCCCAACCACCAAGGACGTGACCGGTGAGGCCATGCTGCGAGGCGAAGAATGGGAGTTGGTAAACATAGTTGGCGATGAAGATCTGCGGCGTGTTGAGCGAAGAAGGACCGTAGTCCAGTTGTGGATCATAGGTATCCTGGTTCGCCGTACCGCGGTCCGTCGACTGAGCGGTAAGATTACGCGACCATGTGTAGGCAATGCCCAGCGTCAGGCCATGCGTTACACGGTGGTTGAGTGACACTTGCAACGAATTGTAATTGCTGTTGAAGGCCGGGACGCGGGCTCTGAAGTACGAGTAGCCGAGATATGGCCGGATCTGATTTACATTCGCATCTGGATTAGCAGCCCTTGCCGCCAAAGTCGGTTGATTCAGATCAATTTCGCCCACCAGGTGACGCCCCGACGAACCTACATAAGCTATCTCGAACACTGTTCCTGCGTTAATTTCCTGCTGGAGCGACAAGTTATAAGCCGCTTCTGCGGGCACCTTGAAGGTTGGCGCGCCTGTTGAAATAATCAGGTTCGGCGCGAGCGACACACTCGACGTGCCCTGCAATGGATTGTCGAAGCTGGTGTTGTTGACAGTCGAAGTCTGCACGAGTGGCGGGTCCTGGAAGGCGTTCTGCTCCCAGATGCCATTTAACGAGCGGTCGTAGAAGATACCGAAGCCGCCACGAACGGATGTCTTACCTGAGCCGTAAGGATCAAAGGCAAATCCGACACGAGGTGCAAAGTTGTTGTTTGAGTTGGGATTGACGCGGCTGCCAAACGGCGAGCACGTCACGCCAGGTGAGATCGCCTTTGCCTGGTTGCAGGCAGTTCCCTGCGGGAAAATCAGACCGTTTGTGTAAGTCGCGGGAATGGATCCCTGTCCCGCAACAAAGTTTCCATTCAAATCAATCTGCGGCGCAGCAGCAGCGCTGTACAAGGTGGGATCAAAGTTGTTCAGCGTATTGTTTACGTCTGTCGGCGAAGGAAAATAGCTCCAGCGCAAACCTAGATTGAAGGTAAGTCGCGGACTTACTTTCCAGTCGTCCTGCGCATACGCTTCCATGTTGACGTAGTGCAAATTCGGAATGATGTCCCGACTTTGCTGCTGATAAACACTTGCATTGCCTAGCAGGAAATCCTGAAAGGTGGGAAATTGAAAGCTCGCATTACCGCCCGACGCATTTTCAGTCTTCAGCATCTGCGAAACTGTATAGCCAAAGCGAAGCGAGTGCTTGCCTTTCGTCCATGACAAATTGTCGAACAAGGTGCGGTCAAGGTTCCGCTCATCGTACGGAGCGCTGCCCTGGGCCAAGCCTGTAATCGATCCGCCTGTAATGGTGACCGTTGGAATACGACCATAAGGATCCTTATACGCCGTATTGTTTGTAAGTTGACTTAAGACCGTGGGCGAATTAGCTACACCATTCAGTGAAGCATTGATTGTTCCCTGCGAGTATGCAAACTCGGCTTCGTTTACCAGGTTGGGGGTAATAGTATAAGTCAGGTTGCCAACCACATTCTCGCCTGGCGCGTTGACAGCGGTACTCACAAGACCTGGATAGTTAGCTCCTGCAAACAAGCCGAGTGGGAAGTTCTCCGGAGTTTCATCCTGCATTGCCCTTCCGAAGAAATGGACCTTGTCGGAAAAGTTGTGATCGATGCGCACGATGTCCTGACGAACATTGTTCAGCGAAGAGAAGGTAGAGACATTCTGGCCGCTTGCGTTCGCAGGGAATTTGTCGAATACATTTGTCAGGTAAACTTTGGCGTTCTTGCTATAGCAGGCCGGGTCGACCGTGCCGTCGTACATCGCCGTTGTCGTGCTCGTCGCGGGAGTCACCTTTGTGATCGTCACGCAACCAGCCGGTGCAGCTGGAATTGCACTTGCATTTGTGAATTGCCCGGCTAATTGCGCGGGGGTCGCCGCGGTGACACTGTTCGTCGTTGGAGAACTGACCTTTCGCCATTCTTCTGACCAGAAAAAGAACGTCTTATTCTTTCCCCTGTTGTAAAGCTTCGGGATCCAAAGAGGACCGCCGAGCGTGAATCCGTAGTTGTTATAGCGCTCTATACCGCGTGGGTCGCCTGCCTGCTTGGCGAAGTAGTCGTTCGCATTGAAGAAGTCGTTCCGGTTGAACTCGTATAGATCGCCGTGGTATGCGCTGGTGCCCTGCTTCGTAGCCACCAAGACCTGTGCGCCGGCACTGCGACCATAGCTCGCATCGTAAGATCCGCGCTCAAGGGTAAATTCCTGGATCGCATCGACACTCGGAACATTCAACAGGGTCGCATTCGAACCGCTGTCATTGATATCCGCACCATCCACAGACCAGTTGTTTGAGGTGTCGCGCCCACCATTCACCGACAAAGTCGTCGTATTGTTTAAACCGAAGCCGGTCTCATCACCGAGGCCGCTCACCACGCCCGGTTGCAGCGTAACGAGTTGCTCAAAGTTGCGGTTGCTCAACTCCAGTTCGCGTACCTGCGTACCGCTCACCGTTCCCGCCTGTTCACTGCTCGACGTCTCGATTGCGACGGTGTTCTCTTGAACGGTCACAGTCTGATCAACTGCACCGGTCTGCAACTGTGCATTGACGGATCTTTTTTGCGCCACGAAAAATGTGACGTTCTCCGCCACGAAGGTCTTAAATCCGGGAGCAGTGACTTTGATATCGTAAGTCGCCGGCGGCAGGTTGGTGATTGTATAGCTACCGTTCTGATCCGTCTGCGCAGTTCTCGATGAGCCCTTCGTACCAAGGTTCATCAACTCAACCGTTGCGTTCGCAATCACTGCACCCGAGGTATCTGTCACGTTTCCGTTCAGACTCGCAGCTACTTCCTGGGCGGGAACAGATAGACAACAGGCGAGTAAAACAAACGCCAGTGCACATAGACTCCGGAACAACTTTTGCATGTATGACCTCGAGAAAGAATTCAAGAAAGTGCTTGCAACGATCGTGGCGATAATCAGTAACGTGGTCAATAAGAGGTCTTGGCATCACGGCCAGCCAACTTGCACTCGACACTCAGTGCAGGTTCCCTGAACCTCAGCCACTTCTTAATGATTGATATTGGCCTTTCAAACGGCCGAAGCAATATCAAACGCTGCAATAAACGGGTATTGACTGCGCCGGACGGGGGCGACAGTAGGAGTATTCATCCAGGAGCAGCTTAGGAGCGAGTGCTCTGCGTGTCATGATGATTACACGAATATTAAAACGATTCGTTCTTCAATACAAGCGGCTACTATAGATTTTGGGAACCACGTTAGAAAGTACATACATCCGGGATGCGCTCGTGGTAGCTGTTCGTAATTAAGTACAGAGACAACTATTCTTGGGTCGGCCGTGCAGGACGCAATTGATGTGCAAGTGGCTACTTTTCGTCCTTTTGTATAGCCCGTCCGGCTCGCTGATCGCTGCGTCGCAGGCGGACGCGACCGCAGCAGTAGCCGCCGGTTCCGCCGCGATGCAGAGTGGCGACTATGCTGCCGCTGAACGCGCTTATCGGGAAGCACTCAAAGGCAGCCCTGACTCAGTTCCTCTTCTCAATAATCTCGCCATCTGTGTTGCACGCCAGCAGCGGGAGGCCGAAGCTATCGCACTCTACGAGCATGCACTTCAAATAAAACCAGGCGACGACGTCACGCGAAGAAACCTCGGCATAGCTTACTTTCGGGCGGCGAAGTACCGATTAGCGCTTCCACTTCTGCAGTCGTTCGCCAAGACTTCGCCAGGCATTCAGTCATTCAGTCTAATGGGGCTGGATCTGTTTGCACTCGACCAGTTCGCAGATGCCGCCCACTACCTCGAGCAGGCACATGCTTTGCAACCCGGGGACCTGCAGACCCTCGATATGCTGGGCAAAGCCTATTTACGAACCAAGAACTACGCCGGGGTGACGAGTGTTTTTCAACAGATTATCGCCATCAATCCTAATTCCGCCGCAGCCCACGCCATGATGGCGATGGCAGACGATAAGCTTTATCGGGAAGACGACGCGATCAAGGAATTCGAAGCTGCCAATGCTGTAGACCCAAAATATCCCGGTATTCATTCCGGCCTCGGCACCATTTATTGGCGCAACGATAATGTTGATGCAGCAGAGCGTGAGTTCAGGGAAGAGCTCCGCCTTTATCCGAATGATCCAATCGCGAATTGCACCCTGGGCCGTATTTTGCGCAGACGAAACGATCCCGCAGGCGCCGTTCTTTTTCTTCAGGCTGCGCTCGCTGTCAATCCCGGTTATTTCGACGCGCTTATGGAATTGGGAGAATGTCAGATCCAGTTGGATCACCCCTCAGAGGCAATAACGGCTTTACGAAAAGCTGTAGCCATTCAACCAGAGAATGCGGACGTACATTATGTTCTCGGCACAGCACTCAGCAAGGCAGGCCAGTCGCAGGAGGGGGCGCACGAACGACTCATCTGCGCGCAGCTTCGCAGCAAAGAACATCGATCGTCTGAGCAGAGTCATCCCTAGCCATAGCAACAGGCGATCTTATATTTATGTCCGCACCCTATGAGGGCCGCTTCGATCTGTAAGAAGCGGACAAGCCATTAGAATCAATGCGAATACAAAGAAGGTACGTATCATCTCGATATCTTTCGGTTGGCAGGCATTGACTTGGCCGCCATAGAACGCTAACCTCATCCTATGCATTGTGCCATTATCGTCCTTTGTTGTCGCTCCTCTCAGGCTAGCCCTGTTGAGTTGAGTGGCCGTTGGTCGATTCTCTGTAGTTAAGACCCTAAACTACCAGTTGATCGCAGGCACAAGGCTTCACACTAGCTTTAATTGTTCTCGCTCTTTTGCCTGATTAATTAACCCACCCTGTTTATCTGCGCCACCTTCCCTGGAGAGCTCTACATGATTTTCACTCAAACACCTAGCCTTCGCCGAAGCGCGAGTAATTTTTTCCGTCTCCTTGCACTTACGCTGGCTGTAATCATCCCGGCGCATTCGCAGACTTTTGACGGCGGCATCCGCGGCTCTGTATCGGACCAAGGTGGAGCACCAATCAATGGCGCAATTATCACCCTCACTGACGAGGCTACGCATCAGGTCCGCGAAACCAATTCCGACACCAGCGGAAGCTATGCATTCAACGCGCTCAAGCCTTCAACCTACGATGTGCGGGTCAGCAGCGGCAGTTTCGCTCCTGCGACTCGAACCCACATCGTTCTCGATACACAGGATTTTCTGACACTGGACATTTCGCTGACGGTCGGTAACTCCAGCCAGACGATCCAGGTGTCTGCTGAGGCGCCACTCATTGATTCTTCGGCCGCGTCCATCAGCACGGACCTCGACCAGCGCCGCCTTGAAGACCTGCCTGTTCTTGGCCGTAATCCCTACATAACCGCTAAGCTATCGGGCGTCTTCGTCAACACTGGAAATCCGCAGTTCATTCGTTTCGCCGATCAGAACGGCACGTCGACAACGTCGGTAGCTGGCGGACCAGTCGCTTCCAACCTCTATCTCGT
>CAXTNK010000043.1:32025-39988 GCA_964245665.1 uncultured Acidobacteriaceae bacterium
CTCGTCGATGGCGTACCTATTACGGACACAAACAACCGACCGATCGTAATTCCGACAATCGAATCTATTCAGGACGTCAAGGTACAGGCGAATACCTATGACGCACAGGTTGGACGCACAGGCGGCGGAGTTTTCAACACTCTGCTTCGTTCCGGATCGAATACGATCCATGGCTCCGTCTTCGGTGAGACGCGGCAAGGGTCATGGCTGGGCAATGACTTCTTCGCGAACCGTAGCGGAATTCCTCGTCCGGACAGCCCTTACTACAACTGGGGAGCTTCGCTTGGCGGTCCGGTCGTAATTCCACATTTGTATGACGGTCACAATAAGACATTCTTCTGGATCGGCTCTGAAGGCTATATCCAAACATCACCCTACACCGAAAGCTTCGCTGTTCCGACTGCACTCGAACGCATCGGCGATTTCTCGCAAAGCTTCAATGCCGACGGTTCACTCAACGTCATCTATGATCCGACCAAGACCTACACCGATGCCGCCGGCATTCACCGCACACCGTTTCCGGGAAATAAAATACCTCAGCCCAGCACAGTTGGAAGGAATATAGCTTCCTACTATCCGCTGCCCCAGGTGAGCACTCCGACCGGTCAATATAACTTTACCGGCACAGATAATGTTCGGGACCATGCGCAGGAAGTCACGGTCAAACTTGATCAGCAGATTCGGCCGTGGTGGAGCGTGAGCGGTTCATACATTTTCTATGAGGCGTTACAGCCACTCGGTAATCCACTTGGTACGCTGCCGGGTAGTTATTCATACACTTATCATCGACAGGTAGACGCAACCCAGGTCAACAGTACTTGGATATTGAATCCGAAGACTGTCGTCACGGCGCGCTATGGCAACAATCGTTTTCCTAATCTTATCGCGGAAGTAAGCCAGGGTTTTAATCCCGCGCTGCTTGGATTTCCTGCGACGTATACCTCACAGCTACAATCCAACTTCTTCCCCACTATTTTTCTGCGAAACTTCTCACAGCTGGGTCAGAATACAAGCACGCTCGATAATTGGAAATCGCAGATAGTGAATGGCACGATTACCCGAACGGAAGGGCGGCATAATCTAACCTTCGGTTCCGAGTACCGCCGCATTCGCATGAATTTTCAGGACTTCAGCAATGCCCCGGGCACTTATACCTTCTCCGGTGCATTTACGCAGGCAAATCCAAACGTTTCGAATGACGGCACGGGATCCGATCTTGCCGATCTGCTTCTCGGTTATCCAATCTCCGGTGAAGTAGATCTCACCACGCCTCTCCAAACCTATCTAGACTACACCGCGCTGTTTGCCCAGGATGACTGGCGCATCAACTCGCGTCTCACTGTTAATCTAGGTCTGCGTTACGAAGCTGAGACAGGTCTTAAAGAAGACCATAACCAGTTGGCAGTAGGCTTTGATCGCACTGCTACTTCGAAGCTTGCCAACGGAGCCACGGTCGACGGTGGCATTCTCTTTGCGGGCGTGAACGGTAACAAACGCGACATTGGGGATCTATCACTTGCCAAGTTCGCGCCGCGCCTTGGTGCTTCTTACCAAGTCAATGCGAAGACAGTACTGCATGGTGGCTATGGAATTCTCTACGCGCCGCTTCGTTATGACCCGCAGAGTTCGCTCGCCGCAGGCTATGACTCAGCGAACTCTTACATAGCCAGCCAGGACAACAACCAGACCCCGGCGGGGTCACTTCAGAATCCATTTCCTAATGGTTTTCAAAAACCTGCTGGTAATTCAGCAGGTCTGTTGACGGGTTTAGGTAATTCTGTCACGACATATGATCAGAATCTTCATGCTCCCCGCGTACAGCAGTTCTCGGTTGGCGTGGATCGCGAACTGCCCGGCCAGGTTGCGCTTTCAGCATCCTACATTGGGTCGCGCTCGACTAACCTGTCGCCATCACCCACTAGCAGCACACCCATCAATATTGACCAGCTCAATCCTTCCAACTTTTCGCTTGGCTCTGCGCTGAGCGAGCAGGTTGCGAATCCTGACTATGTGGCGGGTGGTCCCGGCATCATTGGACAGCCTACTGTTTCACGCTCACAGACACTCCGCCCTTTCTCGCAGTTTACGTCCGTGAATCTTTTCGTAAGCTCCGCGCACGCCGACTACAACGCGCTGCTCATCAAGGCAGAAAAGCGCGCGGGGCATGGCGTGAATCTCATTACTTCATTTACATGGTCACGAAACATGGATTCATCGTTCGCCACCGCGAACAGTATTCAGAGCCCGGGCTTCGCTGCACCGCAGAATGTGTATGATCTCGAAGCAGAGTATGCTCATTCCGTCACGGACGTTCCCTATCGTTTTGTTGCCGGTGTTACTTACGACCTGCCCTTCGGACGCGGGGAACGCTTGTCTACTGGAAAGCGATGGACAGACGAAATTGTCGGCAACTGGCAATTGAATGTACTTCCAACCTTCCAGAGCGGCTTTCCGGTCTCGATTTATCAGAGCAGCAACCCAAACAGTACGATTGCCGGCAATGGATTGCAACGTCCCAACCTGGTGCACGGTGTTGGGCTTAGCACACGTGGCAGCCTGTATGACCGGCTCAATGGCTATATTAATCCTGCTGCTTTTACTTCATCCACCGCGTACACCTTCGGCGATGCACCCCGCACGCTCTCGCTGCGCGGACCCGGGTATGAAAACTGGGATATGTCTCTATTCAAGAGCGTTCTGATCCGCCAACGATTCAACGTTCAATTCCGAGCACAGACATACAATACTTTCAATACCCCACTGTTTGCTGGGCCAAACACGGCTTTCGGCAGCGCTAACTTCGGAGCTATTACGAGTCAGGCCAACTTCCCGCGCTACCTGCAGCTCGGGCTTCACATCACTTACTGAGCATCATCTATGCGGGAAGATTGCGTAAGTTGCTTTCGACAACTTGCCCATATGTGCTGATAGGAAAAACACCATGTCATTAACTCTCACGCGACGATCCGTCCTTAAAACATCAGGCATTGCGCTCGGGGCCGGCCTGCTTCCACCAGGGGCGTTTGCCGTCGTTCGCGATCCAAAAAACATGATCCATCTGAACCTGAATGAAAATGCTTTCGGTCCATCTCCTCTTGTACTACCAGCGATACAGAAGCAGTTCTCTTCGCTTTCCCGATACGCTGATGCGGCTGCCGCGCAAGGTTTCGCTGAGCAGATCGCCGCTCACGAACATGTTGCCGTCGAGCAGGTTGTCCTCGGTGAAATTCTCGGGGCGCTCGGTCTCTATCTTGGAAGCGAGGGTGGTCCCGGCGGAGAATTTATCTACTCGACGCCCGGCTATCTCGCTCTGGTGGATGCAGCATCGCGCGTCGGCGGCGTCGGCGTTCCCGTACCTCTCAACGCGGAATACGCCAACGATCTGCCCGCACTTGAAGGTCATATCAACGAGAAAACGCGTGCGCTCTATCTCATTAATCCGCATAATCCAACTGGTGCGGTCAGTGATAACTCCGCCTTCAAGACTTTTCTTCGGGGAGCCTCGCAGCGCGCCCCGGTCATTGTGGACGAAGCCTATCTCGAGTACACGCCGGACTTCGAATCCCGCTCTGCTGTCTCACTCACCCGCGATGGTGCAAATGTCCTGGTCTTTCGAACGTTCGATAAGATCCACGGCTTCGCAAAGAAGGTATTGGTGACGCTGAAGCTCTCGGACGCCTCAATATTACGGCAGCGTCCGCGGCACTCGCGGACGCGGAACATGTCGACCAGGTCCGCTCCATCACATCCAAAGAACGCGCCAGGTGGGGTTCTGTACTTGACGAGCTGAAGCTTCCTCACACCGAATCCCAGACAAACTTCATCTTCTTCAATGCAGGACGTCCGCAGAAAGAGGTTGCCGCTGCCTTGCTGGCTCATGGCGTTGATATCGGCCGAACTTTTCCACCCTACACAAACTGGGCGCGTATCACGATCGGCCGGCCGGAAGAAAATTCGATCGCGCAGGACCAGCTTCGAAAGTTGCTGACAAAAGGATGATCCCAAGGCTTGACCCTAAACAACTACGCAGCTAATTACATCCCGGGCAGAAAAATCGCGCGAGGTAAAACTTGTTATACCGACCGAAGCGCATCGATCCGCATGTGTAGCAGCTCGATGCTCAGGACGTTCTCCAGGCCATGCTTCCCATAAATCAAAGCTCTTGGCAGAGAGACCACTTACTCAACCTTCGCGTCGTCCAGCTCTGGAGAAGCCGCGCGGGCAATCAAGCTGGTAGTGGAGAATCCTTCGACAGTTTGAATAATTTTGACCACGCCGCCCCACGATCGAACCTCTGGGGCGCCGACGATCGCATCTTCCGTATAGTCACCGCCTTTAACAAGCACGTCCGGACGAATTGCCTCGATGAGTTTGATCGGCGTCGGTTCTCCGAATACAACTACCGCATCCACCGCAGCCAGGGCTGAAAGCACTCGCCCGCGATCTTCTTCGCGGACCACCGGACGGCTGGGTCCTTTCAACTGACTTACAGAAGCGTCACTATTAATCGCAACGACCAGGCGGTCGCCGAAGCGTCGCGCCTCTTCCATCAGCGCTATGTGTCCGACATGTAGCAGGTCGAAGCATCCATTCGTAAATACTACGCGCTGCCCCTTTGACCGCCAGACATTGACGCGAGTGATCAGGCGATCCAGGGGGAGCACCTTCTCGGCCGCTTGTAACTCAAGCTCAGGCATAAGCCCGGTCAGTAATTCATTACTGGTGATAGGAACAGTGCCTATCTTACTTACAACGATGCCTGCCGCAATGTTGGCAAGCGGCGCTGCTTCCTCAATTGAGAGCCCACTCGCAAGCGCAAGCGTGAGGGTTGCGACAACTGTATCGCCTGCGCCCGACACATCGAATACTAGGCGAGTCAATGCGGGGTATATCTTCTTTCCTGTGCTCTTCAGAACAGCGATGCCTTTTTCACTCAGGGTCACCGTCAAGTAATCGAGTTTCAGTTCTGCCAGCATATCGACTGCCCTGGCAAACATTGGCTCCGTCTCTTTGGATGAGAACCCGCTTGCAATCGCCAGTTCTGCAAGATTGGGACAGATAGTGGTCGCACCGGCGTAGCGAGAAAAGTCTCGATGCTTCGGGTCAACCACTACGGGAATACCTCTACGGCTTGCAGCGTCAATCAACGCCCGGCACATCTCCTCGCTGAGAACACCCTTCGCATAATCAGACAGCACTACCGCATGGACACGCTTGAGCACGACGAGCACAGCATCGCGTAGCTCCTCGTAGGCCTCAGAAGAATAGCCGCCGATCCGTTCCGTATCCAAACGCAGGATCTGGTGTTGACCACTCAGGATGCGCAGCTTTGACGTGGTCGGATGAGTGGAGACGGCAATCAGCTTTGCCTCGACTCCAGCCCGCGCAAGGCTTTGTTCGAGTGTCGTCCGTTCAGCATCTTCTCCGGCGAAGCCCATCACTGTTACATGGGCGCCCAGGCCTGCAAGGTTCATCGCGACATTCGCGGCGCCCCCAGGCTGGTCGCTTCGATGCGCTGCAAGTACCACGGGCACCGGAGCCTCGGGAGAGATACGCTCGACGTCGCCCCAGATATAACGATCGAGCATCACGTCCCCAACGACAAGAACGTGTGTTCGCTTCCACTCCCCCTCAATCAGTTCAACGATGCGATGAAGACTCTCGATCATCGCCCGGCTTCCAACTCTTCCTTCTTCTTGGCCACCTTTTGACAATAAGCGATCTCAACCCAGTCGCAGAGCATGTGTCCGCAAAGAATATGGCCCTCCTGCACACGCGCTGTATCTTTACTGGGTACACAGATGGCAGCATCCGCGATGATGCCCATTTTCCCGCCGCCCTGGCCGGTGAAGGCAACCCTGTAAGCCCCTTGCTTCTTCGCTTCATGCAGCGCGGCAATTACATTACTGCTGTTGCCGGAGGTTGAAATTCCCACGAGAATATCGCCCGGTTCACAATGCGCTTCCACCTGCCGACGAAATATATCGTCATAGCCATAGTCATTTCCGATGGAGGTCAGCACGGATGTATCGGTCGTCAACGACATCGACGGCAGTGCCTTTCGCTCGCGTCGAAACCGCCCGACGAATTCCGCCGAAAGGTGCTGAGAGTCGGCCGCAGATCCGCCGTTCCCGCACCATAGAATCTTTTTCCCGTTGCTTATGGCCATCGCCATCTGGTCCGCGATCTTTTCGAGCAGCCCCTGCTGGGCATGCAGTTGTTCGATCACGCCCAGATGTTCGCGTATCGCCCGCCCAAAAACCTCGGCTGCGGTTAAAGACGTGTCCATCACTGCTCCATGAGCTGCCTGCGACCTGCTGAATGGCTCAGCACAAGCCTAAATCACTGCGAGCAATCCCGTCTGGAGAGCAGGCCTCCGCACATCTGCTTCAGCACTCTGTCCAATCAATTTGAATTGACATACTGCCTGTCAGATTGGTATCAAGCTAGCAGCCTGCATCGCGCTCGCAGTCTGCCGCGTTCTTCAATAAGGAGAGCCCTCGTGATGTTTAAGCCCACGGGAAGATTCGGCTGGTACGAACTGATGACCAGCGATACAGCAGCAGCCGCCAGGTTCTATTCCGACGTCGTTGGTTGGACGACCCAGGAAATGCCGGCTGATGATGGCCCCGCCTACACAACTTTCAACATAGGCAGCGTGGGCATGGCCGGCATTCTGCAACTGACTGGACACACTGCGTGGATAGGCTACATCACAGTCGATGATGTCGATGCTCACATCGAGAAGATTGTCGAAGCAGGCGGCAAACTATGGAAACCCGCAACTGACGTCCCGGGGGTACTTCGTTTTGCCGTGCTGTCCGATCCGCAGGGCGCAGCCTTTGTGGTGTTCACTCCTGATCCTGGCATGCCTTCGCGTGAGCGTCCCATGCCCCCGATCCCCGGCACCATTGGCTGGCATGAACTTTATACGACGAACCTTGAAGAAGGTTTCGAGTTTTACCACAAGCTCTTCGGCTGGAACAAGGTCAGTGACATGGACATGGGACCCATGGGCAATTACCGCGTCTTCGATCAAGGCGACCACAAGCAAATGGGCGATGGTGGAATGATGATCAAGCCACCCCGGCTACCCGTCTCATCGTGGGCCTTCTACTTCGTTGTCGATTCGATCAGCGCGGCAATCAAGAGGGTTGAATCCGGCGGCGGCAGGATCGTCAAAGGGCCGACACAGGTGCCCGGCGGCGGGTGGATCATCCAGGGCTTCGATCCGCAGGGAGCCATGTTCTCACTTGTCGGGAATACCGAGTAGACGGCCCAATTTGGCTCTGGCAGCGAAGCCGCTGAGTAGAATGAAGGTGTCACGCTTGATGCATCCAGTTTTCTATCTTCATCGTTCTACTTTTAGTAATGCGGAACTGTTACTTCTAGATGCACGGACGAAGAATGGAGATCATGCTCAAGCACCGCGGTTTCAAGGGTTCAGCCTGTTTTCATCAAAACACCGGTCGTCACTTCGGCATGGTGCTGGACGTGATTGACGGCATAGTTTACGAGTCGTCGTCTGCTGAAGGTCTGGTGGCAAACTTCGAAGCAGCAGTCGATGAATACATCGATTTCCAGAACGATCTCCAGGATGATGCCTCCGGTACAATCCTTGCCCGGGCCGCCATCAGCATCACCGTTCGCCGTAATGCAAAGGCAGCATAGATTAGGATGATGATGCGCTTCTTGCCCGGCAATTCTGGCCGCTGTATCGCGAGCGTCCGGCCATCGCGTCTCCCAGCTTATTCGTGAACGGCTCCATCCTGCCGGTGCTACACTCCCAGCACCGATGCGAATCATTCTGCTCACCTCCCTTATCGCACTCGCCCCCATCGCTGCTCGTGCTGCCGATTGCACCGCGATCTCTTCGCTCAAGCTTCCTGACACGACGATCACCAGCGCGGTCGCTGCGCCGTCCGGCGCTTTCATGCCGCCTTATGGCGATCCAGTCGGGGAT
>CAXTNK010000043.1:39998-40840 GCA_964245665.1 uncultured Acidobacteriaceae bacterium
TCTGTCGCGTCACCGGCATCCTCCATCCAACATCGGATTCGCACATCCTGTTTGAAGTCTGGCTGCCAGAGAAAAATTGGAATAAGAAGTTTCTCGGCGTCGGGAACGGCGGTTTTGCCGGCTCCATCGGCTATGGAGGCCTCGCCGGCAACCTGCGCCGCGGTTATGCCACAGCAGGCACAGACACTGGCCACCAGGCTGAGGCGGAAGACGCCAGCTGGGCCTATCATCATCCTGAAAAGATCACCGACTTCGGCTATCGCGCTCTCCACCTCACTACGGATCGCGCCAAGGATATTATCCAGACTTACTACGGTTCGAGCCCTGCGAAATCCTACTTCGATTCCTGCTCTGACGGCGGTCGCGAAGCCCTCATGGAAGCGCAGCGTTATCCCGAAGACTATGACGGTATCCTCGCCGGTGCGCCCGCGAACAACTGGACCCGCATGGTCTCTGCCGGCATCGACGTCCAGCATGCCAGCCTGGCCGATCCCGCTGCCTACATCTCATCCCTGAAGCTGCCAGCTATTACCGCTGCGGTGCTCACCTCCTGCGACGCAAACGACGGACTGAAGGACGGCATCCTCAATGATCCGCGCCAATGCCACTTCGATCCAGCAGTCATCCAGTGCAAGGCGGGCGACTCTCTCACCTGCCTCACCGCCCCACAGGTCGCAGCTCTTCGCAAGGTATACGGCGGTGGCCAGGATAGTCACGGCAAACCTATTTTTCCTGGTTTGATGCCTGGCGACGAAGCAGGCACCTGGAAAAGCTGGATCACCGGCTCTGCTCCCGGCGGCAGTAATTACCTTCAAAACTATTTCCGTTACATGGTCTACGAT
>CAXTNK010000044.1:0-21010 GCA_964245665.1 uncultured Acidobacteriaceae bacterium
AGGCCATCACCCGCGCCATCGCGGACCAGGCCCGCACCATCCGCATCCCGGTGCACATGATCGAGACCATCAACAAGCTTATCCGCACCTCGCGTCAGCTGGTGCAGGAGCTTGGGCGCGAACCTACCTCGGAAGAGATAGCAAAGCGCATGGATATCCCGGTGGCCAAGGTCCGCAAGGTGCTGAAGATTGCCCAGGAACCAATCTCGCTGGAAACGCCGATAGGCGAAGAAGAAGATTCGCACCTCGGCGACTTCATCGAAGATCGCCAGGCAGTTTCGCCGTCTGAAGCCGTCATCAGTGTGAACCTGAAGGAGTATACGTCGCAGGTGCTGCGTACGTTGACGCCGCGGGAAGAGCGTGTCATCAAGATGAGGTTTGGTCTTGAAGACGGCTCCGAGCACACGCTTGAAGAGGTTGGCCAGAGCTTCCAGGTAACGCGTGAGCGCATCCGGCAGATAGAGGCAAAGGCACTGCGCAAGCTGCGTCACCCGTCGCGTTCGCGCAAGCTGAAGGCGTTTGTCGACGGCGTCCGCGAAGCGTAACCAGATGCATCGTTAAATGAAAGGGCCGCGAGCAATCGCGGCCCTTGCTCTGCGCTTGAACTCACGAGTTACTGACCAGGCGAGTCGCACTCCGGGCGCGTCACCGAGCCTGGGATCTGTGCCGTGTTTGTTTTCTCCTGTCGAGGATTTAGCAAATTAGTCATTGGAAGACGAAATCTTGATCTGTGACGCAGAGAGTTGCTTTCGGCGCCTTTGCTCCTGCTCATGTTTCGGACCAAATTTCTCCATTGAGTGAAAACACCTCAATAAAATGGATAATTTCCTCGCATTAATTCGCGAAGGACAGCGATCTTTTTGCGTCCTAACTGTAGAGATTGAGGGAGATGGACTCGCATGGCTGATGAACAGAAACACCCGGTAGCAACGCCAATTCCTGTAGACCCCGATGTCGTCGAGCACCTGATCGAGGATACGAAAATTGGTGCGCGCATCAAGCGCCTGCGCCTGCGCAAATCGATGGGCCTGGTTGAACTGGGCAAGCAGACCGGGCTCTCCGCGAGCTTCCTTTCGCAGCTCGAAACTGGTCGCGTCGTCCCGACGCTGCGTAATCTGGCGCGAATTTCCATGATTTTCGGCAAGGACCTGTCGTATTTCTTCCAGGCGGATTCAGATGCGCTCTTCCGCATCTCGCGCCACCAGAATCGTGCGCGTCTGCCGCAGGGTGAGCGCGACACGCCGACGCACATAGCTGAAAGCTTCGGCATCCTGGTGCCGAATGACGGTCTGCGTCCTTGCCTGGCAGAGTTTCTACCCGCAAGCCGTGAGGACAAATTCCGTCCGCAGGTATTTGTCGGTTCAGAGATCATTCTGGTGATGGGTGGGACGCTCGAGGTACAGTATGGCGAAACACTGCACGTCCTTGAAGATGGCGATGCCGCCTACCTTGACGCACGCACTGCGCGCACTATCTGCTGTTCAGCGGATGGGCCTGCCAAGGCATTGATCATTACGTCAAAACATAGCCAGCCGCTGCGGACGGAAGGCGCTGACCTTCCCGCCCGTGGGAAGCTGCGTAGCGCCTTGATCGCTGATTTCGCCAAAGCTCAGCAGCAGACAGAGGGCAGCGGTGAGCAGGCGGGCAGGCAGCCGAGGGAAGCGAAAGCTTCCTGAGAATTATTCAAGTGCACCAGACAAAGCCCGGCCATGGCGCCGGGCTTTTTTAATTACGGGATCTGCATTGTTTGAACCGTGGCAGGCATGGGCGCGCCCATTCTATCCAGCCATTCTTTCGTAATGCAGGCAAAGCAGCCCACGACGGCAGAAGTGTTTCCCTCCAAGCCAAACAAAGGCCCGGCAGGATCTCTGCCGGACCTTTATTTGGAATATAGCTGAGACTACTTGCCAGTCTTGGAGGCTTCCTCTTCGATCGTCTTCCAATCGTTTGCGTCGAGTTTTACATCAGAGGCTGCAACGTTTTCATCCAGGTGCTTCAATGAGGATGTTCCCGGGATTGGCAGCATGACTGGCGAACGCTGCAGCAGCCATGCGAGGGAAAGTTGTGAAACGCTGACGTTGTGCTTCTTCGCGACTGCATCGAGCGGACCGCCGGGGCGAGCCAGTTTTCCGGCAGCGACCGGGAACCAGGGGATAAAGGCGAGTTTGTTTTCCTCGCAGTATTTCAGCGTGTCCTCGTGCTGGCGATCGCCAATGTTGTACTGGTTCTGCACGCTGACGATGTCGACTACGTTGCGAGCCTGCTCGATCTCTTTTGGCTTCACTTCTGACAAGCCGACGTGGCGGATCTTGCCCTGTTCCCGCAGTTTCTTGATGATGCCGAGGGATTCCTCCACCGGTACCTTCGGGTCGATACGGTGCAGCTGCCAGAGATCGATCCGCTCGAGCTTCAGGCGGCGCAGAGACATTTCCACTTCCTGCTGAAGGTACTCCGGCCGGCCGACTGGCTGCCACTGGTTAGGACCGGTGCGGACCAGGCCGCCCTTGGTCGCAATCACCAAGTCTTTCGCATAGGGATGAAGGGCTTCGGCGATGAGTTCTTCGCTGACGTACGGACCGTAGGAATCGGCCGTGTCGATGAAATTTACGCCCAGGTCGAGCAGATGCTTCAGCACCTTGATCGCTTCGTCTTTGCTCTTCGGCGGTCCCCAGATGCCGTCGCCCGTGAGACGCATGGCCCCATAACCGAGTCGGTTTACCTGAAGATCGCCGCCAATCTTGAACGTACCGCTTGCTTTTGCGCTAATCGTTGTTGTCGTCATAACACTCATTAGGATGCGGCAAAAGGCCTGGAGGACTCCAGATGGCTACGGGCGAAAAGGCTTTGGCGGCTATTCTGAAGGTCCATGCATAGCCTGGGGAGCGACAGCAGATCGGCTACACTGCGCATCCACGATGCCCGTCTGCATGGATTGGACACGCTGCGTGCGCTGGCAATCGTCGTTGTCATGGTCTTCCACCTGCAGACTTACCTGCCGGCATTTCTGAAACCCATCGGCAGGGTTGGATGGATGGGAGTGGATATCTTCTTTGTCCTCAGCGGCTTCCTGATTGGTTCCCAACTGCTCAAGCCATACCTGCGCGGGGAGAAACTATCGCTGGCAAACTTCTACTGGCGCCGGGCTTTTCGCATCCTGCCGGCGTACCTGCTCGTCGTATTGCTGTACTTCACCGTTCCGGCGTGGCGCGAGTCGCCCGGCATCTCGCCGCCCTGGATGTTTCTGACCTTCACGCAGAACTTCTTCATCGACTACTCCGTTCACCAGGCCTTTTCGTTCGCCTGGTCGTTGTGTGTGGAAGAACATTTCTACCTGGTGCTGCCGTTGCTGGTACTCCTGCTGATGAAGCGGCCGTCCTTTGGCAAAACAGTTGCGCTACTGGTGGCTGTCGCGCTGGCAGGCGTGGCCGTGCGCACGTACTTGCTTTTCCATGTGCTGCGACCGATGACTCCAGGGGAGGGCGACCTCTGGCTGCCGTATCTGGAGAGGATCTATTACCCCACCTACACCCGGTTTGATGGACTGCTGGTCGGCGTCAGCCTGGCGCTGATCAAGCCGTTCCGGCCACACTGGTGGTCGGCGCTTGCGGCCCGCGGTCATGCGGCGATGCTCGGCGGCGTCCTGCTCGTTGGAGTCGCGATCTGGCTTTTTCAGGACCGGTTTACTTCCGCGACCGGCGCGTCGGCGTGGGGAACGGTCATCGGCTTCCCGATACTCTCCGCGGGTTTCGGCCTGCTGCTGCTTGCAAGCGTCAGTCGGAACGGCCTGCTCAGCCGCTTCCGCATACCTGGCGCCGAGTCGGTCGCGACGCTGGCGTTTGGCCTCTATCTGACCCACAAAGAGGTGGTCCATCTCGACCGGCTGCTGCTGCCATCGTTGACAGCGGAACCCGGCTTCGTCTCGCTGTGCCTGTATGCGACAACCTGTTTCGTTGCAGCGGCTCTTCTCTATGTCTGTGTGGAACGACCGTTCATGCGGCTGCGTGATCGATTATGGGTCGAGAAGGTCCCGGCATCCGACCAGAGCCTGGTCGACTCTGCGGCTATCTAATTGGCCTGGCCTCCCTTGGGAAGCTGCGACGTTCGTGGAGCGGTTTGCTCCTGTTCATCTTGCAGACGTGCGTTCTTCTATGATGGGAAAACCTAATTTTCGCCATTGGAATGCGCCCATGCTCCCGATCCTCGATGCAGTAGAAACCCGTGTTCTCGGCGCGCTGCTCGAGAAGAGCATCACGACGCCCGAATACTACCCGCTTTCGTTGAATGCACTGGTGAATGCGTGTAACCAGAAATCAAATCGTGAACCGGTAATGGTGCTCGATGAAGCCACCATACGTGATGCAGGCAGTTCGCTCGGGCATAAAGGGTTTGTGGCCTTTCTGCGTGATTCGCGGGCGACGAAGTACGAGCACCGCCTGCCCGAGGTAATGAACCTGGGACGTCGTGAAGAAGCAATCCTCTGCGAACTGCTGCTGCGCGGTCCGCAAACACCGGGCGAGTTGCGCGGCCGCACCGAGCGTCTGCATGCCATGGACGAGGTCGCGGATGTGCAGTCAACGCTGCAGAAAATGATGGAACGGCAGCCCGCGCTGGTTGCTCCTTTACCCCGACTGCCCGGTACCAAGGAGATTCGCTACGCGCACCTGCTCAGCGGCGAGCCTGTCGCCCCGGAACAACAGAGCACTCCTGCCTGGACGCCGAAACCATCTTCGGACACGGCCGCCACTGCCGCTTTGAAGGAGCAGGTCGCCTTGCTCGAACAAACGGTTGCCACCCTGCGCCAGCGGGTAGAAGATCTCAACGTGAAAGTCGACAACCTGCTGCAGCAGCTCACGTAGAATAGCGACCTGACGGGTGGAACCAGCGGGTCTAAACCTGCGTACAACTGTGCAGTAAGCAAGTTTCCTGACTGACAGGGAAGGCGTTCTACAAGACCCCATCGAGGGGCCGGAGAGTCAACGATGACGCAGCCATTTGTTTTGAATCTGCCGCCGATGGACGACCAGCAGCGCGCGGCCTATTTCGCCAGTTACCAGGTGTCCGCCAAGAGCGAGACGGTCGGTGTCCTGCTCGCCATTTTTCTGGGTGGCTTCGGCGCGCACCACTTCTATATGCGGCGCACCGGCCTGGGGATTCTCTACGCCATCTTTTCCGTCACGGGCATTCCGTTTCTCATCGCATTCATCGAGGCATTCTTCATGCCCGGCCGCGTGCGCCAGTTCAACGCAGAGTTGTCCGCCTACATTGCCGCTACCATCACAGGGTCTCAGCCGTTTCCCGGCAGTGTGAATGCTGGTTATACCTCACTGCCGATGCCGGCGCTGTACTGCCCCAGCTGCGGAACAGCGACGGTAAGTGGCGTACGCTTCTGCAGCCGCTGTGGCGCGTCCATGTCCCAGCCGATCGCGAGTGGGCAGGCTGCCGGCTGAGTTGATGTAGTGATCGGCTTGTACTGATTGCGTCCACAACGCATACTGGCCAGCATGGATGCAGAACAGGCACGCAGCCTTCTCCGCAAGTTGCCGCACGCGGAAGAGACCATGCAGTAGGGCGCGAACCTGGTGTACTGGGTCGGCGACAAAGCCATCGGCGGCAAGATGTTTGCGCTCGTCAACCTGGATGAAGAGCGCGATCCGGCCAAGCCGACACCGGTCATCATGTTCTACGTCGGGCCCGAACGCTATGCCGATCTGCTTGAAACTGAGGGCGTCGTTCCGGCGCCTTATATGGCGCGGATCTACTGGCTCGCATTGACACATTGGAATGTCTTCCGACGTTCAGAGTTTGAAGCGTTGCTTCGCGAGGCAAATGAAGGCGTCTACAGTCGTCTGCCGAAACGCGTTCATCAGACGCTGGATCTACCCGTCGCCGCGCGCGAGAAACTGGTGATCGCGCGCAGGAAAGTGCTGGATGCTCGAGCCGCCGCCAAGCAGGCACGGGTAAAGACAGCGACAAAGAAGCGTAGCGCACCGAAAAAGGGCTCAGGAAGCAAACGGAGAGGGACTTACGGGACTCACCCAGACCAAAGCTAAAGTCTGTCAAACGTCATATACGACGCCATCTACCTTCACTTTTGAGCACCAGACACAATGGGCAATATTCTTGCCGGGGATCAGCTTGTCAAGGGTCAAGTCGTCTCCAACGATGGAGGTCGACCCGACAAAGCAAGCCCAACGCCGCGCTGGACTCATGTTCCCGATGGGGCCACAACCTGGCTGCACGACCCGCTATCTTATGATCGGCCTTGTTCATGCCCTTAGTTACATTTGCAAACAGCTCCATCAAACGAAGACAGCACGAGGACAGAATAATCTGACTCGTGCTGCATGAACTGTGAGGTAGTGTCGACAGCGTTGTCGGTCGTTTCGACCGACAACTACATATTCGTGTGGCCGCCGCGCATGTCTTCGTTGAACGCAGGTTTGGTGGCGGCCATGGCTTCATCGAGTTTGTGGCGGTACATCTCCGCGTGCTCCAGCAGCTTCGGCGTGGCTGCCGCAAACTCAGGGTCGGCGGCTGTCTTCAAGAGCCCGGCAGCAGCCTGCTGCTGAACATCCTTCTTCATTTCTTCCGGAGATGTATTCAGATATTGCGCATCGCGCGGATCAGCCATCCACACCGGCTCGTTGTTGCCGAGCACAGCTGAGAGCCAGTATGCCTTGAGAGCGATAAACTCCCGACGCTGGGCTTCCGTAGTATCCGCGAAGACAAACTTCTTCTGCCAGCGACTGTAGTAGCGGGTGGTCACCGGAACAGGCTGCCGATTACCGGACTTCAGCAGTTCCAACTGGCCCTGGTCGAGCGTTTTGCGGATCGCGTTGTAGATAAAGCCTTCCGCAAACGGCTGCTCCGGAGCAGCCACAATTTCACTGAAAGTGACAGTAAGGGCCGCCGAAATCTTGGCGTGCAGTGGTGAATCAGTCCCGTCTTCGAGGCCCACGGTGCCATGCACCAGCATGGTATCGGCGCCTGACGTGGAGAGATGCAGCGGCCACTTGAAATCCTTGATCGAAATCGGCAGACCGGCCAGCGTCACATACGCCTCCGGTCGCGGATTGCGCAGGCGCTTCGCTGCCTCGGCAAGATGGCTGACCAGTCCTTCCTGCATCTGGGGCGCGGCAATCTGAAAGCCTTCGCTCAGTTCCATCGTCAGCGTATGCGGCCCGGTCGCGTCGCTCGACGTGCCAAAGCGATAGATGTAGGTAGGCCGTCCCTGCGAATCGGTACCCTGTGCTTCGTTAAGGATGGTGAGGCCGGCAGTCTTCGCCGCCTGCGTGAAAAAAGGCGTAGTCGTGTCAGTGATCGTCATTGCTGTGGTTTCCAGCACTTATTGTAGCGGGATAAGGAAGAAAATGCCCTGCAGTTGCCGGTCATCAGTGTCGACACTCCGGCTCACGCTGTTCTTTTCTCCGCAACAGGGTTAAAGTTCCCGGAAGAAGGCAGCGATCCTGCCATCACCGCATCTTCAACATGTTCGGTGTCATGCTCGGCATCGTGCTCGTTGTCATTCTGTAGGCGCGCCGGCGACCGTTCTATCGGATAGTAATCACTCCAGAACTGCTCATTGCCGGCTGGCTTTCCACCAGTTCCGCATTTCTGCCTAGCCCGGATGCGGCCCGCCTGCAGCGCCGTTGCACGCAGATGGCACGCCTCCGCTCGCGCAGTCTGACCCAGTTGAGCAAGGGCATCGCCCAGACGGTGGAGCAGCTGCGGTGACTGCGGCTTCAACTGTATGGCTCGGCGGTAGGCATCAGTCGCCCATCCGTAATGGCCAGAGGCATGCAGAACCTCCCCGAGCGCAGCATGAAAGCTTGACCTGTTGGCATCGGCAGCGATGGCAGACTGATAGGCAGCCCTCGCATGCTTGAAATCGCCAGCATTGCGAAAAATTTCCCCCATTCCGAAATGAGCCCTGGCACAGACCGGATCGATGACAAGCGCGCGGCGGTAGCACGAGGCTGCCAGCTTGTCATTGCCGCCTCCGGACTTGATTGCGCGCAGCGCGTCGCCCACCTGCACATAGGCAAGAGGATTCTCCGGCTCAAGCGCGAGAAATCGCCAGTAGCAGTGCAGTGCCGCGGCCGCCCGGTTCGCCCTTGTGAGTGCCTCGCCGAGGGCCTGGTGCATGTGTGCCGCCCCGGGACGGCTGCGGACCGCTGCCCGCAACAGCTGCAGCGCGGCCTGCCGGTCGCCACCAGCACTCGCGATCATTCCCAGCAGAAAGAGCGAATCGGCGTGTTCCGGATCGATGCCCAGGATCTCGCGATACAGCGCAGCCGCTTCCTGCAGTTCGTTGCGATCGTGATGCTCCAGCGCAACATGCAGGGTGACGCCGATTGTATCCTGGGCAGTCACTGTTCTTGAATAGGATGAGAACATTTGTAGAAATCTCCTGCACTCAACTTAAGGGAGTTGCAGAGCACTTCAACTACATTCCGCGGCAACATTTTCGGACTTTCCTATTGTGGGACAGCGTTGCCAAAATAGACACAAGAGCAGATAAGCGCATAATTTCTCTATTGCGTTTTGCAATCCTTCCTGCAAGATGCGTCAAGCAAAGGACATCTCACCAAGCATGCCGAAGATCACCCGGGGTCACACGCCAGGCACCCATGCGAATGAAGTCGCGAGCCACAGGGCAAGACTGGCATCGCAGCATGGCAACGTTCCTTTCCTGCTTGCAGGCCAGCCGAGGGAATCCACGCATACGATCGAGATTCGCGCACCTTTTGATGCGCACCTGCTTGCCTCGGTCTGCCAGGCGAGCGAAGCAGACGCAGAAGAAGCGCTCGCTGCGGCGACCAGGGCGTTTCAGATGACACGCAAACTCACCTCCGCACGGCGCTCGGAGATCTGTGCGGCGGTCGCCGACCGTATCGAAGTCGAGCACGAAGACTTAGCAAAGGGCATAGCTCTCGAAGCCGGTAAACCGCTTGCCGATGCGACGCGCGAAGTTTCCCGCGCAATCGACACCTTCCGTATTGCGGCCGAAGAGGCGAAGCGCATCGGCGGCAGTGTGCTGCCACTCGACTGGCCTTCCGCCGGCGAATCTTCGGCGACACAGCGGAGTGGCATTGGGCGGCGCTTTCCCATCGGCCCGATTGTCGGCATCACGCCATTCAATTTCCCACTAAATCTGGTCGCGCATAAGGTTGCGCCGGCCGTGGCATCGGGCAACCCGATCATCATCAAGCCTGCGCCGCAAACGCCGCTCACTGCGCTGCGCCTGGGCCAGATCCTGGCCGATGCAGGTTGGCCAGCTGGCGCGATCAGCGTGCTGCCTTGCACGAATGAAGTTGCGTCGAAGCTTGTAGCAGATGATCGTCCGAGCATGCTGTCCTTCACTGGCAGTGCGGCCGTCGGGTGGCAGTTGAAAGCGCAGGCGGGCAAGAAGCGCGTGACGCTGGAACTCGGCGGCAACGCGGCTGTGCTCATTCATGAAGATGCCGACCTTGACCTGGCTGCGCTGCGCATCGCCGCCGGCGGCTTCAGTTATGCAGGCCAGAGTTGCATCTCGGTGCAGCGCGTGTTCATTCATAAGTCGCGCTGGCAGACGCTTGCGCAGAAGATAACCGCGGCAGTCGAGACACTCGTCACCGGGGATCCCATGGATGAAGAAACGCAGGTGGGGCCGATGATCTCGGAAGCGGCCGCAGTACGTGCCGAGACATGGATCAACGAAGCCATCGCTGAAGGCGCGCATCTGCTGACTGGTGGCGAGCGGAAGGGAGCTGTGCTGCAACCGACTGTGCTTGCGAAGCCGCCGGCTGCTTCTAAAATCTATCGCGAAGAAGCGTTCGCACCTGTGATCACGATCACTCCTTACGAGACATTCGAGGACGGCATCGCGATGGTGAACTCATCCCGCTACGGCTTGCAGGCAGCAGTGTTTACGCGCGATTTCGGTCGCATCATGCAGGCATGGCGTGAACTTGAGGTGGGTGCAGTGCTGGTGAATGAATCGACAGCATGGCGCGCTGACCAGATGCCTTATGGTGGTGTCAAAGATTCAGGGATCGGCCGTGAAGGCGTGCGCTCTGCTATCGATGAGATGACGGACGAGCGGCTGTTAATCGCGGATATCTAGGCTGGATTTAGAGTCGGTCGCCGACTTGCAAATTGTCATTCCGCATTGTTTGTTATTGTCATCCGGAGCGGAGCGTAGTGGAGAGAATTGCATTTTCTCTCCTGCGCGTTAACTTTCGCGGGCAGCAAGCACCAAACCCGTGCATTCACCGAAACCGATGCGCACCGCACCTTCGCGGACACAGTAAGCACGCAGCGTCACTTCGTCGCCATCTTCAAGAAAGCGCCTGCATTCGCCATTCGGCAGCGAGAGCGGCTTTGCGCCACGCTCGGTAATTTCAAGCAGGCAGCCACGTGCCGAGTCTGCCGGTCCGGATACAGTGCCGGTTGCATATAGATCGCCTGGTCGCAGTGCGCAGCCATTGCTGCTGTGATGGGTCAGCATCTGGCTGAGAGTCCAATAGAGATCGCGTGTGTTGCTGGTGGACAGCACCACACTATCCGCCTCTGCTGTCTTCATCGCAGCCGTCTTCAGCAGCACTTCCATCCGGATGGCAACGCCGCCTCGTTGCTGATCATCGGCGTCACGCAAGTAGGCGAGCAGTTCGGGATCACTCTTTTCGCGCACGCGGGCGGGCACGCGAAACGGCGCGAGCGCTTCCATCGAGACTACCCAGGGCGAAAGGCTCGTCGCAAAACTTTTCGCAAGGAACGGCCCGAGCGGCTGATACTCCCATGACTGGATGTCGCGCGCCGACCAGTCATTCAGCAGGCAGCAGCCGAAGATGTGCCCGGCTGCCTGATCGATTGGAACACGCTCGCCCTGGTCATTCTCTGTTCCTACAAATACACCGAGCTCCACTTCATAATCGAGCATGCGGGTCGGCAGAAATGCGGGCCTCTCGGTTTGTCCATTCTCAAGCAACTGGCCATGCGGGCGGCGCACCGGCGTGCCGCTTACGACCAATGAAGATGCGCGGCCGTGGTAGCCGATGGGAACGTGTTTGTAATTCGGCAGCAATGGTAGTTCAGGTCGAAACAGTTTCCCGGCGCGTGTCGCGTGATCAATGGAAGCGTAGAAATCGGTGTAGTCGCTGACCGCCGCGGGCATGAGCATAGTTACGTCGCTGCTCGCAAAAAGATAGGGAGTCATGCGCTCGCGCAGCGCTGCATTGACGTCTTCGCTCAGCAACGTAGAGAGCCTTCTACGCAACTCCGCGGCGCGTTGCGGTCCGAACGACATCAGGCGATTCAGCGTCTCCTGCCGGCAGGCCTGCGCCGTCTCTGTCGGCAGACCAGCGAGCAGGCCTTCATCCGCGATGCCATGCACGTCGAGCACCTGGTGGCCGATAGCGATACCGATGCATACGCACTGCGCATGACGGTCGCGGAAGACACCGAACGGCAGGTTCTGGATGGGGAAATCGGTGACGCCGTCATTGGCAGAGGCGACCCAGCTTCGCAGCGAAGGGTCGCACGTATTTTGAACCGTATCGATAATCAACACAGACATTGTGTTATTTGTCCGTACCGGGACTGAAGCGTTTCTTCAAGCCCTGCCAGCATTCGAAATAATCGCGCTGCAGGCTCTCTGTTTCGAGCGCAAATTTGGTGGTTTCGAGCACGAACCGTGTTTCGAACATGAAGGCGAGAGTGTCGGCCAGATAGTGCGGCTTCAACTCTGCCTGGCTGGCACGTTCGTACGTTTCGGCATCGGGACCGTGGCCGCTCATACTGTTGTGCAGGCTCATGCCGCCCGGCAGAAAACCCTCGGCCTTCGCGTCATACTGGCCGAAGATCAGTCCCATGCATTCGTTCATCACGTTGCGATGAAACCATGGCGGACGAAACGTATGCTCGGCCACCATCCAGCGCGGCGGAAAGATGACGAAGTCGATATTCGCCGTCCCGTGAATCTCTGACGGCGCCGTCAGTACGGTGTAAATCGATGGATCAGGGTGATCGAAGCTGACCGAGTTGATGCAGTTGAAATTCGCGAGGTCATACTTGCAGGGGGCGTAGTTGCCATGCCAGCCGACGACGTTCAGCGGTGAATGATCGATGGCCGAAGACCACAGCCTGCCGCCATATTTCGCGATCACTTCGAAGTCCTGCTCGATGTCTTCGTACGCCGCGACTGGTGTCAGAAAGTCGCGCGGATTTGCCAGGCCGTTTGCACCGATGGGGCCGAGATCCGGAAGCCTGAACGCCTGGCCGTAGTTTTCGCAGATGTAGCCGCGCGCTTCGGCGTCCTGGAGCTCCACGCGAAACTTCAGGCCGCGCGGCATTACACCGATCTCGCCGGGCTTCAGTGCGATGCGGCCCAGTTCCGTAAAGAAAACCACGCGGCCCTGCTGCGGGACGACAAGCATCTCGCCATCCGCATTCCAGAAAAACCTGTGAGTCATGGACTTGTTTGCGCGATAGATATGTACAGCGACGCCGGTCTGCTGCGCCGCATTGCCGTTGCCTGCAAGCGTCGTTAGTCCACTGATGAAATCTGTCGGCTCCGTCAGCATAGCAAGCGGATTCCAGCGCAACTGGTTCGGCGTGGCAGCAGCGTCCGCGCACGGCCAGCTTCGCAACAGGCCACTGGCGACTTCCCGGTAAGGCTTGTGCACGGTCGAAGGCCGCGTACGGTAGCACCATGTCCGGCGATTTGCGCCGCGCGGCGCAGTAAAGGCGCTGCCGCTGAACTGCTCGGTGTACAGGCCGAGCGGGTGCCGCTGGGGCGCATTTTGACCCTGCGGCAATGCGCCGGCAACTGCCTCGGTCGCGAACTCATTGCCAAATCCAGACTGGTACTGCTCCTCTGCCATAGAACCCCCGTCTGCTCGCTGCCCGAAAAACAGACGGGCGTCGAGAACAGACGAGAGTATCGCAAAATCCTGACGACTGTCTTTGTCGGTTCGACATCCGGCTGCGAAGTCGTATGCTACGGATATCCATGCGCACGCTCATCACCGCACATTCGCTTGTCCTGCAGGCTCCTGAAGGCCCATCGCTGGTGGAGCAGCCGGCCATCCTGGTTGAGGATGGCATCATCCGCAGTATCGCCACTCGCGACTCATCGCCATTGCCCGCGCATGACGTTCATGACGATTACGCGGACGCCACGCTCAGCCCTTCGTTCTTCGATATTCATTTTCACGGCGCTGTCGGCCACGATGTCATGGACGGCACGCCGGCGGCCCTGTCTGCAATCGGCCGTTTCCTGGCGACGCGCGGGGTGGGGGCCTATCTGCCGACCACTGTCACGGCTCCGACCGATGTAACGCTGCGTGCCCTTGCCGGCATTGCGAAATACATCGCGTCGTCCAAGACTTTCAGCGCAAATGATGGTGCCCAGCCGCTCGGTATTCATCTCGAAGGTCCGTTCATCTCGCATGCCAAGCGCGGCGTGCATCCGCCTGACCTGATCCAGCCGCCATCCATCCCTGTGTTCGACAAGTTCTGGGAAGCGTCCGAAGGGAAGATCCGGCTCATCACGATTGCGCCGGAGATCGAGGGCGCGGTTGAACTGATCGAGCATGTGACTAAGCTCGGCGTACGCGTTTCGCTCGGCCACTCGAACGCCAACACGGCGGAGACAGAGCGAGGGCTCGCGGCCGGTGGAGTCAGTGCGACGCATACATTCAATGCCATGCGGCCTCTCGATCATCGGGACCCCGGCATGATTGGCACAGTGTTGGATACAGATGCGCTTTATGCCGAGTTGATTTGCGACGGCATTCACGTTCACCCAGCGCTGGTGCGGCTTTTCTGGAAGGCCAAGGGCAGGGACCGCGCCATTCTTGTGACGGACGGCATGAGCGCAACCGGCATGCCGGAAGGCGAATATCTGCTCGGCGGGTTGAACGTCACGGTGAAAGATGGCCGCTGCACGCACAACGGGGTACTGGCCGGCAGTGTGCTCACACTCGACCGTGCCGTGCGGAATTTTCGTGCGTTCACTTCCGCATCGATTGGCGACACACTGCGGCTGGTGACGGCCAATCCGGCAACGCTCACAGGTTTCGCGGCCGAGCAGGGTGCAGTCGCGGTGGGCCGTCCGGCCAACATCACCGTGTTGACGAATGCAGGCGAAGTGGCCGCGATCTACCTGCGCGGGCGTAAAGCGGAATAGCCTCTGAACCGGGTCTTCATACGATCTGCAGCAGGGATGCGTTAAGCTCAGTACGCCGCTCTTTCGTCTGCTGCGCGACGCATCAGATAAGCTGCCGAGAAAGAACTCCGGCCAAGGAGAAACATATGCAAACTAGACAAAGACTATTTCGCAGCGCACTCCTGCTGCCCGCATTGCTCGCCATGCCTGCGCTGACACACTCAGCATTTGGCCAGAAAATGCAGCCAGTGATCGTGACTCTCAAGACCGCGCAGGGTCAGGATGCCGGCACCGTTACACTCAAGCAGGCAAAGGATGGCGTGAAGGTAAGCGCCAAACTGATGAACCTGCCGCCGGGCGAACACGGCATCCATGTGCACCAGAAGCCGATGTGTGATGGACCGGATTTCAAGTCGGCCGGGCCGCACTTCAACCCTGACAGCAAAAAGCATGGCAGCAAGAATCCTGTAGGCCCGCATGCCGGGGATATGCCTGTGAACCTGACCATTGGCGCTGATGGCAAGGGCAAGGCTGACTTCGTCGCGACCGGTATCTCGCTAACGCCTGATGCGCCGAATTCAATCCTGGCGAATGGCGGAACATCGATCATCATTCACGCGAAGGCGGATGACATGATGACCGATCCATCGGGCAACTCGGGCGATCGTATCGCATGTGGTGTCGTACCCGTTAGCATGGGCGGCATGAAGATGTAACTGCCGGTCAGTGCAGGCGTGCAGCAAAAAAGCAGCAGCGTGATGTCTTCGCTGCTGCTTTTTATTTTGCCTGCCTGAGCGACTTGGTCATGAAGTAGCGCTGGTGGCCTGGTGGGTAGTCTTCAAGCATTCCGAAGATGGAATAGCCCAGCTTTTCGTAGAAGCCGCGCGCCTGGAAGCTGAACGTATCCAGCCACACCGCATGACAACGGCGCCGCTGCGCTTCTTTCTCGGCCATCGTGACCAGTTCGCTTCCCAGTCCCTGCCCACGCAGTGTCTCCGGGAGATACAGCGCATCGATATGCAGATATTCAAATGACGTGCCGGCCCACACGCCGCCGAGGATCCGGCCGGTCTTCAATTCAGTGACGAGCACAGCGAGCGCCTGGTAGTTTCTCGCTCCAGCATGGGCTTCGTTGTAGCTCAGAAGGCCGCCGGTCATTGCCTCGTAGACGCCGGCCTGGGGCGAGTCAGTGAGGGCGATGGTTACAGTGATGGCAGACGAGTTCTTGTGGCGCATCGTCAGCTGTCCGGATTGCCTTTGACGCCCTTCGGTCCGGAGTCAATGCACTTGTCCGAGACACGAACAGGGTTCGCGACCTGTCCCGTGGCGGCGCGCGTGAAGCTGCGGTAAAGCCGGTTTACATCCACTTCACCCTTTTTGAACTGGCCGCTGATTGCCTGGTGCATTGCCGACAGCAGCTCCGAGCGCAATTCGTTCAGGACCCTGTCGATGTAGATATACGGCATGCGTCGCCCTCACTCCTCCACGGTTCACAGCGGCTGCAGAGTGGCGCATCACCCCTTTGCAGCTTGTACTTGTAACGATACATGCCGTTAAAAAAGCTTGCCTTCAAAGATGCCAATCGATTACCTGGTTGAGCGACTGCGCGCAAAACGAAGTGTGCTTTCGAGCAGGATGACTGCCAGTCCGGCGAACAGCATTAGTGCGGGCAGCCAGTGCGCGAAGGGGGAATGCAGCCGCGGCGCTTCGACGACGCCGAGCCAGACCATGCCGAGCCAGATCAGGATCGACAGGGTGAACCACAGGTCATCGACAAACAGGCCGAAGATCTCGCGTGACACTGTCCTGATCCAGTTCATCGAGATCCCTCCGCCCGAGCCGGTGCAGTTCCTCGACACAATTGGGCCGCCAAGAGAGCGACCAGCAAATAGCCGGTTACGAGGGCTGCGATCGCCCAGTCGGCTCCAGGCCATTGGAGACCAATGCCCTCACCAACCCAGAACGTTCCGAACGCGGAGAGCAGGCCGCCGACGATGAACTTGAGCGTATTTTCCGGGACGCGGGCCAGCGGGCGATGTACAACGAATCCGAGAGCCGTCACCACCACTAACGCAGCGAGTGCTCCAATGCTCGCCGGCAGAAACAGCCCCGGCCCGCCGGCGCCGATCGCAATCACGATGAAGACGACTTCTGTGCCTTCGAGCATGGTGATCTGGAAAGACGCACCGAATGCAACTTTGTCCCAGCCTTGCGCAATCTGCATGCCCTGCATCGCTTTCGCATTCTTCGCAAAAGCCGCGGTTTCGTCATGCAGGGGAATGAAGCCTGACGCGCGCAGGATCGCCTTCCGCAGCCAGCGCAGCCCGAAGAGCAGCAGCAGCGCGCCGACCACCCCTTGCAGCAGGGGGAGCGGGATTTGCGTCAGCGTTCTCCCCAGCAATGCGACGATTACCAGCAGAACGGCGACGGCAACGGCAACGCCCGCCAGCGCACTCCGCCAGCCGCGCGGCCCGCGCACACTGCCGACTGCCAGCACGACTGTCAGCGCTTCGACGCACTCCACCAGCGACGCGAGGAACGCCGCCAGGATCGACGGAAAGGCGCTCGTAAGATTTGAAGTCATATGTTCCTGCAATCCTCTGGGATGCGGCGAGGGGTACGGAGATCTTTCTGAACGCCGGCTATACGCTTGTTGGCCAGATCGAAACCCGCGACTCGATACTCTACGAATATCGACGTGAATGCGTCTGTATGGAGGATGGAACGCACGCCTTGGTCGGCCTTCCGCGAATTTCCTGCAATTTATCAATAGACTGGAAGGAATGAAAAAGCAGGCCATCATTATTGGCGCCGGACCGGCCGGCCTGACTGCAGCGCTCGAGTTTCTGCGCAAGTCCGATATTGAACCCATCATCCTCGAAGCCAGTGATGAGATCGGCGGCATTTCGCGCACCATTCGCTACAAGGGCAACCGCATGGATATCGGCGGTCACCGCTTCTTTTCGAAGTCGGACCGCGTGATGCAGTGGTGGATGGAGCTTCTTCCGCCGGCGCTTGATGAAGCTTCGAAAGATGGCAGCCATCACGTCATCTCCTACCAGAATCAGCAGCGTCATCTGCCGGCTCACCAGGCATCAGTTATCGCATCTGGAAACGTCGACAGCGACCTGGTCATGCTGGTGCGGCCGCGTCAGAGCCGCATCTACTTTCTGCGCCGGTTCTTTGCTTATCCCGTCACCCTGACGCCGGACACCATTCGCGGTCTCGGCATCCTGCGCACCTTTCGCATCGGCCTCAGCTATCTATGGACGAAATTCCACCAGCGCAAGCCGGAACGCTCGCTTGAAGACTTCCTGATCAACCGTTTCGGTGTGCAGCTGTACCTAACATTTTTCAAGTCTTACACGGAGAAAGTGTGGGGCGTGCGATGTGATGAACTGAGCGCCGAGTGGGGCGCGCAACGCATCAAGGGCTTGTCGCTCTCGAGTGCCGTCGCTCACTTTTTCAAAACGATTTTCAAGAAGAAAAAGAATGTCAGCGACATCGCTCAGAAGGGAACTGAGACTTCGCTCATCGAGCAGTTCCTGTATCCGAAATATGGTCCCGGTCAGTTGTGGGAGCATGTCGCAAGCCTCATTGAACAGAAGGGCGGCCAGGTGCTGACCGGCTGGCGCGTGGAAGCGATCGAGACCTCCGGAATAAATATCATCGCAGTACAGGCGCGCAATTCGGCCGGCAAAGTGCAGCGCTTTGCCGGCGACTATTTTTTCTCGACCATGCCGGTGAAGGAACTTGTGAAGGCACTCGACGTGCAGGTGCCGTCGAACGTCCGTGAAGTGGCGGAAGGTCTCGCGTATCGCGATTTCATCACGGTGGGACTGCTCGCGGACAAACTCGCCGTGACCGAACACGATGGCTCGCCGCTCAAAGATACCTGGATCTACATCCAGGAACCGGATGTGCTACTGGGAAGGTTACAAATATTCAATAACTGGAGTCCATACATGGTCGCCGACCCATCAAAGGTCTGGATTGGCCTGGAATACTTCTGCTATGACACGGATGAATTGTGGAAGATGCCGGATGACGAACTGATCCGTTTCGCGACTGCTGAAGTCGAGAAGATCGGCCTGCTGCATGCGAGAGACGTGCATGACGGCCACGTTGTACGTGTACCAAAAACGTATCCTGCTTACTACGGTACCTATGCGCGTTTTGATGAAGTGCGTGAGTATCTCGATAGCTACGAAAATCTATTTCTCGTCGGCCGCAATGGCATGCACAAGTACAACAACCAGGACCATTCCATGCTGACGGCGATGACAGCGGTCGATAACATCATTGCCGGCCACGTCGACAAGGCATCGCTGTGGGAGATCAATACCGAGCAGGAGTATCACGAAGAGAAAACGCCGGAGCACCAAGAGGATAGAGTCAGTGAACCTGCTTGAATTCTCGCTCCTGATGTTCGGCACGTCCGTCGTTGCCGGGCTGCTTGGAGCCCTGACCGGACTCGGCGGCGGCGTCGTACTCGTGCCGGTACTCACCATAGTTTTCAAGATCGATATCCGCTATGCCATCGGCGCGTCGCTCATCTCTGTCATCGCCACTTCAAGCGGAGCCGCAGCGGCCTATGTGCGCGAAGGATTTTCGAACATTCGTGTTGGCATGTTTCTTGAAATCGCGACAACGCTCGGCGCTATTTTCGGCGCGTATCTGGCTGTAAAAGTCTCGACGCATGCTATCGGCATCACCTTCGGCATCGTGCTGCTCTACTCGGCTTACCTGAGCTTTCGCACGAAGCATGCCAGCGGTTCTGCCGCTCCTGATCCACTCGGTACGCGGCTGCGTCTGCAGGGGACTGATCCTGAAAGCGGCAGGGCTTATACCGCGCAGCACGTGCCGGCCGGCTTCGCCATCATGGGACTCGCAGGCACGCTTTCCGGGCTGCTCGGCATCGGCTCGGGCGCAGTAAAAGTCCTGGCGATGGACCAGGCGATGTGTCTACCTTTCAAAGTCTCGACTACGACCAGCAACTTCATGATCGGCGTCACCGCAGCCGCGAGCGCCGGGATTTATCTGAGCCGCGGCTACATCGATTCGGGTCTGGCCATGCCGGTGATGCTTGGCGTGCTGGCCGGATCGCTGCTTGGCGCAAAGCTGCTCGTGAAGGCCAGGGTCGCGACGCTCCGCATTGTCTTCGCGGTCGTGATTGCCGTGCTTGGCGTCGAGATGATCTACAACAGTATTGCGGGAAAACTGTGACGGGCCGGCTGCCGGACGCACCAGGCAAGGCAACTGAGCGGACGAGAAACGACCACCGACTCGAAGCCGGCATCGGTTCCATGCTGCGGGCCGGCGTTACTCTCTCGGCAATGATCATGCTTACGGGCGGCGTCATGTATCTACGGCATCCCGGCGGTCCTGCGCCTGACTACAGGCACTTTCACTCGGCGTCAGCGGAGGCACTAAGCATTCGCGGGACGCTTGCCGGCGTAGCACACGGGTCGAGTCTGGCCATCATTCAACTGGGCATCCTGCTGCTGATCGCTACGCCGGTAGTTCGCGTTATCTTCGCGCTGGTCGGCTTTCTACGGGAAAAGGACCGCCTGTATACGATGGTGAGCGCGATTGTGCTGGCAATTCTGTTGTTCAGCCTCATCCACAGCCGTTGATTTGCATCATTCCAATAGAGCCTGTATCTCGCCAACGGAAGGTTGTACCCTTTCCATGCACTCGAACGTCCAATGCTCAAGTGCATCCGAGTGCTCTACCGGGCTCGTACACTTAAGAGTGGATAAGGAGGCGGATCATGTTGAACTCCGACCTTGATGGAAACAAACCGTACGAAAAAATGAATCGCCGTTCGCTTCTGCTTTCGGGCACTGCGATTCTTGGCGGACTGGCGCTTTGGACGAAGTTCGGCGTTCACCCGGTGCATGCCGATGTGAAAATGCCGACGCCCGGCATGGTCACCGTCGTAACCTTCGACGACAAGGGCAAAAAGATCGCTAAAACGCAGATGGCGAAGGTCATCAAGACTGATGCGGAATGGCGTAAACAACTGCCTGAAAATTCGTACGAGATCACGCGACATGCTGACACCGAGATGGCTTACACCGGCGCTACTTGGAACCTGCACGACAAGGGTCTGTTCCGCTGCATCTGCTGCGACACGGCACTCTTCCGGTCGGACACCAAGTTCGATTCCGGCACCGGCTGGCCGAGCTTTTGGGCACCCATCGCGGAAGAGAATGTCTTCGTCAAAAAGGACAGCAGTCTTGGCATGGACCGCGATGAAGTTGCCTGCAAATTATGCGAGGCGCATCTTGGCCATGTATTTAACGATGGACCACCGCCAACCGGCCTGCGCTACTGCATGAATTCCGGCGCGATGAAGTTTGTCAAACTAGCTTGAACTGCGACTTAGTATGCAACACCAAGCGCTAAATCGAAAGATAGGAAACGAATCATGAACAATCTTTCCAAGAAAATCGCTTCTACACTCGCAGCCGCTGCCTGCATGATCGGCATGGCTGCCTGCAATGTCGCCAGCGCTGCTACGACTCTGCCGAATGCAGCAGTCGATGAACCAGCGGCCAAGGCGCCCACGCAGGAGACGATGGTACTGGCCGGAGGATGCTTCTGGGGAGTACAGGCAGTATTCGAGCACACCAAGGGTGTTACAAAGGCGGTCGATGGCTACTCCGGCGGTCAGGCCAATACGGCTGACTACGAAACCGTCAGCACCGGCTCGACCGGTCATGCCGAATCGGTCAAGGTGACATACGACCCTTCGCAGGTCACCTACGGCCAGCTGCTCAAAGTCTTCTTCACTGTGGCGCTTGATCCGACGCAGGTAAACGCTCAGGGGCCTGATGAAGGGACGCAATATCGTTC
>CAXTNK010000044.1:21020-24579 GCA_964245665.1 uncultured Acidobacteriaceae bacterium
TTCTGTGCTCTTCTACGAGACGCCGGAACAACAGAAGATCGCGACGGCTTACATCGCCCAGTTGAATAGTGCAAAAGTGTTCTCGAAGCCCATCGCGACCCAGGTGGTGCCGCTCAAAGGCTTTTACCCGGCTGAAGCCTATCACCAGGACTATGCCGAGAAGAATCCCAGCAACATGTACATCATGATCAACGACGCTCCAAAGGTCGTCGCGCTCAAGAAGCAGATGCCGGACATGTACGTGAAGAATGCCGTTACGGTCGCTGCGAAATAGCTATCTCGAAGTATTAAAAGCCCATCCTGACCACTGTCAGGATGGGCTTTTTACTGGCTGGGCGGAACCATTTTTACGGTATGCAGCCAGGTTTCGACCAGCGCCGGCCAGTGGGTAATCGGCAGTGCGGTTGGACGCAGGCCATAGCCATGGCCACCTTCCGCGTAGATATGCAGTTCTGCCGGCACCTTTGCCTGCTTCAACGCCTGAAAATACACGAGCGCATTCTCCTCATGAACCGGGTCATCCTCTGCCTGGAGCAGGAAGGTCGGCGGCGTGTGCAGGTCAGGCTCCACGCCAGGCGAAAGCTTATCCAGATCAGGCGCGGTTACCAGGTAGCCGGGATAGATTATCACCGCGAAATCCGGCCGGGCGCTGAGCGCATCCGCCGCGTCGATCGCCTTGTACGTCTCCTGGTCGGGATGGATGCTCATGACCACGCCAAGGTGTCCGCCGGCCGAGAAGCCCAGCACGCCAACACGCTTCGGATCGATGCCCCATTCGGTGGCATGCTCACGCGTGAGACGCATGGCCCGCTGCGCGTCCTGCAGGTCTTCAAGCTTCTGCGGATAGCGTCCGCCAGTGTCGCCGTTGATCGGCACACGGTACTTGACCAGGACGCAGGTGACGCCGATCGAGTTGAGCCAGGTGCAGACCTCACTGCCTTCGAGGTCATACGCAAGGATCTGATAGCCGCCGCCGGGCAACACCACCACCGCTGCACCATTGGTTTTGTTGGCCGGCTTGAAAACAGTCAGCGTGGGCTGGCTGACGTTCCCAAGCCTGATGACAGGTCGACCGGCGATCAGGTCGTCCGTCGGCTTAGTCATGTCCTTTTCCGGACCGGTGATGGGATGCGCGGACCCGGTCCCGCCTATTACTTCGGGGATACCCTTCGGCCAGAGCGGCATGGTTACGGACTGGGCTGCGACGACTCCGCTGAAGCCCGAAAGAATGGCAAGGAAGGTGACAAAGGCGCGCACCGCACCAGCATACGCGTCTTTACCGTCAGTAACATGCAGGTCACTATGTAACCAGCGGGCTGCCAAAAGTGATCCAGATCGGGCCACTCCGGTACCTTCGGGCTGTGAAAAGGTCTTGCGGGGCCGCCAGAAATACGCCACTATGATTTCAGACCCGCCGACTCCAGAAGGGGAAAGCACTGATCAGCGCACATTGCGATGCGCTTTTTTAAAGGGCCAGGATGCCCAGGCACATGGACTTCGCCCACGCAGGTTAGCAGGCAACGATCCGAGTCACCAATGACTCTTAGGACGCAGCCCCCTATACAAGCTCGAGAAACTGTATCACTGTTTCAGAACCCGGAAAGGGGTTGCCTTATGGATAACACTTCTCGCTACACCCTGCAGTTACGGTTTGTGGCCGATACGACCGACCCATCCTATCTTGATCATCAGCTTGAAATCCTCGCTCATCCGACGCAGACGGGCCAGCTCTTCCAGGGTCGTTTTCGCCTTTGGGAGCCAGTGTTCGAGGAAATCTGCCAGATGATGCGCTCTTCCGCCTTTCATCGCAAAGCGATCCAGCGCACCCTTGCAGCTGGCCTTGCCGCTGACCTGATCAATCGCGAAACGGGCAGCAAGCACATCTTCACTTCCGAGGAACTGGCCGCGCTCAGCCTGACGCCTTTTTTTGCCGAAGTCGACACGGACCTCAGCACCGCAGCCTGATCATTACTCTGAAGGCAGCGCCCAGTCGCGTTGCCTTCGCCGCTTGAAGCACGGGTTTACCCTATTCCGTCGCCTTCTGTCCCGGCGCATTTTTCCCCAAATACATCTCAAACTGAGCCAGGATGCGTTCGTACAGGTGTGTTCGCGCTTCGGGTCCGGCGATCGAGTGCGTTTTGCGCGGATAAAGCTGCAAATCATATGGAATGTCCGCATCGATCAGTTTCTGGATGTACTGGATCGAGTTGGCCATGTGCACATTGTCGTCGCCCGTCCCGTGCACCAGCAGCAGGCGGCCTTTCAGGTCTTTCGCACTGTTCACGACCGAGTCATCGCGATAGCCGTCCGGGTTCTCAGACGGCAGACCCATGTAGCGCTCGGTATAGATGGAGTCGTAATTGCGCCAGTCTGTCACCGGCGCAACAGATACTCCTGCACTGAAGCGGTTTGAGTGCGACATCGCATAGAGCGTGAACGTGCCGCCCCAGCTCCATCCCCACCAGCCCAGTTGATGGGGATCCAGGTCTTTATGCGTTGCCAGCACCTGGTCGACCGCGGCCAGCTGGTCCTGTAGCTGGACCGGGCCAAAGTCGTGATACGCAGTCTGCGCAAATTCGCGTCCGCGTCCGCCCATTCCTCGGTTATCGACATGCAGAACAGCATAGCCATGCTGCGCCAGTACCTCGTCAAACAGCAATCCGCGTCCATTCCAGCTGTTCTTCACGACCTGCGCGTGTGGACCGCCATAGGGATTCACAATCAGCGCAATGCTGTCCTTCTTTGCCTTGCCCGCAGGCAGGACCAGGCTGCCGTAGAGAGTCGTCTTGCCGTCTGCTGCCTTCAGTTCCAGCTGCTCCGGCTCTGCCAGTTCATAGTCCGCTACGCTCGGCGCAGTCCAGAAGGTGTCGCACTCTTTTTCATTTCGGCACAGACTCACCTTTGGCGGCGTGAGAGTCGATGACATTTCATCCGAAAAGAACTTCGCATTCGGAGACATCACCACCGCGTGCGAACCCTGTTGGGTAGTGACCTGCCGTTTGCCCGTGCCATCCAGCTTCACTGCCCACAACTGCTGCTCGCGTGGATCGCCTTCATTGGAGAGGTAGTAAACCGTCTTCGTTGCGGCATCGATACCCTTGATGCTTTCGACCTCGAAATCGCCGCTGGTCAGTTGACTCTCGAGCTTCGCTTCGGCGGTCAGCGGGGATTGCTCGTCATAGCTGTACTTGTAGATATGCGTGTGCCCGTCGCGCCAGCTGGTCCATAGAAACGTGTCGCCGTTGAAGGTGATGTCGTAGTCTTCATCGAGAAACTTCTCGTCAGATTCAGACAGGGCCTTCTTCACCATTCCGTTCGCGATATCGGCGAAGTAGAGAGTGCGATGTTTGTGGTCGCGGGTGAGTGTCTCGATCCAGACAGTCTTCGCATTCAGCCAGCCGAAGCGGGGGATGTAGTCATTTCCCACGTCGAGCGGGACTTTGATCCAAATGGTCTTGCCACTGCCGGCATTCACGATGCCGACCCGGACTACGGGATTTGCATCGCCTGGTTGCGGATAGCGCTGCTGGTCGACTGTCGCGTGGGTCGGAATCCAATC
>CAXTNK010000044.1:24589-40429 GCA_964245665.1 uncultured Acidobacteriaceae bacterium
GTGATGGGATAGCTCGGGACGGCATTCTCATACATCTGCAGATAGGCAATGTTCTTGGAATCTGGCGACCAGAAATAGTTACTGCGGACATCCAGTTCTTCTTCGTACACCCAGTCCACCTGGCCGTTGAGTACTGTTTCTTCCTTGCTGGTGGTCAGGGCAAAAGCCGGAATCTGCGGCTGCTCCAGATGACGGACGTACAGGTTGCGATCACGCACATAGCTCAGCAGTTTTCCGTCGGGAGAGAACTTTGGATCGTCACCACTGCCGGCTCCTGTCTGCGCTACTTCTACAGCCGTGCCATTCGCCAGCGTGTAATACCACAGCTGGCCGCTGGCATTGAACAGCAGGTGCTTCGAATCGGGCACCCAGATATAGCTCGCCTGCCCGTAGCGCGCGCGGTGGTCCTGGTCGACTTCGCTGCCGCTCTTCGCGGTCAGAGAGGAGAGCTTTGACTTGCTCACCAGCACTGAGTGTTGACCAGTTGAGCCGATTACTTCCACCAGGTCGCCGTTGCTGTCGAGGTAGGTTAATCTTGTGCCGTCGGGACTCCAGACCAGTCCATCCGGCGCTGGAGTGGTAATGCCGCCCGACGCGAAGATGTCGGGAATAGTGAGTGCCTTGTGTGCCGGCGTTTTGCTGGCGGCCTGCAGCAGCGGCATTGTGGTGGAGCCAAGAATGATGGCGACAAGCAAAGATTTTAGGGGAAGGGAAGCAGGCACGCAGTTCATCTCCATGTGGGGCGGCGTTGAGCGAAGGGTAATCTCCGCAGTTTACAGCAGCCCTGCGCAGCAGTTTTCACTGCGCCCTCGTGCTATTCTCCGTGCTGTAACAGAAGGGTCGAACTGATGGACGCAACCGTCGACACGCTCATCTGCCTCTCGCAGGTGGATGAAGAAATCATCAAGGCCACGGCGGAGCTGGCAGCCCTGCCGCGACGCGTGGCTGACCTGGAAGAGCGCCTGCTGAAACGGCAGAAGGAAGCGGCTGCCGCAGAGCTGAAGGTGCGTGAAGAAGAAGCCACGCGGCGTCGCCTGGAAAGCGATCTGAAGGACCAGCAAGCAAGGATCGAAAAGTTCAAGGCCCAGTCGAGCAGCGTCAAGAATAACGAGCAGTTCCACGCGCTGCAGCATGAGATCAGCTTTGCCGAAGCCGAGATCCGCCGCATCGAAGACGCCGAACTCGCTTACATGGAGCGCGCCGAAGCCGCCGATACTACGGTCAAGGCAGCGCATGTACAGGTGGCCGCGCAGCAGGCGCAGCTGGACGCCGATCGACGGCAGGTAGCCGTCTTGATCGCTGAAAAAAAGGTCGAGCTATCCGGCCTGAAGCAGGAGCAGTTGATGCATCGCGCTGCCATGGATCCCGCTGTACTGAGCACGTACGATCGCGTCGCCTCTTCAAAGAAAACCGGCTCGGCGCGCGCTACCCATCAGAAGTGTTCCGCCTGCCAGATGCAGCTGCGGGCACAGGCCTGGAACAATGTGCGGTCCGGTGCGCTGCTGACTTGCGAAAGCTGCGGCCGGCTGCTCTACTTCAATGCGAAGCTGGAGCCGCAGAGTGAAGGAGGCAGCGGCAGTCTGACACGCAGCGCCTGAAGCGTTATTCGAGATGAAAAAAGGCGACTCTCCCGTGGAGAACCGCCCCTTTTGCTGCGTTCCAACTGACTACTGCTTCACTGCGGAACCGCCGTCATTGACCAGGTCCACCGGCAGGCGTGTCGCGACCTTCGGTGCCGACAACTGTGACGGTACACTCTGGCCGTTCATCCGTCCGGTGCCATTGCCCATGCCGTTACTCACTGGCCGCGCAGCTGACATAGCCTGCGAAGTCTGCATCTGGTGCATGGTGACGATGATGGCAACAGCAGGTTCATCGCCACTGCAGCGATAGCTGTGTGGAGTGGTCGCGTCGAAGTAAACGCCGTCGCCGGGTCCCATCAGGTCACGCTTCTCCGAATGCCGGATCTCGAGTTCGCCCTTCAATACATAGAGAAATTCGAAGCCGGTATGCACATGCGGCCGAACTTCGTGGCCTTCCTTCAATGGAACGAATTCGGCGTAGTAAGGATCGAGCTGCCGGTCGGGCACCATGTAGCCCAGGCTCTCGAAGAAATAGGTTGGATCATCAACACCGGTCTGCGGTAGACGTACGCGCTCTTTCTTCCGATGAATGCGGAAAATCGTCTGCGGTTCCGACTCGAAGAAATACGACAGGTCCTTGCTGAAGACCATCGCGATACGCGCCAGGTTGCGCAGGGTGGGAACGACGCGCCCGGTCTCGAGCTGCGAAAGAAAGCTTGCAGAAAGACCTGTATGACGGCCAAGTTCAACCAGGCCCATCGACTTCTTCAACCGCAGTCGCTTGATCCGTTCCCCTATATGCTTATCCGAGATCACCGCTTCAGCGCTTGCCTGGTCGATCTCGGTCGGAGCCGTCTCCGCCGCTTTTGTTATTTCAATTTCCATTTGATTCTCCTGAGGATTCCTGGGGGCGCCTATACATCCCCGCATCACGTTTTCTCTTTACCGTGTGAGCAGATAGATGCTTGGTACCTATAAAGTGTTTCCAGCATCAACAACATTTTTGATGGTGTCATGTTCATTACATTGACTACTTATGTTTTAGATAGATGCTTGTCTATGTCTTCACAAAAAGTACTCGTTTCAGGTAGCACAGGACTTATCGGAAAAGCTCTTCTTCAGCAACTATCGCCATCCCATAGTTTTGTCTCGCTCGTACGCTCTGCCCGCGGCCCGGCCCAAAAAGAAGAAACTCCCGCTGCAGGCAATGCTGTGCAGTGGCAACCGGATCGTCCTGCCCAGCCGCTCGCGCATGACGCCGATCTGGCTCATCTTGAAGGCTGTGCGGCTGCGGTGCACCTGGCTGGGGCAAACCTGTCGAGCCATCGATGGACCCCGGCTTATAAGAAGACGATCCGGGACAGCCGGATAGACTCATCCCGCGCCCTCGTTTCTATCCTTTCGCGCCTCCAGGCTCCGCCGAAGGTGCTGGTCTGCGCCAGCGCCATTGGCATCTACGGCAACCGCGGCGACGAAGTACTGACTGAAGACTCAGCGCATGGCAGCGGTTTTCTGCCCGAGGTCTGTGAAGCCTGGGAGTCGTCGCCCGACGCGGCGAAGGCACTGGGCATTCGTGTGGTCCACCTCCGGTTCGGCGTCGTCCTGGCGCCGGACGGCGGTGCCATGGCGCAATTGCTGCCGTTGTTCAAGTCAGCCCTGGGAGGCCGCCTTGGCGACGGCCGCCAGTGGATGAGCTGGGTCACACTGACCGACGTGGTCCGGACCATTGCTTTTGCCATCAGCAACGAGCAGGCCGCGGGTCCGTTCAACGTAGTCACGCCGAATCCCGTCACCAACACGGAGTTCACCCGCGCGCTCGCCGCCGAAGTGCATCGGCCCGCACCCTGGGTCGTGCCGGCCCTTGTATTGAAGCTGGCCTTCGGGCAGATGGCAGAGGATACGCTGCTGTCGAGCAGCCGCGTGCTGCCCGCCCGCCTGCAGGCCTTGGGGTTCAATTTTCTCGAGCCGTCGATCAGACCAGCGCTTCACGCCATGCTCTACAAGTAGGCTTGACCCTCATCGTCCTTACCGGAGCGACCGGGGTCGCCGACGCACGCTTTTGTGCAATGAGGCGGAGAAGCGTAGCGGAGGTATCTGCATTGAGCCAGCCAAAGTCGCCATACTGCCTTCCGTCACCAGCCCGGGTTGGTGGAATCTGTACCAGCGAGCCGGACACCCGCGACCTCCCGGCAGCGCCTGCTCTGCTACGCTGAAGATCGGATGGCTCACCCTCAACACCGGTTGGAAAAGACCAGCCGCGGCACCGCCCTGGCACGACGCATTCGATTCACCGCCTGCTCGCTTGCCGGCATGACAATCATGCTGTGCCTGAGCGGCTGTGGCGAACCCGGCTCGCCGCAGCCACCGTCACTCAACCTGCCCGTTCCGGTGCACAATCTCACAGCACAGCGCACCGGCGACACCATCCATCTGTCGTGGAGTACGACCGACCGCACAACCGACCATACGAAGCCCGCTGGCATCATCACCACGCGGATTTGCCGGATCCAGGGGTCGGCGTCAAAAGGATTGCCGAACACAACTGATTCCACGCCGGCGGTTCCAGGTGCGAACCCAGGGGTGCCCGCGCTTTGTGAGAGCGTGGCTGACGAGCACTACAAACTGGGCGGTACGTCGACCTACGACGACACTCTGCCGACGAACATGACGTCCGGCAATGCATCCCTCCTGACCTACTACGTCGAACTGCTCAACCATGCGCAGAAATCGGCGGGCGGTTCGAATCCGGCGTATACAGCCGAGGGCGCGGACCTGCCGCCGCTCACCGGGCTGACGGCGACGGTACGTTCTGAAGGTGTCCTGCTGCACTGGGACGCGGCGAGTGGTCCTTCCTGTCCGTACTGCCAGATCAGGATCGAACGGCTGCTCACGTCTGCACCAGCGGCAAAGGCTGCAAAAGCGGCTGGGCAGCGCGGCGCCAATCCACTGGGTGCGTCGTCTTCATCGCCACATCAGACGCTGGTGCTGGAAGAGCAGTCAACGGGCGAGGCACTCGACCGCACAGTAGTCTTCGGCCAGACCTATGAATACAGCGCCCGCCGTGTCGAAACCGTTTTACTCGATGGACATACCCTCGAACTTCTCGGCCAGCAGAGCGCACCCGTGACAGTCGAGACGCGGGACGAATTTCCGCCTGCCGTCCCTAAAGACCTGGCTGCTGCTGCAGACTCCGGCTCGCATGCCATCGATCTTTCATGGACAGCTGATTCAGAACCCGACCTTGCCGGCTATATTGTCTATCGGCACATCGTCCGCAGTGACGGTATTACAACTGACCTACTGCAGCGAGTTTCCGGCCCAGCGCCTCTGACCGCTCCGGCCTTTCATGACACGCAGGTACAGCCGGGCATGAAATACGCGTACAGCGTGGCGGCTGTCGACCAGTCCGGCAACGAAAGCGGCCGCTCAGTCGAAACGCAGGAGACGCTCGCGCCTGCGCAGTAATCTCACCAGGAAAACAGGAGTAATCATGCGTTATTGCCGCATTCAAACCAACTTCGGACCCAAATTTGCCCGCGTCGAAAGCCGTAATGGCGAAGACTGGGTAACTGATATGCTGCGCGACGACGATTTCCCGGAAACCAAGACTCTCGGCGACAGGGACAACCTGTTCTTCGAGGCATTTCCCTTCGCCGGCGCGAGGCTGGCCTGCCCGGTTGTCCCTTCGAAGATCGTCTGTGTTGGCCGCAATTATCGCGAACACGCTGCCGAACTCGGCAATGATGTGCCAAAGGAGCCGCTGATTTTTCTCAAGCCGCCTTCGTCGCTGCTCGAACCTGGCGGTATCATCCGCTACCCGTCGCTTTCGAGCCGCGTGGATTTCGAAGGCGAACTCGGCATTGTGATCGGCCGCCGCGCCCGCAACATCGGCCCCGTCGAAGATGTGCGCTCCTACATCCGCGGTTACACCATCGTGAACGACGTGACTGCGCGCGACCTGCAGAAGTCCGACGGCCAGTGGACGCGCGGCAAGGGATTCGACACATTCTGCCCTGTGGGGCCCATTGTGACGGACGAAATCGATCCGGTTTCGACCGGAATTGACCTCGAAACACACCTGAACGGCACCAGGAAACAGTCTGGCAATACACGCGATTTCATCTTCGATATTCCGGAATTGCTGCGCTACATTACGGCATTTCTTACCCTGGAACCGGGCGATCTGATTCCGGCCGGCACGCCGTCAGGGGTTGCGCCCATGGAACCGGGCGACAATGTAACCGTCTCGATCGCCGGCATAGGTGCACTGAGCAATACAGTGGCCCGTGAGAACGATTGAAGAGTCTGTCACCGTGCCAGGATCCGCTGCATCCAATAAACTGTGCGGATCAATTCCGAGCAAGTTGATAAGATAAAAACAAGATCTAATAGAGGAGTCATCGATGGCTAAGAATCTGCTCGAACAACTGAAGGAAGTAACCAAGGTCGTGGCTGACTCTGGAGACTTTGATTCCATTAAAGAGTTCAAGCCACAGGACTCCACCACCAACCCTTCGCTGATCACTGCCGCAGCGCAGATGCCGGCTTACAGCTCGATCGTGGACGATGTGCTGAAGGAAGCACGCAACAAGTCCGGCGACAGTGCCTCCGACAAGGACGTCGCCAAGGAAGCATTCAAGTCGCTGGCTGTTGCGTTTGGCAAGAAGATCCTGGCCATTGTGCCGGGCCGCGTTTCCACCGAAGTCGACGCGCGTCTGTCCTATGACTCCGAGAAGACGCTGGCCGAAGCCCGCTCCATCATCAAACAGTATGACGATGCCGGCATCTCCCGCGATCGCGTGCTGGTAAAGATTGCCTCGACCTGGGAAGGCATCAAGGCTGCCGAGATTCTCGAGCAGGAAGGCATTCACTGCAACCTGACCCTGCTGTTTGGCCTGCACCAGGCCATCGCCTGCGCAGAAGCCAAGGTCACTCTGATTTCACCGTTCGTCGGGCGCATTCTTGACTGGTACAAGAAGGACACAGGCAAGGACTACAAGGGTGCTGAAGATCCAGGCGTCCAGTCGGTCACAACGATCTACAACTACTACAAGAAGTTTGACTACAAGACCCAGGTGATGGGTGCCAGCTTCCGTAACATCGGCGAGATTACTGAGCTTGCCGGCTGCGATCTGTTGACCATTTCACCCAAGCTGCTTGAAGAGTTGAACAAGACCGAGGCTGATCTGCCGCGGAAACTCGATCCGGCAAATGCCAAGAATCTCAACATTGAAAAGCAGCACATCGACAAAGAGACGTTTGAGAAGATGCATGCTGAAGACCGGATGGCTCACGACAAGCTCAAGGAAGGTATCGAAGGCTTTTCTGAAGCACTCGAGAATCTTGAAAAGCTGCTCGAAAAGCGACTCGCAGAGATCAGCGCGAACGAACCGAAGACAGTCGGCGCTCATTAGATCGCTGGGTTCTGCAAAAATGGGCAGCCTTCGGGCTGCCCATTCTCGTCTTTGGTCACTTGAGTTGCAGAGTTGTTCGCAGTTAAGTATTCCAGCTGCTAACAAAATGCCGACGTACATCTTTCGTTATTCACCATTCATCAGACTTTCACGATACATTCAACAGCAACACCCGCATGTTCGCATGTAGCGGAGGGCCTGATCGAACAAGGCAAGAGGCCATCCGCTGAAGCACTTCAACCGCCCAAGTGGTACCGGAGGTTAATGTGATTCCGCAGCAACACTCTTTGCGTCACTTGTTCCACGGCCTCGTCGACGAATGCTATGGCAACCAGCTTGGCATGGACGACCCTGAAATCTCTGCCTACGTCGCCGATCTTCTCACTGATTTTTCCGAATCGAACCGCATCTACGCCCTGCGCGATGGAACCGGTAAACCATTGCAGCGCATCAGCGATATGCTGACCGCGTCTGACCCTGTGCACGGTACTGCTACTTCGTTCGATGCCGAGCGTGAAGCCCGCAAGCATATTGGGAACTATGCGTTGTTCTTTACCGGGATGTATCCGCGCAGCCAGCCCGAAAACTTTCTCAACCTGATCGAAACAGGCAAGGAGAGCTTCTACATCGTCTCGTCCTTCAACCTGTTCGAGTACGCGCGCGAAGCTCCGTTGTTTGAAAGACTGGCAGAGAAGTTCGAGGCCTGCGTTCACGGCATCAACCTGGTCCGCAGCGAACTCGACAAACTCCACGCCTTCCCGATCTCGGAGACCAAGCCTCAACAACGCTTGATGTAGGGGATTTGCCATCCAGGCGGCTACGCCTTCGGCGTGAAAGATATGCTCCCGTGGGTCGCACCCTGTCGTGCGACTACTGCTCGCCGCGCGCTACCAGGCCGTGCAAAGTCGAAAACACGGGACGCCCCTTCAAATAGCCATCGACGTATTGGACATCCGGATCGGGAATCTTGTTGAGATATTCTTTAGCGATATCAGCGTCTGCGTAGCCATAGAGTCATGCTGGTCCGCACCGGCAAGCTATAGCGTCAAGCTATAAGATGTAGCGCGATAGATCCTCGTCCTTCACAATGGCTGCAACCATCTGTTGCACGTACGCTGGATCGATTATCACGACGCGCTCCACGCCTTTATCCGTTCGACGTTCGACGACCGGCATCGGTACAGTCGCGCCGTTGTCGGGTATCGATGCCAGCAGATCGACGACCCCTTCAGCATTCTTGCCGGCCTTCGACAGGTCAGGCGCCAGGAAGCTGATCTCGTCGAGCACGCGTTCCATGATGGTGTGCAGGCGACGCGCGCCGATGTTCTCCGTTGTTTCATTTACGCGGAAAGCGAAGCGCGCCATCTCTTCCAGCGCTTCCGGCGTGAACTCGAGCTTCAATCCTTCGGTCTCGAGCAGCGCGATCGATTGCTTGGTGAGCGATGACTTTGGCTCGGTTAGAATGCGTACGAAATCTTCTACCGTGAGCGATTGCAGTTCGACGCGGATTGGAAAACGACCCTGCAGTTCAGGAATAAGGTCGCTGGGCTTCGTCACATGAAATGCGCCCGCTGCAATAAAGAGGATGTGATCAGTCGACACCATGCCATAGCGCGTGTTGACGGTCGTCCCTTCGACGATTGGCAGGATGTCCCGCTGTACGCCTTCGCGGGAAATGTCCGGGCCATGGCCACCTTCCCGTCCGGCAATCTTGTCAATCTCATCCAGGAAAACGATGCCGGCATTCTCAACGCGTTCGATGGCAACGCGCGTCACCTGCTCCATGTCGATCAGCCGTGTTTCTTCTTCCTGCACCAGATATTCAAACGCCTCAGCGACCTTCATCTTGCGCTTCTTTGTGCGGCCGCCAAACAGGCTTGGCAGGACATCTTTCAGATTGATGTCCATGTCTTCCATGCCCTGGTTCGAAATAATTTCGAACGACGGTGCATTGCGCTCACGCACATCAATCTCTACTGTGCGTTCATCAAGCCGGCCTTCACGGAACTGCGAGCGTAACTTTTCGCGCGTACGCTGATGGCTCTCCGCACTTGCCGGAGGGGGCACCAGCGACAGTTGAGCTTCCTCTCCAACCACGACCGGGCCCGGAGCGCCGGCACCCGCTGCAGGCGGCACAACGGTCGCCGATGGTGGAGGCAGCAGCAGATCAAGGAGCCGCTCTTCTGCGTTCAACTCGGCCTTATCCTCAACCTCTTCCAGTTTCTCTTCGCGCACCATGTCGATGGCGATCTCGGTCAGGTCGCGCACGATAGACTCCACATCACGGCCAACATAGCCGACCTCGGTAAACTTCGAAGCCTCTACTTTGAGAAATGGCGAGTTGGTCAGCTTCGCCAGACGGCGCGCGATCTCTGTCTTACCCACGCCCGTCGGGCCGATCATGATGATGTTCTTCGGCATGATGTCTTCGGCAAGTTCCGGGGCAAGCTTCTGCCGACGCATACGATTCCGCAGGGCAATGGCTACCGCGCGCTTCGCAGCCTTCTGCCCTACAACATACTTGTCCAACTCCGCCACAATCTGTCGCGGCGTCAACTCATCCAGCGCCAGTTCCTGGTCCTCAGCAACTCCAGGTAAATAAATAGCCATAATGTGCGGCTCCTTTCGAGCCATGTGTGCGAATGGCGAAGATAGTCTCCGACGGGCCCTGCAAGGGCAGCGATACTCGCCGTATGGGCATCGATTTAAAACAGGGGGAAGTAGTCCCTCCCTCTGTTTCAAATATGCCCGTGTGGCAAACACCGCCCGTCGCGCAGGCGCCGCCGGAGGCTGTCTCAGACATCATGCAGTCAATTCTTCGATGGTGATCTGGTCATTGGTGTAGATACAGATTTGCCCGGCGATGCGCAGCGATTTTTCGGCGATGTCGCGGGCGGACAGCTCAGAGTTCTGAATGAGGGCGCGGGCTGCGGCAAGGGCATAGGAGCCACCGCTGCCAATGGCGGCAATGCCTTCATCTGGCTCGATCACATCGCCTGACCCGCTGATCAGGAAGGTCTGGCCTGGGTCGGCGACGACGAGCAGTGCTTCGAGGTTGCGCAGCATTTTGTCGGTGCGCCAGTCCTTGGCGAGTTCGACAGCGGAGCGTCCGAGATTGCCGGCATACTGTTCCAGCTTGTTTTCAAAGCGGCTGAAGAGCGAGAAGGCATCCGCGGTCGACCCGGCAAAACCGGCAAGAATCTTGTTCTGATACAGTCGCCGGATTTTGCGTGCGGAGTGCTTGATGACTGCATCGCCCAGGGTCACCTGGCCGTCGGCTGCCATCACGACGCTGTTGCCGCGACGCACGCAGATGACCGTTGTCGAGCGGATACGCGGACGGGCCTCTCCGGAGAGGCCGGGCTGGTCTGGTGGAAAAGTCAGGAGTGGATTGTCCGGTGCCGCAGGCCGTGTTTTCGACTCACTGCGGACGGAGGAGAGCGTAACTTTTTTCATGCTTTCTTCAAGTATAACGCAGTAAAAACAGGGGTCCGGCGCCATCCTGCAGCCGTTTGGTCCGGCTCATCACCTTCCTCCCGCACAAGGCGCTATTGCACTCATGGGGTCGGTAAATGCCCTATTAGATACTCCCGTTCGTCATAGCGCTGCGCTATCCTGTGGGTGCATCGAAACGGCAGTTCTTCACGGAGCAACCATGCACGGCATACCACTGCGCGGAGTTAACATATTCAGTACGGTCGCCGGTGTCAGCGCCCTGCTGGCCGGTCTCGCAGTGATGGTGCTGAGCCGCAAGGAAGAGAGCACGGACGAACTCGAGCGCGAACGTCGCAAGGCCCTGGTGAAGAGTGGTCGTATCATCGACGCGACCGTGATCGATATCTCTGATCTGACTCCGGAGGAAATTGGCCGGCCCATGGGAATGCAGCTGATCCTCTACAAATATGAGATCTCGGGCGTCATTTATGAAGCGTCGCAGGATGTGACCCTGCTCAAGAATCTGGTCAACATTTATGACTGCCGGCTGGGTTTTCCGGCGTCCGTCCGTTACGACCCGCATCATCCGACTAACAGCATCATCATCGCGGAGAACTGGAGCGGCCTGCGGGATACGGCGAATTCCGTGCCCATTCACCCCGTGCGGCGCGTTGCCCGTACAGTCATCCACTAGAGCCGCCCCGCTCCCGCCGCAGGGTGGACGCCAATCGGTCGCGTGTGCCCATCCAGCACGGTCAACCGTGGCGTTTGTGCGCCCGCGAAGCGCCACGTAGACTAGGCCCAATGCATACACATGACCATGGTCCAACAACGGGCCCGGCAGCAGGCCCGACAACCGGTAAGACGCAGCGTATCCTGCGTTTCTCCCTGCTCGCGACCCTGGCCTACGTATTGCTCACGTTTTTCGCCGGTCTACGCGCTCACTCGCTGGCGCTTATCTCGGAATCCGGCCACAATGTTTCCGATTTTCTGGCGCTGCTCCTGTCCTTTATCGCCGTCTATTTCCAGGCACGCCCGGCGACGGACGAGAAGACGTTCGGCTACCAGCGGGCCGGTGTCCTTGCGGCATTCCTGAACGCGTTAACGCTGGTCATTATCTCGGTCTGGATCGGCATAGAGGCGATACATCGTTTCGGACAACCGGTCAGTGTCCAGCCAAAATTGATGATGATCGTCGCGGCCTGCGGACTGGCGATGAACGGCACCATTGCGCTGCTGCTCTCAAAGGCCGGCGATGACGTGAATATCCGCAGCGTCTTCATCCACATGCTGGGGGACGCGCTGTCGACGGCCGCAGTCATCGTTGGCGGTTTCGCAATTCTGTTTACTGGCCAGAACTGGATCGATCCGGCGCTGTCGCTACTCATCGCTTCGCTCATCCTGTGGAGTTCGATCGCGATCGTTCGCGAGACACTCAACATCCTGCTCGAAGGCACGCCGCGTGATGTTTCGCTGCCGGCCATCCGGGTGTCGCTGCAGGAGATTGCGGGAGTGGAGAATGTGCACGATCTGCACGTCTGGTGTCTCGGCTCACAGACACGCGCTCTGGCAACGCATGTGACCATCGCTGATCTGCGGACATCTGAAACCAGCCGCATTCTCATGGAGATCAACACCACCCTGCGGACGCGCTTCCGCATCCACCACACGACCATCCAGTTCGAAAACACAGACTGCGAAGTCGCTCACGGGTGTGCCATGCCGGTCGAAACGGTCAGCGCACATAGCCACCATGGCCATTCGCACGATCACTCCCATGACGGGCACTCGCACTAGCTATTGAGTAGGGCCATACTACGCCGTATGGGAAAGTTTGCTTATGAACGACGGGATAGAATTCCGCGTATGCGTCGCATACTTGCAGTAATCGTTTCGCTCTCGTGCCTTACCTCAACGGCTCAGCAACCAGCACCACTCCAGTCGCAACTCGAATCGATCGCCGCTGCGCATCATGGGAAGGTCGCGCTCTTCGCCGAGAATTTGCAGACACACGCAACCGTCGCCCTATCGCCGGACGAACCGGTGCAGACAGCATCGGTTATCAAACTCGCGATCCTCTACGAAGCGCTGGAGCAGATACGTACTGGCAAAGCGCACTTTGAGGATAAGTTGGCACTCAGCAAGACCGACCAGGTTCAGGGTTCAGGGGTTCTGCTGTTCTTCGATACACCGCTGCCGCTCACTCTGAAAGACGCGCTGACATTCATGATCATCATGAGTGACAACACAGCGACCAATCTTGTAATCGATCATCTTGGCCTCGCCAATATCAATGCCCGCATCGTGGCGCTCGGTATGAAAGACACCTATCTGTACAAGAAAATTTTCACGCCGCTTGAGCCAGGAGTGATCGTGCCAGCGGATCAGAAACGCTTCGGTATCGGAAAAACGACAGCGCAGGAAATGGCTTCGCTGATGACGAGGCTTGTCACCTGCGAGCTTGCCGAGCCGGGTAAGCCCGCTGCCGAGGGCGACGCGAAATTGTGCAGTGTGGCGCTGCACATGCTGCACAGCCAGTTTTATCGAGAAGGCATTCCGCACTATCTCGATACGTTGCCGGGCGCGACAGATGAAGCAATTGCGAATAAAACTGGTGCGCTCAATGGCGTGCGGAATGATGTCGCTGCTGTTTCGACAAAGAGCGGCATGATCGTTATTTCGATCTTCACGTATGACAACAAGGACCAGACCTGGACAGTTGATGACGAAGGCGACCTGACCATAGCAAAGCTGGCACGAACGATCGTCGCTACATGGTCGCCACAGGGACTCGCACCCTGGCCTGCTGTGAATGCTAAGTCGAAGTAGACTCGACCGGCTTATCCGGCTGGCCGTTGTAAATCTCTTCGACGCGCGTCAGTGTGTCGATCTCTTCCGGTGGCTTATCGTCGCGGATACGCAGGATGCGGGGGAAGCGCATCGCAAACCCGCTGGCGTGGCGCTCGGAGCGCATCAGGTTGTTGAATGCAACCTCGAGTACAATCCTGGGCTCAACCGCGCGCCAGCTACCGAAATCCTCCAGCGTATGTTCCATGAACCAGGTGGTGAGCTGTGCAATCTCTACGTCTGTCAGGCCGGAATAAGCCTTGCCTATATTTTTTAATTCATCACCGTCACGGATCGCAAAGGTAACGTCGCTCAGCGTCTGCGCCCGCCTGCCGTTTCCCCACTCGGCCGAAGTCACGACGACATCAAGCGTCGCCAGTTCACGCTTGAGCTTCAACCATGCCAGGCCGCGCCGACCCGGCTGATACAGACTGTCTTTCGCCTTCAGCATCACGCCTTCATTGCCGCGCGCGCGAGCTTCTCCATAGGCTGCGTCAAGCTGGTCTGCGTTTTGCAGGTCAGTCGCAGGAGCCAGCACCAGCCGCGCGAACGCATCATCGGAGAGCGGTGCTTCGCCAAACAAACCACCCTGCGTATTACTGGACACTAAGCGCGGCATGCTGCCTGCAAAGACGCGCGGCTGCATCTCTTCAATTAGGCGCGTGAGCAAGGCGCGTCGTTCTTCGAGCGTGCGATCGAGCAACAACTCACCGTCGGCATACAGAACGTCGAATGCCATGAAGACGACCGGCGTGGCAGCGCGCATCTCTGCCGTAACTTTCTTACGACCGATGCGTGGTTGCAGAGAAGAGAAGGGAAGCGCGCGGCCTGCGTCTTCGTTGGTCGGCGGTATCCATGCCAACAGCTCACCGTCAAGGATCAGCGGCTTATCAATGACAGAGAACGCTTCAGCAATCTCTGGAAAACTCAGCGTCATATCATCACGCGACCGCGAGAACAGCGCTACGCGTCCCGGATCATGCGCATCACCGCAATGCAACTGCGCACGGATGCCGTCATATTTATCTTCCATCTGCGCGCGCGTGAGAGCATCAGCCCCGGGCAGATCATCAGACTCTTCTTCCTTTGACGCTTCAGCATCTACGTCGTCCACAGAAGCAGCACCGCCCGCACCTTTCTTCTCTGCCTGCACTTCCTGCTGGAAGCGCTCAATCGCTTCTTCCACTGTTTCGACCGGGCTCGCCAGCATAAATCCGAGTGGATGAAAGAGGCGCATCCTCGCACTAGCGAGCGTGTCCTCGAGCGCCATTGCGACCACTTCACGCAGATCGCCGACCAACATTACGGCATGCCGCACCTGTTTTAATTCGCGACCATACGCAACGCCGATGGCTTCTTCAACCTGTGCCTGCTTCACGCCTATACGCATGTCCCCAATGATCAGCTTGATGATGTATTTCGTCTCGGCCGCCGTCGCGCCAGCCAGCAATTCGCGGAGAACCTTCTGTTTGGCCGCAGCTACCTGTGGTTTACCCGCTGGCCCGGCAATGGCATCGAACGCTGCATCGATCATCGCCAGCGTAATGGATGCAAACGGCTCGGCGCGTGACGTCAGCAATTCGAAGGCAGCGCCGCCCAGGTCGCCATGCCGCAGGTAAGCAGCGTGCAGCGCACGGTCGTCGGCTTTCGTAATCTCTTTCAGGACGCGTTGGATACTCGCGCCGCCCATATTCAACGCGCGCCTGTCGGTTGCAGTAAAAGGTTCGCCCGTCAGCCACTGCGCCGCGCGTGCTGCGTCGGAAAGATCGAGTGGGCGCAGGTACTCTGCCATCCACGCTCGCTTTTCAAGTTTCTTTGTCGTGTCGGCGAGCCGCTGGCACAATCGAGCAAACTCGCTGAACAGAGCATCCATCGATATCGACCCTTTCCCTGTTGCTCTGGAGCAGCTTCCGCCTATGCATAGATGCAGCCGGGCAAGGCCAGACCACCTCCTAACCACCTCTGCGTACAGCTGCGTTAAAATAAACGCTGATGCATACCAGCGGCCACTCCCGGTTCCCCACGCGCGTCCTGCTTTAGCAGCGCCTGCCGCCCTGTCTCATCTGCAGAATTCCCACCCATTGCAATACTTCCGTCTATGAAGGTCAGCACCTATGTTTGAACGCCTGGAACAAATCGCCGCCCGTTATGAAGACCTTGGCCGTCAGCTTGGCTCGGATGAAATAGTCAATGATCACCTGGCTTATCAGAAGCTCGCCAAGCAGCACCGCGATCTGCAGCCGGTCGTCAACAAGTTTCGTGAGTACCAGAAAATCCAGGCCGGCATTGCCGACAGCACCTCCATGTTGAAAGAAGAAGACGCGGAGATTCGCGCCATGGCTGAAGAGGAACTAGCCGGCCTTGAAGAGCGTCTCCCGAAGATTGAAGAAGAGATCAAGCTGTTACTGCTGCCGAAAGATCCGAATGACGAAAAGAATGTCATCGTTGAAATTCGCGCTGGCACTGGTGGTGACGAAGCATCGCTTTTCGCCGCAGAGATGTTCCGCATGTATTCGCGATTCGCCGAACAGCACCGATGGAAGGTAGAAGTCCTCTCGACT
>CAXTNK010000045.1:0-3694 GCA_964245665.1 uncultured Acidobacteriaceae bacterium
ACGTCGCCGGTTGCGAGAGACAGCGACTTATAAATGGGGCTCGTGTGCTCGAGCTGTGACGGCCGGTCGATATTGGCAAGCACGCGGTCGGCCCTGATTGCCCTCGTGCCGTCGGTGGCATAGCCGTATTCGATGTGGCGCGCCTGGGTTGCATCGACTGTTACGTTCTTTCGGTTGTCGAGACGGACGCTGAGACTATCGTTGCCGTAGACCTTCTCGACAGTCGCCAAATCGCCGGTGCGTAACCCTAGCTGCTTGTTTGCGTGTGTAAACCGGACGCGGTCGCCGGGTGCGACTTCACGCATCTCTTCCGTATAAACCCTGCTGCTGCGTGTGCCTGCGAGCTGCGCGGGGTTACAAGTCGAAATCTCACCGTCAGTCCTCTGGACAGCGATCCGGTTCCTGGCTTCGTCGACGGCAACCACGGTGGCGAAGCTGTCGCGCGCAATGCCATGTTTGAGGCTTGGCGTACTGTAGTGAATGAGGTCGCCTGGTTGATAGTGAGCAGCTGTTTCCCGGCGCATCGTCTTCTCGACCAGCACAGCCAAGGAACGTCCGTTTTCGAGGCGACCTTGTTGCGTGAGCTGTTCGCGGATAAGCCGGTTTACCTCCCGGCGCTCCGAGGGATCGGCCACGATGGCGACCGTCCGGTCGGGGTGGGCGGCGTAGTCCTGCGCAATCGCGGCCAGCCGGGCCGCTGGTTCGCGATGTACCTGGACACGGTCTTTGAGCAGAGCGATACCAGTGTGGCCGTCAGCTGTGCCGAGATACTGCAAGGCCTTCTGCTGGTCCGACTCTAGCTGCTGCGATGCTGGTCTTTTCTGTGTCTGCGCAGTTGTCTCGCTGCGTTGCCGGAACTCGACGGCGACAGTCTTTGAAATATCTGTCGCCAGGCGCTCACCGAGCGATGCGGAGTCGTTGGTGTAGATGCGGGCGTCGTCGGAAGCGCGCGAGATCGAAACGTAAGCAAGACGCTGATTGATGAGACTGCGCGGCCCATCGGTATCGATGTTGACGAGCACACGTTCGACCGTAAGCCCCTGTGCACTATGGGACGTGACGGCATAGCCGTGGTCGAAATGCCGGTGCTGACTCGGATCGAAGCTGACCGTGCGGTGTGCGCCCTTTTCCTTGTCGCCGATCGTGACCGTGATCCGATTCGCGTCGACCGTCTCGACCGTCGCAAGATCGCGGTTGGAGACGCCAAGTTCTTTGTGCGCGCGGGTGAACTGGATGCGGTCGCCGGGCGCGATTTCGATCGCCGCTTCCCGATAGACAGACACACCCCGCAACCGTGTCGGGTCGTAGGTCACGGACTGACCATCGGGCTGGCGCACAGTGAGTGTGTTTTCGCGTGCGTTGACAGCAACGACGGTGGCCTGGCTGCCGCGCTTGATGCCTTCGACCGCGCTGCCACGGCTGTATTCGATCACGTCACCGACGTGGTAGCGCGCCGCCCAGGCGCGGTCGGTGCCAGTAAGTTCGGAGCGCGGTACAAGGGTCGTCAGTAGATAGCTGTCTCTCGAAACTTTGCCCGTAGTCTGCAGCTCGACGCGCACCGCCTCATTGATCGCGCGACGGCTGGCGTTGTCAGGCGAGACGATGAGGCTCTTGTCAGGACTTGCGGCATAATCTTTGGCGATCGCCTGGATGCGCTCTTTCGCTGTTGCGATTTCGCTGATGCGGCCCTGGTCGGCTAGCAGCTGGACGCCATCCCTCGTCTGTCCGCTCGCCAGATGCTGGACTGCTGCGAGTAGCCCAGGGTCTTTCTGGCGCACGATCGTATCGAGCTTCGCAGTGTGGAGGCCGGCCTCCTGCAACTGCTCAAAGGCGCGGCCGGCGTCAACACTCTGATGCTGGCGTGTGTCGCCGATAACGAGCACGCGGTCCTCGGGGCCGATTTTCTTGAGGAAAGAATTGACCTGGCGGGTGCTGGCAAGACTCGACTCATCGAGCAGATAGAGATGTCGGCTGGCAGCGTGTTCCTGCTGATTCCGGCTCCCACGGGCAAGGAAACCCTGCAGTGTGTCGGCGTAAACCCCGGCATCGCGCAGCTGCTGCGCAGCGCGACCGGTAGGGGCAAACCCTTCGACCGCATAGCCACCCAGTTGCGCGCCTTCGCGGATCGCCTCAAGCGTAGTGGTCTTGCCTGTTCCTGCGAGCCCCTGCAGACCATGGACGCGGTCGCGCGACGTCAAAACTTCTTCAACGACGGCGCGCTGTGAGGCATTGAAGAACGCTCGGGATTGGGCCTGCTCCGCTGCCTGTTTTTCAGAAAGCATCGGTTCGACTGCGTCCTGTCCAGCCCGCATGAGCGCGACGTTCTCACGCTCGATGGCGATCATCGCCGGCGTCGTGAACCTGCGCGCGCTGTCGTGTTTATCTCGCCCTGTCTGTAAGAATTCACCCTCTCCTCTACGCCGTTCAAACTCTGTCCGGATGTTGGCGTAGGTGGTTTCGCCCATGCCACGCCGGAGGGCGTCGCGCATGAGTTGGCGCTCATCGACGACTGCCTCGCGCTCGAAGTTCATATCGCGGGAGTAAGTGACTGCCTGGCGTGCACGCGTCTGGCGATGAAGACCTTGCGGGTCGATCGTCTGTGCTTCGTTCTGGACACGTGCCTGGGCTTCAGCAATCACCCGGTCTGCCTGGTTGCCGTACTGGGCGGCAAGTTGCTTGTGGGCCTCGAGCGTTTCCTCTTTCGTCAGCGTTTGCTTGCTGTCGCGGGTGGTGTGCGCCGCGATCTCGGCCGCTTCTGAGCCGCTCACTCCATGCTTTTCGAGATGGTCACGGATCTGTTGCGAGCGCGGACTTGAAGCGTCAAGATACTCCTGCGAATAACCCTTTATCTCCGGTGCACCGCTTCTGCCTGCTTCGATCTCGTAGCCGAGAGCGCGCAGCCGGTAGGTTAACTCCGCCTGGTAGACGGCAGTCGCAAACTGCTGGGACTGGAAATAGCTGTTCGGCTGCAGCGCTCGTGTCGAGCCGTCTGCCTGCTTGGTCACATTGAAGATGACGGCATGGGTATGGAGCTGCGGTGCAGAGTACCCATCGACTGGCCGGGCAGTGTCGTGTTCGAACTTGGCAGCAGCAAATTTGCCTGTCGTCTCTGCAGCATGGTTGCCGCCGATCCGCGCCTGGGTATAGCGCTCGAGTTCGGTAAGCGCGACGGTGACGGCTTCGCGGTGGGCCTCGCGGACACGTTCATCGCCGCCGACCAGGGCAGTCAGCGAAACCGACTTCGGCGCGGAAAAAGTCGCGTCCCAGCCGGCGCGATGTTCCACTGTCTTGGTGGTCGTGCTATCGGCGTTGGCTTGTTCAGAGGCAAAGCGATGATGCACAAGTTGCTCACCGGTTTCGGGATGGCGGCCCTCCGCAAGCTCGGCGAACGCGGCTTCGGTCACCGCTCCCTTCAGACCGAAACTCCCTGCCAGCTGGCCCTGCCATTCCCCCTGGACGGCCTGGCCTTGCTGGTAGTAGCTCTGGGTTGCGGCCGTGAATTCGAGCTTGTGATAGTGAAGCGCCTGGCCGGCGCTGAGTGCTTTCGAAATCGTCAGCATCGTTGCCCCTGCCTAAATTGGTCCGTGTTGATGTCCGTGAGAAATCGGTTCCGGCGCGAGGACGAGGCGCGGCCCACGCCCGGTCCCTCCCATAGGCTCATCCGAAGTTTGCTCTTCCGGAGCTAGCTGTTCGA
>CAXTNK010000045.1:3704-9773 GCA_964245665.1 uncultured Acidobacteriaceae bacterium
TTACTGGCCCCTTTGTTTTGCTTGTTGCCAGGCTTTTTGTCCTGAACTTTCTTGCCGAGCGACTTCAACCACTGCTCGTTTTCCGGGATCTTCCGCTCCACGAAAGCTGGAGCGACCAGAGCTCTTTCCATATGAGGAAAGGAGAAGCGGGTGACGTTATTGCCGAGCTTGAGAAAAGCGTGCAGGTCATTCAGCCCGGAGATCTCGGAAGCCATGACCAGGGGCTCGATCTGGCGGTCCATATGGAAGCTCTTACCCGCCCGCTTCCCGTCCGCGACCGTCTCGCGCACGCGCTCTATTTCTATATCGCCGATCAACTCCGAGGCCCACTTCGCCGCTTTCGGTTCGGCTGTTTTCATCACAATTTTGGTCGCGGGTTGCGAAAGCATGACCTCTGCGAGATGGCCGTAGATGACCTCCAGCTGGGCCTTGCCCTGGTAGCCGTAAATGATCGGATTATTGCTCTTGCGTCCTTTGGTCAAGGCAGTGTGAAACTGGGGCAGCCGCTGCAGAGTGGCCACCTCGTCGATCACAAACCAGGCCCGTTTCTGACCTTCTTTCGCAGGTGCAAGCAAGCGCAGGTTCAGCAGGTCGAGCCACAGGGAGTGGAGCGGTCGCAACGCTTCCTGTTGCGCCTCTTCCACGGAAGAAAGAAAGATCCATCCTTCCCTTTTCTCAGACCAAGTGGTAGCGCTCCATTCTCTGGCATCCTTCGATTCTTTTCTGGGGATCAGCCGCAATCCATCGGCGATCAAGCCGAGTGAACCAAGCACGCCGTTACGCTGGTCGGGCGCGTTCTGCGCAATCATCGCTGCCAGCTCCGTACCCGCGACGCGTTTGTCGATTTCCTCCGGGTCCGACATCCATGCGACCAGGTCTTCGGCGCTCGGACGGTATCGCATCAGGTGGGCAAAAATCTTCTGCGGCGTCTCGGTAAAGAACTCACCCTTTTTGTTTTCAGTCGGCTGATAGAGCGATGCAGCAATCGTGCGCGCCTCTGCAGCGTTCCGCAGTTCACTCGATGGTGTCCAGTAGGGAAAGCGTTGATCGAAGGGATTGAGAATATAGTCGCCGCGGTCCTCACGAAAGAAGCGCTGCGTGAATTCGCCCGCCGGGTCGTAGATGATCGCGGATTCCTTGCGCTCTTCGATCTGGCTCAGTATCTGAGTCAGCAGCGTCGTCTTGCCAACCCCTGTATCGCCCATGACCTGGATGTGCTTCGATTCAGCAAGGATGGGGATGCGGACGACAGTACGTTTCTCGTTGGTGATGATGCCTATGCCGCTGCCTTCTACCGCCTGGTTGAACTCCTTCGGCGTGCACATCACCGGGCCGCGCAGCAGGCGTCCATACTTCAGCCGCTTGCCGCGTTTGAAGTCCGCGGGTACTGCAAAGCACAGTATAAAGATAACCGTCACGGCCGCCTCGATCAGCGCGCTTTCATAGCTTGCGAGCAGGTCATCGCCCCAGAAAACATCCGCCTGCAGCCACGTACGGATCGAGTTGTCAGCGTATTTCTGCGGCTGGCCGCGAAAGAAACCTGTGAAGCCTTCAGCTTTCGCCACAGGCGACAACTGCACGTTCAGCATCTTTCCGTTCGGCAGTGATGTGCTGCCGGGCATGAAGTCTTGCGGCCTTGCTACGCGGGGCTTTTGCTTGCTGCCTCCGAGATAAATGAGGCCGTATTTTCCATGGCCCTGGTACATCGAGCCGAAGCTCGATTTGAGATACGCGCCGGTGTAGTTCCGCTGCAGGAACGGCTTCAAAGTAAACAGCGTCCAGAGCAGAAAAACGGTGATCGGCACGGCCAGGATCAGCGCGCCATAGGTGTAGATCGGGACCTGCGGCGGCCAGATGATCGTCTCTTTTCTTCCCCATTGTCCAGACATTTAGAAGTGCTCCTCTCGTGCTGTTTGTCGCGTTGTCGCGGTGTACTGTTCCATCACTTCCTGCGCGGCCTGGCGCTTGGTCGCACGCACATTTGTCAGTACGTTGGCATACTCTTCAGCCGTGATCGCGACGCCACATGCCAGCGTGCGCAGGATGATGTTCAACAGCACCCTGGTCGCGATCATCTCCGTAAAAAGCGGGTCGCCCTGCTGGAAGCGGGCCTCGCGCAGCAGCACTTCACGCGACCATTCCCGAACTGTTTTTCCCTGACGAGCTGCAGCCTTCGCCAATTGATCTGTCTCGTCTTTGGTGAACCGCGTCGCCAGGCTGTACTCACGAGAAGCACGTCCCATCTTTCGTCGCAGCCGATCGTCTAAGTTAAGCCTTTCCTCTGCCACCAACGGCCTCTTTCATGCTTCGTATGTGGCGGTTCCGGGCGGAACCACCATGGTTCCGCTGGGAACCGCAATGGGCCTGATAGGCCCGTCTTTGTTGATGGTTCCATCGGGAACCATTGCGAGCCTCGAACACAACCCTTCCAGGGGTGGAGTGTCACCTTTCACCATGTGCGCAGCACATCCAGCGTTTTTGCACTGCACCTGATGGAAGGAATGCGTTCAGAGTTTTGCTATCGCTGATGGTGTTTGCGCGATGCACAGTGTGTCGGTGTGCATCGCGCAGCGTCACCTCATTTGGCTAACGCTAGCGGCCGTCGCGTTGACTGCTTCGCGCGCACAACAGGCTTCAGCGGCTTCTTCAGCCGCAGTGATGCAGGCACTGACGTGTCGCTTATTTCGCTCCGATACTTTTGGAACTCGCGGTCTGTCTTGAAGATGTGTTTCAACGCTTCGTTCACGACATCATCAGCGGCTGCGTGGATGAATGCAGCATATTCATCCACCTGGCGAACGGTTGACTCTTCAAGTTTGACGAGTGCGATCTTTGTCTTCTTCGAAGTGATATCGAGTAGTGCCATGGATATAGGTCTCTCCTTGTGACCGGGGGTTAAAGATGCGTGTGCGGTGAGCTTCTGAAAAGCTATGCCGCGACGACAGCAAGCTTGTCGGCGCGGTAGAGGTCTTCGGTGATAAAGGCTTGTGTGGCGAAGTCGTAGCCCTTCACTGCGATCAACTCGCGCACACGACGCTTGCCGGTGTGCGACCGCTCGCAGTAGAGAACGAAGTCGATGGCCTCGCCTGTCTCTGAACGGATGAAACTGTGGTTGATGTTCGGACGTGCGCTCAGTGCTAGGTTCGACAGTCTGCTCAATGCGTCCCATGCCGACTTTGCATGTAGCGTGGTGAGCGTGCCACCGTGACCAGTGTTCATCGCCTGCAACAAATCGTTCGCGCATTCATCGCGTATCTCGCCGAAGATGATGCGGTCGGGGCGATGACGCAGTGCAGCCGCGAGCAGCGCGCTTGGTGGTACTGCTACCTGGCCGGGGATGGCATCGACCGCTTCCCAGCGCACAGCATTCGGCTGCAGGACTTTGAGTTCCGCGACCTGCTCGATGACAATCAAGCGGTCTTCGAGCGGCACATGATCGAGGATCGCTTTCATCAGCGTGGTCTTGCCTGATCCGGTACCGCCGGCGATGATGCCGTTCTTCTTATCGAGCAGGAAAGCGACGACCTGGTCGCGCACGGACTGCGGCATGCTTCCGCTCGCGATCAGCTCATCCGTCGTGAACCACCGGTTGAATTTTCGGATGGTGAGTGTAGGACCACCGATCGCACTCGGTGCGCCAACCACCGCAACACGCGAGCCATCAGGCAAGCGCGTATTGAGGATGGGGTTTTGCGTCGTCAAGTCCTGCCCTAGCATGCGTGCTACGCGCTGGATCGCAGCTTCCAACCGTTCCACACTGTAAGAGTTTGTCAACGGTATGTGCTCGACGACACCGCCACGATCGGCATAGACACCGGTGGTGCCGTTAATCATCAGGTCGCTGATCGTAGTGTCGAGGATGAGTGCCTGCAATTCCTCTTCGAAGAAGGGCAACACTTTCTCCCATGCGTTGCTTACATTGCTGCTCACACTACTCATGAGCGACCGCCTTACCTGCTGCCGCGAGCGCACTCAGTGGGTTCGTCTTCGTGCCGGTCGCCGAAGTGCTTTGAGTCGTTGCACTGGCATCGGGTGCGGCATCGACCGAGACACGGTTTTCGTGAAACTCGGTGATGGTCAGGCCGAGCGGATTGATGGTCTCGTATTGAGGATTGGTACGCGCCTGGTCGCTCACCTGCGCCGGGTTGATGTAGTAGGTGACGGATGCCATCCAGTGCTCGGTGCGCGGCTCACGCGAATTGCGCGAAGAGTAGATGCGGTCGAAGGTGACGAGCGCGGTGCCGCGCGATACGACTGCAGACGCGATGCGCTCCTGCGTCATCGAGGTGATAGTGACGCTGTTGACCTCTACATCGCCTTGCTCGACCTGGCCGGCGAGGACCTGCGAAGTGAGATGGTTGTTGTTATCGTCGAGGATCAGCTGCGAGGCGACCTGCGACGACAGAAAATAGTAGTTCATCGGATACTTCTTCACGATGGTTTCGCGGTTGATGGTGTGGCGATAATTCAGCCAGTCGGTGAGATAGGTGCGAATCTCTCCTTCGCGTGGACTGTAATTGAGATCGCTGTAGACGATGGCCTGCGCGCGGCCAATCTCGTCGATGCGTACATAGCGCGTCACAGGTGGCCGGTGCGAGACAAGGACAAGTGCGCCGGTAAGCACGAGCGAGATGCCGGTGAAGGCCCCGAGCGCGATCCGTGCGATCTTCCGCTCGCTGTAATGCGCGGCATACACTTCGTTCGCGATTTCGTCACTACGGACGATCTGTTTGAGTGTGGGCGGCGGTGTGAGGGTGATGGTTTGTGTTACTGGGCGCGTGGACATACTTTGGCCTCGACAAAATGGAATGGAACATGCGAACAACGTTAATGACATCGACGATCAGAAAAGCTGCCAGGGCGAGTTTTGCGAACCACTGCAGCGATCGCGGTAAACATCGATAGAAATGCCACAGTGCGAACATCGGCTGGTCTCCTTCAGGAAGCGGCGGAACGGATCGCCTGCCGCTCTGCCATTTCGCCGATCTTGCCCGCAATGCCTGCACCGCCGCCGAAGATGGTCTGCGTAAGCAGCGGAACAAGCACGAGGTTAAGCAGGAAGGCGCAACTGATCATGCAAAAAGGAATGAAATTGGCGATCCAGTTGGCGACCGAGTAGTTTCCCTGAAAGGTCTGCGACATGAAGCCGTTCAGGAAGCCCGACCACACAAAGATGAAGGCGGCGGCGACGGCGCGGATCATCGCGAAGCTGAGCATCACTTCGACGAAGTGCAGGAACTTTCCCCTGAACGTCTCAGTCAGGTAGAGCGGGATCATCACAGGCCCGAAGAGCGCAGCGACCGCATAGAAAATCAAGCCGCTGCAGTTGAGCAGAAACAGCACGCCCGACATTAAACCGATGATGAGTTGAATGAGCAGGTAGACCGCCATTTCAAGCGGTGCAAAGACTGTCGGCAGCGGTGTATCTTGTCCCGCTGTCTGAAGTAGCTGGGTCACCTGGTTCAATGAATTCTGATCGAGCGTTTGCGCGATCACTCCACCCATGTAGGAGAACATCCGGTTGAAGCCGAAGGGCGCGCCGGGCAGGTTGTTCACCCAGTAGTGTTCGATCACGAGGCAGAAGAGCAGCCGGAAGAGAAATACTTTCAACTCGTCGAGGGTTACCGGGCGCGAGCCGCCAACCGACCACGAAGTCATGCGCACAGCAATCCCGATCAGGATCATGGTCGCCACAAAGGTGAGCAACAACATGCCGAATTGCGACAGCGCATTCCCATTGGTCATCGTCAGGTCGGTTAACTGCTGCGCAAACTGACCTAACCAGTCAACGCTGCCGGCCATCAGTGCGAGATGAAACGAGAAAAAATGCATAAGAGTCCTCAGGCGTGGTCCGGTGAGCAGGAGCAGCGTGGTGTGTGGCGCGACTGTAAGAATGGGCTAGTAGTAGCTGTTGGCGGTCTTCGACTCGTTGCCGGCGTACTTGGCCTTCTTTTTGGCCTCTTCGACCTGGCGACGGAATTCCTCGTCATGCCTCTGTATCGCTTCGTCGCGTGCTGCCTGTTGTTGTGCCAGCCTGGCTTGCTCGGCCTCAGTGCGCTGCTCATCCGC
>CAXTNK010000045.1:9783-18170 GCA_964245665.1 uncultured Acidobacteriaceae bacterium
TGGCTTGCGCGGCCGTATGCTGCTCGAGGCGGATGAGCAGCGCACTGAGGCCGAGCAAAGCTGCGAGAAGAGCGATCTTGAACTTGATGTCGAGTGCTTTCCACATAGCTTCTGTCGTCTCCCTTGGGTAAAGCTTTGTTGTAAAAAGGGCGGCGTCGGATGGGTCTGACGCCGCAGAACAGAACTCACAACAGATGGTGTTTAGTAGTACGTCGTCCAGGTCTGCGACTCATTGCCGGCATAGGTCGGATTCATCCGCTGCTGCTGGTAGGCATACGCAGCATCGTTCAATGCCGTCGAGGCCTGGTTGCGCTGCTCCATGTTGGCGATGGCCGCCTGTTGTGCCAGGCAGGCCTGCAGCTGACCCTGGCTCTGGGCCTCATGTATCCTCTGCGCTTCAGAAACATTCAACAGATTGAGTTGTTCAAGTTCACTGTTGGTGAAGCTCGTCGTGTCATACTGCGAGGTCTGCAGCGCCTGGTTTGCGGGAAGATTGGTTTGTCTCCCTGCGTTGTAGGTGCCGACTGCAGCGAGGCACTGGGTCGATGACGCGTCGAGCGCCTCCATATGCGCCAGCCTGGTCAGGTTCTGGCTTGCGCCGACGACCTGGTTCTGCCAGAACGAAGACGAAGTGCCGGCGAGGGCAAGGTTCATGATCTTCCATGCCATGCCTGCGTTCTGCGGTTGACCGTTTAACGTCCCCTGCAGTCCGCTGGTCTCTCCGTACTGGTTCTGTACGGAGGAGGCGATCAACGCGTTCTCCGCTGTCTGCCAGATGGATTTACTGCTGAAGTGTTTCAGGTTGTTGGTGATGGTGTTATACGTCATCATCAAGGTGTTGTATTGCTGGAGCGCAGTGCCGGCAATCTGGATGTCCTGCGCAAGTTGCTGGGCGAGGGTCATGTTCTCTTGTGATCCCTGCGCAATCTGTTCCGTCTCGTTGACAAGTTGCTTAATGGCATGCGCGGACTGGGTCGGGTCAAATACGAGCCCGCCGAACTGGGCCTGCGCGGGAACAGCGCTTGCAACGACTATGGCTGTGCCTGCGAGTGCCAGCCATCGTGCGGTCCTTGTGGTTTTCATAACCTTGCTCCTTAAAGGGTTGGGTTCACGCGGTGGTCTGCGTAAGAGGGGATCAGCAGATCTTTGCCGACATAGACACGCGCGCGTGAGCCTTCCTTGAGCGTGATGATCGGCAGCCGGTTGAGAAAGTGATTCAGGATCTGTTCGCCCTCCATGCTGGTCTGCGAGGAGAGCCCGTTCCGGATCTGGCTATCGGTGGTTAACGAGCTGCCGCTGTTGCCGATCTGCGCGAGGCCTCCGAGCCCGCCCACTGCTGCGGCGGCGGCGAATGCTGTCAGATAGCCGTGGTCAACCCTGGTCGAAAGTCCTGTCGTCCCCAAAGGATCGAGACCGGCATACTTGTCGAGATCAATCGAGAAGCCGTCCGGGCAGACCGCGCGATGAAACGACACAATAAGCTTGTGCTGCTGCTGGCTGCTCACTGCTCCAACTTCGCCGATCAACCGTGTTCCCTGCGGCAGAAGCAGCTGCTGATGGTCATGCGAGTAGTAGTCGGTAGTCAGCATGATCAGGATCGGCCCGGCACTCGATCCGTCGATGTGGTTGGTCACGACGCCTTCAAACACCGTCCCCTCAAAGACCCGGTAGAGTTTGCCGTCGAAATGGTCGAAGTCATAGGCTGCGATCGGATTCCTGGCAGGCTTGCTCAGGGCATCTTCCTTCGCTGCAGCAGAAGACTCTGAGGCGGCGGGGGGTGTGTCTTTTTCGCTGCCTGTACCCGGCTCCGCAGCTGTCTGAGTTGAAGCAACATCCTCGGTGGTCTGTGGCGGCGCTGTATGGCCTGCCGGGGGCGCCTGTTCATGCGGGGCGAAGTCAACGGCTACCGTATCGCTGTTGAGAGCAATCTCGCGCTTTCTCGCGCGCTCGGCTGCTGCCTGCGCAGCCTGGGCGCGGGCTTCGGAAGCTACTGAGGTCGCGTGCGGTGCATTCGGGCTGCTGCCATAGATGGCCGCGCTCTGCGCCGGCGTCATCGGCATCGATGGATCAGCTTCAGGAGCGGGAATGCCCTGGTCGCGGGCCTGGAGCGCGGCCATGGCTGCCTGCACCCGTGCATTCTCTTCGTCGCTTTTGGTAATCTGCGCCTGCGTCTTCTCAAACCCCGTCACCTGCTGCGGATTGGCAGTGTTGGGACGGTTCTGCATGGTGCTCTTCGGCGCCTCTTTCGCGTGGCCGCTGACAACGTTCCATGCGGTCGAGGCTCCGACCAGCACGATAACGCCGGCGACCGTGAGAACGATGGGCATGCCGCTTTTGATCGGTGGTCGTCCGATCGGCTGGACGGGCACGGTCGAGGACTGGATCGGCTCTGTGGAGGGATCAATTGGCTCTGGCATCATTGGCCTCGCGATGGAATTCGACCCTTGCCTTGCCGATCGCCACATAGCCGTTTTCAAGCAGCTTCGGCACGGTGTAGAGACCATTCGCAAAATCGAAATTGATGAGCGAGCCCTTCTTGTCCTTCAGCTCGTAGACCACTGGCGGCTCTTCGAATTTGCCCTGGATGTAGGTGAACTTTCCGTCATCCCAGATCTGTCGCACGCCGAGAGCGCGCGCCTTGCCCTGGTCCCAGCTGTAATCAAAGTGCAGACTGCTCGGATAGGTGCTCGCGTATTTTTCCTGCGCGTCTTGGGCTGTCTTGCGCTCGGCCACTTGTTTCGCTTCTGCTTCGACAAGCTGCTTTTCCAGGCGCTCCTGCTTCTCTTTCACTTCTTCGACTGGCACGAATACCGGCGCGTCCGCGATTTTCTTTTGCGCGTCTTTGTCGGCGGCCACAAGGAACACGGTCGAGTCGAAGGTCGCGCCCGGCTCGCTTGAAATCTCCTGGAGTTCAACGGTGTAGTCATTGCCGTGGTCCGAGATAATGTGCACGTTTGTGCTGCTGTGCGCGGCCTCGACCTTGGGCTTGACGCTGATAAAGCGGCTCGCGACATGACCGGCGTTGAAGATCCAATCATCTGTGTTGCCGCCGAATACAGTCGCGACCTTCTCTTCAGCCGGCAGCTCGAGCAGAGTTGATTCGTTCAGGCTGGTACGGATGACTGGCGGTGCAGCGGTCGCGCTGACTTCAACCGTGCGCGGTGCTTTCGGCTGCACATTGACGGGCGGCGCAGCGGCGTAAGCGTTGAACGCAAGCGCAGCACTCGCGGCCAGGAACAAGGGTGCTTTCTTGATTGCGGTTTTCATTGATTACCTCCATAAGGCGGTTGGGTTAAGCCGTGTTCGTTATGCTTCGTTTGTTCGTGATGCTTCTGCGCCGGGTACGTCTTCGCCGGCTACGAAGCGCGTAATGCCGTCGCGTAGACCCCACTTCTCGATCAGCCGACCGCGGCGGGCTTTGTCCTTTGGCCTGGTCGAGAAGATCGCGTAGCTGCGCGGATCGAGGTTCAGCGTCACGACCTTGGTCAAACCGTCGCGCCGCATGTAAAGCGCTTCTCTCGGCCGCAGGCTCTCAAACAGATCCAACTGCTGGTCGGTCATCTTGAAAAGGTCGCCGTAATACCTGCGATTGAACGTCGCGTCGGGCAGGAGCAGAAAGGAGGTGCAGGAATTAACGATCGAGTCCGCATTCTCGCCGAGATCGTTGGCTGATTGGCCGATCAGTGTCACGCCGCCCAGGTTCTTGCGCACTGTCTTGATGCTGGCGAGCGCGCCCTCGAGCAGCTGCCTGTTCTTCATGTTCGAGAAGATTTCCTCTATAACGACATGCTTCGGCACGCCCAGGTTTCTCGGGTCATAGAGTACGTCGTCGATGCGACGTAGGAGCCATACCATCAATGGCTCGATCAGGTCCTGGTACTGCTTCGCCACCCCGGCAAAGTCCCAGCACTGGATCCGCGAGAGACTGAGCGTGTCTTCGACGTTGTCGAAGATCGCGTGATAGACGCCCTTATCCACCCACTTCGCGAGATACCGCTGCAGGTGCTTCGGAAGGAGCAGGTTCGACAGACGGCGGTTCTTTTCATCGAGCAGGTACATGCCCTGCACTTCCTTGAAAATCACGTCCTCGTCTTCTGGAGTGATCGTGGCCCCGCCATTGGTGAGCAGCAATTTGACGAAGTTGTACAGAAACTTGATGTTCTTCTCCGTCGGCTCGAGTGCGAATGGATTCACCCTTGGCCCGTCCAGGCCTACCCGGTCGACCCGGCCGCCATAGAGCTCGACCATGCTTTCGTAACTGTTGCCAATATCGAAGATGTAGGTGAAGCCGTTGTATTTGCGCTCAAGCGAGAGCATCTGGTTGGCGTGTACGGATTTACCTGTGCCCGTAGGCCCGATGATGAGCATGACGCGTACGCCATTGACATACACGTCCTGAAAGAACGGGGTGCCCTGGCGCGTCTCGAATACGTTCAGATACTCCTGGTCGAGGTCGTCCGAGACCGGGTGGCCGGTGTGCGGCGCAAATACTGGCGAGAGCCGGGCATGGTGGTCTTCGCCCAGCCACAGCGGATAAACATTGAACTTCTGATTGCACGGAAACATCGCGTAGAAGGCAGAGAGATTGCCGAGCGTTTCTTCGACCACATCGGCCCCTGCATCGACAAACATGCGGTGGACCACCGGCGTGTTGTCACGCAGCTCCTCGGCCGTCTTCGCTGAAACCAGCAGCCGCAGGGAATACTCGCCCTGCGCCTTCTTATCGAGTTCCTTCACGACCAGGCTGAGGTCGTCGACATTGGTCAGCGCAGCTTTTGCCGCTGCGCCTGTCTGTAGTGAGGCCGTGTTCTTGCCTGCTATCACGCGCTGGAAGATGCCGACCTTGAAGAAGTCCAGGAATTTCTCCTGCGCGCCGATCTCCTTGCGCACCGAAGCCGTTGACTTCGGCCGCCAGGTCGTCGCCAGGATACTGTCGCATTCGAGATGGGTCAGGCCGCTGAACAGGCAGGGCTGCGATGCGAGCGGCGTCCGGGTCATCGAAAACATCTGGACGTAGCGCTTTCCTACCCGGAGATGGTCGGCCTGCCAGGAGATAGGGCTCTGCACGATCTGTTGATCGACTTCGGTATCGCCGGCAAGCTTCTTCTTCCCGGCCCACTCCTCGAGGTTGAACAACTCGCAGAAGAACGCAAAGGCTTCCTGCTTGTGCAGGATCCTGAGTCCAATGACCGGCGCGAGCTGTGCTTCGAGGATGGTCGCCGCCTTCTCAAGTTCTGCCAGCAGCTTGCCATTCCCGCTTGCGTGGTCTTTGGGCTTCGCCTCGAAGGGATTGATCATCTGCGCCTCGATGGTCAGGCACCAATAGAGATCGACCTTGCGAAACTTCGCGGTTTTTTCGAGAAAACCCAGTCGGTCGTCGACAAACGATTGCGTCACCGGATCGGCGTAGGTTGTCTTGCGCGGAATCTGAAGCCCGGAGCTGACCCGCATGTACTGGTAAACGCATGCGCCTTCTGACAACCCGCGCAGGCCGCCTTCGATCGCCCGGATCTTCGCGTCGAGTTCCTGGTCGGTGAGCCCTTCTTCATCGACGCCGGCAACTGTAGCGACGACGCCGTAGCCGCGCGTCTTGGTCGCGAACACAGTTTCGGTCACAAAGCGCGCGATCGGCACAATACTGTTTGCCGGCTTCGCATCTCTGAGCCATTGGTTAGGATTTGCGTGGGTCATAGTAGCTCTTCTGCGTGAAGCTCAGGCCCCACAGCTGAAACATCTTCGGGTGTTTACGCACGATCAGCGAGCAGGCCGCGGTGATCGTTACAAAGCTCAAAAGCGACCAAAAATAAAAGTGAAGGAGGAGGGCCAGAATCGAAAAGATCACGATGCCCATCCAGATCGGCAGGCTCAGCCCCAGCTTGTGCCGCGGCCGGTTGAGCGCCTGATTGATCGCTAATGGCTCTCCTCGCTTCGTTGCCTGCATGGCTAGGCCAGTACACCGGAAGCATGGAGGACGACGATCGACAGCGTCTGGCCGGTAAGCGACGAAACCCAGGTAGGCGCGAAGCCGATCACGATGCCCGCGAACAATCCGGCGGCAATCGCCAGGAATCCTCCTGCCATGTTCCGGCCCATGAACTGGAACACTCCGAAAATGATGCCGATCACGACAGCTATTGCGCCGCCCAGGGCGCAGGTTTTCTGCACGGCGGACATCGCGGTGGTCACCCCGCTCAGGTCGACTGTGCCCTGCGCATGGGCAGCGATCGAACCAAGGACCATAGCGACAAGCGCCACGGCCAGGGTGCGACCGGTTCTTGCCATACTTTGGGAGGAATCGGTTTTTGCGGGTCCGATCGCGATGCGGGAAGTCATCTGCTGAATCAAGGAAAGCTCCTTTTCTCTTCTGGGTAGTTGGCCAAAGGCGAAGTTGACGACCAGACTCGTGCCGCTTGAGCTTGGCTCTGGTCACCTACCAATTCGCTCTTGAACGTGTTACGGCCAAGCCAAGCGTGCTCAATGCGCCTGGCGTTGAGGATGAGCGGAAGTTACTAACGTGTCTTTCGGTAAGTTGGCATATCTAGCTGCAGTGAAGAACCAATTCGGTAAAGGTGACTATCAACCGAATGGCTCCACCGCTACGATTGAGAGCGGTTGAGTTTTACGAAGCCGCCACGGGCGGTCTCCGCCTGTCTGGCGCCGAAAAAGCGACGATCGAAGTGGAGCGAACATGCCACACATATTCTGCTGGTAACACGTTTTGGTGTACCTGCAGAACATGTCACTAGTTTTCGCAGACGTAATCACTTTTGTCAATAGCAACCATTACCGATGGATTGTTCAGCGGCAAACTTCTTCAATCGACACTCCATAATGAAATGGGGACGGAGAGCGAGTGGCGAAAGCTAAATCCAAAAGCGAAGACGAAAACGCAGAAGTACGGCTATCCAACCAGAGCGGCCGCGCTCCTGTGCACTATTCGTATGAGAAATTTCTTGCGGATCTTGGCAGGCGCATCCGCCAGCTTCGAAAGGATCGAAGCTGGACTCTTCGAGACATGGTTATCCTGCACGGATTTCACGTTTCCCAATGGCAGGCATTCGAAGGCGGAAAGCGCGGCGTGGCCATTCCGTCTTTATTGCGGATCTGCGAGATCTTCGAGATCCGACTGGCTGACTTACTCGGGAATGCCGGCGAATTGCCGTCGGAAACGCCTACAGCAGAATTGACCCACAAGAAGAGATAATGGGGAATCTGTAGAGACGGCCAAACTGTTCTCCAGCTACTGCGCGTCTTCTGCGCCACTGGACAGAGAACAAACAATCTCACCCTCTACTGCACTTTCAAAGACGGCGACGTTGTCTTTCACAAGTGTATCAATAGAAGTCTCAAAATGCTCAAGGACGGCTGGGCCATCTTCTTTTTTGACGACTACAACTGTACTAACTTTGATGTACATCAAGGGCTCTAATGAAGCCAGTATAGTTTGGGATCAAGCATAATCGGCTAAAGATCTGCCGAGGTATGCTACCTCGGCGGTCACAGAAGTACTTCAATCCGAAATCATCCGACAGTATTTACAAGGTTACTAGTTAGCTGCCAACACAGTGACAAACCCTCACATCCATCCTTGTTCTTAAGCTGGGCAGCCGCCGCAAAGGCTATCTTCGATCTTAGGGATGAGAAGGGGGCGTTTAAAATCTGCATGCGTCGGCACGACGCTCAACGCTCGGCCCATCTTCTGGCCTTCTCTATGGTTCTCCTGATATAAGCAGTCCGTTTCGCGATGCTAGGATCGCGAGAAAGATAGTCATCTTCGAGGGATTTCTCCATTTGACCCTCGCCCATGCCAACCGCGAAGCCGGCGACGCAGAAGGCCATATCCGCGGCGGCAGGTCGGTTCAAATATTTGCCAGAAATGCGAAATTTTGCAAGCGACAGGGTCGACAACCTCATACCTTTATGGGAAGAAAGAGAAGCCTGCTGGCGCTTTCGCTCGCGCCCCTCTTCTCGCTCTTGATAAAGCTTCGTGACTTCCTGAATGAAGTCTTCAACCCTGGGGAATTGCTCGCCGCTATAGCACTTGAGGCGGACATAAGGAAACAGGCCATCTGGCCTTTGATATTTGGGCTTGCAGTTGGTGAAGCCAGGGAGCCGGCCGAATCGTCTCCAGTCCGCTGCACTGGGATCAGCGTTGTAGCGAGATGCCAACGTCTGGGCTACGAATGTTCCCAGGAGCTTCGGCAAGGCAGTCGGATGTTTGAGCCAAGCCTGGAAGTTGCCGGCGCTGGTCTCTACAATCGCACACGGGGTGAAGCCGTCAGACCTGAGTCTTGTGAGCGTAGTCTCATTAAGATCGTCGAGAATTGTGTAGCGATGTTCGCCTGAGGGGCGGATGTAGATGTGCGATCCGCGCGCATTGCGGGACT
>CAXTNK010000045.1:18180-25967 GCA_964245665.1 uncultured Acidobacteriaceae bacterium
CGGGACTTCAGAAGGGAAAGCCGCTTCAGCACCTCTTCGGCCGGAATGCTGTCCAGTCCCGGGAGCATTCCTCTGTGACTCAATACGCCGATATCGTAGAGCGGCGCTTCGATTGCGCTCATCATGTTGCGAACTATGCTTTCAATTCGACACGGAGCGGCTATGACTGCTTTCGCTCCTCGAGTCTTGGGGTTGGAGAGAGGGATCGTGATCCGTTCATTCGTGGCGTTTTCCTTGCTCGTTTGATTGCTGCTCATGGGGTAGTTCCTCCGTTTTTGAATGGCTGTGCTGTGTTTGCTTACAAACACGCCTTGGCCCTGGCCCATGCCAGCGATGGGTAGCAAGTGCAAGAGGAGGGTTCCCTACCCGGAATGCAAATGGAGGGCGCCGCAGGCGGTCTGCACAAGCGAGAGGGGCCTCGGCAGACGTTCTTTGGCTGCTGGGGTGTTGAAGCGCGGAAGATTAGGGTGCCTCTTGCGCGCGCGTGGAAGCAGAGCTTCCTAGGAGACCTGTCTTATGCGGTTGGCGCGGGGCGCGAGACTCAGGTTATTAGTGGGTGTTGAGGGTAGGACGAGGCTATAACGAGAATCTTTCGTAACAAGCCTTTGGCTCGCTGCCATATTCTGTTCGTGTAGCAACTTCTTCCGCTCGTTTCAAAAAGCTGAATGGCAGCTTCGGGTCAATGGCTTTTCTGACCGCTCGAAATCAGAACAAGATTCAAACGAACGCAGGCTGAATTTCAGTGGCAACAATCCAAAGCCCAACCTCACGTAGGTGTTGGTGCTGGGAACAAGCTAAACTGGGTCAGGCTATGAAGACAGGCAATGGCAATAACATAGCGGTTGTAGCCGAAAAGCCTTCTGTCGCGCGAGACATTGCCCGTGTACTCGGCGCAGACAAACGTGGTGAAGGGTACCTTCAGGGAAATGGCTATGTGGTCACGTGGGCCATCGGACACTTGGTTTCTTTGCCGCAGCCACACGAGATTGATTCCCTTTGGCGACCATGGCGCCTAGATCTGCTTCCCATGCTGCCAGAGCAGTGGCCTCTCGTTGTCTATGAGCGAACGAAGGATCAGTTTGAAATTGTTCGAAAAATCCTGACCTCCCCTCGGGTGTCGCGCATTGTGTGTGCGACAGATGCAGGACGAGAAGGAGAACTGATCTTCCGTTACATCTATGAGGCGACCGCAAGCAAAAAGCCTGTCAGTCGACTCTGGATCTCTTCGCTGACTGCGGATGCCATTCGGAAGGGATTCGAAGGGCTTCAGCCTGCCAGTGCATACGATCGGCTGGCAGATGCTGCGAGCGGACGTAGTCGCGCCGATTGGCTGGTCGGCATGAATCTCTCACGAGCTTACTCCCTTGTATACAACGAGGAACTATCTGTCGGGCGGGTACAGACACCAACGCTCGCGATAATGGTTGATCGTGAACTTACTCTGCAGAACTTCATCGCTGAAGACTATGTAGAAATAGTTGCCACCTTTGAAGCCGGCGATCGTGCGGACAAAGACCGCTATGAAGGAGTTTGGTTCCGTTCTCAACCACTGTCTCAGAAAGATAAGGAAGGCCGGATGCATCCGACGCGACTGGCGCCGGATGGCGTGGAGGCTAGCCGTATACTCGAGCGCAGCAAAGTTGGGGTAGCCGTTATCGAGTCCATCTCCTCGGAAACCCAGCGTTTTCAGCCGCCACTCCTTTATGATCTTACTGAGTTACAGCGGCACGCAAATCGTTTATTCGGCTTCAGTGCTCAGCAGACGCTCGATGCAGCTCAATCCCTTTATGAGCGGCACAAGCTGATCAGCTATCCAAGAACAGATAGTCGCCATCTCTCAACGGATGTTGCGATTACTCTACCCACAATCGTCTCCGCGGTTGCCAAGCCCTACAACGAATACTTGGCTCCTGGAACCGGGGACCGTGTTCCAGCAAAACGGTATGTAGACGATGGCAAGGTAAGCGACCATCATGCCATTCTTCCTAGCGCGGGCTCTGCAGAAAGAACCAATCTTACTGAAGCAGAACAGAAGATATACGACCTGATTTGCCGACGCTTTCTGATGATGTGGCACGATGATTTTCTACAGGCCGTAACTACGGTCGTCACCGGAATCACTTATCAGACCACGATTGACCGCTATCGGGCTGCGGGCACCGTGATCGAACAGCTGGGTTGGAAGGTTCTCGATCTCGGGTCTGGGGCGCGCAAGCGAGAAAACAAGGGTCTTGAAAGAGAAAAAACTTCGGAACAAATATTGCCGTCCTCCATTCGTCAAGGCATGCTCCAGAACGTGACGAAGATCGAGGCCATCAAAAAGAAGACTCGACCTCCCAAACGATTCACTGAAGGCACACTTCTTACGGCAATGGAGACTGCGGGCCGCACACTGGACGAAAAGGAACTCTCTGACGCGATGAAGGAGACCGGACTCGGCACTCCTGCAACCCGAGCCGCTACGATCGAGGTCCTTTTGAAACGTGGCTACATCGTACGCTCCGGAAAGACGCTGGAGCCTACGGAGAAGGGCATTCGACTGATTGCTATTGTCCATCCCGAAGTGAAGAGCCCGGCGATGACTGGACAATGGGAGGCGTTTCTTAAGCATATTCAAGATGGAAAATCAGACTTGCAACCGTTTCTCGACGGCATTGCTGCATACGTGCGTTCAGTAGTTGCAAAAGTCAGCCAAACGACTCCGTCACCAAAGTCGCAGACGCTTTCTGCGCCGACGCAAGTCATCGATCCTCATATCGATTCTTCTAAGGTCGGAACGGCAGCGACATTTCCCAACAACACTCCTCTTGCTGAGCTATTAGAGAAAGCATTCGGATTCGCAACCTTCCGTCCGAATCAAGAAGCGGTCTGCCAGGCAGTCACCGCTGGTAAAGATGCATTGCTTGTCATGCCAACCGGTTCCGGCAAGTCACTATGCTACCAATTACCAGGATTAGCCCGAGGTGGTACGACTCTAGTCATTAGTCCCCTCATCGCCTTGATGGATGACCAGGTTCTGCGGCTCAAAGAGCGGGGCTTCGCCGTCGAATGCATTCACTCAGGACGCAATCGCGACGCCAGTCGGCACGCCTGCTCTGAGTATCTCGCTGGAAAACTTCAATTCCTCTTTATCGCGCCCGAACGTTTAAAAGTCGGTGGTTTCCCCGAAATGCTAGCCAAACGGAAGCCTTCGCTGATTGCGATCGACGAAGCGCATTGCATCTCACAATGGGGCCATGATTTTCGACCAGACTATCGCATGCTCGGCCAATATCTACCGAGGCTCCGCCCGGCGCCGATGCTTGCGCTCACCGCTACCGCAACACCGCGTGTTCAGAACGATATCGCGATGCAGCTGGGTTTGATGGAAGCGACTCACTTTATTCATGGTTTCCGCCGCCACAACATTGGTATTGAAATCGTCGAAGCCTTGCCCTCCCAGCGGCTGCCACTCGTGCAGGAGATCTTGCTGGACCCCAGACACCGTCCAGCGATCATCTACACTCCGACGCGCAAGCAGGCTGAGAGCGTGGCTGAAGATTTGGCAGGTCACTTCACGGTAGCCAGTTACCATGCCGGCCTTGATGCAGAACGAAGGCGGCAAGTACAGGAAGCTTTCATGGAGGGAAAGTTAGACGTCATGGTAGCGACAACGGCATTTGGAATGGGCATTGATAAACCAAACGTTCGGACGGTGATCCACACTGCTCTACCCGGTAGTCTGGAGGGCTACTACCAGGAAATAGGTCGAGCCGGGCGTGATGGCAGCCCGAGCCGCGCGGTCCTCATGCAATCGTATGGTGACCGACGGACGCATGATTACTTTTTTGGCCGAGACTATCCGGACGTTGTGCTCTTGGATCAAGTATTCGCAGCTCTTCATGCCACGCCTCAGGGCAAAGAGGCTCTGCGGAAAATATTGAGGATGGAGGCAGAAGTCTTCGACAAAGTGCTTGAAAAACTTTGGGTACATAAAGGCGCGGTACTGGATTTTGCAGAGAATGTAAGCCGAGGCGAAGAAGAATGGCGGAATTCCTATATCGCCCAGGGAGAACAGAAACGTTCCCAGATTGACGAGATGATCCGCTTCGCCGATAGCCATCAATGCCGCATGACATTATTGGTACGCCATTTTGGCGACACGTCTGACAATCATTTGGCGTGTGGTATCTGCGACTTCTGTGCCCCGGCTAAGTGTGTCGCCCAGAGATTTCGCTCGGCAACAGAACAGGAGCGGAGACTTCTCTTTGCCGTCATGCATGCCCTTCGAGCCGTGTCGGCGAAATCATCCGGCAAACTATATACAGAGCTCTGTCCTCACAAAGAGCTCAGCCGGGACGGGTTCGAAGAAATATTGGGAGCAATGGCGCGAGCTGAACTGCTCACCCTCACCGATGCTGCTTTTGAGAAGGAGGGCAAGACCATACCCTATCGCATGGTTCGTCTCACCCCAACGGGTCGAGCGATAGATGAAACGATGCCGCTCTTGTTCGTCATGAAAGATAATAGTCATCCCGTTCGCTCGCGCGCACGAAAGAAGAGGCCCTCCAAGAGGACGCCCATAGTCAAGGGAACGAAAAACCTACCCAGGCAAGAGAAACCCGAATCTAAAACTCAATCTGGTCGACATCCCACATCGAGCACGCCCTGCGGAGTTGGCGCATGAGCGAGGCGAAGCGTAGGAATCTTCCTGCATTTCGGATTTTTGGTGATCGAGCACTCCACTGTATCGCGATGAGTCGTCCTCAAAACGAAGCCGCCCTGCTAGCGGTGCCGGGAATCGGTATGAGTACGGTCAAGAAATACGGGCCACAAATCTTCCGTATGGTGACCAGCTAAACCGAAATTGGAACGAGCAGCTGATATCAAGGTGCTTGGCTCGAATCGTTGTCGAAAGAGTCATCTCATTCGCGCGCAGGCTGTTTCCTGAAACGGGCTAAGTGCTCTGCTAGTGAAGTACCGTCAGATCATCAGGTCCACTGACAAATGCTCCAAGATCGCCGGTGACTGGCCACGCATATGGCTAACAGGCGACTACGAGGAATCAGCGTTTCCGCGAAACCATTGCCTGAGTTCTTAAAATGAGGGGCGATAAAGCCTAAGCGACGATGCTTGCGACACATCAGTTAGGCAACAGAATTCTTTGTTCATAGAAAGACTCTACGAGCCTACGTACCCAAGCACCTGGCGCTTTCCCTAATCCGCACCCGGTCATCTTGGCTATGAATCAACCGAAGAAGGTGTAATGGAGTCTGGGAGCGGATTCGGCGACCCTGGATTTCTCACGTGCCGCACAAAGTGCTCTTCGGGCGTCCAGCACTTTCGCCGGTTGGACCACTGCGCCAGCACCCTCTGCCCGCATTCACAACGTAGACTGCTCAGCTCTTCGATTCGGTAGCCTTCACCCTCAGCCTCTCCAATCTTCTGAAGACTGCGAGCATCTAGCTGCTGTTTACACAACATTTTCTTTCCCATGATGAAGAATCATATTTCACGGCCGACCAGAGGTCGGTGCTCGCTATGCTGAGCGCTTAACGCTTGGCAAAGATCCGATGGGTTAGGCAATCATCACCCACTGAATTCGCCTGTCCATGGCGTGAACGCAGCGCGACCAGCGGTCTTGCGGAAGTCTTTTCCGACCATCTCGACTGTCTGGCACATCTCGTTCAGCCTCGAGCGCATGCGCTCGCCGATGCGATCGCCGAGCGTCTCTTCACGCAGGATTTTGCCGGCTCCAGCCGCTCGGTCGGCGTAATTGGTCGTCACGATCGTGGTGCGCTTGCGCAGATAGCGAGTGTTGAGGACGTGGGCCACCGTATCCCACACCCATTCCGTCGGCTTCGCTGCTCCGAGTTCGTCGAGGACGAGCACTTCGGCGTCGAAGATCGGCTTGAGAATCTCCATTTCTGTGGTCGGCACTTCGGTATTGTAGGAGTTCTTGATCTGGGCCAACAGACCGCGGTAATCGCAAAAGACGCCGGCCGCTCCCCGTTCCAAAATCAAAGCCCGCAGGACACCGATGGCGAGGTGGGTCTTCCCGATGCCGATGCTACCGGTGAAAAGCAGCCCACTACCCCTGGTCACGACGGGATAGTTCTGGACGAACTTCGTCGCCATGTATTGCGCCTGGAGCAGCACGGCGTCTTCGCCTACGGCGCGCAGACCGAATTCGAAACTCTCGAGCGTACAGTGATCGTACCGCTCCGGAATCAGAGCGGCCGCCAGCCGCTTCTCACCCTTCTCCACGAGCCGGCATTGGCAATCGGCGGCGAAACGCGCCCCGTCGCGGGTGTGGATGCGAAAGCCACTTCCGCAGCAGATCGGGCACACGTTGTCAGACCCCGCCATGAGAAAAGTATTGCATTGCCGATGTGCCGCGCGACAGCCTGCAATCGACAAGCGCTCGTTACCCTGCTTCCTCTTCGGCGAGGACGCGCTCGAGGGACGCATCTTCGAGTATGTCTTCGATCCTTGCCAGCCCGAACATCTCAAGGAAGAGCGGCGTTGTCATCCACACGACTTCCTTCCCATCCCTGCCCGCGCGGGCAATCAACCGTTTGCGATGCAAAGTGGCAATCACCGCCGTACTGTCGACGCCGCGGACACTTGTGACCTTCCTGACACTCACCGGCTGACTTCTGGCGATCACGGCCAGGGTCTCGCGTGCGGCATAGGTGAGGTCTTCTCCGCTTCTTTCCGGGTAGAGACGCTTGATCGCGTCCGACCATTGCGGTTTCGTCTCCAGGCGCACTCCAGAGGCGCGATGAACCAACATCACGCCGCGATCGACCGAGGACAGTTCTTCAGCGATCTCTTTCAATGCCTGCTCGACTTCGCTCGGAGAAAGCTGCGCGGCCGCAGCCAGTCGGCTAACGGTTAAAGGCTTGCTGCTTGAAAACAGTAGAGCTTCGATGGACGACTTGATCTCCCAAGTTTGCAAGCCTGACGGTCTACCTTTCTCGCGACGGTCTTTTCTGAGTACCTTCGACGACCGCGGGAGACTGCTCGTCCTTCTCGAGGTGAGCCAGGTACTCTGTCGGCGAAAGCACGGTGACGCCTTCGCGCAGCTCAGAAGGGAAATGCTTCAGATTTCCCGTGATCAGCCAGGCTCCTGCCGCACGCGCCAGGGCCAGGAAGGGCAGGTCGCCGGGATCGGGACCGACACCCGGCCATGCCGGGGGCTCATCCATACGAAGGCTTTCTTCGATCATGAATTCCAACCACTGAGGCGGAAAGCCATGACGCCGAAAGCGTGGCCGCCGCGCAACCTCACGATACTCTGCAACGATCGCCGGGCTGGTCACCAGCTGAATGCGGCTCTCGAGGATCCAGTTCATGATCAGGATGGCCGGCGGTGTGCCCGGCTTGATCCCGCCCGAGACGATGACGTTCGTGTCGAGAACGACCAGCCTCATTTTGCTCTGAGACGGCGGCTCCGCCGCGCCTCATCGATCTCGCGCTGGATTTCTTCGTCCGTCAGACTCTTGCCGGAGGTCTCAGCCAGTCGCCAATTCTGCCGCAGACTTGCTCTGGCCATGGCACTCCGCAGTTCCAGATCTTCGAGGATGACGTCGCCCTGCACCGGGATCAGGAAATAGGCTGGGCCATTCTGGCCGGCAAGCAGCACGGTTTCGCCGCTCGGTACCTCTTCGAGTGCTTTCGCACCTCGCGTGCGGAATTGGCGCAACGATACCTGGCGCATGGTAGCACCTCCTGCTTAAGTGTAGCCGTTTTGGCTACGCCTTACTACATCTTCGTTCGGGATCCTGTCGGACGCAAACTCAGCT
>CAXTNK010000045.1:25977-37752 GCA_964245665.1 uncultured Acidobacteriaceae bacterium
GCTTGATATCCTCCGTCGACTTCGAGGCGAAAGGCCTCCTCTTCTCGTTTCTGCATCCTCACTTCTAAGCGATTAAGCGCTTAGCCAACCGCCTGAGTCGTTGCCCCGAGCCCACCGACTATCGATCGAACGACTCCAGCTGATTTGAAGCGGAGCGGTCGCAAGGGTGCGCTCTGCTCGAGCAGGATCGAGCCGCTCCGCGCCAGTTCAAGTAGTGCCAGAAAAAACGATACGCGGTCGGCATCAGAGGCCTGGGCAGCGAGGATCGTATCGGCCAGCAGAACTTCCTCCTCCTGCCTCTGAATGAGGTATGCAAACAGCCACGTCATTTGTTCTTCGACGGATTTGTGAAGGCCGTCGTCCGCGACCAGCGATGAAGCGGCCCGGGCGGCTTCGAGTGCCGTTCTGGCCATCTCGACGACGTCGAGCAGCGATGGAAGAAGAGGTACCTGCTGCGGTGGCAGCATATGCGACGGCGACGCACCGGGAAAGCGCACGCCGGAGGTCGGAACCAGACGGGCAGCGATCTGTTCGGCCTCGAACTTCGACATCATGACCTGGGCCAGTTCGCGGCTGGCCTCAGCTTCCGGCTGCAGTTGGCCGGCGAGCGCCGAGACGCCGGGCAACAGACTGCGCGAATAGAGCAGCGTGAGCCAGGAGGCGACCTCGAGGAATTCCGCCCCCAGCTCCACATCAAGTTCCTCCGCGGCCCGGATATAGGCCAAGAACTGTGCCGTAATCTGCCCGACCGGCAGACGATCCACGGGATAGTGATGGGAGCGGACCAGCGCGAACAGCACATCAAAGGGGCCGGCAAAATCCGAAAGAGCGATCGTCAGGACGATGGCTTTGCTCGATTGCGCTGTCATCCTGGCTGGCCTTCTTCGAGCCGTGCGCCCACTGGATACTTTGAGCCCCCTGGTTCGAATCCCGCAACAGGTGCGCTCGTCATCCCCAAGCCAAGGGCCTCTTCGAACGCAGCATAATCAGTGGCTGCGGCGGTCGCGAGTGCATAGACCTGACCCAGCAATTCTTTGGCAGAGTGGTAGGCAAAAACCATGCGGCTGCCATTGTCTTCCGGCGTGCTCTCGAGGGTGACGCCTGCCGGCAATCCGTGACCTCCCGGCTGCGCCGGCGGTAGCGGCTCGATGCGGATCAGGCGTGGTTTGGCGTGCACTTTCATCTCTCGGAGATGATCGCGGACCTGGATCCGACGCCGCACGGCAGCCCGCTCGATCTTGGGCCCGGCGATCTCGTCGAGCCGCGTCAGCAGAGTGGCGCGCTCGACCACATAGGTCTTGCCGACCTTGTAGCCGTCGAGCGCAGCGAGCAGATGGATGGCACTCCGGCGCTTGAGCCCGAAGAGTTGTTCGATGGCCGCACGATCGAGAACCGACGCTGGCCAGGCAACGAGCGTGGCACGGATATGGGCGAGTCGGTGCAGCCAGAGCGGTGCCGGTGGCATTTTTGGATCGTATCAGGTACTGGGTGTTCCTGCACAGTTGTGCAGTATTGGGCACTTCCCTGCCCGAAGGCTGACATCTGAGAAGAGATGCTTCTCCGATGTCAGACATGCTAAAGTAGCCTATGCCGCTTTTCGCCCCTTCAGCAGGCCCACAATCAGAAAAAGTGAGGCCCGTATCTTTGCCGGTGGCCGTGTTCGATCAACGCTGCGATGGTCCCTCCGCAAGCCAAACATCTGGCGCGCTTGAAATTACCGGTCTTCGATGAACGACGCACCGGCGGCACGGTTGGTCCCGATGGATCGCACCTCGCTCCCAGCGCTGCCCACAGACGATCCTTTATTTGAGATCGCCGAGCAGGCCGGCAAATACATCAAGGCCGCCAAGGCCGCCTCCACGCTAAGGGCCTATGCGTCGGACTGGGCGCATTTCGAGGCCTGGTGCCTCGACAACGGCCAATCCGCTCTTCCGGCGACGCCATCGACGGTCGCCTTGTACCTTACCGTCTTTGCGCCCTCGCTCAATGCACGGACGCTGACGCGGCGGCTAACCTCGATCTCGGCCCGCCACCGCAAGCTAGGCTATCCCTCCCCGGCCACCATGGAAGAGCCAGTGGTCGGCGAGGTGCTCAAAGGCATCCGGCGCAGCCATCCCGCGCGAGTCAAGAGCAAGCGGCCGTTGCTGACCGCCGATATCGTAAAAGTCGTCGAATCGCTCGAGGGTGTCCTGGTCGCCGCCCGCGATCATGCCCTGCTGCTGGTCGGTTTTGTCGGCGGCTTCCGGCGCTCCGAGCTCGCCGCCCTTACCGTCGAAGACTTACGGCACGAACAGAACGGCAGCATCACCGTTCTGTTGCGGAAATCCAAGACCGACCAGGAAGGCCATGGCCGTGAGGTCGAGATCTCCCGCGGCCAGATGCTGGACACCTGCCCGGTCCGCGCCCTCCGGACCTGGCTGGAAATCTCCTCGATCCAGAAAGGGCCCATCTTCCGCGCCATCGATAGGCACGGCCGGATTGCGAAGCGCGGATTGCATCCAGATTCGATCGGTCGCCTGGTCCAGCGGCTGGTATCGCGCAGCGGCTACCAGTCTTCCCTCTACGGCGGCCACTCTCTGCGCTCCGGCTTCGCTACCCAGGCCTACCTGGCCGGCGCCAGCGAGCTTGACATCATGCAGCAGACCGGTCACCGTTCGCTCGCGACATTGCGTAAGTACATACGCGAAGATCAGCGCATGCGACAGCGCGCCGTCTCCAAGCTCGGCATCTGACTTCCCTTTTCTCTTTTCTCGGCCTGCCCACTCCAAGCTCTGAAACGCTCCTGCATCCCTTCTGTCGACACAGCATCACCGACGCCTTCGCTCCGGATCGGTGTTGTTGTTTTCTTCAAGCCGGACGATTCCCTGCATCGATCCGGTCGATGCCGCACCATTTTTCGCCTGCTCGCCACAGAAAAGGTGAAAAGGTCGAGTTCCGCATCGGCTTGAAGGCGGTGCAGTCGATGTTTCCGCCTTTCTGAAACAAGTCCGCCGCTGATTCCCTTCCCTTTCATGACGGGTGCGATTCCTCTCGCCGCCGACCTTCGCTCCTCTCCTTCACCGGGTCTCCCATACGGCTACTTTTCTGCTCGTTCTTCCCTTCTGCCGACGACTGCTCCCAGGCCCTGCGATTCGTCGGCCAATTTGTGCTGTAGACGCGGCATGGCGTATGTCCTGCTCGCACATTGCTTGAGTTGTTTGCAACTTCTCCCTGCCACCGGACCCAGAGTGGAAAGGGCTTGAGCATTGCCGGCTGCAGCATGGCGTGAGCCTCCCGCGAAAACCGTATCAGCAGGACTTGGAGCCCCACTTCCATCTCGAACGATCCCCTGCTTGCCTCCACCGAACAAGCCGGCAAATAGATCAAGCTCGCCCAAGCTCCCTTCACACTGCGCCGATGCCTCCGACTGGGCGCATTGCAAGGCTGCGTGCCAAGCCAAGAGTAAGCCATCGCTCCCAGCCTGCCAGTTGACAGCCGCACTGTACCTCACAGTCTTTGCCCATCCCAGAGCACGGACGCTGACCCCGGCGGCTGCTCATGCGAGCTCCGGACCTGGCTGGAAATTTCGTCGATGCAGAAGGGCCCCACTCTTCCGCGCTATCGATCGGCACCGCAGGATTGCGAACTTCGCCACGCATCGTGATACAGTCGGTCGCCTGGTCTAGCAGCTGGGCTCTCTGCCGGCTACCCGTCCTCACGCTATGACCCTCCATCCGCTGCGCTTCGGCTTCGCCACCATGGCCTACGTCCAAAGCACCAGCGAGCTCGACATGATGCCATCGCTGCCTGCCATCCTGCGCAAATAAATCCGCGAAGATGACATATGCGGCAAAGAGCCGTTTCAAGACTTGCCATCTGAGTTCCCTGCTTCGCATCAAGTCTGTGCTATCGGATCGGCTGAAACCCCAGAAATTGCACCGCGGCCGTTTGTCCTAAGCGTGCATTTTGGGCCAGGCCAGTAAGTCGCGCATAGTCCCGCTGCACCGCTTAAAGTCTCCGGACTTGATTGGAAAGAACTATGATCAAAGCCCGAACCTGGCTGGAAGAATTGTGATCGCCTACTGAGTAGTAGCAATGTTCATCAATCCATTCCTCATCCATCCTTCGGATCGTGATTCAGTGTCATCCTTCGCTTCTGCCGCAAACAAAAGTAACTAATTACCGAACTTCATTGGAAGTTTTGGGGCCTATCTCATTCAAAACAAACGATATAAGTCTCCGCCCCCTAGGATCGAAGAACACCTATCTCATCGACTTAGAAACATAGGTTCCCGAACTTGGCTGGAAAGGAAGTTGGCTGACCAGCGCTATTTGATTGCCTTCGCCACATCGAAGCTTTCTCAAACGCATACCGAAGTTGGCTGGAATAAATTGCTCTATCCTGTACACAACAAATGATTTACGACTCGATATTCCTTTCCTAAGCCAAGGTGAAATTGCCGTTATGATCATCCGAACCCCGCTGGAAATTAAACGTGCACGGTTAACTAAATTGTTGCAGCCGTATGCCAACCCCTGCTCGAGGGGGATCCAAAAATTACGCAGAACCGACAAGTCCCGTTGAAAATGCTTCAGAAGAGTGACGCACCCGAACTTGGCTGGAAGCTTCTTGTCTACAGGCTCTTTTTTAGTGTCCTCCACAGGCTGAACCTAGTCGAGGGCCAGAGATTGGATCTGCTAGAAGAAGCCTAAAGGGTCCGGACTTGGCTGGAAAAAATCCCTGTAAATTACTCCTTATAAAAGAGTTAGATCGGGCTTCCTGCAACTGATCAGGTTTATTTTTCCAGCCCGGTTCGGGACTAAAATTTGTAAAGAGAAGCCCGATCTGCACTGTCCTAACGGGATGTGACAATTGCCCATAAGAGAAATCTACCTTGCTCTCCGAAGGGCGCATAAAGCACCGCTTTCCATACAAAAGAGAGGTTCCCGAAGCAAACGCCCGTACTCCGCTGGAAAAGTCTCCCGAACCTGGATGGAAATTTCCCCGAACTTCAGTGGAAATGATACCGAAGCTCGCTGGAAGACGACGTCCGCACTTGGCTGGACCGGTATCCGCACTTGGCTGGAAATTTTACCGAACCCGGCTGGAAATATATTGCAACTAAACCCAGCTGAAAGTTAAATTTACCCAGCGCTATAGCTTTTAGTCTGCTTCACAGCAATGCTTTCTTATAGCAACATTACAGACACTAATGAATAGTCGAGCGCAGGCACTGTTAAAACGCGGCAACGAGGCAATTCAAACAGCAATTGCTCTGCCTGATTCGATTGATCTGATTCGATTCGAGAAAAACCTTCTCCAAATCGGCTTCTTTAGCGCACACGATCGCCGAAGTGCTGTTCAAGACCTCTCACGGCGCATCGAACAATGGGTCAATCGAGACGGAAGAAAAACAAAGGTTTCGGCTGAATTTAGATCTACCCTCGGCCTTCCATCAACAGCAGATCGCGATAAATACATGGCATTCATGAAAATAGCCATGGACAGAAAAATGGTCGAGGGCGAGTTAACAAACCCCATCCGGTTTTCAGGCTACAGCATGCTCAAGACTCTTGGCCTCAGTGATTCAGGCGCGAATTACGAGGACTTGAATCAATGGGGAATGCGGATGGCCGATACTACGATCACGTCTGAACAGATCATTTATTCATCATCCAGACGCAAGTTCATGAACAAGACGGTACATGTCTTCCGTAGTTTTTTGCGTGTGGGCGAGAGCGACCTAAGCGGAGAGAACCAAAGTGTTCAGTTCGTTGTAGAACTCGAAGACTGGCTTCTGGAAAATCTTAACCAGTCCTACGTGGTTCCTGAGGATTTCACTCAGTATCGAAAGCTAGTGAGACCGACAGCGAAGGGCATTTTTGTCTATCTGTATGTTTGGTTTTACGCTAGCCAGGGCAAAGAAGTAGAGAAGGATTATGCCGAGCTCTGTGCACTCCTCAATATTCGTTGCTATCAGCACGTTTCCAAAATTAAGGAAACCATCGGCCTGTCGCTGGACGACCTCATCAAAATCGGCTATCTGAAAAAGTGGGATGTTAAGCCGATGTCCTCGAAAAGGGGGTACAAACTTGTCCTATCCCCTGGCCGTGCCATTATGAATGTGATAGCGTCGACGCGGTCCCGGCAACTCGCCACTAGTTTAGGCAGCGCCGCGCAGCTGACGCCCTCACAAGAGGCTGCGAGTGCTGCTCTGATCCTAAGGGGTGTCAACGAAGACAAAGCACGCGTCGTGGCCGTCACAAAGGATCCGCAACAGGTTCTCGATCAGATCGAATATTTGGACTATGAGATTGCCCGAGACGGTGGAAAAAGAATCAAGAATCCAGCGGGTTTTATCATTTCATTTATTGATGGCGATAAGCCAGTTCCGGGCACCTTCGAGACCGCATCTGTGAGGCTTATGCGGGCTGAGAGAGAAGAGCGGCATCAGAAAACGAACTCAGACGAAGCGACAGCTCGTATGACAGAAATGACTTTCCGGATGCGCTATGACGATTGGCGCATGCGGAAGGCAGAGGATGCATTAAAGGAAACGTACTCTGCTGAGCAACTTGAGACAAAGTTACGTGATGTTCGAGCGGAAATACGTAAAGACAGAAGCCGGTCGTTGGTCTTAGATCGCTTGAACCTAGAACAGCGACGCAGCGAACTTTTGCGAATTCTACAGCGCCAGATTGCCAATGAACTGACTCTTCCCTCCTACGATGAGTGGTGTGAACTAAATGGCCAAGGTGTGCTTTTCTGTGCTTGATAGCGAATTAAGCTGACGATCTCCCACCCATCCTTTCCTATGACCTGTTGAATTTTTGAGCGCCGGTGAGAACTTTGCACGGCTAGCGGCCCAATCTCTTTGGGGTGCTAAGTATTGTTTAAACGATGGCTCAGACCTGGGTCTCGACCTACAACCATTACTCTAGGAATGATTGACCGTCTGCTTAATCGGTTGGCTGAGTAGCCGCAGTTGCGGCCGCCATGTGCTTATCCGCGGTTCTAAGTTGAGCATGATTAGCCGACCTTCCGCCGGACCGACTAGCTGCGTAATCGGACTGCCGTCAAGATGCAAAGAATTTCGGTCCACTTGTATGAGTAGGTTGGCATCAAGCCACAAACTCAACCAACTGACCACCTACTTATTCAGTAACGCAGCTAACCGCATCATCGCGAAATCGATCAAGTGCTTAAGCGGTCGTTCGACTACACACTTAATTGCTTGGCTATTTGTGTCGAGCCGCCCCGGCAGTCACAATCAAGCAGTGTGATTAGTCGATTGACTGGAAAGCCGCTTAATTGCATAGTCGATGTGCAGGTTACCCGCGTAGCAAATTACGCGCTTAGTTAGTTACCCCATACGGCGATTGGCCAGACAGTGGATAAGGTGCTTGATCGCTTGCGGTCACTGTCATCCCCCAGCAGCATAGTTCCCCATTCCCGGCGCTTATCCGCTTAAGTGATTAATCGATTGGCTCGAAACTGATCATGTGCTGGTCCGGTAAAATGACGGTTCTATTTACCGTTGCATCGCGCACACCCATAGAACACTCTCCCAAAGGTGGGAACCATAATTGGTGTTTAATCGGTTAACTGCTTAGATTCGCGTTCAATAAAGCGATTAGCATTAAAATCCGCTGACCGACTAAGCGGCTAGCGGATCAGTCGATCAACCGCTTAATCGTTCGCAGCCATCTTGCAATCCTGGTCGGCCGATTATTCGCCTAGGTGAACGTCCAATTGGTTGAGGCTTTGGTTACTCGCTTTGCCGATTAGGCGATCATTGGATCTCCGTTGCATTTAACATCCACTCGCTAAAGCGACGCCGTCCCAAAGTGTGACCCAAAAAGGTTGGATAACCGGTTAACTGCTTAGATTCTCGTTCAATAAATCGATTAGTGCGGTAACCAGCTGGCCGCTTAAGCGGCTAGCATGGACCTATGATCATCACAATGGCCTCGTTTAAAGGCGGGGTCGGGAAAAGCACCACTGCCGTTCATCTGGCCGCTTACTTGGCACAAAAGGGAAAGACACTACTGGTGGATGGGGATCCTAACAGGAGCGTGACTCGCTGGGCTAGCAATGGGAAGCTTCCATTTACTGTCGTAAGCGAAGCACAGGCGACTATGCATGCACGGCACCATGAGCACATCGTCATAGATACGAAAGCTAGACCCGAGGCGGAGGATCTTCGGGAGATAGCAACAGGGTGCCACCTCTTGATCCTGCCATGCACGCCCGATCCACTTTCCGTGGACGCATTGCTGGCCACAGTAAAGGAACTGAGAGGCCTTGGTAGCGATCGTTATCGCGTTCTTCTGACTATTGTGCCGCCTCGTCCGAATAAAGATGGAGCTCGTGCCAGGGAAGCATTGTTGGAGGCTGGCTTGCCGCTTTTCACAGCTCATATTCCCCGCATGGTGTCGTTTCAACGCTGTATTTTGGATGGCCAGACGGTGAACTCGACGGAATACGATGAGATGGGTGACGAAATATGTAGTGCTGTGGAAAACATGAGCGGTTAAGCGCGTAATCGTCTAATCGCTTGTGTTTCCATCCAGTTTGTTCTAACCATAATCAACGCATCTGGAGGTCCGTCCATCGTGGCAGATAAACCAAACCAGTTTCGCTCGCTTATAAAGGCGAGTGGTCAGATGCCGGCGCTTGCTGACTCGACTAAGGCACTATCACCATCATCGCTCGCCGGGCCCACTATAGTCGAGCCTCTATCGGGTCAAAAGACGGTCTCGGGTCGTCAACCTGGTAAGAGGAGTTCGCCCTTCTACACACAAGTTGGCGCCTACATTCCGAGAGATTTGCACAATAAGGTGAAAATGCGTCTCTTGCAAGATCAGGATGAGCGCGATTTTAGCGACCTCATAGAAGACTTGCTCAAAAGGTTTATCTCGCAAGGGAATTCGCATCTCTGAACCATGCCGGTGATCTGTTACCCATGAGACCCCAAACGGACGGATCCGTTTTTAATTCAGATTGAGCGCCGAGCGAACCTCCGAGGAGTTGGGTCTGGAGGGCCTCCTCGTCAGGTAGTCAAGCTGTCCTCTCGGTCCGCACGAAGCTATGGAATTCATCTTCTGATGTGGCGGCGATGCGCTCTCTTCTCGCGAGCAGCATTTCCAGTTTATCGACGCCGCATTCTTCACCGGAGAGCAGGGTCAGTGAGGCTGGATTTTCGATTGGCCAACTAATTGCTTGACCGGCGGATCGCTCAATCGGACGATTGGATAAGTGATTAAGCAGAACTGTTTAAGATTCGTGCTAGCTCTCAATTCCGACGGCAAGCGGTAGCCGAGCAGGAGTTAAAGTAAAACATGATCAAGGTGTATCCAAGTCATAGATATCGTTAAGGAATCTGGCACGACAATGCAAATTGTCGTGGGTTATCCTCATTTATGACCGATACGCTCGTTTTGGCCCCATTTTCGACCGCAGGGCAGGGAAGTGACCCTTTCGCGCTCACAGACGCCCAGATCCGGCTGCGCCAGGTCGTGCTGGACTCGGTGAAGTCCCAGAACTCGAAGCGGAACTACGGCAAGGCGCTCGACTCGCTCTTTCGTTTCTGTGCCAGCCAACCTCTCTATCGGGAGACCCTGCTCGCCTGGAAGGCTTCGATGGATGGCCTGTCACCCTCGACCATCAATGTCCGGCTGTCCGCTGCCCGGAAGTCGATTTCGGAGGCACGGAAGATGGGACTGCTGACCCACGAAGATGCCGCCAACCTGACCGACGTCTCGAATATCGTCCAGAAGGGAACGCGGATGGGGAACTGGCTGACCCGCGAGCAGGCGAAAGAGATCTTGCGCGTGCCAAACCGGAAAACCAACAAGGGCAAACGGGATTACGTCGTGCTGGGACTGCTGGTCGGCTGCGCCCTCCGCCGGCAGGAGCTCGCTTCGCTAAAAATCGAAGACATCCAAGAGCGGGAGAACCGCTGGGTGATCGTCGACATGGTCGGCAAGGGGAAACGGCTGCGGACAGTCGCCGTTCCCGTCTGGATCAAGAAGGGAATTGAAGAGTGGAAGCTGGCAGCCGGAATCAACGAGGGTCCGCTGCTCCGGAAGGTCAACAAAGCGGACAAGATCCATGGCGAATCCTTGAGCGACTGGGCCGTCTGGTCGATTGTAGAGCAGTCAGCGAAGGAGATTGGGATTGAGCACTTCGGGGCGCATGACTTGCGGCGCACCTGCGCGAAGCTTTGCCGGAAGGCCGGTGGGGATCTTGAGCAGATCAAATTCCTGCTCGGGCACTCGTCCATTCAGACGACGGAGCGGTACTTGGGGTCAGAACAGGAGATCATGGTTGCTGTGAATGACAATCTGGGTCTATAGCGAGACTCGGTGGCCCTTGGAGTGCGCACTATAGCTGCTATATAGCGCCGCTACTTCTTCGCTACAATAAAGTAACGTTGACGAAACCTTAGCGTGGCCCCTATTCTTGAAGAGAAGAGGTCATCATGACTGCAGCTCACGCACAACCGACGCTGGCTCCTACCTTGTTTAATCCCGAGAGTGGGCGTTTGGACGCCTCACGCATCGCAGACGAATTGAATGTACCGGTTGGGATGATCGCCGAAGCTATCGGTCGAAAAGCCCCCGGCGTTCGTAAACACCCTGATGCGAACAGTCTGCAAAATGAGCTCAGACGGATCTACCGCATCTGGGTAGGCTTCGTCGATCTGTATGCAGGTGACAAGACTCACGCGCGAATTTTTCTGAATGCACCGAATCGCAATCTCGACAATCTAGCGCCGATCGAATTCATCGAGAGCGGAAACCTCAAGCCCCTCGAGCTTTTCGTCGACGCTCTGAACGCCAGGCAGCCGGTCTAACGATTGCATTCGCTTGAAGAACTTTTGACGGTCCTTGAGCAGGCGCCGCTATCACCCTCTCCTGAATACACCTACCGAGTCATCGCAGAGAGATGGCGCGATTCCCCTTTGTCGGCGATCGGCGCTTTTGAACGTGGCGGACGCTACAACGCTCCGCGAACATTTCCCGTTCTCTACAGTGCTGACAGTCCAGTGACTGCATTGCAGGAAGTGGAGGCTCTTTTTGAAACCTCAGATGGGCGCCTGCAGGGAGTTCCTCGTGATCCCGAAATTGTTCTAACAGTCGAATGTAGGATCACCCGTGTTCTGGATCTGACCAAACTTGAGCTGCTTCCTCCTCTTGGTACGTCATGCGAAGAGTTGATCAGCGCTCATCCTTCCCGGTTCATCCTCAATGCAAGGAATGAACAAACTCCGACGCAACAATTAGGACTGGCATGCTCCCGCAGCCAAAGAATCTCAGCGTTGAAAGTTCCTAGTACTCGCAATGCACTCGGTTACTGTCTCGATATTTTTCTGGATTCACTTGCTGAGGGTGAACACATTCTCATCTTGGATTCTACGGGGCGCCTAAAGGCGGAGGTTCGAGGATGACAACTGTGAGTTTTCCTCTCACAACCACGGGATCTGCCCTGACCTCTTCCATGCCATAGGGGCATCTAGGGGGACCGCAACAAACGAAGGGCGACGTTGGCTACGATACTGCCCCGTGGATACTGTAAAGCGCTCATAGTGTTGGTGTGGACCCTCAAGTGGACCCTCAACCGCGCATATGACTCTGGGTGAAGAATTCCATGTCAGAGCATCACGACGCACCGAAACCGCATGAACCCCACGCAATAAAGGAAGATCACATTGAGGGCCCTCACGATGTCGATTCAATTCTTCTCCAAACTTAGTGCTTCGCTCCAGGCATCATGCACGGCTTCGACGACAA
>CAXTNK010000046.1:0-1272 GCA_964245665.1 uncultured Acidobacteriaceae bacterium
CTTCCGGATCCTCGCGTGTACCAGACTTCCATTTCACCTCGCCTACATTCGGCATCAGTAGAACGTCCAGCAGATCTCCGCAACCCGTACCGCTCAGGTGGGTGTGGCTGAAACCCATGATGGATCGATCAGCGTCGTAGTAGCCTGAGCACCAGTCCCAGCCCTTCGTGTAGGTATCGGGGCCGACCTGCACTGCGCCGAAGGGGACCGTCGCGCCGGGATAGGTATGGCCGTGGCCGCCGGTGCCTACGCGAATGTTGACATACTGCGTCAGGTCATCTCCGGCAGCCGGGAGGTTGCCCGAAACACGCATCGCTGCGGATAACGGTGTCTTATCCAGAAGCTCGTAACAGGAGGCAGCGGTGGCAGCCTGCATGAATTTACGTCTCGACAGCATATGTATCTAACCTTTCGAGTTACGGTGAATACTTAGAAAAGCGAACTGTCTTCGCAACCGGGAAGAGGCGAGTTTAGAGGAAGTATGGCGTAGAGACTCGCTACCCGATCATAAACAAGATAAAGAAAGCTAGTTCGAATGAAGAGTCAAGGTGGCCAGTGGCAACGACCTGGATGCGCAACCTACTTCTGCGCGGCAGGATCGTCAGCGTCGGGAGTGGTGCCTGCCTTCACGCGCATGTCATGGAAGATGCCCTGCAGCTTGTCTTTCATGTCCTTGTATTTGCGGTAATCGCCAAGTTGTTTTTCAGCTTCATCCCGCTTGCCTTCCTGTCGATAAAGAGTACTGAGGCGATAGTGTGCGATATAGTCGCTTGGGTCGATTTCGATGGCGTGCTCAATAAGGCGCTGCGCTTTATCTTTTTCATTGGTGGCAATCAATGCCTTTGCCAGCTCCAGGCAGGCGTCTGGATCGTCGGGCTGCAGGCTTAACGCGCGCGAGTCAAACTGCGTGGCTGCCGGCCAGTCTCCACGTTTTGCTGCAATGACGCCCAGCATTAACAAGGCCTTTTCATCGTGCGGATTTGTCTGCAATGCTGCTTGAAACTCTCCTTCCGCTTCAGACTTCAATTTTTCTTCGGACGAGTTATACAGCAGGTTGCCCAGCTCAAAGTGCAGACCTGTCAGCTTCGGGTCGAGCTTGATGGCTTCACGATAATTGGCGATAGCGGGAGCGTCATCACCGTGACGAGCCAGTTCGCGCGCCATGACCTGGTGCATCTGCGCGCTCTCCGGAGCCGCCAGTGCGAGCGTAAGCATGGTTTTTGAGGCAAGATCGGTGTAGAGCTGGTAGGTCAGGAACAACAGCGCGGGATC
>CAXTNK010000046.1:1282-36372 GCA_964245665.1 uncultured Acidobacteriaceae bacterium
GGCCACCGATGCAGCCTTCTCGAGTTCGCCTGTCGAGCTGTAGTTATTAATCAGCGCCGACCCTACCTCGGCCTTCAGCTTTTGATCATCGAGGTGAGGAAAGGTTGCAGACAGGTCGTCGCGGCTAGCCACATCGTCATGCAACTGGTTCTCGGCAAGTCCGAGGAGCGCCTGGATTCTCCAGAGGTCCGGCTTCAGTTTCACTGCAGAGCGCAGTTCAGGAACAGCCCCGGTGTAGTCCCCGCGAAAGTAGAGCAGGACACCGAGGTTTCCATGTGCATCAACATTCTGCGGATCGAGTGTAAGAACTTTTTGGTATTCGGGAATGGCAAGGTCAGGACGCTGCTCATGCAGAAATTGCTGCGCCGCGCTCGTATGCTGACCGATCTGCTCCCGCTTACTCGTGGCCGTCTGGCCCAGCGCTGATGAGGGAAGAAAGCTTGCAAGAAACAATGTGTACAGGATAGGTCGGAACAACATGGCTTTTCCATGATAACGGAGCAATCCGATCAACATGGCGAAACGATTCGCAGCAAAGCAAAGAGGACGGCTACTTGCCGTCCTCTTCGCTTTATACAGCGTAATAGGGTTAGAAGGATAGACGACCGTAAAGCTGCATCGTACGTCCGCCAACTGTAGTGCTGGTGATATTAGAACCTCCCGTAACGTCCGTATTCGGCAGGCCGAAGCTGGCATGGTTGGGGAAATTGTTGGCTTCGCCGCGAAGTTCGAACTTCACTTTTTCTGTGACAGAAAAAGTCTTGGCGAGTGCAAGGTTAGCCAGCAGGTAGTTAGGTCCGAAGAGCTGATTGCGCTTTTCATTGCCAAAGGTCGCTGGCGCCGGCGCCGCAAATGCGCTGGTGTTGTACCAGTTGTTGATTGTGCGCTTTGCTGGCGTTGGATTGCCGACGACATTCGGATAGAGAGTACCAGCCTGTGCGTAGCTGGACGTGTTATTCGGTTCGATCGGTGTAAACGGACTGCCTGACGTCCAGATGACAGATGGCGCGACCTGCCAGCCGCCTATCGCTTCATCAAGCAGGCGATTATTATTCAGGAACTGACGTCCGCGACCTACCGGGAGATCATAGATTGCGTAGCCCTTGAAGGCGTTATGTACGTCGAAGTTCGAAGGCCCGTAGTTTGCGCCGGGATCATGTGCATTCTGGTAGCCGAGTGTGCCTGCGCTGCTGCCCCATCCGGACGAATCGATGGTATCGAGCATGTGCGACCAAACGTAGTTTGCACTTAACTGCAAACCGTTGCTCACGCGCTTTTCCACTACAGCCTGCAGCGAATTGTAATTGGATACTGAGTTATTGGTACCGCCGCTGCCACCGCCACCAATGCCCTGGAACTGTGGGTATGGACGAGCATTGGTCGCGCCCGTGGCATCATTGGGTCCAAGCTTGTCTTCAGGGACCTGGTTGATATCCACCGGGAACAATAGGTCGTAGCCATGGCTGGCAACGTAGGCAAGGCTGGTAACTGTATTACGTCCAAAAGTGTGCTGCACCTGGGCATTCCATTGCATGATCTTCGGAACAGGGGTGTGATACGCCTGGTAGCTCACACCTTGCCCGTTGAGCGCACCTGGCGCCGTTGGCGCCGTGAGGTAAGACGCATTGACGCTCTGCCCGGCCGCTCCCTGGTAGTTTGTGTTGCCAGTGGACGACAGGATCACAACAGGATGAATGCCATTTGTGTTGTCTGAGATATTACCGCTGGCGCCGAATTCGTTGCCGAGGCCCGGACCATATGTATCTTCACTCCACGTGTAGCCGTAAAGACCAAAGCCGCCACGAATGACAGTTTGTTCATTCGCCTGGTAGGAGAAACCTACACGGGGCAGGAAGCTCTTGTAGTTAGGCGCCTCCAGGCTGTTGCGTCCATTGGCATGGGTTGTGCCGTACCACATGGCGCCCAGCGTGTTAGTCGCGGGGTTCAAGACAGTCGGATCGAAGTCGCGCATGTTGCCCTTGACTTCATGCCAGCCCGTCAAACCCTGGAAACGGATACCCAGATTGACAGTCAGGTTTGGCTTGAGTTTGATGTCATCCTGAACAAACGCCTGTGGGCTCTTCAAGCGGCCACCATACTCAGGCGTATTCGTTGCATTCCAGTTCTGCGTTTGGCCAAGCAGAAAATCTGCGATGGCTTCGCCGGTGGTGCCCGTTGTTCCGACACCAGACGCCGTGTAGGCGCCGGTGTAGGTGAAGCTGCCTGAGTTCAGGTTGCCCCATGCTGTCGAATCGGCGCGGGTGATCAGGAACTCGCCACCGAAATGCAGTACGTGGCGGCCACGGATGAGGGTCACAACATCAGATGGGTCGAAGACAAATTCCTTGTAGATGGCGTTGGTTGCAGGAGCAAGATTGCCGTTAAAGCAGCATTGTCCGTTGCCATTGACGTAGAAGGACGGGAAAATGTCGGCTTTTCCAAACTGGAGCCCGAGTTTAGCCGGATATCCCTGTCCAGTCGAAAACGCACCGTAGTAGTTCATCTGGTCAGTGAAACCTAAGCGCGCTTCGTTAATCAGGTTTGGGCTGATGGTCCAGACTTCCGACACCTGTGCGTTGTCGCGGCTCACGTCGCCATGTTCGCAGTTGATCGGGCAGACATTCTGGTTGATGAATTGAGCCGGGTTATCACTTTCCGTCTCGGAGATGACCATGTGATGGCTCTGATTAATGTTGTAGTCAAGCCGTCCGAAGTACTTCGTGAAAGGGTTCTGGACTGGTGCGCTATAAGCGAAGTTATTGGTGGTGTAGGTGATGCCGTTGGTGGCGTCGAGTTGTGGTGTTCCAGCTGTGTTCGGTAGCGGATACAGGGCGAGTACCTTCTGCGCGACCGGATCGAGCAGTGCAGCTGGAATCTTGTTGCTGCCGTATTCGGACTGGAACGTCTTCCGGGTTACGGTGCCATCCGCATTGACTATCTGCGTGGTCGGATCATAAAGAGGCGCCAGCCCGGTAAAGTCGCCGCTGCGTACGGCAGCTGAGGGCAGCGTTTCATACGCCTGTGTGGAACCGCCGTTGTCGATTGTCTTATCGAAGTTGAAGAAGAAGAACAGCTTGTCCTTGAGAATTGGACCGCCAACAGAGCCGCCGAAGTTGTTATAACGAAGGACCGGTACTGTTGGACTCGGTGGTGTGGAATTGAAGTTATAGGGCGCCGCGTTCAGTGCATCATTCTGAAAATATTCGTACACGGCGCCATGAAATGTATTGGTACCGCCCTTGCTGATCTGGTTGAAGGTGACGCCACCCAGTCCGTATTGGGCGGAGAAAGCCGAGTCGCTGATTTTCACCTCGGATACCGTGTCCAACACCATGACATCCGAGTTCTGACTCATCGGCAGAGTGGTAGTTGCGCCATCGGCCAGCACCGAACTGTAGGGCAGGTTGCCATTGATAGATGCCGCCTGACCCCCGCGGTTGTTTTCGATCACGCTCGACGCACCCGCCTGGAGCGTGACAAGATTCTGCCAGTCGGCTCCGACCTGCGGCACCTGCATGAGCTCTTTGCTGTCGAGAGTAGCTGACTGCGCGCCTGTCTCCGTCTCCAATTGTGGAACATCGGTATTCACAATGACTTGTTGTGCCGATTGTCCAACCTGAAGCGGAGCATCGACCGTCACGGTCGAGACATCGAGGCTGATGGGGCCTCGTACGTAGGTCTCAAAACCCGTTTTGCTGACTGTGATCAGGTAGTGATCCGGCACAATCGAACCCGTATCGTAAAGACCTGAACCGTCTGTCGTGTAGTTGTGGACGACACCTTTGTCGACATCTTTCACTTCGACATTCGCACCAGGAACGACCGCTCCCGATGTATCTGTCACAACCCCGCGAATATCGCCCGAGTTCGTATTCTGTGCTCCGGCAAAGTTCGCTATCGTGCACGCAAAAGCCAGGGCGACAACAGCCCTGGCTGTTCTTTGGTATTGCATTACTGTCCTCCGAAATGGTACTGCGTCGCTCCTTCCATCTCACCGCTAAGGCGATGTAGCAGAAGAAGACATACGTTTACCTCTTTATAACTTTATGCCGCTTTCGATCTGACTCCATCGATACAACCACTGTCAAGCAATCAGTGCAGATTTGCCTCCACCCTGCGGACTACTTTGGTGGGATTGTCCTCAGTCTTCAGGATTTCTCGTGACCGTGCAGCCAAAGTGAACAGCAAAAAAACGGGGCTGAGCCACGCGCTCAACCCCGTCCGTTACATCAGTCTGACATGCCTACGCGTTAGAACTGGTACCGCAGGCTGAACTGGTATTGCCGATCGGAAGCGTAGGTATTTCCTTTCGCCGTGACCTCTCCGAACGTGCCGCTGGTCGGATTGGTTGCCGGCGTATCCAGGTTGGGGTGATTGGTAAAGTTGAATGACTCTGCACGGAAAGTCACCATCTGGTTCTCGTGGCTCGGAATGATGTGGAAGTCCTTAACCAGTGCGAGGTTCCAGCTCTGGAAGCCTGGAGCGTAAAGCGAATTGCGCGTTCCTCGCGGTGCAATGGTGCCGGCAGCGGGAGCCACGAACGCCGTTGGATCAAACCAGTAATTGTTGCCAATACCATTGCTGAACTGGTGCGGTGTCGAGGGCGTGCGTGTCGTGTCCCACAGTTGCGTACCCGAGCCTGGACCAACGCCGGCATAATCGTCGCCATTGCTTACTGAGAAGGGCACGCCGGTCTGCATCTGGGTCAGTCCGGAGACCTGCCAGTTGCCGAGTGACTGATGCAGCAGCCGGCTGGTTCCACCGTTGTAGGGAATGTTCCACACATAGTTCACGACTGCGACCTGGCGAATGTCAAAGTCGCTGGGACCCCAGTTGGGGCGGTGATCGTAAACGTTGGGCAGTTCATACCCGATGTTGGAACCATAGTCCATGCTCTTCGACCATGTGTAAGCAACGCCGAACAGGAAGCCCTTGGTAAGGCGACGTTTCAGGTTGACCTGCAGACCGTTATAGAGGGAGCTGCCTGCATTCGTATCCTGCAGGATGCTGGCAAAACCCTGATACGGGCGAAGCGAGTCCGGCTGGATGTTAGACGCGTAGCGCTGCACCGTTCCAGGCTGCAGCTGGTTGATATTGTCGAGCTGCGTCAGATGAATGCCTTTGCGTCCTACGTAGCCGATTGTGACTGTACCGATGTTCGGAAGCTCCTGCTCGAGGGCTGCATTCCAGCTCCACGAGTTCGGATTGGGAAAGGTCTTTGCCTGTGATGAAAGCGCAAGCGGGAAAGTGCTGAGCGTGGTGCCTCCAGGATTATCCACGGAGCCGTCCGTCACTGATGCTGTTGGCTGGAATGGTGCATTGCCGCCGAGCTGAACGCTGTCGCTGATGCCGATGCGCTGCACGAAGCGACCACCACCCGCGCGGACAACAGTGCCGTTCTTGATCTGATACGTAAAGCCGAGACGCGGTTGAATGTCCGACCAGATGGTCCTGGAGTAACCCTTGCTATCACCCCTGAACAGGCGACTGTACGTGCCATTGAGAATATTCGCCGGCACATGGCCATTCGCAGAACTGGGAAATCCATTGCCAGGGATGACGACGCCATCGTAGTTATCGCCACCCGTCAACGTATCCGTAATTGGATTGACCGTCGGCGCGGTAGCGGCGTTATATGCCGTGGGATCGAAGACTGACTGGTTGCGCCACAATGCAAAGTAGGGCTGGAAAACACCGTAGCGTACGCCATACTCGATCACCATTTTAGGAGTCGCACGCCATTGGTCCTGGGCGAAGACTGCCCCGAAATTCGAACGGAAGAGCGTGTAGGACTTCTGTCCGATCTCGCCGTAGGTATCAAATAATCCCAGTGCAGCATTGCCGACAGCAGCGTTGCTTGTTGGATGTCCAGACCTAGTATCCGTGAACGTGAACTGGCCGTTCTGGTTATTCGTGGCTCCGGGTGTGGTGCTGCTTACGTCGATCTGATCGAAGTTGTTTTCGCCCGTGCGCTCATACAGGGCGCCGAAGGTAAGCGTGTGTGTGCCGACCACCTTGATCAGGTTGTCCGCAATGTTGGTGATAACGCCGCCCGAGTGCGAAGGATACGGACCGCCGTCGAGGGTCGTAAAGTTTGCAAGATCAATCGTAGGAATCTTGTTCGGAATCAGCTTGGTGGTCGCACTGAAAATGTAAGGGAAATTGATTCCGTAGTTGGAACGATCGTAGAGGCCACTCGACAGGTCATCGGTGATGGTGACGTGGTCGGCCGACACAGAAGCGAATGCGTCATTCACAATCGTCGGGCTGATGGTCCATGTGTAGCGCAGAACGCCAACCTGGTTGGGCCAGTTCCACACCTGGGGTGTGCGGTTGAAGTTTCCTGCAAACGGCACGACCTGGTCAAAATGCTGGTTGAGAACGCTGAAGCGAATGTGGTGCGCTTCTGCGGGCAGGTAGTCGATCACCAGCGTGTCCTTCCGCTGGTTCTGCGGATAAGGAGCAGACGACTGCCAGTTGTAGGCAGGGTCAACTGCGTTGGCCGTTGGATAGGCGTTCAGCAGCGCCAGGCCGTTGGCGCTGAGCTGTCCCGCAGGAATCACGTTGTTCGGGTACGGCACACCTGTTACGGGATTCACCAGCTGTACAGGCTTCGAGTAGAAGATGTTGGTGCCCAGCAGTTCGCTGAAATTACCCTGACGCATCAAGCCAGTAGGTACAGTTCCTTGTTGCGTAGAGTTCTGCCGGAAGCGCAGAAATTCTTCGCCCGCCAGGAAGAACAGCTTCGTCTTGTTCTGATTGAAATGGCCCGGAATGTAGACGGGGCCATTCAACCCCCAGCCGAACTGGTTGAAGCGGAATGGCGCTGGGTGGTCAGCGATCAATGGCTGATCAGACTGGTTGCGGCCCCATGTGTTGGCATCGAAGAAAGAGTTACGCAGATAGTCGTAAGCGGCACCATGGAACAGGTTCGTGCCACTGCGCGGAACCAGCTGGATAAGGCCGCCGGAGGTCTCACCATACTGCGCGGGATAGCTTGTGGTAAGGATCTGTTCCTGCGAAATGGTGTCGACGTCAGAGACGCCGATCTGTGTACCGTTGCCGCGGGTACGAACCATCGGTGCGCCATCCAGCGTGATCAGTGATTCGGAAGCGCGCGCGCCATTCACCACCGGCCCGCTGAAGTCCGGCGCGAAATTGAAAGATGAAAGCGGAGCATTCCGGTTCACGCCAGGCTCGAGTTGTGAGAGGTAGAGCGGGTTACGACCATTTAACTGGATGGATTTAACCTGTTCCGTCGTCACCAGCTGACCAACTGAAGCAGACTCTGTCTGCAGAGCGTTGGCGCTCGCCTGCACCGTGATGCTCGTGCTCGACTCGCCGGTCTTGAGAGCTACGTCGTAACGGGCGCCGATGTTTGGATCGAGATGCGTGCCCTGCTGCACTGCTGTTGAAAAGCCTTTTGCTTCAACGCGCACCGTGTAGCTGCCGATGGCAAGATTTGGAAAAGTGTAAGCGCCGGAACCGCTGGTGGTAACGACGCTTTCCTGCCCGGTCGACTCGTTGCGCACCGTCACCTTCGCATCCGGAACGACTGCGCCGGTGGCGTCTGTCACCGTGCCTGAGATTGACGATGAACTGGATTGCGCGTAACCCGGCTGCGGTGCCGCAGTGAGAGCGGCAAGCACGAGGGAACCACAAACAGTGGCGTGAATGTTTCGCGCGAAGAATCGAGTTGTCTTGAGAATTTTTTTTGCCAGGCCATCCTGGATTTCGGAAGATGGCCGTGCATTTCGGGAGAGGGTGGTCATACGTGCCTCCATAATTCAACAGCAGTTATTAGCAGGGAAACGGATCTGAGAGACCATGGCTTCGGTCTAAAACGCTAAGGACCAAATCTTGTGGTGCAAAGAGAAACAAAGGACCTGACGCCGGGAGTTGGATAGGTGGTCATTCCGTTCGTTCAGGTTTATTCCAAAAAATGGAATCGTTTCCAGCCGGTGCCATTTTATTCAGTCAAAGAAACGAGTGTCAATGTTTGAGCCATATACCCTTTACGAATAGTTTGAGGAGCGACTCGGAAGAGCCGGGAAGACTCTACAATTTACGGGAGCACTGCCGACTGTGCAGCATTCAATGGAACTTCAACCAATTGGTGGTTGTGTAAGTTAAACGCACAGAGTAAGGTTCGGAGGAAGCCGTTGTGGCCGCCTTCACCCATTGACAAGATGAAACGCCATCCGAATCCGACACTCATGGATATCGCTCGTGCCGCGGGCGTTGGCCTAGGTACCGCTTCGCGTGTCATCAATGGTGGTGAAAACGTGAGTCCCGCCACTCTAAAAAAAGTTCAGGCAGCTATCCTCAAGCTGCACTATGAGCCGAATCACACGGCTCGCATGTTACGCGGCGGTCGCACAAAAATGGTAGGCCTGCTGGTGCCCAGCATCGCGGACTCATTCTTCGCAAGTTGTGCAGAAGCGGCTGAAGACGTCGCTCGACAGCATGACTCACTTTTGATTGTCGCAGTCAGTAACAATGATTCTGTCGTCGAACTCGAAAAGCTTTCGGTCCTCATGCGTCAGCGGCCAGACGGGCTTCTGGTCGTTCCGTCCAATGGGGAGAGCCGCAGCTTTCGCATGTTCGTGCGGCAGAGCGCTGTGCCGCTCGTAACGATTGATCGACCCTCGCCCGGTTGTCCCGGCGTGCTGACCGACAACTATGCGGCAGCCAGAAAAGCCGTCGCGCACCTGGTTGAACACGGATATCGTCGCATCCTGTGTTACACCGGAGAACCTCACCTCCACACCATTCGAGAACGCCTGCGCGGGTATAACGATCAGATGAAGCAGGCAGGGCTCGTAGCCTGTATCGACACGACGTTCAACGAGGACGTAGCAAACGCGCAGTTCACGCTCGCTAAGTACCTGCGGACCTCACGGGCGCCGGATGCAATCTTTACACTGAAGAACAGCGCAACCATCGCGACCTTTCAGATTCTGCAGCACCTTCGCATAGCAGTGCCAGGCAAGGTTGCACTCTTCGGCTTTGATGACTTCCAGTTGGCCGGCACACTGAAGCCCTCTATCAGCGTGGTGCAGCAGCCGATCTACGATGTTGGACGCACGGCTGCGGAAGTTCTATTCGAGCGTATCCACCGGGCGAAGGTGCGGCCAGCCGCCAAGAAGCAGTTGAAGGCTAAGCCTATCGTCTTGCAATGCACGATTGTTCCACGAGATTCGTGCGGCTGTTGTGCGCATACCTCGGCGGCGCGGGACGTGAATGCAGCCGGTACGAGCAAGCTGGTTTAGTGAAGCGAAAGCGCTAAAGTCCTGCGTACCAGTCGTACCCAAGTTTGGTCCAGTAGTCATCTGGCTTCACGTCTGTATAGGCGATCAGGCCAATGCGCTTGATCTGTTTATAGCCGTACTTGGCAGGCGTGTGCAGTCGTAAAGGCGCGCCATGCAGTTGCGTCAACGGCTCCCCTGCCATCTCCGTGACCAGTAGCGTCTGCGGATGGAGACAGACATGCATATCGTAACCGACATAGTAGTCGCCGCTCGGTGTCTCCATGTAGACGTAGCGGGGCAGCGTGCCATCAGGCTTCGTGGCCGGTGGATAGGCATGGATCAAGTCAGACATCCGCACACCGCTCCACTGGGCGATCTGACTCCATCCCTCGACGCATTTGAACTCGGTCACCAGTTCATGCCGGGGTAGCTTTAAGATGTCCGCCATGGTCAGCATCAGGCCCGGCGTACCAGCTGGGATAGTCGAGTAGCTTGGGCCGGCTTCTTCCAGGCCGCGCGGTAGTTGTCCCGCACGCCTTTCTCGCACCGTCTCGCCAGTAGTCGGGGGCTCTGGCGGAATACTCGTAAAGTGGTCGCCCTCGGGTGCCGGCGGTGGATCCATGTATTTGTATTCCCACGTCGTCACGTCGGCAACATACTGCGGAAAAGTTTTTTGGTTCGCTACACCTACCAGCTGCAATCGCCAGCTGTCCGGCAACAGTGCATCCTTCAATCCAACCAGTCCATTGATGCGTAATTTTTCGGCGCGACTTACTGGATACGTCGGAGCCATCGCGCGATCGTCGAATACTTCCTTCGATATTTTCGCGTTAGCCTGGATAGCCCGGCGACGCGGGATAGGCTGCTCACCTTCAGAAGGGCTGTAGTAAACCCACCGGCAGAAACCATAGCCCGCGGCTGCTGCGAAAGCCGCAACTGCAAAACTGCGGCGCGTATGTTTCCGCGAAGCTTCGAGCACCTCGGCGTCAGAAGAGTACCGGATGGGTTCTTTCTCACTCATCACCAGCTTCTCCTTTCTGCATCGAGCGAAGGCTCGTCAGCCGGTCGAATTTCATAGCCGCTTACCATGCCGCGAAAATTGTTCCATCCCGCCCGCATGACCTGCAGCACATGCACAAGGAAGAAAACACAAAAGCCAATCGTGAGCCAGAAATGTTCCCACCTCGCCCATTCGTAACCGCCAAGGAGCGTTGTAATGGAGTGCACCTGGGTCGGCTTATAGATGGCTAAACCCGTAACCAGGCTGCCAGCGCCCATAGCGATCACCAACGTGTAGGCGATCCTTTGCGCATCGTTATATTTCTTCTGCGGCGGCAGCCCCTCGCGTCGCCTGAGATAGACAAGCAGCACATGCACGGCGTGCTTCACGCTCTCGCGTCGCGGCAGAAGAAACCGCCATTCTCCTGACACGAGCAAGTACACAACGTACGCGATGCCGTTGATCGCGAAGATCCACATGAAGAAGAAGTGGTCGCCCATTCCCTGGGTGACATGCCACGGGATGTTCAAGGCTTTCCACACTGGCTCCGGAAAGATACGCAGCAGCGTGAATGAACCAATGCCTATGCGGTACACGGCATGCGGATGCAAGTGAGCATTATCCGAATCGTTCCAGTAAATACGGATACCGCTCAGGATCATGATGAACAGCACAGGAAAATTGATCCAGTGCATCCATCGGATGGCGAGCGGATGCTTGCGCTCCAGGCGCAGTGTCACCGGCGGCAAAGTCGGCTTCGGCAAATCGTTCGCTGCAGCATTCATAGGAGATTCGCAAACCAGATGCTTAAAAACTAAGCGTTGCAGCCGCCAGATACAAGCGTCAGCCGAAATTCCGAAGCATCAACGGCTATGTGGATATACTCCTTGAACCTTCAACGCGACCCGATAAAGGTCAGGCCCCGAGGCAATGTAGAGAGTCTTGTGGTCTGCGCCGCCCCACGCCACGTTCCCCACGGGCCCCGGCGTGTCAATCGTACCCAGGTGCTTACCCTCCGGTGAAAGTATCCACACCCCGCCCGGCCCCGCGCTGTAGATGTTTCCTTGCTGGTCTATCTTCAAGCCATCGGGAGCGCCATGATGCGCATAGGTTCCGGCTTCGCACAAAAGCTTCGGCGAAGTCAGCGTCCCATCTGCTTTAACGGTGTAGCGCATCCAGAACATCTTCGGTTCGGAGTTGTCGACATAAAGATATTTTTCGTCGGGTGAAAACGCAATTCCGTTTGGCCGGGGCAGGTCCTTTACCAGCAACTGCAACGCAGCCCGCTCGGGCTGGGTGCCCGGTCTTTGCGATGAAGCAGCAGGTATTCGGTAGACCCCATTCACCTGCAGCTGCTTTTCAGGATCAGTATCACTCTGCGTGCGCAGGCCGTAGGGTGGATCCGTAAAGTACAACGAACCATCTGACTTGTAAACGAGGTCATTCGGGCTGTTGAGCTTCTTACCCTGATAACTATCTGCCAAGAGGGTCATGGGAGCGTGAGCATCCATGCGCTCGAGTCGCCAGACATCGCGCTGCGCATGTCCGGCGACGGTGAGCCGGCCATGTGCATCGAGCGTCATTGCATTCGATCCTGGTTCAGGACCACCATACGGCGCCGCACCTTTGTAGCCACTTGGCTGCATGAAGATGCTGACTCCTGCACCCGGAGTAAAGATGCGAATGCTGTTGCTGGGAATCTCAGCAAAAATCAGCCGGTTCGTCGGCAGCCAGAGTGGCCCCTCGGTCCACTTGAAGCCCGTTGCGACCCGCTCGATGACAGCATGTTCTGGTACCAGAGCGTTAATCGCCGGGTCGAGCCGCTCCACGACAGCGGGCGCATTTGTCCTGGCAGAAGTAGTGCCTGCTGCGCCCGCCTGCGCCGCGTTGCCGAAGCAATTGGCGATGGTGAGAAATGCTGCTGCGACGATCCCAGTGATCTTGCGATTATCTTTCATGCATGCCATTGACTGCGTCTGCAACGTTCTGCCATTCAGCCTGCAGGCTACAGAGAGACGCCCCGCTTCCATGGAATGAAATCGTTCTGCCCAAGTATTTCGGCTTTGCTCAACTGGCTCCCGCTGGCAACCTGGAGAATCGTTTCCAGAATAGAATCGCCAACCTGCTCAAGCGTCGCCTCGCCGCGAATGATAGCCCCAGTATCGATGTCAATGATGTCGGACATATGCTCGGCCAGTCGAGTATTCGTTGCCACCTTGATCACCGGTGTCACAGGGTTACCCGTCGGCGTACCGAGGCCGGTGGTGAATAATACGATGTTCGCACCCGCACCTACCTGCGCAGTCACGCACTCCACGTCGTTGCCCGGCGTGCAAAGTAGATTGAGTCCAGTGTCTGTTGCGTATTCCGGATAATCCAGAACGCCGTTCACCGGCGATGTCCCGCTTTTGCGCGCAGCACCAGCGGACTTCATCGCATCCGTAATCAGTCCATCCTGAATATTGCCAGGAGAAGGATTCATCTCGAACCCTGAGTGCACAGCATGTGCCCGCGCGTTATAGTCGCGCATTAACTGTATGAACTTGTCGGCATCCTCAGGCCGGGTGCAGCGATCGATCAGGTTCTGTTCGACCCCGCAAAGCTCTGGAAACTCTGACAGGATGGACTTGCCGCCGAGTGCCGCAAGCAGATCAGATACCTGGCCTATCGAGGGGTTCGCAGAGAGGCCGGAGAATCCATCAGAGCCGCCGCACTTTAAGCCGACTGTCAGCTTTTCGATAGGCGCAGGCTTGCGCTCGAGTTTGTTCGCTTCAACCAGACCCTCAAACGTTGCCTCGATCGCCTTCATCAGCATGGTGCTTTCTAATCCAGATTGCTGCTGATCAAACATCAATACCGGCTTCGCAATTGCAGGATCGCGCTTCCGCAGTTCTTCAAGCAGAATGGACCCTTGCGCATGTTGGCAGCCGAGGCTTAATACCGTTGCTCCGGCGACGTTGGGATGATGAATGTAGCCGGCGAGCAATCCGCAAAGCGCCTGTGAATCCTGGCGCGTGCCACCGCAGCCGCCTTCATGGACGAGAAATCGAATGCCATCCACGTTGGGAAAAACGCGGTTCCGCACCCCGCTCTCTGCGACCGCGGGGGCAGCAGCCTCTTTAACGTGCCGCTCTACCAGGGATTTCACCAGTGCGCCGTATTTCTTGGGACGGCTATAACCAAGCTCTTCCTCGAAGGCTTCGCGCAAAGCCTCCACATTGCGGTTCTCGCAGAACACCAGCGGAATTACCAGCCAGTAATTGCGCGTGCCCACTTGTCCATCCGCCCGGTGGTAGCCCGCAAACGTCCGGCCCTCCCAGCGCTTTACATCGGGAGCAGTCCAGTGGAAGTGGCTCTCTCGCCGCGCAAATTCTGTGGCGTCATGCTGCACATTGCGAGTACTCAACAATCCGCCGCGCGGGATCGCTTCGCGCACGCGTCCTACAACGCCACCGTACATGATGACGTGGCTGCCCACGGGCATGTCATTGATTGCAAATTTCTGCTTCGCAGGGATCACCGCAACAGGAGAGTAGCTTTCTCCGGCAAGACTTACTATCTCGCCCGCCGCCAGCTGGGTGAGCGCGACCAGTACATTATCGCGAGGATCGATCCGGAGTAATTTTTCAGCGGCCATGGCTTTCAATGTCTTCTTTAATTTATGTAGACCTTAATTTAGCGCAGATGGATGCATTCTTTCTTGCCGGAGATCCATAAATGCACTGCCTGTCAAAGTTTTGCGAAAGCGTCTAATATTTAAGCAGAGAGCTCGAAACGCCAGTACAGGAAGGCTTAACACAATGGCATCCACTACTCTCCCTATCAACGCACCATCTGATGTAAAGATCGCCAAGACCCCCGGGATACCCACCTTTGCCACGGTTGCAGAAGAGCGCCTTCATCGCAAGCAGCGCCTCGCTTCCGCGTTCCGTCTCTTCGCAAAGTTTGGATTCAGCGAAGGTGTCGCCGGGCACATTACTGTGCGCGATCCCGAATTGCACGACCACTTCTGGGTCAATCCATTCGGCATGCACTTTGCGCACATCCGCGTTTCGGACCTGATCCTTGCGAATGACCGGGGGGAAGTCGTCGAAGGAAATCGTCCTGTCAACGAGGCCGCATTCGCCATTCACTCGCGCCTCCACATGGCCCGGCCGGACGTCGTCGCCGCGGCGCATGCCCACTCGATTTACGGTAAGACATGGTCATCGCTTGGCCGTCTGCTTGATCCGCTCACGCAGGACGCATGCGCCTTCTACCAGGACCACAGCCTGTTCGCTGATTACACTGGCGTTGTCTACGAGGACTCCGAAGGTGACCGGATCGCCGAAGCTTTAGGCCCTCGCAAGGCAGTCATTTTGCAGAATCATGGCATCCTCACAGTGGGCAGCACGGTGGATGAAGCTGCATGGTTTTTCATCACTATGGATCGCACCTGCCAGTCGCAACTGATGGCAGAAGCGGTCGGCAAGCCGGTACTCATTTCGCACGAGAGCGCCGTCGTTGCGCAGAAACAGGTGGGCAATCCGCGCGTTGGCTGGTTCCAGTACCAACCGCTGTGGGACCTCATCAGCCGCGAGCAGCCTGACCTTTTCGACTAGTTAGATCCGGGCATCAAGGCTGTTCTGCCATGAACGCGGCAATATGATCGTTCAGGAATTTTTCATCTGCCGGGCTTGCCCCTGCTCCTGCGGGATGACCCCACAACGAGGGGATCGGCAGCAGTGTGCAGTGCGGAATGAACTGCGATTCATAGCGGGCATCAGTCACCGGAAAATACAAGTCAGTTGCTGAAGGCATGTAGAGCACGGGCACTTTAATCGAGCGCAAAGCCGCTTCTACGTCGCCATGAAAAGGCGGCGTATGGCCGACGTCATTGCTCTCCCACGTGCGCATCTGCAGAATCAGATTGTTGGCATCAGCGCCGGGAATAAAGTTGGTGCGATATTTTTCGACCACCTGAGCAAAGGTCGTTCCAGCAGGCTCTTCCGTCTTCCACAACTCCTGTCGCCACCATTCCTGAGAGAACAACCAGCCGGTCCAGACAATGGAAAACGCCTGTATTCCTTTGACTGGCTCGGCGGTGTAGTCACCATTCTTGAAGTTTTCGTCCGCTGTCAATGCAGCAATCTCGCCTTCCAGTCGCACAATACCGTGGCCATAAGTCTTTGCTGTACCAGAGGTCGCGACGATGCGGCTCATGTAATCCGGATAGCTGACCGACCACTGAAACGCCTGCTGCGCTCCCATGGAAAAGCCGATGACTGCACGCAGATGCTTAACGTGCAACTGCTCCGTCAATAACTGATGCACTGCGTTCACGTTGTCCCGAATGGTCATCACCGGAAAGCGCGGACCATGAAATGGCTCGGGCGTATTGCTCGGCGAAGAAGAGCGGCCGTTCCCGAACAACTCACTTGTCACCAGAAAAAGCTTGTTCGGGTCGAGTGCGTGGCCGGGGCCAATCAACCATTCGTACCCGTGCATCTCTGCCATGTAATGCGACGGAAGCAGCACCGCGTTATCGCCGGCATCATCAAGGCTTCCATAGGTTCCGTAGACAATGTGCGCTTCCGGCAGCACGACGCCGCTTTCTGTGTGAAAGTTCTTAATGATGTATTCATGCTGCGCAGGCTGCGGCCCGCTTGTCTTTTCCTGCGCTCGCGCAAGCCCTGCGGCAGCCAGCAGGCAGATCAAAATACATGCAGCGTTCCAGCGGTTTGTTTTGCTCGGCATGTGTCTCGTTTCCTTTGCGAATATCACGACAACTCACTGGATTGTATTCACCCAACAGCAGTTCATCGCGAACATTCTTCGGCAGCGCAAGTGAAAGGCTAAACCCTCTATATGCGGCCGAAAACAGCAATACTGGCTTTGTCTCCGGCGAGAATTCTGGAGTATGATCCGGACGCGTAGACACCCTGTTTTCGTTAGTTGCGAAAGTGCGCGCACATCGTGCTGCAAAAGTTTTGACGTGGTGAATGTGATGGTGGTGTCTGCCGCAATGATCTCGACCGGCCCTTTCTGGTCGCATGACGTAAGTAGAAAATCAATATCTACGGAGAGCTATGACGAACATGCTGAATCGACGCAGCTTCCTGGTGGCGGGCGGAATGACGGCGCTTGCTTCGACCAGGGTATGGGGAGCCAACGACAAGCTCCGTCTTGGAGTCATTGGAGCGGGCGGCCGTATGCAGAGCCTGTTGAATGCTGCAGACAATGCCGGTAATTGCGAGATCGTAGCAGTGAGCGATGTGTACACGCCCCATCGCGATGCAGTCAAAGATAAATACAACGGTACTCCTACTACTCATCTTCACTACGAAGAAGTGCTGTCGCAGAATCTTGATGCCGTTCTGATTGCGGCTCCCGATCACTGGCATGTCAAGATAGCCGTCGACGCGCTGGCGTCCGGTAAAGACGTATATCTTGAGAAGCCTGTTACGCACACGATTGAAGAGGGCGCTACACTCATCCGCGCAGTGCGCTCCGGCAAACAAATTCTGCAGTGCGGCATGCAGCAGCGCAGCTGGCCCCACTTTCGCGATGCAGTCGACATGGTGCAGGGCGGCAGCCTCGGCCGCATTACGCAGGTCCGGACCTACTGGTGGCAGAACTATCAGCGCAACTGGGTGCCTAAACCAATGGACGCGTCGCTGCTCGATTGGAAGTTGTGGCTTGGCTCGACCCCCGATCAGCCATTCAGCGCGGAAAAATACAGCCACTGGCGCTGGTATTGGAACTTCGGCGGCGGTGCCATGACCGACCTGTTTGCGCACTGGATCGACGTCGTGCACTGGGCCATGAAAGAAGATCAGCCGCGCGCCGCACAGATGCTGGCCGATAAGTACTACTTCGAGCAATGGGATTGCCCTGACACCATCCAGGCTGCCTTTCGCTATCCCGGTTTTGATGTTGTCTACGAGGGCATGATGAGTTCGTCGATCGATGACGGCGGCCTCGAGTTTCGTGGCACCGAGGCAACGCTGAAGATTGATCGCAGCGGGTTCGCCGTGTATCAGGAAGGCGTCAAGAGTACGGAGAATCCGGTCATCAGCGGGCATAGCTTCCGCGATGGAACTAACTTCCACATGGAAAATTTTTTCGACTGCATAAGGACGCGCAAAAATCCAAATGCACCAGTCGAAGCCGGAGTGGCCGCCGCGCGTGCCGGACAAATCGGCAACTATGCCTTTCTTCACGGTGGACAAACAGCATGGCCAATGAAGGCTTAACTCAAAGCAATTATTTACCGCTCCCGGCGTTCTCCGCCGGGAGCAACTGGTAACTCACAAAGGCAAAATGCTTGCTGTCCGGCGCCCACGAAGGCACATTCATCGTGCCCGATCCACCAACGATGTCGACCAGTGTCCTTACCGATTTATTTTTCGGCGAAAGTATGCGGAGCGAGACATTTCGATTCACCGGGTGTCCCGTCGTTCCGTGTTCATAGCTGATGAAGACGATCGATTTTCCATCCGGCGAATTATGCGGCGTCCAGTTCACGCGATCGTCACTGGTCATCTGCTCCGGGGCACTACCATCCGGAAGCATCCGCCAGATCTGCTCCGTACCGCCGCGGTCCGAATTGAAGTAAATATATTTCCCGTCAGGCGAGTAGTCAGGATCATCACTTATGCCGCTGCCGGTAGTCAGTGCCTTTTCCTCTCCGCCCTCGACCGGAATCGCAAAAATATTTCCTGAGCCGTGATCCGGCCGCGTGAAAATAATCGTCTTGCCATCCGGCGACCAGCTATGCCAGTAGGAAAAAGGGTGCTCTGTCACGATGCGTGGCGTACCGCCGGCCAGCGGAATGATATAAACACGCGACTCTGGCTTACCAGGCATGCTGCAGGTAATTGCGAGCGACTTACCATCCGGCGAAAGTCCGTGACTGCCATTGCATTTAGTTGCGTCACCTACGTCGATGGCCTGAGGCGCACCGCCCGCAACGGGTACGGTCATCATCTTGCCGTCCTGATCGAAGATCAGGTTCTTGCCATCACGCGTCCAGTTCGGCGCTTCAAAGTGCCCCTTGGTTTTATAGACCAGGTGCACGTGGCCCTTCATATCGACTGTCTGTAGCAGGCTGTAGAGCACCATCCCGCCATCGGTTGTCTGTGCGTCAAGCTTGAGCGTGTGAGTAGGAAAGCCGACCAGCACGAGCGCTGCAGCCGCAGGGAAAAATCGCCGCGAGAAAACGCACAGCCGAGAAAAAATAATTGCCTCCAGCCAGACCACCTTGCTCTTTCCTACGAGAAACGTCAGCGCGGATCGCCGAAACACCATGCAGTAAAAGCAGACCTAGGCTAACGCGAGATTAAGGTTATTGATAGCTTCATCTATCTCGCCTGTGTTTTTATAGCCTACTGTCACGCACTGAACGCCCGCATTTCTGAACGCAAAACGCATCGCGGTCTGGCGGTCCTGGTGATTGAAAGTACCTTCGCCCGCAAGCTTCATACTGATGACACCCATACCTTCTTTGCGTGCCTGTCGAACATGCGTGACTACCTCGTTCACGTTGCCGAGCCCATCCGTGTTGAAGTCTTCAGCATCCATCCTCGTGCCTTTGTGATTCACACGGATCATCGCCACATCCAGCCATGCGTTGCCGGGCACCTGGCGCAATGCGGGCAATCCATGCACAGAGGCGCCATGCTTTAGAATGGCCTTCCGCTGTTCGGCCTGCAGTATCGCATCCTGCCAGCGCGTTGTGTCCTGTGGCCAAGTACCCGTGTGCTGCCAGTGGAGCAGCATGATGTCGAAGTATTCAGTGTTCGCGAGCCTGCGCAGTTCGTCGAACTTGGCCTGCGGGTCAACTCCGTCGTGAGTCGTCACCTTCGACATGATCCGGTAGTTTTCGCGCGGAATTCCCTTCAGCGCGATGCCAAGCATCCTGTGCATGTCGCCATAGGATTCAGCGGTCTCGTAGAAGCGGATGCCGCGATCATAGGCGTAGCGGACAAGCCGCGTGAACTGTTCCTGACCCAGATCGCGCTGCACCTGGCCGCTCATACTACCGGTACCGAAGGCAAGCCGCGTCACCTTCACATCCGAGCGGCCAAGCGTGACCCAGTCGGTTGCCGTTTCGCGTTCAGCGTGCAGAGGAAGACTCGCAGCTCCCGCGAGAGCGCCCGCGGCAAGACCAGTCTTTAGAAAGTCACGTCTGGAATATTGAGACATAGAGCCTCCAATTGGGCGAATGCTACCACACCCGGCGTCCCGCCCGGAACCGAGAGGTATGGTGCGGTCAAATCTGTGCGGCTGCGCGTCGTGCAGTAGCATCAAGTAAGCAGGCGCTGTGCACGCGAAAAGGAAATGCAATTGGAAACAAATCTAGTCGAATTCAGATTACGCAGGACTGGTGCAACCTTGATGCTGGCCGCCGAGCCGGTGAGTGGTGGTCCGCAGAGCTTCTCCATGAAAGGCGTGCAGATCCAGCGGTTTCGCTTTGAGCATGACATCCTTAATGCTTTGGAGCGGACCGGTATCGGCTACTGGTCCGAGTTTCCGGCGGACAATATTCAAGCGACAGTCACACGCGAACAGCTTCACTCCCTCGGCTTCAAAGGCATTTACTAAGTCGGTCGTGCCAACTCAATCGGCTGCCATAGAATAATCTGTTCCTGAACACAATATCTTCCTCGCCGAATCGTCTACAGCAATAGACCGGATGCTTGCCATGCCGGTTGACCGCACAAGGACAGAATGATCAGCCAGGAGTGGACGATTGCCGAGCAGGATCGGTTCATTGCAGATGCAGTGGCGCGAGACGAATCTCGGCTGCGAAACTTCATTCGGAAGCGCGTTCTGGACAGCGGTGACGCAGAAGACATCCTGCAGGATGTCTTTTATGAACTGATTGAAAGCTACCGGTTGATGAAGCCGATCGAGCAGGTGACGGCCTGGCTTTATCGTGTTGCGCGGAATCGTATCACCGATGTTTTCCGTAAACGAAAAACGGATTCGCTCAATGATCCGGTTTACGACGATCACGCCGTTTCGCTTGAAGACCTGCTGCCTTCCCCCGACGCCGGGCCGGATGCGGTATATGCAAGAAACCTGATGCTCGATGTACTCGACGATGCGCTTGAAGAGCTGCCTGCCAACCAGAGAGATGTCTTCATCGCGCATGAGCTACAAGGAAAAAGCTTCAAGGAAATCTCCGAAGAGTCTGGCGTCGGTGTGAATACATTGTTGTCGCGGAAACGCTACGCCGTTCTACATCTACGTCAGCGCCTGCATGAAATGGACGAAAGTTTGGGAGATCAAGAGGAATTTAAATGAGAAGGAACCCGTTTCTAAAAGCATTAAAGATAGCCTTGATGGTCATCGCTGCCAGTGCAGTTTTCGGGTTTATCCTCCAGCATTTGTGGAACTGGCTGATGCCCGCGATCCTCGGCCTGCACGCTATCACATTCTGGCAGGCAATTGGCCTGTTCGTGTTGAGCAAAATCCTCTTTGGAGGCTTTCATCGTCATGGTCCGCGCGGCCGGTGGGGTCGTCATATGGGTGAGCGGTGGGCGCAGATGTCTCCTGAGGAACGTGAAAAATTCCGCTCAGGCATGCGTGGATGGCGTGGTTGCCGTCCCGGTCGCGAAGGCATGCCGGCCTCCAGTCAGACATCGGCCTAGGAACCATAATCGCAGCAGCAACAAAGACGAAAGAGAACATGCCATGGGCGAAAGAATAAAGATGACGCTGAATATCAAGACAGAAGCAGCCTGCGAGTATTATGCGGCTGACCGGCTTGGAGAACTCGAGGCAGAAAACTCTCGTCTCAAGCGCCTGCTGGCTGAATTGCTGATTAAAAATCACCAGCTTCGCGAAAGCTTCCGGATGGCGACCGATCCCATCCGAGACGATGCCTCCTGGGTATGACACTCTGCGGCGCCGCTCCAATAGGAGAACCTTCCCGAACAGGAGTTTTGTCGGCCTGCTGCTAAGATTGCTACGCCATGCGCTTGACAATCATCTAAAGCTCTTGCAGCAGCCAGTTTCTACTTCGAGGTTCCCGTGGGAAAGCGTTACAACAGCATCCTTGAAACAGTCGGCAACACGCCGGTAGTGAAGATCAACAACCTGGCCCCTTCTGGCATCAACCTCTTTGTCAAAGTCGAAGCATTCAATCCGCTCGGCTCCGTCAAGGATCGTCTTGCTCTTGGCGTGATTGAGGATGCAGAAATGTCGGGCCGTCTCAAGCCTGGTCAGACCGTAGTAGAAGGCACCAGCGGCAACACGGGCATTGGCCTCGCCATGGTCTGCGCTCAGAAGGGTTATCCGCTGGTGATCGTGATGGCCGATACATTCAGCGTTGAGCGGCGCAAACTAATGCGCTTCCTGGGCGCAAAGGTAGTGCTGACACCGGGAGCAAATCGCGGCATCGGCATGGTGAACAAGGCCAAAGAATTAGCCGAAAAAAATGGCTGGTTCCAGCCGCTCCAGTTCACGAATGAAGCAAATGCTGATATGCATTCGCGCACTACGGCGGTTGAGATACTGGAAGACTTTCGCGATGAGCGCCTCGACTACTGGGTGACCGGCTTCGGCACAGGCGGCACCTTGAAAGGTGTTGGCCGTGTGCTCAGAAAAGAACGGCCGGAGACGAAGATCATTGTCGCCGAGCCGGACGATGCGGCCATGCTTACGAGCGGTGTTGCGCAGGATCGCAATCCGGATGGTTCACCAATCGCGAGTCATCCCGCCTGGCATCCACATCCGCAGCAGGGCTGGAGTCCGGACTTTATTCCGAAGCTCACAGGCGATGCCGTCGACATGAAACTCATCGATCAGATCGTGCGCATCAAGAACGCCGACGCGATGGCTCGCAGCAGGGAACTGGCTCGCAAAGAAGGAATCTTCGTTGGCATCAGCTCCGGAGCTACGTTTGCAGGCGCGCTCCAGGTTGCTGCGGATGCTCCGCAGGGTTCGACCATTCTGTGCATGCTGCCGGATACAGGCGAGCGCTATCTCAGCACCCCGCTGTTTGCTGACGTAGCCGTCGACATGAATGACGACGAACTCGCCATCTCGCAGTCGACCCCCAGTGCTTGGCTTCAGCCAACTCCCTGACCGAAATTGCTGCTTAAGCTGTTGCAGTTGGATCTCATGGTTCTGAGAGGGACATCGTGTTTATTCATATCTTTGCTTTCCGATGGAAGCCTATCGCGACCGACGCCCAAAAACAGCGGGCAGCACAGGACATTCGTCAACTGAAGCAGCATATTCCGCAGGTGCTTGAGGTCTACGTCGGTACCAACACCTCGGTCTGGGGTCAGGACTACACCTTCGGCGGCGTCATGAAATTTAGCAGCAAGGCCGACTACGAAACCTATGCAATTCATCCCGAGCATCTGGCATTGCTGGCCTGGCTTGGGCCGCTCATCGATCCACTGGAACTTGATTTCTCGGCATAACTATTAGCCACGTCGGCTGAACGCACAAATACTAAACCGCGAACAGTTGTTACTGTTCGCGGTTCACATTACACCTGTCAGCTAACTCGCTATGAAATTTCGAGGCCGCCGGTGGCGCCGTATACTTCGCCGGTTACATAACTCGCTTCCTGCGAAGCCAGCAGCACATATAACGGCGACATTTCTACTGGCTGGCCTGGCCGCTTCATGGGCGTCTCTGAACCGAAGTCAGGAATCTTCGAATCCGGCTGACCGCCGCTTGTCTGCAGCGGCGTCCACACCGGACCCGGCGCCACGCAGTTGATGCGAATGCCATCTTCAGCAACCTGGCGCGCAAGGCCTCGCGTGAAGGCAAGAATTGCGGCCTTGGTCGGCGCGTAGTCGAGCAGGCTGGGACTCGGATGCGTTGCTTGAATGGATGCAGTCGTAATGATCGAACCACCCTTAGGGAGCAACGGCAGCGCTGCCTTGCATAGCCAGAATAATGCGAACACATTCACGCGATACGTTGCTTCAAGCTGTTCCGTTGTGACGTCCGAAATCTTTTCAACAGCGTGCTGCTTACCGGCGACGAGTGCCAGTGTATCCAGGCCGCCTAGCTCCGCATGCGCGTCCTTGATCAGTTTGTTGCAGAAGGCTTCGTCGCTCAGGTCGCCCGGCAGCGCAATCGCCTTGCGCCCTTCTTTCTTGATCAGCGCAATTACTTCTGCGGCGTCCTTCTCTTCGCTTGGAAGATAGTTGATGGCGACATCGGCACCTTCGCGTGCAAACGCAATCGCCACTGCGCGGCCAATACCGGAATCGCCGCCCGTTACCAGGGCTTTGCGTCCAGGCAGGCGGCCATTGCCTTTGTAGCTGGTCTCGCCGTGATCTGCCTTCGGCTTCATCTCGGAGTCAAGACCAGGGACTTGCTGCGGCTGGTGCTCAAACTTGGGTTGAGGATATTGCTTGGTCGGATCCTGTAATTCATACAAACTGCTCATCGTGTCTTGCTCCTTCATCTTTGTGCCGGGACTGGCATGCGCTTCACACTTCTTGGATGCGCACGATCCGTACAAACCTAGGTGCGTGCGCCTTGATCGCCTGCGTCTCACAAACACGGACTCGCCCAATCTCCTCTCCAATTCAGGATTACCTTCGTGTACCCTTGGACATCCATCATGAGAACCTTCGTCCTTATTTCGCTCGCAGCCCTTCTGCTTCTGCCGCTGGCCGTTCATGCACAACTGCAGAAGCCTCCTATAGCTCTAGACGAATTCATGAATGCCACGGCCATCACTGACGCCCAGTTATCTCCGGATGGCTCCGCAGCAGTGATCGCCACATCTTCGCCCGACTGGCAGGGCGAACGCTTCAGTCAGAATCTCTGGCTCTGGGCGAAGACCGGCAACACACTCCAGCCGCTTACACACGCAGGCCATGACTCGACGCCGCAATGGTCGCCCGATGGCCGCTATGTCGCTTTTCTTTCTTATCGTCCTTTGAACGGAAGCAATGATGCGCCTGCTTCGAGTGGTGATACGAAAGACAAGGCAGATGCCGACGAACCCGGTCGCATCTGGCTGATCCCGGTCACCGGCGGCGAAGCCTTTCCGTTCTTTCGCGAGAAGCTGGATGTGCACGCATTCGCCTGGTGGCCTGATAGCAGCGCGATCGACTTCTCAGTGACTGAGCCGCGCACCAGGGACCAGCAGGATACACAGAAAAATGATTGGAAAGACGTGATTCGCTGGCGCGAGCAGGAGCATGGCGATGTATTGCTTTCTCTCCCCATCGCAGCCGCTGTTCAGCAAAGCCGCAGCGTTCCCGCCGCTCACCAGGAAAGAAAAGTCGCAGCCGACCAGTCCGAGTATCCGGCAGAAGCTCGCGTCGTTACGCATAGCGCGCTCGAAATCGGCGAAGTTGCTTTCTCTCCTTTAGATGAACAGCTTGTGTTCGAAACAGGACCTATCTCGCATCGCGTGGAGAATCCTGCAGATACCGAGATTTACCTCGTCGAAGCCAGGGGTGGGGAAGCGCGCAGGCTCACGCATAACAATGGCGCCGAGAGCCATCTCAAGTGGGACCGCACGGGCACGAATCTTTTCTTCACTGTCGCGAAAGGTTCAGGTTCTATCGAAGGCGAATATCGCGATGTGCAGGGCCGTCTGTATACGATGGATGTTGCGTCCGGCAAAATCACGCGGCTAGGCTCGAATTTCACTGGCTCATGGGAAGACTTCACCCTCACGTCTGATGGCAAGCTGATGGCCACCGGTCAACTGGGCGTGGACCAAAAAATCTACCAGGTACAACAGAACAAAGCGGAAGCGATCGCAACGTTACCCGGCACTTATGAGCACGTGCACTCCGCGCAGCAGGGCTCAGCCTTTCTATTCACACATTCGGCGATTACAGATCCAACGCAGGTCTTCATCGCTGACAATGCAGCGTCACTCAAGGCAGCTAAATCCATCACGTCCTTTAACCCTGTCTTCAAAGAAAGAGCGAAGGTCGACTGGCAGCCCTTCCAATGGAAGTCCGATGATGGCACTCCTATAGAGGGTGTCCTGATTTATCCGCCAGGCAAGAAAGGCGTGAAGAATCTGCGCATGCTCACACTGATCCATGGAGGCCCGGAGGACGCGGACGGCGATCACTTCGGTGCTGATTGGTACGACTGGGCTACACTCGCCGCGGCGAACGGTTGGCTGGTCTTCCGGCCCAACTATCGCGGGTCCACCGGCTACGGTGATGCGTTCATGCTCTCGATCCAGCCGCATCTGGTCTCTGCGCCGGGCAGAGATATCCTCAGCGGCGTGGATGCGCTGGTGAAGCAGGGCATTGCCGATCCCGATCACCTTACCATTGGCGGCTATAGCTACGGCGGCTACATGACGAACTGGCTCATCACGCAGACCACCCGTTTCAAGGCTGCTGTCACTGGTGCCGGCGCTGTCGAGCATGCAGCCAACTGGGGCAATGACGATCTCACTTACGACGACGCCTGGTATCTCTCTGGCACTCCGTGGGAAAAACCGGGGCTTTATCAGGATGAAGCTGCACTCTTCCAGATGAACAAGGTCACCACCCCAACGCACATCGTCGGCGGTAATGCGGATGTGCGCGTCAGCTACCTCGAACAGGTTTTGCTCGAGCGCTCTCTGCAGAAGCTGAACGTGCCGCATACGCTGCTGGTCTTCCCAGGCGAAAATCATCCGCTCGATAAGAACCCGTGGCACGGGTATATCAAGGTGCGTGAAGAATTAAAGTGGCTGGCTAAGTATGGCGGGAATTGATAGCTAACATTAGCCAGCGCTTACTCGTCCGTCTGCAAAACATCCGCTTCAGGCTTGCCGTTTGAGTCATTTTCCAGGTCAGGCAGGCGCAGTTGCGAATAAGCCGCAGTGAGGAGTGAAGCATCAGGCATGTCGCCGCTCAACTCCCAGATCATCACGCCGCCGAGGCGTTGATGCTGTGAGTAATTCACCTTGAACCGGATCGACGTTGGATCTTCGAATGTCCAGAAAGTGTCGCCGTTAAAGATCCATGGCGCCTGCGTACGCTCGTCGCGATACAGCGTGGATGTCGCCATCTGCGTCTCGACAAAGCTGTACGGCTTGTCGCTGTGGATAGCCTGTCCCGCCTGGTACAGCCCATGATTGGTCGCGCTCACCTGTTGCCAGCCATAGCCATAGAACGGCAGACCCATGAGTAGTTTGTACGCGGGCACGCCGGCGTTCCTGTACGCGGAGATCGTATCGTCGACGCTCCCCGGTGCCGTGGGGTCTGCCGCGTCCGTATAGAGCGGCGCAATGATGCCGGTCGTCTTGCTCCATGGTCCCGCATAGTCGTAGTTCATCACTGCGACCTGATCCACCATTTTGCTTACAGCCTTGATATCCACGCCGGGGTACATCTGCGGTCCGGGACCTACTGCGATGCTCAGGCGCAGTCCTGGCCGGTACTGATCCATCTGCCTCCGGAATTCACTGATCAGCGCCTGGAAGTTAGCAGCATCTTCACGCTTCGGGAACTCCCAGTCCAGGTCGATGCCATCAAATAATCCCGGCTTCACTACACCGTCAGAGAAGCGTCCACGCAGAAATATATCCACGCATGAAGCAACGAACACATACCGATTCTGCGGTTGTGCATCTTCGGCGAAAAAGTCGGCATTGCCTTCAAGTGAAATCAATATTTTCAGGCTGGGATTCTGCTTCTTCAATTCTTCCAGTTGGTGAAAGTTCCCGCGAAAGGAAGAATGCGGATCGTCCGCGCTGCCGTCCACGCTATTCTGAGTGTCGAACGTGTAACTCAGGTCTGCATTGGGATAAGCAATCGAACAATGTCCAGCCTTGACGGAGCCCTGCGAATAATTCACCTGGTCCAGCATCGCGGCGCCGCCGCTTTTCTGCAGATTCTTCACCAGGTATTGCGGCTGGTTGTCGACGCCCCATTGCGGAAAATACCCGACGAGTAATGGCCCCTCGCCATGCGCATCCTGCTCGGCCTCAGGACTCTGCCAGGCGATGAAGCCAGGAACCATGCAGAACAGAAGCAGCAGAACTTTCAACCACGTTGCCGGCTCGAAGCGTGAATACACACTTCAACAGACGCGCCAACGGGCGGCATGGATGCACATTCATCAATCGTTCATGGTACGCACGTGCTGATCATCCGTAACAGGCCGGGAACAGATAGCGTTCAGGCTGCCCGCGTTTCAAGATGCCTGCGTGCGTGATTCCGGTCGACTGTCTTCGTTTTGGACCTGTTCCATAGCCTTTGCGAACTGCTGCCGCAAAACCGTGACCTGCGGCTCGTGAAACATCGATTCATGATGGCCCGGCACGAAGATCACCTCAACGCCGCGCTTCGCAATCGCTCGCCATCCAAGTTCTGCTTCACTCCCCGGCATGATGACGACATCGAGCGCGCGGAAGAGGAACACCTTGGCATCGATCGGTGCCATTACTCGTTCCTCAACGACCGCGATCTGCGTCCATCGGTTATGAAACAGAATGCCGGGCAGAAGCGGCATTCCGCTCTGCATACGTTTTATCGACTGCCGATGTCCCAGGTAGAACCATTCGACCATCTGCAGCAAATGCTGTGAACCTCGCTCCAGCACATACTGCAGGCGTTCGCGCCATCGTAGTCTGCGCATTCGGTTCAAATGGTAGGCAAGCGTCACGTGCAACCGTGTCAGCCGCGGATGGCTTCCGCCTGCCTGGGGCACAAAGCCTGGAGCCGCCGCGTCGAACAATGTCACCATTCCAACCGTTCGACCCTGCTCCTTCAGCCGGCGGGCAATCTCTATCGTCAGCGGTGCCGCTGCACACCATCCGCCAAGGTGAACAGTGCCGCGCGGATGAACGCGCTCGATCGCCTTCACGCATGCTGACACCTGGTCGCTCAGCCCACCGCCTTGTCCAGTTACCTTTGTTTCGCGCAGGCCATACACCGGATTCTGTGCCGGCACCATGCTCCCGGCCAGTCCGTACAGCAGGTAGGAGTGAACCAGGAAAAATGGATCATCGCTGCCGCTTGTACGGATCGGCACGAGGGTCTGCAGGTTCTCTCCCTTGCGTAGAAGAACGGCTAGTCTGCGTACAGTAGGTGCTTCGAAGAGAGTAGTAATCGGCAGATCCGTGCCCATCTCTTTCGAAATACGCGCGAACAGGCGTACGGCCAACAGGGAGTAGCCACCATAATCGAAGAAGTTGTCTTCCGGTCCGAAAGTCCGTGAGCGCAGCACTTCACGGAAGATTTTCAGCAGCGAACCCTCGACAATATCAACAGGGATCTCCCCTTCCGCACGTACCCGCTGTGGTTCCTCGGGCTTGGGCAGTTGCCGCAGGGCGCGCTTGTCCACCTTGCCGCTTCCTGTGAGTGGAAGCGCTTCCAGCGCCACAAACCGCGAGGGCAGCATGTACGCCGGTAGCGTGCCGGCTGCGTGCGCTCGCAGTGCCTTCGTTCGTTCTGCTGCATCCGGAGAAAAAGATGTAGTGCTTGCGACGATATACGCGACAAGCCATGGCTCACCGGCCGTATCCTCGCGCAGCACCACTGCTGCATCCGTGATGGAAGGATGCGTCCTCAGTACAGATTCAATCTCCCCGAGCTCGATGCGATAGCCGCGCAGCTTCACCTGGCTGTCCAGCCGTCCAAAGAATTCGAGCGTGCCGTCCGGCCGGAAACGCGCAGCATCCCCAGTGCGAAACAGTTTCTGTTGCGAATGCCTGGTCCATGGATTGGCGATGAATTTCTGCTCGTTCAACTCGGATCGCTCAAAGTATCCCTTCGCCACTCCCTCGCCGCCGATATACAGTTCTCCCGCTACGTCCGGCGGCAGCAGTCTGCCTGCCTCGTCAGCAATGTAAAACATGGTATTCGCAGTCGGCCCGCCGATTGCCACCGGACCCTCGCCAGCATAAATGCGCAGAAACGAGGAGTAGATCGTCGTCTCGGTCGGCCCGTAACAGTTCCATAACTCGCCCTCTGCACCTGGCGAGGCGCAGGCCTTCAACAGGGCGTTGGCCAGGTCTCGCGGGAGTGCTTCGCCGCCGCACAGCATACGCAGGCCCGCCACGCCATGCCAGCCATTGGCAAGCAGCATCCGCCAGGCGGCTGGCGTCGCCTGCATGCAGGTGACCTTCTCCTTTTCGATCAGGCTGGCAAGGCGACCTGGATCAGTCACCTCCTGCGCATTGGCAATAACCACTGCCGCCCCAGTAACCAGCGGGAGGAACATATCGAGTATTGAAATATCAAAGGAGATGGTCGCGACCGAAAGCCATCGATCACCGGACCTAAGTCCCGGTTCGCGCTGTGCTGCTGCCAGTACATTCACCAGCGCCCGCTGCGGAATCACGACGCCCTTCGGTTTGCCCGTCGTCCCCGACGTATAGATCGTGTAAGCAGTGTCGTCGAGGGATTCGCTCGCAGACAGCTCAGCGATGGCCTCGGTGTATCCACTTGACTGTGCCTGCCCATCCAGCAGGAACAACGGCAGCATGATTCCGGCAAGCACCTGCGCCGTCGCCGTGGTTACAACGACGACGGCCGGCTTGCACTCATTCAGAATATCCAGCAGTCGCTGCTTCGGATGACTTGGATCGAGCGGCACAAAAAAACTGCCCGCCTTGAGCGCTGCCAGCAGCACAACCGGCAACTGCTCCGATCGCGCGATACACAATGCTACCGGCCGCTCCTGGCTGGCGCCCATCCCGGCCAGAACCGTGGCCAGCCGGTCGCTCCTTTCCCACAGTTCGCGGTAAGTGAGGCAGGCGCCCTCAAAGACCACGGCTGTAGAAGAGGGGTTCAGGCATGCCTGTTCTGCAATCCATCTCTGCACCGGTTGCTGAGGACAGGGAGTAGCCGTTGTATTCAAAGATTCGTAAAGCGCAAGCGTATCTGCTTCGGCGGCCAATGGAAGAGCACCCACGGCCTGGCTATCGTCTCGCGCGGCACTGTCGAGCACGCTCGACAGGTAGTGCAGTAATCGTTCCACCTGCGCTTCATCCTCGCCACGCGGGGTTACGACTGAGATCGTTGAGCGATGCACGCTGGCCGCGGGATCTTCTAACGAAGCGCGCGCATGAAAGGCTGGAAAGTGCCCCGACGGGAGCTCTGCATTTACGTCCGCACTCGCATCTGCCGTATCCGCTTCGTCGGGGAGTCTGTTAGCCGCCGTGATGTCTACCAGCGCGGAAAAAGACTGAGACTGTTCCACCCCGAGTGTCTGAACGCCATTGCCACTTGCAATCTGCACAGTGGTGCGCTGCAGCGTGCGGGACAACACTGCAGCCACCCCTGCTATAAGAAACGCCTTGCCTGCAACTTCATCCTCCGTCAGACGCCGCGCAGCATCCGCACCGAGTCGTCGGCTGAATGTCACCTGATCCTGATTCTCGGAACGGGCGCTTACATCTGGAACATTGGCGCTTTGCAAAAGTGCACTCCTGGTGGTTATGAGCGAGGAGTATTACGGGATTGTCACTCCTCGTAACTTTTCATAAGACGTGTCCAGTGGATCCATAATCCGGCGTCGCGGCACGTTCATGAACTTCCCTGGATGACTCCTATCAGGCCGTGTCAACACATATGCATATTTGAGGTCGAACTATATCCGGAGTGAAGTGCATTGCTCGGCCTGGTAGAAACCGGTTGGTCACCAACCTGTTTTTGTATCAGTGCCGGTTATCCAGACATTACACTCAATTCCTGTTAACACCCCACCATAATTTTCTGACGCCATAGCGTAGCCTGCAGGATTTCATCTGCATTCAAGCGACGCTATGTCAGATGCCAGGAGCCGTTTATTTGCTGCTGTATTCAATACAGCTTTATACTTTCGTAACCATTCCTGGCGATCTAATAGCTACGGTGTGGCCCTGGCCGCGCGGGGCGCTGGCGTAGAAGAGTCCGCCAGTGCATACGCCGTTACCGCCATCACCGCTGCATTTTCCTCCAGGAATCGAGGATTGACCTTGTCAAAGGTATCGGCAGCCGTGTGGTGATAGTTAAAGTAGAAGCGGCTGTCCTGGGTTGGCGTAAAGCCCGGCACACCCTTTTCGACCACGGCCGCCACATCTTCACCTGCTTCTTCGCCCGGCGAGATCAAAGCTGCCCCGATCGGCGCCAGTTCGTGCGCCACCGGACGCAGCCATGCCCCCAGTTCCGGCGAACCTGCGAACGTAATACCGACCGGATGATCACAGCCCAGGTCGCTCTCAAGCGCCCCGATGTGATCCGCCAGTTCACCGGCATGGTCCTGTGCGTACGTGGCCGCTCCTTCTGACCCGGATTCCTCATCCATCCACGCGATAAAGCGTATGGTCCGCTGCGGATGCAGCCCGAGTTTCTGCATCAGGTGGATCACCTGCATGGATACGACCACGCCCGCGCCGTCATCAATTGCGCCCGTCCCCAGGTCCCACGAATCCAGGTGCCCAGAGACAATCACCACCTGCTCCGGGTGAGTCGAGCCCTTCCAGTCTGCAATCACGTTATAGCTTTCCACCTTGGGCAATGTCTGCGGCGTCAGCGTCAGACGCATCGTCACCGGGCCCTGGCTGGCCAGGTTCGCCATCAGGTCGGCGTCTTCCGCCGTCACCGCCGCGGCCGGTATCTTCGGCAACGACGGATCATAGAACGTGGCCCCGGTATGCGGCAGACGGAAATCCGCGCCACCGACGGACCGCACCAGTACGGCCACCGCGCCGGCCGCCGCCGCAATACTTGGCCCGGCTCCCCTATAAACGACAGCCTGGCCGTACGCCTGGCCGCCATATCCCTGCGCTGCCAACTCTTTGTCGAACGGATGATTAAAGAGCACGATCTTGCCCTTCACCGAACCTGCCGCCAGATTTTTGAATGCTTCGAAGGACGGCACGACCACCACCTGCGCCGTCAGGCCATCCGCGGGTGTCGCCACGCTGCCGCCTAGCGCCGTCAACACGATCTTCTGCGTCGTCTTTCCCCTGGCGGCAGGCGTCATGCCCGTCCAATCCACCAGCGCCCCGGTCTCTTCGCCGCGCACCCAGTGGGGGACTGTGGTTTTCTCAAGCGTAACGGTTGCGCCCAGCTTGCGCATCTCATCTGCTACGTATTCGACTGCCTGTCCTGCCTGCGGCGAACCGCTCAATCGCGGCCCGATGTTGTCAGTCAGGTGGCGGAGTTCCGTAAGTGCGTAGTCGTCAGAAGTCGCAGCATCGCGAAGCCTGGCCATATTCGCAATCTGGTCAGCGGTCCAGGCTCCATTACCCGGACTCAGGAAATGCGCCATGCGTGATTGCATGGCGGCTGAAGGCGGGTTCGACGCCGTCTGGGCAACGATTGGCGACGCGAACAAGAGCAGAGCAGGCAGGCTGGAGAAGAGTCTCGACATGCCGCATCGTATCAAACCGCCGAGCCTTGGCCTCATGCGGAGCCGATTTCATTCTGAAGGGGCGGGACTTCAGTCCCGCCATAGGACTATCTTTGCGATGCGGTTTCAGCCGCTGAGGGAACGATCAAGCCCCCTTAGCTGAATTTCCTCATGTAGTCGGCATCGACCTTCAACCCCGCCATCGGTTCCATGTCGAACTGCTCCTGCTCCACGAAGATATGCTTGATAGCCGATTTGTTCGCAGCTGCGAAAATCGGCCCATACTTGATTTTGCCCTGACCCAACTCGGCTGCCGCTGGCGGCTTGCTTTCTGATGATCCAGCCGTCGGCAGCTCCTTGAAATCCTTCACATGCAGCATCGAAAAGCGGTTCGGATACTTCTTCAGATAATCGATGGGATTTTTGCCGCCAACTGTCACCCATCCGCAATCCAGTTCCATCGTCACCTTCGTCGGATCGGTCAGCTTCAGCAACTCGTCATAGGGAACGACACCGTTCTCTTCAGCGAACTCCATCGTGTGGTTGTGATAGCCGAAATGCATTCCAGACGCATGCACCTTTTCGCCGATTGTGTTGAACTGGTCGGCGTTCCAGCGCCAGTCTTCGAGCGTGAACGCGCGCGATCGTCCCGCATAGCTCTTGTCCTTCGCCGCAGCAGGATTCTTGAAGCCAGGAAAGGAGCAGATGATGTAGCTGAGGCCGATCTTGCTGCCAAACTCGATGATCTGGTCGAGTTGCGGATGCAGCGTGTCCCATCCATAGTGCGCGCTCACGCAGTGCAGGCCGGCATTCTTCATCGCTGCGTTCACCTGGTTCGCGTCGTGGTTGTAGAAGCCAGCTGCTTCCACTTCCTGGTAGCCAAGTTTACCCAGCTGCACCAGCGTGCCTTCATAGTCCTTCGGCAACTGGTCACGCACCGAGTAAAGCTGCAATCCAAGCGGCAGCCCGAGCGGTGTCGCCGATGCGGGAAACGTATGCGAGGCAACGGCGCTATAAGCAGCGGCGGCCGATGCGTATTTCAAAAAGCTGCGTCTGGAATGTGCTGTCATTGTTTCTCCCTGGTAGTCGTTCGTAAATCTTTCTGCCGCAGGTATTTAATTCGCAGGACTCGATGCAGTGAACTCCGAGCAGCATGGCTTCATCACTGGCTGGAACTCCATGAACTCCACTCGCGTGCCATCCGGATCATAAAAATTCGCCTGCCATTTGCCGTCCTTCCCCATCTGCGGACCATCATGCCGCGGCGGCAGCCGTTCGGCGCTGATCAGCGTGGTGATGGCCTGCTCCATGTTCGGCACGCCCAGCGAGAAGTGGTTCAGCACGCCCAGCTCCCGTGCATCGACCTTGGCCAGTGGTGTCGTCGATCCATCGCCCACCAGCATGTACTCCAGCCAGTCGTGGCCATCGGGAACCTGCTGCGAAACCCAATCCACTTTGTCCGGCTGCATCGCGCCATACCAGTACGGCCGGAATCCGAGCAGCTGTTTGTAGAAGGCATCTTCCTTCGCCTTGTCATGCACCAGGAAGCCGACGTGGATCACCCGGCTGCTCACTTCTTTCGGCGCGGTCTCTTGAATACCTTCGTCGATCATTAACCCTGATCCCTGGATAAACTGGACCCTGTTGCCCTCCGGATCTTTCGCCTCGAAGTAAATGCCGCGATCGCTGCCGTGCTTTACTTCCGACACATCCGCCGTTCCATGGCTCTTAAGATAAGCCCGCAGTGCGCTCGCGTCGTCTGTAGTAAAGGCTACGTGGTCCATGCGGCTGATCGTGTGATCTGCCGGCAGCGGCAGCACCTCCGTAAATTGGGTCGGGCTATAGTAATACCGGACGCCCTTCGAATCTTCCGGATCGACGCCCTTTTTCGCTCCGAGAATCGCGACATAAAAATGCTCTGCCGCCGCCGGATCGCTCGTGTACACCGCCAGGTGCGAGATGCCGGTAATCTTCGGACGCTTCTCCGTCTGCTGGCCCTGCGCAACGCCCATCGAAGCCAGCGCAATCGCAACCAGACCAGTCAACGCTGGTACCAACCCCAACTTCTTCATGCTTCAAACCTCGGCCATTGAATCGACACGCCAGAACACGTCCCGCTGCTGCCCGCAACATTATTACAGCGGAAGCACAAAGAAAGCGAAGACTCCGCAATCCTGACCCTTCCGGCAATAACAGATTGGTCGGGCTGGTAAGAGCTGGTAAGAGAAGATGCGCCTGGTTCGCAAGGGAAGATGTGCCGGGCTCGGATCTACTCGCATCGAGAAGATGTGTCCTCCTGACCACCCACATCGGTGTCATCCTGAGCGAGCGAAGCGATTGGACGGACCTGCATTTCCCGTCCGGCCGCACTCGCAATTTCCGGAAAGATCGCGTTAATTCCGCACGGCCTGCATCCCAGCACAGGAAGCACTATTCAAAACAGGAGCACCCCATTGAGCGATCTGAAAGGGAAAGTTGCGATTATTACCGGTTCCGGTTCGGGGATCGGCCAGGGCATCGCCAAGCGTTTCGCGCGCGCCACCTTCCTGTCGGATAACCGCGCCGACCTG
>CAXTNK010000046.1:36382-37549 GCA_964245665.1 uncultured Acidobacteriaceae bacterium
CTATTCAGGACGCTGGATCAGAGGGCATCATCGTCCAGGCCGATATTACCAAGGCCGCGGATCGCGAGAACCTCGTCAATGCTGCTATCTCCAAATTCGGGTCCGTCGAGATCCTGGTCAATAATGCAGGCATGGAAAAGAAGGCAGCCTTCTGGGACGTGGCCGAAGACGACTACCAGAAGGTGCTGGATGTAAATCTCAAAGGGCCGTTCTTCCTGACCCAGGTCTTCGTCAACAAACTGCGCGAACAGAAGCGCAAGGGCACCATCGTCAACATCAGTTCAGTGCATGAAGACATGGTCTTTCCCGGCTTCTCCACCTACTGCCTCAGCAAAGGCGCGCTGCGGATGTTCACCCGCGACCTGGCCGTCGAACTTGGTCCGCTCGGCATCAACATCAATAACGTCGCACCCGGCGCGATTGAAACGCCGATCAATAAGAACCTGATGGCCAACAAGACGGAAATGTCGGCGCTCATTCGCAACATACCCCTCGGCCGCATGGGCTCCGTTGAAGATGTCGCCTCCCTGGTCTCCTTCCTCGCTTCGGACGATGCCGCCTATATCACCGGCTCCACTTATGTAGTGGATGGCGGTCTGCTCCGCAATTATCACGAACAGTAGGCGAGACTTTCAGAATGAATATTGAAGACTACGCCATCATCGGCGACTGTGAAACCGCTGCCCTGGTTGGCAAAGACGGATCCATTGACTGGCTGTGCTGGCCAAATTTTGCATCGTCAGCCTGCTTCGCCAAGCTGCTCGGCTCCGACGAAAATGGCTTCTGGAAGATCTCTCCAAAAGAGATTGTCAAGAAAGTCAGCCGTCAGTACTGGGAGCACACCCTCGTACTCGAGACCCGTTTCGAGACCGAGCAGGGCGAAATTACCGTCGTCGACTTCATGCCTGTGCGCGGCAAATATTCTGACCTGGTCCGCATTGTGCGCGGCATCCGTGGATCTGTGGACATGCGCAGCATTCTCTCGCTCCGCTTCAACTACGGCTCCGCCATTCCCTGGGTGCGCAAAATGGAAGGCGGCGTCCGCGCCATTGCAGGTCCCCATACTGTCGTCCTGCGCACCCCGGTCGAAACTCATGGCGAGGCTTTCCAGACGCATGGCGACTTCACCATCCATGAAGGCGAAAGTATCCCATTTATCCTGACCTA
>CAXTNK010000047.1:0-3215 GCA_964245665.1 uncultured Acidobacteriaceae bacterium
GCCCCTGCGGACGGACGAGCCGGGCGAGCAGGACCCACTCAGCGCTGCTCATGCGTACGCTCGATCTGCCAATGCAACGCGAGCGCTAATCGATCTTGTGAAGTTCGCTGTCTGCGACTGGCTGCTGCGGTTCATGTGCCTGGCTACCATCTTCTTCGAGGATATCCAAAGTATAGCGATGGTGGTGCTTCATGCTCACAGCACCAAGGATGGTGCGCATGGAGCGCGCCGTGCGGCCTTGCTTGCCAATCACTTTGCCCACATCGCTGGGCGCCACGCGCAGACGAAGAATTGTATTTTCATCACGTTCAACTGCGTCGACAATCACTGCATTGGGTTCGTCGACCAGAGCTCGGGCGATCTCTGTGACCAGTTCCTGCATATCGTCCTGTTTCTGTTCCATGCGTACGTCCGTCTCCGCTCCCATCGTCGCCTATGTCGAGCCCTGTTGTGCACACCCGACCGGAGGGTCGCCAGTTCGGAGGAGCGCCTCCGTTGATTGGCGAACCCTCAGGAGTGAGACCATCGCTTGCCAGAGTATCGACAGTCAAGGCAAAAAATGAGGTACGACTGGTTCGTATCAGAATGACCACATTGGTCCGGGCACACAAAGAGCCACCTCTCGAAATGAATGCAGAGAGGTGGTCGCGGGCTTGTGACTCGATGTATGGCGGGCGTTTGGAGCTTTATGCTGAAGAGTGACCGCTGCCCGTGTAGCTTTGCTACTAGGCCGAAACAGGAGCAGCAGCCGGGGTGTACTTGTCGGCCAGCTTCTTCACGCGGTCTGAGAGCTGTGCTCCTTTTCCTGTCCAGTATGCGATGCGGTCCTGCTTCAACAGCACGGTTGCGGGGTTCGTGCGGGGATTGTAGGTGCCTACAGTCTCGATGGAACGGCCATTGCGGGCGCGGTCCTTCTCAATAACGACAACACGGTAGTGCGGCTGCTTACGCGCACCAAAGCGCGCTAAACGGATCATCAACACGGGCAAAACCTCTCAGTTGGGTCGGGTCTGAAACTTCAACCCTGTAACAGAACCTTTTAAAATGTCGGAGCACGCTTTCACTGGTCGAACCGGGAACGTATTCCAGCCTTTAAGTATCGCTGATCCAGGGCAGATCTGCAAGGATGCCGTAGTGGAAGCTCACAGACCAAACTGTTGTCATCCCGACCGGATCGCAGCGTAGTGGAGGGACCTGCATCTAGGTCGTCGACCCTCAACTTGTCGACCCCTCAACTGATGGAGAAAACGCAGGTCCTTCGACTTCGCTCAGGGTGACCCAGTGTGGGTGGCTCAAGATAACCAATCTGACGGACAGGCTAATACTGCGGCTAAAGATGATTGCGGTGACGATATCCATCGTAAAGATGACGGCGGCAAAGCTGTCCGATTGTGGCCGTCCACTCACTGAAAATGAACGGCTGCGGTATACCCTGGACGCCGTCACAGGCCTAAGCTACTCATTCTTATGGGCCGGTAAGTGAAGCGGGATTGGCCAGGATCGTGCTGTCACTTCTACACCCGTGCCACCGCCGAGGTTTAAGGGAGCGCCAGGAGCATTCATGTACGACCTGTTCAACCATTTCCGGACTGCTGCCCGGCATCTCCGACGCAGTCCCGGATTCGCCCTGACCGCAAGCCTGACACTGGCCGTCGGCATTGGCGCGACAACGGCGATCTTCTCCATTTTTTATGCCGTGCTGCTGCGGCCGCTGCCCTATCCGCAGCCCGACAGGCTGGTGCGCGCTGGAGACGGTACCCGGATCGACTGCGACTAATACCAACGAAGTCTCCTACCCCAACTTCCGCGACTGGCGTGACCAGTCCCGCAGCTTCGAATCGATGGCCTCATACCATCCGAACAGTGTAGTGCTGAACGCCACAGGATCGAATGCTGCGCGCAATCTGCAGATCGGCGTCGTGTCATCCGACTTCTTCCATGTGCTGGGCATGCAGCCCGCGCTTGGCCGTACCTTCCGGCGGGATGAAGAAAAAGCCGGCACACACGTCGTCATCCTGAGCCATGAACTATGGGTTTCGGCCTACCATGCCTCGCCGGCAATTCTCGGTTCTTCGATCAAGTTGTCAGACGAAAACTACACCGTCATCGGTGTACTGCCAGCGAACGCGAGCTTTCCGTTCTTCGCCTTATCGCTGATGGACCTCTGGACTACGCCGGCGGTCGATGCGGTGGGTAAAAATCCATCCACCGAACAGCGCGGATGGACCCAGCTTGCAACCATTGCCCGTCTCTACGATGGGGTCAGCATTGCCCAGGCGACTGCCGAGATGAATACGATTGCCGCCAGCCTGGCGAAGCAGTTTCCCGATTCGAATGCGCGTCAGACCGCGGTCGAAATCAAGCCGGCTCTCGAGGAGCTGATCGGGGACGTGCGCACTCCGCTGCGCATCCTGCTGACTGCGGTGGCCGCAATGCTGCTGATTGCCTGCGCCAACGTTGCCGGCCTGCTGCTCGCCCGTGGCTCCAGTCGTCAGACGGAACTGGCAGTGCGCGCTGCGCTCGGCGCAAGCCGTCGCGAGATCACCCTGCAGTTGCTGGCCGAGTCTCTCATCCTGTCGCTGCTCGGCGGCGCTGCCGGTATCTTCATTGCGACCACCGCGCTCAAAGGCATCCTGTACTTTGTTCCAAAGAACCTGCCTCGGCTCGACACGATCGCGATCAATGGGCCTGTCCTCGCTTTTGCCATCGGCGTCTCTGTGCTGACAGGGATTGTCTTCGGATTGCTGCCTGCGCGCAGTCTTTCTCGGCTCAATCCGGCGCTTGCCCTGCAGGACAGCGGACGGACTTCGACCGCGGGTCGCAAGCAGAACCGCCTGCATTCTTTTCTGGTCATCGGCGAAACGGCCATCGGACTGGTGCTGCTCATCGGCGCTGGTCTGCTCATTCACAGTTTTCTGCGGATGCTTTCGACCGATCCGGGCTTCAATCCCGCCCATACGCTGACCTTCCGCATCGGTACGACTGACAAGGCCTACCCGGAACAAAAAAGAACGCAGTTCTATGCAGACGCGATCCAGCGTCTTGAAGCACTGCCAGGCGCGCAATCGGCAACAGCAGCGTTTCCCCTGCCGTTCAGCGGCGGCAATATGTCAATCAGTTTTGACATCGAGGGGCGTCCGTCCACGCCTGGCGAACAGCCGACCGCGCGCGACAGCCTGGTCTATCCCGGCTATTTCAAAACGCTGCAGATACCC